>JANPLD010000027.1:0-88288 GCA_031426355.1 Alphaproteobacteria bacterium | reverse complement strand
TGGAACTTCTTCATCCTTAGGAGGCGCATCTTTTTTATTCTCTTTATCTACTGCTTTATCTGTTACTTTATTTTCTACTTTATTTTTTGGTTTATTATCTGTTTGCTTACCTTGCTTCTCAGGTGTTTCAATTTCAGTTTCTTTTTCAGCTTTTTTCTCGCGATCATTCAGACCATCCTGTTTTCGAGTAACCCAATCACCAAAATCCTTATATGGGTTTTTTGGTTTCTCCCCTTGCAATACTGTTATTATTGCATCTATTTCATCCTTCTCAGCCTTAGAAGCTTCTTGCTGATCTTTCAGAACTCCTTCAGGATTTTTAACTTTTGTTCCATTGGCGGGAATTACACCGGCATATGAAATATTTTGACCTACTTCCCATTTAAAACCTTTCTCCCTTTTAAAAGTATAGGTTTCATCACTGGTAACTGCGCGCTTTTTCCTTTGTACCCCGCCTTCATCATTCATATCAGTTCCAAGGGCGATTAATGGGCTTACCAGCATATCATCTTTCACAACGAAAGTATTAAGCTGGCTATTTTCAGGTTTGTTGGCGTTTTTCCAGGTTTCATAAATATTCCCGCCCAGAACCTTATTTATTTCTGTAATTTTTCCTGTATCGCCAATTTCAGTAGCGAAAGCCAAGGCGCGCCTTGCAGCAAGATCATACATTCTTAAAACAGCCTGCTGCTGCTCGTTAAAATCACCTGTTACTTTTTTTGTATCATCAAATAACCTTCTTAGATCAGCGATCTTTGTCAGATCATAACCACCAGGCGTTTTATCGTCAGACGGATCTTTATCATCAACATCTGCTTTTTGTGAAAAATACTTTACATTTACACCTTTAGTTCTGGCAAATTTTAAAGCCTCTGAATACTTAGGTGTTAAAGTGAATTGACCAAATTCATATCCTGGGGTGAGCTGGGTTTTTGGGTCATAAGGGGTAACCTCTGTAATAAAAGGGAATATACTTCCGATACTTCTTTCAACCGATTTTAAATCTGCATTCGGGCTGTATTCACTTGACGAACCTTTTTTTGCAGCCTTTTTCATTTCTGCATTTATAGCCTTGGCTCGTTTTATACTTTCAGTCGGGTCTAACCCTTCAACTTTCTGTCCTGCCTCAACTTCCCCAAGATATTCCCTAATATATTTAGCCGCTTCAAAGGTAAGTTCACTTTTTAATACCAGGGCAAATTTATCTCCTTTCCATAGATCAAAAGAATCAAACCCATTTTTTAGAGCTTCATTTATTGCATGCTCTAATTGCTTTTTTGCATTGTCATCCATAATAGCCTCTATAATTCCTCCCCTATTAAGAATTATAACAGACAAAAGTTAAATATTAGTTAATATTGCCACAGATTGATACAATATAATAGATTATTTGTGGATTACCTTAACAAATCCCTATCAATAAATATATCCCCTGATTTGGAACCGCTTAAGGCTATGCGATATACCTGAATATTCTCCATAACGCGCATTACATAATTCTGCGTTTCTGGGAATGGTATCATCTCAACCCAGTCTACTACATTTTCAAGGGCTACAAAACCACGCGGGTCGCCAAATCTTTTCAGCCATTTATTTACGTTACCTTCACCACCATTATATGATGCAATGGCAAGCATGTAGGAACCATTATAAACTTTTATCCTGTCTGCAAGATAAGCAGCTCCGATCGTTACGTTATAACGCGGGTCAGATATCAAGCGATTCTTATCATATGGAAGGCCCAGGCGGCGGCATTCGGCCTGCGCGGTTGCAGGCATCAACTGCATAAGCCCACGAGCGCCAACGGGGCTGAGGGCATCAACATCAAACTCAGATTCCTGACGCATGATCGAAAGCACCGCGGCTTCCTCAGGATTTCTCACCGGATTACCATTTACTGTTTCAAGCTTGAATAACGGGAAGAGTGAATTGATGACAACTTCTTTTTTTATCTTGTAAATTTCCTTCGCCACGCGCAGTGCGTAATCATACCTACCACGCTCGAGGCCCATCTGCGCGACAAGTACACGCTCGCCTGCTGTTTCCGCCGCCGCCGCCGCCGCGATAATGAACTGCTTGCCATAACCATTCTCACCTATCATATTCATCATGTAAGCTGCTTTCGCGAGTTCATTGGTGCGGTAACTTGCAAGGTCATCTTGAGTAATACTAGATGCCATCGGGATTGAAGTTGTGCGCGAACCGCTTTTAATAACGGAAAGCTGGCCGTAATATACTACCGGATATTTAGCACCTTCCCTATACCACTTAAGCGCTGACATCTTGTCACCTATCTGCTCATAAGCCCTGCCCATCCAGTAAGCGCCGCGCGCAATTGAAACAGGCGCCTGTGACACATCATATATCCTTTTGAAATGCTGCATGGAAGATTTTGGATCACGTAAAAAACGCAGTGATATCCACCCAGCATACCATTCAGCTTCCGCGATAAGGGTTCTATCCAGCCTGATTGAATTAGTGCTGGCAAGGTAATATGCCTCAGCATATCTTTTCTCCTGGAATAACTCCACCACGAATTTCTTTTTAATGGCCCACCATTTTTCAGGATAATCCACACGCTGAGGCAGTCTTTTCAGAAGCTCGAGAACACCATCTGTCAAACCCCTGCTCTGGCGATATTTTATACGCTCATATAAAAGCCCGGGATCATTCTGCAAACGTGCAGGAATTGATGCTATGCGTCCCTCGATACCACGCTGGTTATTTATGAGAGCCATACGCGCATCATAAACTTTACGGTACTCATTATTTATATAACGCGTCATACGGGCAGCGCCAGCAAACTTGCGTTCAGTAAGAAGCCTGTCTAACTTACGCTCATAATCCCTTTCAGTTATCACTTTAGAATATTTTGCGAGGAACTGTTTTTCAGCAGCCGGGTCAAAATCATAATTGAACCAAGCCTCTTTTATAAGTGTGATTATTATCGCCTTATCAACTTTATAGTTTTTAAACCTTTTTATAAGGGCTTCCGCAAGTGATACCATCCCGCGTGAAGTAAGTGGACGTTTAAAACGCATCTCAACATTCGGTGCTGGAGAATTTATCGCGAACCACCTGATGACATCATCAGGATTGGTAGTTTCAGTTATGGCGTATTCAGCATTCTTGCGAAGCTCTTCCTGCTGCGGCCAGTATGGATTATAACGCACGAAATCAGTTATCTCACGGAAATTAGTTGATGGCGAGCCGCCTACAAATTCCCTCCACTTAAGCACTTTTTTGATAACTGCATCCTGTGGCTGGTATTTATCAAGTATAGAGCTGCGCCAGTTATTCCTGCGGAATTCACGGATGGATTTACGTAAGTGTTCCACCTCATTTGAATTGATAGGCCACTGGTGGATTCCATCTAAACGGTTCGCTTCTGCCGATTCACCGATAAATTGAATTGAAAATAATAGGAGTAATGTATATAAAGTCTTTCGCATCAATTAGATTAATATATCAATTAAAATGTTCACTTAAAATGTTCACTGGCTCCTATACAGCACTCATTACTCCTTTCAAAGGAGAAAATGCCGAATATGTAGATTATTCTACGTTTGAAAAACTTTTGGAAAGACAGATCAAACAGGGTATCCATGGCGTAGTTCCTTGTGGCACTACGGGAGAATCCCCTACATTATCAAATGAAGAGCACGATAAGGTTATTGAGGTTACAGTTGAAATTGTAAAGAAAAGAATTCCCGTTCTTGCAGGTACAGGCTCCAACTCTACTAAAGAAGCAATTGAAAGAACTAAACACGCGGAAAATGCCGGTGCTGATGGCGCGCTGATAATGACACCTTATTATAACAAACCGACACAGGAAGGGATCTTCCAGCATTTTAAAGCGATACATGATGCAACCAATATTCCGATAATTATATATAATATTCCGGGCAGAAGCGTTGTTGATATCAAAGATGAAACCGTTGCGCGCATGGCTGAACTTCCACGAATCGCAGGCATAAAAGATGCAACAGGAAATCTTGAAAGACCTATAAATCTCAAAAAGTTATTACCAAAAGGTAAACAGTTCTATCAACTCTCCGGTGATGATGAAAGCGGAATTGGTTTTAACAAACTTGGTGGCATTGGATGTATCTCGGTAACGTCGAACCTGTTCCCAAAAATATGTTCCGAAGTTCAGAATTTATGTAAAGCCGGAAAATTCGATGAGGCAAAAGAGCTTGATTCAAAAATTGAGGAATTCCATAAATTATTATTTATAGAATCATCCCCTCAACCAGTAAAATTTGCCGCCGAATTTTTCGGCCTGTGTGAAGGCAGCTTAAGATTACCTTTAGTTAGGATAAGTAAAGAAACTGAAGAAAAACTTAAAGCCAGTTTAGAAAAAGCAAAGAGGTTTATTTAAGGTTATGAATCATCATGATAAAATACTTTCTTTTGAAGATCAGCAGTTTAATTGTAAAACCAAACTGGAATTAGTTAGGAACGCAAAAGAAAAATATCAAAAACATGATAGTGATTTCGCAGGAGAATTATCAAGATATAATAATGAAGATGATATAAAACAAAATTGTCGCTACACAGACCCTTTTGGCAGATTAGATATTTTAGCTAAAATGGCTTATGAAAGTAAATTTGAACCTTCCCCTGAGATGACACAAAAAGAAATTCAGCAATGGTATTCGCTTGAACATGAACAGGGAACAAAAACAAGCAGATAATTAAGAAATAAATCTTTCTTCAGCACTTGTTTTTAACACGTAACTACCTTTATTTTGCACCTTTAACTGATGCCCTTCTATCATTTTATTGGTATTCTCTAAAAACTTTTCTATATCTATTGAGCCTCTGCCATCTTTTGTTTTTTGAGGTAATGGATTATTTTTTTCATAGTATAAGCTATCTGCTTTTTTTGCTTCTTCATGCGCCGGGGATTTTTCAAAAGCTTCAATAGCTTCACTTCTAAGTTCCACAACATCAGATTTTATCTGAGAAAGTTCTTCCTTATTTAAAGGCCTCGATTCAAAATTTTTGATCTCGCCCTTTTTACTCATAACAAAAGTTGCCATTTGGCTATTTCTAATATCATAATAAGTAACAACATTCTCAATGACATCCTTATTTACAACACCTTTTTTCCCATTACCTTTTACTTCAAAAATTATGTACGACTCGTTTAAAACAACAGTTTTATCATCTTTAAAAATTGTATAATTATATTCTTTTAGGTTACCATTACCTTCACTAACAAATGATTTATAAATATCTTCATGATAGTCATCGTCAGTTATTCCAGAAGAAATGCTTAATTTATATGGGCTAGCTGCAGAAGCTAAATAATTTATATAACCCCCACCGTCTTTAAACTTTTCAAATCTGACTCCATCGTTAAATTGTACTATTGAAGAAACAGAATTCATAGTCTCTCTGATTTGAGATGAATTGCCAAATTCAACAGCTTGATTTCCATGATAAATAATGAAACCTTCATTAGAGCTAGGCCTTAAGTACTGGTTATCATTAGGCATTTTAAAACTACCCTCAGGCACATTTTGCATTTCCCTTTGAAACCCTATTTGCTGTAACATAATCCCTTGTTTTTATTACCCTATAATAAACCAAAACCCTTAACAAACCGTTAATACTTGAACAAATATTAGTTTATCTCTAATAACATTTAAACAAACACAAGAATTCAACCATGCCTAAAATAGCAGTAATTTACCATAGCGGCTTCGGACATACCAAAAAAGTAGCGGAAATTGTGGCAGAAGGAGCTAAATCTGCAGAAGCTGATGTTACTATTTATACGGCAGATGATGCAATTACAAAACTTGATGAGCTTGATGGTTTTGACGGAATTATATTTGGCGCGCCAACTTATATGGGCAGTGTTTCTGCAAAATTTAAGGAGTTCATGGATGCATCGTCTAAAAAATGGTTCACCCAGAGCTGGAAAAATAAGATAGCTGCTGGCTTTACCAACTCACATTCTTTAAGCGGCGACAAACTTAATACTTTAATTACCTTAACGGTTTTTTCTGCACAGCAAGGCATGATATGGGTTGGCCAGGGTGAAATGCCTGCCAATACAATTGATCATGGTGGCAAACCAGAACAGATAAATCGCGTTGGCTCTTCACTTGGGCTCATGACACAATCAGATAATGCCACGCCAGAAAACACTCCTTCATCAGGTGATATTGAAACTGCAAAATTATTTGGTAAAAGGATCGCAGAAATAACTAAAAAATTTAAAAAACAATAGGGGTATCATGGTTAACAAAGCAGAGAAATTCATAGAGAACGGTTTATTCGCAGGAAGATGGTTAATGGCGCCTTTCTATGTCGGCTTGATGATGACACTAGTTATACTGCTCTACAGTTTCGTTGAAGAGTTGGTTCATATAATTCTTAACATCCAGAATATAACCCAAAGTGATGCTGTACTTGCAGCACTTTCACTTATCGACCTTTCACTCGCAGGTAACCTTCTACTCATAGTTATATTTTCCGGCTATGAGAATTTCGTTTCCAAAATGCACGTAAATAACCATGAAGATAAACCTGAATGGATGGGAACGGTTGATTTCTCCACACTAAAATTAAAACTTATAGCCTCCATCGTCGCGATATCAGGGATACATCTTTTAAAAGTATTCATGGATATAGATAAAACAGACGAAAGGGAAATACGCTGGATGGTGATAATACATCTGGTTTTTGTAGTATCGGGCGTTCTGCTTTCACTCACTGATTTTATCGCTTCAAAAACAAAACAGGCGAAGAAGATTAAATAATTTATTTAGGCTCGGCCACTACCCTATTCACTAATTTACCGAGCTTTTCTATCTCAATTATTATCTCATCGCCATCCTTCATGAAAACCATAGGGTTTCGCGCAAAACCTACACCTGCTGGAGTTCCCGTAAGGATAATATCCCCTGCGTTTAATATCATTACTTCACTAAGCTGTGCTATAAGATAATTCACATCATATATCATATCCGCTGTGGTTCCGTCCTGCATTACCTGTCCATTGAGGATTGACTTTATCTTCAAGCCCTTTGCTTTTTTGGGAAGTTCATCTTTGGAAATTATATAAGGCCCGATAGAACCTGTGGAATCAAAATTCTTACCGAGTGTCCATTGTGGTGTGCGCTTCTGGTAATCACGAACTGAACCATCATTTGCCATAGTATAACCGAATATATAGTCACCTGCCTTTTCTTCGGGAATATGTCTTCCGGTTTTTCCTATAACTATGGCAAGCTCGGCTTCATAATCATACTTACTTGAAACTTTAGGCAGGATCAAATTTTGTTTATGTGCAACAAATGAGGAATTGAGGCGTAAGAAAAATACCGGGTATTTACTATGAACTTCCTGAAAACCCTCCTTCGCATGCTCAGCATAATTAAGCCCTACACATATTACTTTTGAAGTATTTGAAAGCGGCAACGAATAATTAATATCTTCGATATTTTTTAATTTTTCTTTTGGGATTTTTGTGAAGGAACTTTTTACATCTTCAAAATTTGTGTGAACATAATCAACCAATTCAGAAAATTTTGAAAAGTGCTTAATAACCTCGCTATGTTCAATAAAATTATTGTTATCTGCTATGGCAAATTTTTCCATGCCCTTTTCAATGTAAGAGAATATTTTCATATAAATATTTATAATTATAGCCCTGATTAAACCACTACTATTCAAAATTTATCTTTATTTGCAATAAGTTAAGTCAACAAAATCATTTTTCTTGTCTTTTATACTGAACAGGTGTTTATATCCCCTCTCAACTTATAGCCTCATATGGGACTAGGTATAACAGAATTAGCTTTGATCGCCTTTATAGTACTTGTTGTTTTTGGTGCAGGTAAATTGCCAAAAGTTATGGGAGACCTTGGAAAAGGTATAAAGAGTTTTAAGGAAGGTCTTAAAGAGACCGATAAAATCACCGCTAACAAGCCTGCCGCTATAGAAGACAAATCAGATAAAACTACCGACCTATAGCATAACCAAAAATTTTATTTAATGACTGGTAAGGACGTAAGAAACTTTTTTTTCGGAAAACCCCTAGATCCACTAGACACTAAAAGTAGACAGCACATAGCTTTAGCAGCTCTATTCGCATGGATAGGCCTTGGTGCAGATGGTATATCATCGGCATGTTACGGCCCGGAGGAAACCTTCCTCGCGCTTGGTGATCATAACTATCTTGCTATCATACTTGCAGTTGCGACTGGTCTTACAGTATTCCTTATTGCACTTTCATATAACCAGATAATTGAGAAATTCCCTTCTGGCGGCGGTGGATATAAAGTAGCCTCAACATTACTATCTCCCAAGGCCGGCCTTGTAGCTGGCGGAGCACTGGTCATTGATTACGTACTTACAGTTGCTATCTCAATAGCTGCAGGTGTAGATGCCCTATACAGCTTGGTTCCTGATGAATTCCAGATACCAAAAGTTATGCTTATCTGTATACTTATAGTGCTGCTTACCTATATGAATTTAAGGGGCCTTAGAGAATCTATAAAGATCCTCATGCCTATTTTTATCGGGTTTCTCATCACGCATGTACTTTTAATATTATACGGAATATTCGGTCACGCTTATGGTTTAGAAAGAATTATCCCTAATGCTATTGAAGAAACTGAAAGAACTGCCAACAGCGTAGGTTGGCTGGCTGGCGCGCTTATATTATTCAAGGCCTTTTCACTTGGCGGTGGTACCTATACAGGTTTGGAAGCCGTATCAAACAGCATAACAAGCCTTGCTGAACCACGTGTTAAAACTGCAAAAGCTACGATGTTCGCGCTTGCTGCATCACTTGCTTTCATGGCGATGGGAACAATTCTTATTTACCTCTTATGGGAGGTTGACAAAGTTGACGGGCAGACCCTTAATGCGACTGCCTTCCTCAGCATCACTGAAGAATGGAAGATTGGCGATTATTATATCTCTCAACCTTTCGTATTCCTCACTCTTCTTTTCGAAGCAGGATTATTATTCGTTGCAGCCAATACCGGATTTATAAGCGGCCCTAACGTTCTGGCGGCAATGGCTTCAGACAGATGGCTGCCAATGCAATTCAGCTCCCTTTCAAGCCGCCTTGTCACCAGAAATGGCGTCATAATAATGGGTATAGCCGCAATAGTATCAATCATATTAACACAAGGTGTGGTGCATACACTCGTGATACTTTATTCGATCAACGTATTCATAACTTTCTGCCTTTCCCTCTCTGGCATTACATTCTTTAACATCAAGAGTAGGAAACTCGTAAGCGGTGGCTACAGAAGGATAATCCTTCCACTTCTTGCCCTGATTGTCTGCTCAACGATATTGATAATGACAGTATATGAAAAATTCTTCCAAGGTGGCTGGATGACAATATCCATAACCGGCGCTCTTATAGGATGCTGTCTGTATATCAGGAAATATTATGATGTTACCGACAAGAAGATCAGGAAATATGAGGACAAGCTTGAAGACAGCTTTAATGAAAGCATTAACTGTATAGAGATCTGCCCGGAACTTGATTCCGATAAACAAACCGCTGTTATCCTACTTAATGAAAGGTCTTCAAGCGGGTTATATGCCCTCAAATGGATAAATGAGGCCTTCCCTAACCAGTTCAACAATTTTGTATTTGTTTCAGTTGGAGAAATAGACCATCAGGATTTCAGCCACGAGGAAGATCTTAAAAAACTAAAAAGCGAGACCAGATCTACGCTTAAAAAATATATTGATATAACCAGAAAATTTGGATACCCTTCCGAATATGAAATACGCTACAGCACAGACGTAATAGGAACTTTAACTGACCTTGCAGAGAACGTAAGAACAAGGTATCCGAAATCCATCTTCTTCACGAACAAACTCATCAACGAGAAAGATAACCCGATGCTGCAGTTCCTTTACAACCAGATCGCTTATATCCTCCAACGCCGCCTTCATAACAGAGGACTTGATATGATAGTGATACCGTTAAGGATAAGGTAATTACAAAACCTCTCTTTCCAGTATCTGACGAATAAATTTCTGATATGGAATAGAAAGCTTTTTAGCTTCCTTTTTTATTGCAACCAAAAGGGAATCAGAAAATCTTAAATTAACTTTTTTATCCTTTGGCAAAAACTCAAACGATACTTTTTTAAAGTTTTTTTTACTTAAGAACTCAGACATATCTGATTCCAAAAGTTCTTCAGCATGCTTATCTGATCTAATTTTTGGAAAACTCTTCTTCATATTTTCTTATCTCCTTATTATGCATATATCTTGCGCTAATGGGTCTAACAGAATTTTTCCTATAAGCAAAAGCCACAAAGATCGGCCTACCATTATTTGTTTTTCCTATAGCAATAAATCTTTGCTCTTTAACTGAATGTTTTACGTCAGGAGCAATAAAAATATCTTTTTGCTTAAAAAAGGACTCTATAAGCCCTACAGAAAGGCCATGCTTTTGGCACTTTTCTATATTACCGGAATCCCAATTAAATGATGTAACCTTTATTTTCATAATATATCATAAAATGATATTTGTCCATACAAACGTGCGTACAAAAACCTAACCCATAAAGAATGTAATATGAACACGCGCTCCCAGCACTTTACCTTCAGGTGAAGCATTATTAGAAAGCTCAAGGCTTGCAGAATGGTCATCAATGATCTTTTTAACTATAGCTAACCCAAGCCCTGTTCCCTTCTCGCGAGTAGTAACATAAGGCTCCGTTAAGCGGTTAAGCAGCTCAGGCGCAAAACCTTTTCCATTATCAAGTATCTCAAGCTCAAGATGCTTATTTCTTTTTAGTGAGATGGAAATATGCCCCTTTTCCTGCCCTTCGTTTAAACCACTTTCGCGCATGGATTCAGCTGCGTTTTTAAGTGTATTCTGAAGTACTCTTGATATCTGCTCCTTATCAAAATCAAAAAAAATATCCTCTTCAGGAATATTGATCTCATAATCAATATTTCCATTCACAACTTTCTCTGAGAACACTGACTCACGAATAGCCTCGCATATATTATTACGCACCAACATCGGCTGCGGCATACGCGCAAAATCAGAGAATTCACGAACGATACGCTCAATATTATCTGCGTGCCTTATTATTGTATCAATATAACGATTGAAATTTTCTCTGTCAGTTTCAGGTATCACAGCTTCAAATTTTACGCGGATACGCTCAGCTGAAAGATTGATCGGCGTAAGCGGGTTTTTGATCTCATGCGCAATACGCCTTGCAACATCACTCCATGCAGACATCCTCTGCGCGTTAACAAGTTTGGTAATATCATCTATGGTAATTATATACCCTTCAACTTGCTTTGAAGCCTCTTCCGTCACAATACGGACGAGCAAATTAGAAATTATGCCATCACGTTTAATATCTATCTGCTGCTGGAATATTTCCCCTTTCAGCTCACGCAGGCGAACAAAGAAAGTAGTTATTTCTGGGAATACATCGGCAATATATCTGCCTACTATATTATGCTCATCAACCTTGAGTACCACAGCTGACGAAGCATTGAATATGCGAACCCTTTTATGTTCATCAAGCGCAATTATGCCGGAATTAACACCTGAGAAAACCGCCTCTATTATTCTACTTCTCTGGTCTATCTGGCGATTTACTTCAACCAGTTGCAACTGGTTCCTCTGGAGGTTTCCTGTCATGCGGTTAAACGCGCGGAAGAGATTTGTTATCTCATCATCTTTTATGCTCTCATCAAGGCGAACTGTTAAATCACCTGACTGCACACGTTCAGTGGCACGGTTTAGTTTATATAGCGGCGCAATAACGCGTGATGCAAAAATCAATCCTAGCCATATAGATGAGAATAAAAGTATCGCTGAAACTCCGCTGAACGCAATTATGAACTGCACTTGCAGATTATCAACATTATCACGCAGTCGGTTATATTCCGTAACTGAATCCCTTGTTTGCTTGGTATAATTGAGAACCTTCTCATCAACGATCTTACTCACAAGTAAATAGGTATCATTAAAACCTTTCAGTTTTATGAGAACCTTAACCTTGTTATCATCCTCCATTGTCAGAACTATCTCACCATGATCGGCACGTTCCAGAGCTTTGTCATCAATGGCATCAAAATCTACCATATATGTAACTGTGCCATCAGAAGCGGCTAAAATATCTTTCTTACGGAAAACAATAGCATCAGTAAGGCCTCTCCAACCTGATTGCGCCGTAAGGTAAGTTTTAAAATCAGCCTGGTTCTCCATTAGCTCATTAGCAAAACGTGTTATGTCGCGTGACATGGCATATGAATCAGCCTTAAGGTTTTCCGCATGCTCTCCAAGATATGCCTCAGCTACTTTTACTGAATTATTAAGCGCAATGCTTATTTTATCATCAAACCACCCGCGTAATCCATAAAGGAAAAATGATATCGCAAAACCGGAAGTTATAAGTGTCGGGATAATTGTTAGAAGCGTAAATATGAGAACTATACGCTTCTGCATCCGAGAACCCATTCCACTTTCACGTGCATCACTTCTTATGCGTGAGATTTTTTTATAGATAAGTATCAGCAATATTATAAGTATACCCGCATTCACTGAAAGCAGTAAGGGGGTAAGCTTGAAATTATACTCAAGGTTGGTGAAGCTTTTTGAGAACAGGCTATACATTGCCGCAGATGCAGCGATGAACACGCACGCAAGCAATACTGCCAGAGTTCTCGGAGAGAAGATGGTATTTATTATTTTAAACCGTGAGAGCATTAAACATTTATAACTTGCACTAGCGCTATATTATCCTCTAATAAATCATCATTAAAACAAAAAGCTTAGAATGAACACGACTGAATATAAATTATTTACTGAGCAGTTGCTAAAACAGGCGGGTAAGATCGCCCTGAAATATTTCCGCAAATCTAATGCAGATATAAAAAGCAAGGAAGATGGCTCACTAGTTACCATAGCTGACAAGGAAATAGAGCAGTTCCTGAGGAAAGAGATAAATAAAAAATATAAAGGTCATTCAATTTTAGGGGAAGAATTCGGCTTTACCAAATCCTCATCAAAAATATTATCAAAATTCACCTGGGTGATAGACCCCATCGACGGCACTGCAAGCTTTTCAGCCGGAAGGCCTATGTGGGGAATTATGATTGGCTTGATAGTTGATAATGTTCCCGTCCTTGGAGCGGTTTATGCGCCGTTTACAGATGAACTCTGGATAGGAGTAAGGGAAAAGGCAAAAGGCAAAAAGGAAGAATATGTTTCTTATTTCAATAATAAAAAAATAAAACCCCTTACCCCTTATCCCTTAAGCCTCACCCCCAAAATCCTAGCTACCACTGGCCCCCAATACTTCAACCCGGCCGGCAAAAAATTCTTCGAAGCCCTTGCAAAAAAAGCAGACAGCGTTGTTTACGGTGGAGATTGCTACAATTTCTGTCTACTTGCAAACGGGCATATCCATACTATCTATGAACAGAATTTGAAGGTTCATGATTACGTACCTCTGTTACCCATCCTTCTTGGCTCGGGCGCAAAAGTTACGGACGAAAAAGGTAAGGAAATTCAGGATTTGACAAAACCACAGACTTTATTGGTTACCAAATGGTAAGTTACTGGCCATAAACAATCGTTTGACTATCGCGGTTTTTTATACATAATGCACCCCAAACCAATGGATTACAGCCAAAAATCAGCCCAGAACCAGAAAATTCACCCACTCTAATTTAATTTGTCGGGGGTTTTTAAAAACCCTCTTTGTAAACGATACGAAACTTATACTAAATGACTGAAAATACAGGAAATAATAACAAGAAAACACTATCACTTTCACTTGGTAAAAAAGTAGAAGGCGGAACAGTTAAGCAATCCCTCTCTAGAAGCAAGAGCAAAACCGTTACTGTTGAGGTTAGAAAATCACGCACATTCAATAACAAGAATGAAAGGGGCGAACATGATTTCCTTACTAATGATGATTCAGGCCTGACTGAACACGAAAGACTCGCACGCCTTGATGCCATCAAACAGGCAGACGAAAGAAGAAAAGATTCAGCTGCAGCAGCGGCACAACAATTAATTATTAGTAAAACAAGAGTTGAAGTTGAGATACCTAAAGCTGATTTTGATAAAAAAGAAGCTCCTCCGGCACCTCAGCCTGTAGAACTGCGCAATGTTAAAAATGCTACTAACGCCGCAACTTTAGAAGGCACTCAGGAACAAAGAGACGAAGCAAAAAGACAGTTCATTCAGAAAGAGAAAAAAGAAAAAGCAGTATTTTCAGGAAACCCGTTCGAAGTTAAACCTACTGAATTTGGCAGCCCTAAAAGAAAAGGCGCTAAAGTTACCAAAGAAGATCAGGATAACGAGATCGAGGAAAGAAAGAAAACTTCAGCCGGTAAACCAAAATTTGATGATGACAAAGGTCCAAGAAAATTAACCATTTCCCAGGCCCTTATTGATAGTGGCGAGGAAAGAGTGCGCTCTTTCGCAGCAATGCAGAGGAAAAAACAGAAACAGAGAATGAAACTTGTTTCTTCTGCTGATCAGGAATTCAAACAAAAAGAAATAATCATCCCGGAAATAATCTCCGTACAGGAACTTGCGAACAGAATGTCCGTTCGCGTTGCTGACGTGATAAAAGAACTGATGAAACTTGGTTCCATCAAACGCGGCTCTGATGAAATAGATACCGACACAGCAGAACTTCTTGTCTCTGAATTCGGGCATATTGCAAAACGCGTATCTGCTTCAGACGTTGAGATATCACTCGGCGAAGAAGTAATTGACGATACTGACCTTATCTCACGCCCACCTGTTGTTACGGTTATGGGTCACGTGGATCATGGTAAAACCTCACTTCTTGATGCTATCCGTAAAGCAGATGTTGTATCAGGTGAAGCTGGTGGAATCACCCAACACATTGGTGCTTATCAGGTTACCACTGCGGAAGGTGATAAGATCACATTTATTGATACACCAGGCCACGCGGCATTTACTGCAATGCGTGCACGCGGCGCGAACGTTACAGATATAGTTATATTAGTTGTTGCGGCTGATGACGGTGTAATGCCTCAAACGGTTGAAGCGATCAATCATGCCAAGGCAGCTGGCGCTCCTATAATAGTTGCAATAAACAAAATTGATAAGCCGGGCGCTAACCCTCGTAAAATTAAGGAAGAGTTACTTAAATATGAATTAGTTTCCGAAGAATTCGGCGGTGAAGTTCAATGCGTTGAGATATCTGCAAAACAGAAACTCAATATTGATGGCTTGCTTGCAGCAGTACTTGTTCAGTCTGAAATGCTTGAGCTTAAAGCATCTACAAAACAGAAACCACGTGGTACTATCGTTGAAGCAAAAATCGACAAAGGCCGCGGCGTAGTTGCCACCCTTCTTATACAGAAAGGTACCCTCAGAAAAGGTGACCTCATAGTTGCAGGCACGGCATTTGGTAAAGTTAAAACCATCACTGATGAACACGGTGTTCAGCTTGATGAAGCGGGCCCTTCAAAACCTGTAGAAGTTTTAGGTTTTGATGAAGTTCCATCAGCCGGTGAAGTATTCGCGAAAGCTGATAATGAAAAAACCTCAAGGGATATTGTTGAATACCGTAAAAAGGTTAATCAGGTTGAAAGGCACAAAGCGCTTTCTACTGCGACAGGCGGTATTGAAGGCATGTTCAAAACTGCGAAAGAAGGCACGAAAGAACTTAACATCATCATCAAAGGTGACGTACACGGCTCTGTTGAAGCTATTACAAGCTCTATTGGCAAAATTGAAAGTGATGAAGTCCGTATCAGGGTTCTGCATCAGGCAGCTGGCGCGATCTCCGAATCAGATGTTCAGCTTGCAGGCGCAGTAAGGGCAATAATTCTAGGGTTCAACGTTCGTGCTGAAGCAAATGCAAAAGCATTGGCTGAAAGGGAGAAAATTGATATCCGCTACTACAACATCATCTATAACTTACTTGATGATATCAGACTCATGATAACCGGCCTTCTCTCACCTATCATCCGTGAGCAGTTCCTCGGTAATGCTGAGATATTACAGGTGTTTAAAGTTACGGGCTCGGGTAAAGTTGCAGGTTGCCGTATCAGAGATGGTATCGTTAAACGTGGCGCAGGCGTTCGTCTTATCCGTGACAACGTTGTTATCCATGAAGGAAAACTCAAAACCCTGAAACGCTTCAAAGACGAAGTTGCAGAAGTACGCGAAGGCTTTGAATGTGGTATGGCATTTGAGAATTACGAAGATATGCGCGAAGGCGACGTTATCGAGGCATTTGAAAAAGTAAGCGAAAAAAGAGTATTTGAGGGATAACAAGTCACTAGTCGTTAGGCTTTAGTTTTAAGCTTTAACTAGCGACTAACGACTAAAAACTAACGACTAAACATGAAAGAATTTTCCACAAGACAGCTGAAAGTAGGACAGGAAATAAAAACTATCCTTAGTGAAATATTCATGAGGCAGGATATCTATGACCCGATAAGTTTTAGGGCGATAAATATTACTGTGTCTGAAGTTCAAGTTACGCCTGACCTTCATAACGCTTTTGTTTATTTCATTCCACTTAGTGGAAAAGATAAAGAAAAAATGGTTGATATCCTCCAACCTATGTCAAAAAGAATTAAATACCAGATGGGTAAACAGCTCAAGATCCGTAATATTCCTGATTTAATCTTCAAGCTCGACAAAAGCTTCGACAACGCCCAGAAGATGCAAGAGCTGGTTAATAACAAAGACGTATAATTAACTATTACTCTTCCACTACTTCGGTCCTTACATTAACTCTCAGCGTTTCCTTCCCACCACCTTTATAAATAGTGCCTGAAGTTGGCGTCGCATCAAGATAGTTACGGCCGCACGCAACGCGTATGTAATCCTGATCTACCATCTTACCGTTAGTTGGGTCAAACCCTCTCCAGCCCACGTAAGGTATATAAAGCTCTGCCCAAGCGTGAGTAGCCTCTGACTGTATCTTATTACCATAATCAGCGCCAGTATAGATGTAACCCATACGGTAGCGCGCCGGAATACCAAGCAACCTCGCCAGACATATCATCAGATTTGCGAAATCCTGACAGACACCTTGCCTCAGAACATAAGCCTCAAAAGCGCTGGTATTAAAATCAGTGACCTTCTGCTTATACTCAAAATCATTATAGATAGTGCGGTTCATATCCTGCAGCGTATCATAAAGATTATAATCATTCCTTCGCACAAAGCTCATTGCGTAATCAGTAAGTTCCCTTATCTGCGTTTCAGGAAGTTCAGGTGGAATTAAAAACGCCTGCATCGTCTGTCTTTGTCCTGGCATCCACGCGTAAGGTATTTTTGTTTTACGAAGCTGATGCGAGAAATCATCAGGGTCAATACGGTGTATTCTCACCGTACTATGGCTTATAATACTAAGCTCCCTATATGGCGTATCAATGGTCAGATGGATAACATCATTATTATAAACATCGCGATAAACCATGCGCTCAGCCGGAACGTCAACATCAAGCGAATATTCCAGCAACTGCTGGAAACGGTTATACATTGGGATAAGTCGGTATACATGCTCGCTTCGCTCGATCGGCTTATCATAAGTATAAATAGTTTCATGCGTCACTCTCATAACCCTCGTACCTTTGTTAAGTAAGGTATTTGAAATATAATAATCAAGCTCACGCGATACGGGTACGCAGTTATTCTCAAGTATGTCCTCTATCTCAGGGGCGTTCTCGGGATGGTGATCGTATTGCTCTGTAATAGGTTTAGCATTACCATCTTTCTGTTCAGACATAGAGTTATTTGTTGTCGTTAAAGAAGCCGCCAGTTGGAGCTCCTGCTGGTTAAGGAAATTTTCAGGTTTTTTAATTTTCATAGAAGAGGTTTTAAGGTCTTTTGCACTATCCCACACAATAGTGCCGCTTGCGGAAACTATCATCTGCCCTTTCATAACTTCATTCCACAAAGGTTCATCAGATAATTTTTCAGAAGCAAATACTACCTGAGTACGCAGTTTATCTATGCCATTGCTGAAATCCACAGAAACCTCCGCAGTATCTGACTTCAGAACATTAGTTTTAAAATGCGGTTTACGTCGCGCATAAAAAAGTTTCTCGTCTGTTTTTACAGTTCTGTAGGCAACCAGATATTGCCCATCTGAAACCACAATATTTGCGCTTCCAAGCTTAGAAAGCTCATCAAACCATGAATATAGATTGCTCCAGCCTACTTCCCTCAAATTCATGTATCCTTTTTTAATGCAGCGATTCAGGATTATGCTGAATGTCAGCTCAGAATCTGTAGTGCCAACCGGTTGATATATCATTTTCCTTTTATCACCCGCAAGTTCACGCAAGGCGTGCATATCAAAATCCCCCTGCTGCATCCAAGACCATTCACGGTTTGCCAAGGGCTTTGCATACGGCTGAGTATTCTGGAGGGTTGCATCATACGAAGCGCCATAAAAATTCATCATGAAAATTGATGAGCGGAACCTGCGCCATTCCTGAAGAACTTTTGGCATGCCCGCCTCTTCAAAAGAGTTACAGTCTTTAACTATCTGCGCAGCAAAATCATCACCCAGATACCACGCAAACCCCGTACCGTTAAGCCTCTTCTTATTCTCATCAAACCCTATCTTGCACTTAAAACCAAGCGCCGGAGAAGCGGGACAATCCAGAGAAACCGCAAATAGAAAATTCTTCATCTTATATATTTATATTTAATAATAAATTACACATCAAACCCAGTCGCCGCAATTATATTGTCATTGTACTTACCCTTCTTATAGTTTTTCTCATTTAAGATTTGATTACAAAGCCACTGTTTGAACTTCATTAAATTAATATGGATTCCTTATACCCAATCTCCTATTGCTTTTCTTTAGAATAAGATAAAGTTATTATAGATAGAAAAGCTTAATAAAAGATTAATAGCCGAAAATTATTTTCCCATTACAAAACAGTATATTATGTCCATTCTAACATCTGTAACACATGTAACTCACTATAAATATGACAGGCCGATAAATCTGGCGCCTCAGACGATACGTCTGCGCCCTTCCCCACATTGTAAAATTCCTATTAAGTCATATTCACTGAATATCTTTCCAAAAGAACATTTCCTGAACTGGTACCAGGACATATATGGTAACTGGATAGCCAATGTAGTTTTCCCTGAACGCGTGAATGAATTTAAAATTGAAGTTGATATAAAAGCCGAGATCAGGATTATCAACCCTTTTGATTTCTTCCTTGATAAAAAATATGAAAATTTTCCTTTTCAATATGAAGAGAATTTAAAAACGGAACTCGCTCAATATTTAAGCCCTGCTGAAAGCGGCCAAAACTTATTAAATTTTATTAAGAAATTAAAAAATGACAAAAATTTAAGATCGACAAATACGATAGATTTCATTGTTGCTCTTAACCGCAAGATTTCAGAGAGCTTAAAATATACTATCAGGCTGGAACAGAATACTTTCACATGTGAAGAAACTTTAACCTTAGGAACAGGATCATGCAGGGATATGGCGTGGCTGCTCTGCAATATTTTCCGCCATCTTGGTGTGGCAGCAAGGTTTGTTTCAGGATATCTGATCCAGTTAAAACCAGATGAAAAACCAGTTGATAGTGACTTGGTTGGCGTTGCGCAAGATGTGGTCGACCTTCACGCATGGACGGAAATTTATATCCCCGGATCTGGCTGGATAGGGCTTGACCCAACCTCCGGCTTACTCACAGGTGAAGGACATATTCCACTTGCTGCTGCCGCGCATTTTTCTAACGCTGCGCCAGTAGAAGGGCTGCTTGATATGTGCGAAAGCACAATTGATTATCAAATGGAAGTTCTGCGTGTACACGAACCGACACGCGTTACAAAACCATTAAGCGATTCACAGTGGAATGATATTGAGGAACTCGCAAAACAGGTTGATGAAGAAATCAAAAAGAATGATATACGCTTAACTTTAGGTGGCGAACCAACTTTTGTCTCAAACGAGAACCGTGATGCGCCGGAATGGAATACAGCCGCGCTTGGCGATGAAAAAAAACGTAAAGCTATTGATTTACTATTCAGATTAAAGAATAAATTCTCAAAAGGTGCAGTTCTTCAATTTGGTCAGGGAAAATGGTATGGCGGGGAATCTTTACCGCGCTGGGCTTATCTTTGCCAATGGCGTAAAGATGATCAGCCTGTCTGGAAAAATGAAGCGCTTATAGCTAACCCTGCAAAAGATTATTCATATAAACTAACTGACGCTAAAAAAATAATTGATGGTATCTGCAAAGGACTTGGCCTTCCATCAAATGCAATTTTACCCGCATATGAAGACGTGCCCTATTATTTGCTTCAGGAAAGAATATTACCGCTGACAGGCCAACTTATCAAAAAGGCTGAAGATGACGATGAAGTTAAAAGGCTTCTCAAGCTTGATAAAGAAACCCTTGGCACACCAAAAGGTTATGTTGTTCCCCTTCTCTATTCCATCAAACGTAAGAAATGGATAACCAACCTATGGAAATTCAGGAGCAAACATCTTCTGCTTATCCCGGGTGATTCGCCAATTGGATATAGATTGCCTCTGAATTCAGTTCCCTTTGTAAAGGAAGCTGCAATTGAAACACCTCCTGAGAGAAGTAATTTTGATGATTTTGAGAATCTTCCCAGCCACGAAATTATTCAGAAAAAAATAAAAGAGCGTAGCTCAAAAAAAACAAGTGAAAGTGAACTATCATATCTAGCAAAAGATAAGATGGGATATGTTAGAACTTCACTTTGCGTTGAAGTTCGGGAAGGTAAAATCCACATTTTCATGCCACCACTTTTTTACATTGAACATTATCTGGAATTAGTTGCCGCAATAGAAACTATTGCGGAGAACCTGAATCTCCCCGTGATAATTGAGGGTTATGAACCACCACGAGACCCACGCACTAAGAATTTTCATATCACACCTGACCCGGGCGTAATAGAGGTGAATGTTCAACCGGCAAAAAATTGGGATGACCTAAAATTCATAAATGAAACCATTTATGAGGAAGCAAAATATTGCAAGCTCACCGCCGAGAAATTCATGGTAGATGGTAGGAAGATCGGCACTGGCGGCGGTAACCATATAGTTATGGGCGGTGAAACACCTTCTGACTCGCCTTTTCTTAGAAGACCAGACCTGATAAAAAGCATTATACTATTCTGGCAGAACCATCCTAGCCTTTCATATCTTTTCTCATCCATTTTCATGGGCCCAACCTCACAGGCACCAAGGATAGATGAAGCTAGAAATGATAGCCTATATGAACTTGAGATCGCACTTTCACAGATCGATAAAAATAAAAAAATGCCATTCTGGCTGATAGATAGACTGCTCAGGAATATACTTATAGATTCATCGGGCAATACTCACCGCACAGAAATATGTATTGATAAGCTTTATACTCCTGAACTTGAAAGAGGGAGATTAGGATTAGTAGAATTCCGCGGATTCGAAATGACACCTCACTCCAGAATGAATCTACTACAAATCCTTCTGCTCAGGGCATTAGTTACAAGCTTCTGGAAAAAACCATATGATGGAAAATTAATACGATGGGGTACTCATCTCCATGACAAATTCATGCTCCCGCATTTTGTATGGGAAGACTTTTCCAGCATAATAAATTACTTGAATTCTAATGGTTATTCTTTTGAAAAAGAATGGTTTTTAGCACAGCATGACTTCAGGTTTCCAAAGTATGGCGAAGCCAAAATTGGAGACGTAAATATTGAACTCCGCATGGCTTTGGAGCCTTGGCTTGTTCTTGGTGAAGAAACTATTGCCGGCGCAACTGCCCGCGGCGTTGATTCGGCAATTGAAAGGATGCAGATAAAAGTTAATGGCCTTGATAGCAAAAAATACATGCTGACAGTTAATGGCGTAGACTGCTCTCCTATCTATGATAATTCACCTTCATTTGGATTACGATTCAAGGCCTGGGATCTTCCATATGCTATGCACCCTAACCTACCCGTAAATAGCCCCCTAGTTTTTGATGTTATTGATAGAAGCACGGGCATATCTATCGGCGGTTGTAAATATCATGTAGTTCACCCCGGTGGCAGAAATTATGAAAAAATGCCAGTAAACGTAAATGAGGCAGAAGGTCGCATGATCAGCCGCTTTGAAACTATTGGACATAGCAAAAGAAAAGTTAAGACAGTAGCTTACCAACCATCACCTGATTTTCCGCTGACTTTAGATTTAAGAAGGGTTTAACCAAAAACTTTAGAAAGATATACAATTACAAATATAATGTGTCATACCTGCGAAGGCAGGTATCTAGCCTAAATAATATTTAGAACTACAACTTCTCTAGATTCCCGCCTTCGCGGGAATGACACTTTGATCTAATTAGAATTTAATCTCAGATTGTAAAACCTCTACTAAAAATCTTGGTCTCACTAACCTTTCTTAATTATTTTTTGTTATAATTAAAAAAACAAAAATTTTTACCCTATAAAAAATAATCCTGATAAACACCATCACCTATGGCGTTGATCTTCTGCTGGAGGAGATCAAGATACTCATGCAGACCATAGAATTTTATCTCTGCGACAGATTTGTTCGCAAGTTCTTTGGTAAGGTTAAAAAGGTTATTATATGTTTCACCTTTTAAATTAGGAGATATTTTTGCTGCTGTACTAAAAGCCCCATCAATGCAATATCTAACACTACGCGGTAGTCTTTTCTCAAGTATAAGGAAATCCAGAACTGAATCATAATCTATGCGGTTATGCTTTCTGCGATAGGCTTCAAATACGCTGGCAGATTTAAGGAGTGCACCCCATTGGATATCATCAAGGGAAGTATTTACATCATATACAGAAGGCAGAAGTATGAAATATTTTACATCTAATATGCGGGTAGTTTTATCAGCACGTTCAAGTAATCGGCCTAATCTAATAAATCTCCATGCTTCTTCATGGATCATGGTTCTATCAGTTGTTCCAAGGAATAAGTGGCTAGCTTTAACTATATGCCTGTATAATTCTTTATAATCATCAACCTCATTTTGATCTTCCTTGAAGTGCTTAATATAGTGATAAAGATTATTTATCTCTTCCCACATTTCAGGAGAAATTGACTCACGAACAGTACGGGCATTAAAACGCGCTGAATTTACCGAAGATATTATTGAATTCGGGTTCTGCTCATCAAAAGTAAGGAACTGGATAACATTTTCACGCGCAAATCCGGAATATCTTTTCTTATATTCATCTTCTTCATTGAGTGAAATTATAATGGGTTCCCACTGCTCCGCATCAGAATGCGGCATATCAAGCATAAGGTGGTAATTCACATCTATAAGGCGAGCAATATTCTCTGCGCGCTCCATATAACGTGATAACCAGTATAAATTTTCTGCAACTCTGCTTAACATAATTTTTATTTTTTAATCTGCGACCACCCAGGTGTCTTTACTACCGCCACCCTGTGAAGAATTAACAACTAGCGAACCTTTACGAAGCGCCACCCTTGTGAGGCCACCCGGAGAAATATATGTTTCCTTACCATAAATTATATACGGGCGAAGATCCACATGTCGCGGCTGCAAACCTTCATCAGTGATAGTTGGCACAGTTGAAAGGTTAATAACATGCTGGGCAATATAATTCCTCGGGTCTTCATTTATTTTATTTATAAAATCCTGCTGTTGCTCTTTAGTAGAATGAGGACCAATAAGGAGTCCATAACCTCCAGATAGCGTTGCAGCTTTTACAACAAGTTTCTCAATATTTTCTATCACATATTTCCTGTCCTCTTCACGCCAGCATAGATAAGTTGGCACATTTTTAAGTATAGGCTCTTCATCAAGATAGAATTTTATTATTTCAGGAACGTACGAATATACAACTTTATCATCTGCAATACCAACACCCGGGGCATTAACAAGTGCAACATTACCGGCAAGGTAAGCACTCATGATACCCGGAACACCAAGCATTGATTCAGGACGGAAGAATTTCGGATCAAGATATTCATCGTCGATTCGGCGATAAATAACATCAACTTTTTGTAGGCCTTTAGTGGTTTTCATGTATACCACATCATCACGCACTATTAAGTCAGAACCTTCAACTAATTCAACGCCCATCTGCTGGGCAAGATATGAATGCTCAAAATACGCAGAATTATAAACACCTGGCGTTAACACAACTATTGTCGGGTTTTCCACTTCTTCCACAAGGTATTTTAAGGCATTAAATAATTCACTCGGATAATTACTTACCGGACGCACATTGATAGAACTGAACACCTGCGGAAAAGTACGCTTTAATATTTCACGGTTCTCAAGGACATAAGAAACACCTGAAGGGCAGCGGAGATTATCCTCTAATATATAATATTCACCATCACCACCGCGAACCAGATCAATACCGCTGATATGAACCCAGATATCTTTTGGGGGGCGAAATCCTTGTAACTGCGGTATATAGAATTCACTTTTATAGATAAGATCAGGCGGGATCAATCCAGCCTCAAAAATTTTCTTCTCACCATAACAATCAGCGAGAAATAGGTTTAGCGCCTGAATACGTTGTTTAAGTCCTTTCTCAATAAAATCCCAGTCTGAAGAAGAGACAATACGCGGGATGATATCAAACGGCATTATCTTCTCAGTTGAGCGCTTATCACCATATACGGTAAAGGTTACACCTGTCTGCATCAGCAGGGTTTCAGCAGCTAGCTGCTTTTTTCTGATATCATTCATGGTTGCGTAGGAAAGATCCCACACCAGCGGCATGGCAGCCGCCCTCGCCTTTTGATTCTCATCAAAAAGCTCATCATAGAACCCAGCAGAATTGTAATTTTCAAAAACCAAAGCTTCCCTTTATTAAATCTTTTCTATTTATCTGAAAAATTAGTTAACTATAACAGCGTGTAAATGTCAAAGGACTAATCATTATTAAACATATATCAAATACGATTCTAGTATGATAAAAATAAAGCGCGCATTAATTTCAGTAACGGATAAGATAGGAATAGTTGAATTTGCAAAATTCCTGCAGTCACAAAATGTTGAGATAATCTCAACTGGCGGCACCGCAAAAACTTTAAAAGATAATAAAGTTAAAGTTACTGATATCTCCGAATATACTGGCTTTCCGGAAATTATGGATGGCAGGGTAAAAACCCTCCACCCGAAAGTTCATGGTGGTCTGCTTGGAGTTCGTGACAATAAGGAGCATATTCAGGCAATGGGCACACATGATATTGAGCCAATTGATATGGTTGTAGTGAATCTTTACGCCTTTGAAGAAACTGTTAAAAAAGGTGCGGAATTTGAAGAAGTGATCGAAAATATTGATATTGGCGGCCCTTCAATGATCCGCTCTGCCGCTAAAAACCACAAATTCGTTGTTGTTGTTGTAAATCCTGAAAGATACGCAGGGTTAATGGAAACGATGAAAAGCAATAACGGCTCTATCAGTAAAGATGTAAGCAGAGCACTTGCCGCAGAAGCATTCTCAAGAACTGCTGTTTATGACGGCGCTATCTCTACATGGTTTGATTCCCAGATTGGCGTTGCTTTCCCTGAGAAAATGGCAATATCAGCAGAAAGGAAAACTCAGCTGAGATATGGTGAAAACCCTCACCAGAGAGCGTCACTTTATATTTCCGACAATTCAATCCCTTCAGTTGCCAATGCAAAATTTTTGCAGGGCAAAGAACTCAGCTATAATAATATTCTAGATGCAGACTCAGCTTATGAGTTGGTAAATGAATTTAAGGAACCAGCTGCTGCTATCGTAAAACACAACAATCCATGTGGTGTTGCGGTTGATACTGACCTTGATAAGGCTTTTGACAAAGCACTTAACTGCGACCCGGTATCTTCATTTGGCGGTATATTCGCATTCAACAGGGAAGTGGACGGAAAAACAGCGGAAAAAGCAGCAAAGATATTCTGCGAAGTTATAATCGCGCCATCTTACAGTAAAGACGCATTAGAGATATTTGCTACCAAGAAAAACCTCAGAGTAGTTGAAACTGGTCTCTGGACAGTAAAACCAAATCAGAAAGAGCTTAAGATCCAAGCTATACGAGGCGGTTTCCTGCTACAGGATAAAGACGACATGGTTGCAGATTTTGATAATTTAAAAATCGTTACGAAACGTAAACCCACAGAAAAAGAACTGCAGGATATGATATTCGCATTTACTGTGTGCAAACATGTTAAATCAAACGCGATAGTTTACGTTAAAGATGGCTCCACCATTGGTATAGGCGCAGGGCAAATGAGCCGCATAGATTCATCAAGGATCGGTGCGTGGAAAGCAAAAGAAACCAATAAAAATACTGAGAGCGCCAAAGGTTCAGTACTTGCCTCCGATGCATTCTTCCCATTTGCTGATGGCTTGGAAGCAGCTGCGGCAGAAGGCATAACAGCAGTTATCCAGCCCGGTGGCTCAGTTCGTGACAATGAAGTGATCGAAGCGGCAGATAAACACAATCTGGCAATGGTATTCACCGGAATAAGACATTTCAAGCATTGATAAAATCCAAGGAAACCTATCTAATAACAAAATACTTCCGTGTCATTGCCGCATAGGCAGGAATCCAGAGAAGTTACAGTTCAGAATATTGTTCTGGCTGGATACCTACCTATGCAGGCATGACACTTTCTTTTATTACTTAGCTTTGTATAATTAAATTTCAAAAAATAAAATAACGAAGTTATGAAAATCGCATTGGCACAGATGAATTTTACGGTCGGGGATTTTGGCCGCAACGTTGATAAGATAATAAAAACATTCAAGGAGAACCAGAATGTTGACTTGGTAGTTTTCCCGGAGCTTTGCGTATGCGGATATCCCGGTGAAGATATGGTTGCACGCCCTGAATTCGTTCAGAAATCTCTGGCTTTTACTGACAAGATAATTGCCGCCACTAAAAATGCCAAAGCAGATATTCTGATCAACACCCCATGGAAAGAAAATGGCAATATATATAATGCCGCTCTTATTGTTTCCAAAGGCAAGATAATCCACAAACAATATAAATATGACCTGCCAAATTACGGCGTATTTGATGAAAAACGCGTATTCAAAGGCGGAAAAAAACCAGTGCCATTTAAGTATAAAGGCAAAACCATCGGTATGCTGATATGTGAAGACACATGGAGCAAGGAAAATGCCGAAGGGTTAAAAGGCGCAGAATTTATTTTATCAGTGAACGCCTCCCCATTTGAGCGCACCAAGCATGCCAAGAGAATGGAGATAGGCGCTAATGCTGTAAAAGGCGGTGGCAATATACCGGTATATTACGTTAATCAGGTTTGCGGTCATGATGATCTGGTATTTGATGGCGGTAGCTTTGTAATGTCGGGCAACGGCAAAGTTTTCGCACAGATGGATTTCTTCCGCGAAGATGTAAAAATTTTCGATACTGATGAAGTAAAAAAAGCGAAACCGAAACAATTAACGATCATAAATGAGCCTGAACATATCTATCAGGCGATGATGCTTGCGCTTCGCGATTATGTTCATAAAAACAACTTCACCGGCATAATATTGGGTTTAAGTGGTGGGATAGATTCAGCCATATCAGCAGTAATAGCAGCTGATGCGCTCGGAAGTGATAAGGTAAAAACAGTTATGCTGCCTTCAAAATATACTTCTGATGAAAGCCTGGATGATGCAAAAGAACTTGCTGATAACCTAAAAGTGAAGCTTGATAATATTGATATTGAGCCAGCTTATAAAGCATTTGAAAAATCACTTGCGCCGTTCTTTAAAGGAACAAAACAAGGGTTAGCTGAAGAAAATATGCAGGCACGTATAAGAGGCGTTCTGCTAATGGCACTCTCAAATAAATTTGGTTACCTGCTTCTTTCGACAGGAAACAAAAGCGAGATAGCTACTGGATATTGCACTTTATACGGTGATATGTGCGGCGGATATAACCTCATTAAAGATCTGTACAAAACCAGAGTATACGAAATTGCAAAGTGGAGAAATTCCAACATCCCGCAAGATACCAAACTCAAAAAAATAAACCTGATCCCGAACAGGATAATCACCAAAGCGCCAAGCGCGGAACTCCGCCCCGGCCAGAAAGATGAAGATACACTACCAAAATATTCCATTCTTGATAGCATCCTATATGAGATGATCGAACTTGATAAATCAGTTGAGGATATTGAAAAAGAAGGCTTCAAAACAAACACAATACGCGAAGTGGAAAAACTCGTCGACCGCGCCGAATACAAACGCCGCCAAGGCGCGCCGGGCGTAAAAATTTCTTCTAAACCTTTTGGTAGGGATAGGAGATATCCAATTACGAATAAGTTTCTGGAATATTAACAGATTCTTGAGTCATACCTGCGAAAGCAGGTATCCAACCTAAAAATAGTAAGAACTCTGATTTCCATGGTGAATTTCCGCTTTCGCGGGAATGAAGCAATCCTAAAGTATTAAACGCATTATCGCTACTTCTGGATTCCCACACTCAGCCTTTGACTTTCGCTCACAATGACAAATAGAAAAAAACTAAATATCCAACTCTTTAAATATCTCAGGTGATGCGATACCTTTTTCGGTAATAAAGGCGAAGCGTTTTTCGGGCTTTTTGCCCATTAAGTCTTCAACCATATTTTCGGATATTGAGCGGTCTTCTTCAAGGACAACTTTTAAAAGCGTGCGCGTTTTGCGATTCATAGTAGTTTCTTTAAGCTGGGCTGGCATCATTTCACCAAGACCCTTGAAGCGGCCTATTTCTAGTTTTTTCTTGCCATTTTCTGAAAGCTTTGCCTGGATTTTGTTTTTCTCTTCATCATTAGCAGCGTAAATTATCTGGTCGCCAGATTTGAGCCTGTAGAGCGGTGGTTTGGCAAGATATAACCTGCCATCTTCGATCATCGGACGCATTGAACGGTAGAAGAATGTCATAAGTAAAGTTGCAATGTGAGCTCCGTCAACGTCGGCATCTGTCATGATTATAACTTTACCGTAACGGAGGTCAGATGTTTTAAAATCACGGCCAGTTCCAACGCCAAGCGCTATACCAAGGTCTTTTATTTCCTGGTTCGCATAGATCTTGTCATCAGTTGCAGAGGCAACATTGAGAATTTTACCGCGAATTGGGAGTATCGCCTGAGTATTACGGTCACGCGCCTGCTTGGCAGAACCACCCGCTGAATCACCTTCCACAATGAAAAGCTCGGTATCATCAATATTTTCAGAGGCACAATCTGCAAGTTTACCCGGTAAACGTAATCTGGTAGTAAGGGTTTTACGAGCAGTATCTTTTTTCATCCTGCGGGAAATCCTGTCTTCCGCATAATTGATTATCGTTTCAATCAAACTTCCTGCAAGCTCTTTGCTTTGAGCAAGTAGGTTATCGAACCTGTCTTTTACGGCATTCTCAACGAGTTTTGCAGCTTCCTGGTTAAGTAGTTTTTCTTTGGTTTGCCCTTGAAATTGCGGCTCAGATATGAAAAGCGACAGAACAAATATGGTATTAGAGAATACGTCTTCCGTAGTTATTTTTTCTGATCTTTTACCAATCGTTTTTTCAGCATATTCACGAACAGAACGCGCAATAGCAGTTCTAAAGCCCGTTTCATGTGTTCCGCCAAGAGGCGTTGAAATAGTATTACAATATGAATGGCTAGTTGCCTCAACATCTTCAGCGTCAATATTTGGCCAGATGATCGTCCACTCAACTTTGCCTTTATCATTTGCAAGCTCATTGGCACCAAAAAAGTAATCCCGACCCAGAACATCGACATTGGCAGTTATATCATTGATGAAATCACGGATACCATTTTTGAAACATATTTTTTCTTCGGTAGGAACTGGCTTATCAGAATTTATGAGCGAAGCTTCGCATATCCAGTTTATTGTTACGCCCGAAAAAAGGTAGGCTTTGGATTTCACCATGGAATAAAGCTTCTCAGCCTTGAACCTGTGTTTACCGAAAATATCTTCATCAGGGGTAAAAATTACTTTAGTACCCTTCCCTTTTATATTTTCAGAAACTACTTTAAGTTTTGTCTGCGGCGCGCCACGGGAATATTCCTGACGGTATAATTTGCCGTTACGTATAACTTCTACCGCAAGGAAACTTGCGAGTGCATTAACAACAGATACACCAACACCATGCAGACCACCTGAGGTTTTATATACGTTAGTATTGAACTTTCCGCCTGAGTGAAGCGTTGTAAGAATGATCTCAAGCGCAGATTTACCCGGAAACTTCGGATGCTCATCAATCGGGATGCCGCGGCCATTATCAATGATCTCAAGCGTATTATTTTCTTTCAGGTGGACGGTGATTTCTTTCGCGTGACCTGCAACAGCTTCATCCATCGCGTTATCAAGAACTTCTATCGCAAGATGGTGCAACGCATTTTCATCAGTACCGCCAATATACATTCCCGGGCGTCGACGCACAGGCTCAAGCCCTTCCAGAACTTCAATATCGTCAGCAGAGTATGAGTCATCTTTTTTGACTTTTGTCTGCACGAGAGCTTTTTTAAGTTCGTTTTTTACCTCTTCTGACTTCTTTTTTTTATCAGTAGGGTCGCCCATCAATGAAAATAGATCACTCATTATAATTTACTTACTTATATATAACTCTTGAATGCTAATAATTTGCGATTAATATACGCACGATTTTAACTATTACAACATTCTATTAAATCACATGAAAAACGTTATTATAGCTATACTTGCACTTGCGGCAATTGCTGAAGGCGCAATTCTGTTCCAGAACAAAGATCATATCGGTCTTGGCGGAGCACCGGAAGCTAGCGGAAGGATAATCACCAGGAATTTTGAAGGCGAAGTTATCGCAAAAGCTGATGGGAGGGAAGTAAAAGAACAGGAAATAAAAGAAAGGCTGAATTTCATTACGCAAGGTAGAGGCGACCAGATCGACCTTAACAAAATGGATGCAAAAGGCCTTGAAGCTGTAACTAAAGAAGCAGCAGTACAACGCAAAATCCTTGAAAAAGCATACGAAGCTGGCGTTCAGAACGATAAAGAACTTCAAAACAGGATCGATGACCTTGTTGAGAATATCTATAAGGAAAAATTCCTTGAGAAGATCGCAACTGAAGGTGTTACTGATGAGAAGATCAAAATAACTTATGATGAACTGGTTGGCAAAGCAAAAAGCTCTCAGCAATATAAAGTAAGACATATTCTCGTGAGAAGTGAAGCTGAAGCAAAAGCCGCTGAAGAAAAACTTAAAACACAAAGTTTTGATTCTGTCGCAAAAACTACTTCTGTAGATAAACAGTCGGCAGTTCGTGGTGGTGACCTTGGATATATCTTCCCTGAGGAATTTGTTGTTGAGTTCTCTGACGCAGTTAAAAAACTTGGTAAGAACGAAACTTCAGGCCCTGTTAAAACTGAATTCGGCTGGCACATCATCAAAGTTGAAGACATGAAAGATGCTGAGATAGTAACTTTCGATCAGGCAAAACCAAGGATTGAAAAACAGCTCGGTTCTGAATCAGTTAAAAATTACATTGAAGGCCTTTCAAACCAGATCCAGGTTGAGCTTGTAAAAGCTCCAGCGGCAGCTGATGCAACAACAGCTGCAACTGATGCAGCCGCTCCGGCAGCTCCGGCTCCCTCTGCAGTAGCACCAACTGAACCAGCTCCTGCGGTAGCACCTGCTGCTGGCGAAGTAAAATAAGTTTTATTTTTTCAGAAATTTGACTATATAATCCCCGCACACCAGCGGGGATTTTTGTTTTTATTATTGACTGAGTAGTATCATATATGATATCATGAGTAAGATAGAGAAAATTCTGGAAAAAATGAGAAATAACCCTCAAGACTGGAGGGTTGAAGATGTGGAAAGGATAGCTTGTCACTTTGGCTTCGCAAAAAGAACAACCTCAGGAAGTCATGTAACTTTTTCTCATCAGAAGCTAGTACATATCTTAACTATACCGGCGCGCAGACCTATAAAACCGGTGTATATTAAGAAGCTTCTTAAATTAATTGATGAAATAGAAAAATGAAAATAAGCGATACAAATTTTGAATATCCGTTCATTATTAAACCTTTATCAAAAGGAGACGGGGGGGGATACTTGATAGAATTCCCCGATCTGCCCGGCTGCATATCTGACGGAGATACAATAAAAGCAACGCTTGAAGAAGGAAGAGATGCTGTTAAGGCATGGATAGAAACAGCAAAAAACTTAAAAAGGCAGATACCAAAACCGGGAAGCACTTTACCAGGTGATGATTTTAGCGGAAAATTTGTTCAGAGACTTCCTAAAACAATCCATAAAGAGCTTTCCGTCCGCGCAAAATTTGAAGGCGTAAGTATAAACACGCTTGCCTTAACTTATATTGCGAAAGGCTTAGGAATGGAAAATAATTCAAAAAACAAATGAACACTAACCTCAACGCAGCGAATCTAACAATTGAACACGCCCTTAAAAGCGGGGCAAGTGCCGCAGATGTTGTGATAGTGCAATCAACTAATATCTCTTACCGTCAGCATAAGGGTAAACCTGAAACGATCGAATCATCTGAAACGCGTGACCTTGGAATAAGGGTTTTTCTGGATGATAAAGACGGCCAGAAGATCGCTCTCGTATCAACCAATAATCTACTCGAAAACAATATCAAAGCCACAGTTGAGAAAGTTATAGAACAGGCAAAATTTTCACCAGCCGACAGATCATATCGCTTGGCTGAAGAAAATGAATTCACAAAAAATAGTGATGTTGAAAGCCTGAAGATATATTGTAATAAAGGCGCAACCATTGATGAACTTAAGAACTGGGCAAATGAAGCGGAAACTGCATGCCTGGAATCCAAAGGTATAACCAATACTGAATATGCGGAATCAAGCTATTCACACTCAGAAACAGTGATGCTTACCTCAAAAGGTTTTTCACAGTCATATAGAACATCCGGTTACAATATTTCCGTTTCCGCCATCGCAGGTGAAGGCACCGAAATGGAAACTGATTATGATTATTCTTACGCCCATCATCGTGACGACTTACGCAACCCTTCTGATATTGGTAAAGGCGCGGCTGAATGGACAGTCAGAAAATTAAATCCGCGTAAAATAAACACCATGAAAGTTCCCATTGTTTTTGATAGAAGGGTCTCAAGGGATTTTGTCGGGAACCTTGCTGGAGCTATCAACGGCGCAAGTATAGTTAAAGAATCCAGTTTCTTGTTTGACAAAATGGAAAAACAGATACTCCCAAAAAACATCAATATATATGATAACCCGCTTCTTCCAAAAGGCTTAGGTTCCCAGCCATTTGATGCCGAAGGCATCAAAGGTGAAAAACTTACCATAATTGAGAATGGAGTTTTAAAAACATGGATATTAGATCTGCGCTCTGCACAAAAACTTGGGCTAAAATCTAACGGCAGAGCATCTCGTGGAATTAATACTCAGCCCTCTCCTTCCTCAACCAACATGTATATGGAAGGCGGGAATATTTCATTTAATGACCTGATAAAAAATATTACACAGGGTCTATATGTGACTGATGCTTTCGGTATGGGTGTAAATGGTATCACCGGAGATTACAGCCAAGGTGCCAGCGGTTTCTGGATCGAGAATGGCGTTCTGACCTATCCCGTTTCAGAAATAACCATTGCAGGGAACCTCCTCGAAATGTTTATGAATCTTACTGCAGCTAACGATCTTAACATGCGTTATTCCAAAAATGCCCCAACCCTGATGATTGAGGGAATGACGATAGCAGGAACATAATTAATTACATAAATCAACTATGTTGCTTAATTTCTGCTACGACCTTTTCCAATATTTTTAGATTTGTCTTTTCCTTCTTTTTCCAGAAATTCTTCTGCAGAGATAGCTTTTTCTTTTAATACAACTAACAAACTTACTTAATGAAATTTTATTTGTTCATAAGTTCTTTTCTTAAGTTTAGAACCCTCTTGCGGAGTAACATCTATTGTTCCATTTCCTTCATTCTTTGTTATTGCCGCTTTTAATTTTTTTCCTTCTTCCACTATTTTTTTAAACTCATCATTATCAACTATCTCAGGAGTTTTTGCATCATTAACTAAAGCATCAAAAATAAGATGGGTAATAGCATCTGGCTCTGGCCTAACTAAGCTATTTGCTGCGGGTTGATTTTTTTGCTCTATAACAGGAGCTTTTTCCGGTTCTTTAAGGGCTATTTCCAACTCTTCTTTTTTGCTAAGAAAATTTACATATAAACTTTCTCGAGATGAGTTAGTAATTTTATTTTTCACCCAATCATCTGCATTTTTTTCATTATTATTAAGCCATAAAAACGCTTTTTGTTGAAACTTTTCAAGATCAAGAACCGCTCCGTTCATCCCTGTATATTTTTCTTTATTTCCAAGTATGGAATTGATCTGGCCAAGCCTTTTCTGCAAAGTTTCTCTGGTTTCTTCAGAATTTTCTAGAGCTTTTTTAGGACTTTCAACCACCATTTCTTGTTTAGATACTTCGCTCTTATGTGCTTGAGCAACAACAGACGGCGTTTGCGTTTTAACCTTATTATTTTGCTCTGGATTTTTATCTTTAACAGGTTCTTTAAAATTTTTTACTGCAGCTGCTGTTTCTGTTTTTAATTCCTCAAGAAAAATATCAAGTATCCCATTATTATCTTTTATCAAATCAGATATCTTCTTATCAACCGGACCATTCTTTATTTCATAATCTTTTTGCCACTTTTCTGCTGCTTTCTGAAACTTATCTGGATCAATAACATTAATCTCACCTTTAACATAACCACCAATATAAAGTCCTTTCCTTTTTTCCAATAACTGTTCAACCTGCATTAGCCTTAGTTGAAGTTCCGCTCTGGTTTCTACAGGCTCTTCAGAATTCTGCAGTTGCTGCTGCCAACCTACTTGTTTTAAAAATTCATTTTTCATTGTTTCCCTTTTTAGTTTTTATTTTTAATTAGTTAGTTATGAATCTAGATAACTAACTTTTAACATATAAAGATTAACAAACCGTTAATGAAATTCACCTTACATAAAACTTCGGGCAATGCTCGCTTTGGAACACTTGAAACAGCCCACGGTAATATTGAAACACCAATATTCATGCCGGTTGGAACTGCAGGAACAGTAAAAGCTGCAACCGTTAATGATCTTAATGACCTTGGCGCTCAAATAATATTAGGTAATACTTACCATTTGAATTTGCGCCCTACATCCGAAAGAATTGCGGAATTCGGCGGGCTTCATAAATTCATGAACTGGGATAAACCGATCCTTACTGATTCAGGTGGGTTTCAGGTAATGAGCCTGTCTAAGATAAGAAAAATAAATGAAGAAGGCGTAAGCTTTCAATCTCATATCGACGGCTCACCGCATATGATATCTCCTGAACGCTCAATGGAGATACAGCATCTGCTCGGTTCAGACATCACCATGATATTTGATGAATGCACGCCCTTTCCCGCTACCCACGATATCGCAAAAAAATCCATGGAGCTTTCATTAAGATGGGCAGAACGAAGTAAAAAATCATTTAAGAAACGCAATGGTTACGGCCTTTTTGGAATTGTTCAGGGAAGCATCTATGAAGATTTGAGAAAATTTTCAGCAGAAAATTTAAACCAGATGGATTTTGACGGAATGGCAATTGGCGGCCTCGCCGTTGGTGAAGGCCAGGAAGAAATGTTACGTGTTCTGGATTTTACTGCACCAATGCTGCCGAAAGATAAACCGCGCTATCTGATGGGTGTTGGCAAACCTGATGATCTGGTTGAAGCAGTCGCAAGGGGAATAGATATGTTTGATTGCGTTCTGCCAACAAGGAATGCGCGTAACGGACAGATATTTACAAAAAACGGCGCGATAAATATCAAGAATGCAAAATTTGCCGATGATAAAGATCCCATCGACGCCTCAAGCTCTCACAAAGCATTAAGCCAATATTCAAAAGGATATTTAAATCACTTGATGAAATCTGATGAGATACTGGGTTGCATGCTTTGTACTCAGGCTAACCTCGCTTTTTATTTGGACCTTATGAAAGACATGAGAAATGCTATAAAAAAAAATAGGTTTGAAGAATTTCATTTAGAATTCAATAAGATATACAAACACCAACCTGACTCGATCTAGCTCCTAAAATTTTATTCAAGTTGTTAATGATTTGTTAATGATTATGGAGTATAATGATAAATATAATAATTAATTAGGTTAGTATTATGAGCGGTGGTGGAGCTAGTACACATGTTCAGATGGAAGCAGCTAACAAGCTTGCATCAGCGGGAGTTAAAATGCATTTGTGGAATATAGACTTTTCTTGGTATAGAGGGCATAATGTATCAGATGTATCTCCTGGAGACCATCTCTCACCATCTACAGGCGGCGGCATAGATATGGGCGGAGACTCACCACACCGATAATTAGATTGTGTGATAAATCTTCAAAAAAGATAGAACAGTTACAAGATGGATTTAGGAAAAATTCTAAATCTCTGGGGTTAAACATAGCTCTTATTAAGAGTGAAGCTGAAATTCCTGGTTTTAATTTAATACCAGCAACTTCAAACACAATTAGCGCCGTTACCGATCCGACACACTCCCAATCAATATAAAAACTCCATAAATTTTTGGCATAATTTCCGCTTTATATATTCGGCTATATGAAATTTTTGCATAGTTGGTTATGGAAACAGAAGTAATTGCATACGTAAAACAGAAAAGTCTTTTTGACCGTCTTGACGTTCTGGCGAACAATGTCGCTAACGCAAATACCAACGGCTTTAAATCTGACCTTTCAGTTTACCTTAAAGATAACTCAGTAGTTAATGGCAAAGTTGTCCCTACCCCAATGATGACAACCGCCTCAGATATGCAGGCAGGGCCACTCAACGCTACTGGCAGGCCACTTGATGTAGCCATAGATGGTAACGGTTTTTTTGAGGTTGATACCCCGCTTGGACCAAGGTTCACACGCGCAGGCTCTTTCACATTGAATGCTGAAGGGCAAATAGTAACACCTGAAGGTTACGCCGTTCAGGGTGATGGCGGCGCCATTAATATGGACCCTAACGACACAGAAATATTAATAGCTGGTAATGGTGAAATAACAGCCCTTAATAATGACCTGAGAGTTTCAAGAGGTACCATTGGAATAGTTAATTTTGCTGACCAGTCACAATTGAGAAAAGTTGGAAACACTTATTTTGCCAGCCCTCAAGGCCCGGAAACCGCTGACCCTACAACTTTTAAAATATCACAGGGCACGGTGGAAAACTCCAACGTGAATTCTGTATACCAACTTACCGAACTGATCGATGTCAGCCGTGATGTTCAACAGATAGCTAAAATTATTAATGATCAGCATTCTTTGGTTCGTAATGCTGTGAGCAGAATAGCCGGAACCCAATAACTTAAATAAAGTATGAAAATTTATGCTTAGAGCAATACAAATAGCAGCAACGGGAATGAGCGCTCAGCAGTTGAATGTTGAGGTAATCTCAAACAACGTAGCCAACCTGAACTCCACCGGTTATAAACGCAGGATAGGTGAATTCCAAGATCTTTTATACCAGAACCTTGGCCGCGACGTAGGCGTACAAAGCACATCAGGCGGTAACCTTCCACCAACCGGTATGCAGGTTGGTCTTGGTGTTAAACCAGTAGGTATATATAGAAATGTTGAGCAAGGTACCGTTGTACAGACAGGCAATGATTTTGATATTGCTATACAAGGAAAAGGATATTTCAGGGTAACTGATGCAGACGGCACAGAATATTATACCAGAGCAGGAAGATTCTCACCTAACAATCAAGGTGTGATAGTTGACCCTCAAGGCTTTACTGTTGATCCTACTATCACCATCCCTGACAACTCTTCTGAAATCACAGTGAACGTACAAGGTGAAGTTTTTGTCACCACAGATGATTCTGCAACCCCACAAAGGCTTGGGCAATTTACATTAGTGAATTTTATAAATGAAGGTGGCTTAAGGCCGATCGGTAATAATGCATTTAAGGAATCTGAAGCTTCTGGTACACCGATAACGGGAACACCAGGCGCAGTTGGCTTTGGTACTGTGCAGCAAGGGTTTGTTGAGAACTCGAACGTAGATGCGGTTTATGAAATTACTACACTTATCGCCGCGCAAAGGGCTTATGAACTTAATTCTAAAGTGATTCAGACATCAGATGAAATGCTTGGAGCGCTAAATAACGTAAGGTAATAAAATTAATCTGGGGGATTAAATGAAACTTACTAAATGCGGAAGGGCTGATAAAGATTATCCGGTTAAAATTTATGATGAAACCAAGGGGGCGCTAAATGAAGAAGCTATTATCAAAATTATTTTTATGTCTACTATTTGTATTTGCAGTTTTTGGCAATATTTTAGCCTCTGAAGTAGTACACAAAAAAACAAACGAAAAGCTTAATTCTTCTGAAAGTTTTTCAATTAAAGATATTTCGCAAAAACTTTCTGAAGCCATTTCAACGAATTCAAAGGGAAATATATTCTCTGTAAAATACGGTTACCTTATAAGGGAAGGCTCTGAAAAATCTTATTCATTGGATGAAGCTGAAAAATCAGGCATTAAAGATATGCTTGAGGTAAGCCAGGTTACTATTGATGATAAAACAAAATTTTTTGAAGCAATACTTACACCTGAAAAGGCAACTTATAGGCTAATCGCAACAGGAAAATATACTGAAAGCAGAAGGATACCGGTTGCAAAAACTCTTATCAGAAAAGGCGCATTGATAGAAGAAAGTGATATCGCTTTTAAACACACCCCTGACAATAAAGTTGTTTCTTCAGCACTTGACAACGAGAAATACATAATTGGTAAACAGGCAAAAAGGAATATCGCAAGAAGCTCCCAAATACTTTCAGGAGATGTTGAAAACCCTATCGTAATTAAAAAAGGTAAAGCTGTTATCGCCATCTATCGTGAAAAAAATATGGAACTTAAAGTAACCGCCCAAGCCATGAGTGATGGCAGGGTTGGCGAGATAATTAAATTAAAAAATATAGATTCAGGAAAAGAATTTATGGCTATGGCTGAAAGACAAAATACAGCTCTGGTAAATTTTCAGGAAGAAGTGTTAGCTAACAGGTAGATATATGAAAAGAAAATTAAATATAATTACAATCACAGCATTTGCAGCGTTAGCTTCATCCTGCGCAACATCACAGATGGACAGATTGGAATGGCTTGGCAAAGAACCACCAATGAACCCTGTTCAACCGCAATCACAAACGCCGCCAATAAAATGGCCGATGGTTGCCCGCAAGCCAACTACCCCCGGATCGTCAAATTCCTTATGGGATGGCGATTCAAGAACCTTCTTTAAAGATCAACGCGCAGGAAAAGTAGGTGATATTTTAACCGTAAGAGTTTCCATTCAGGATAAAGCCCAGCTTGGTAATAAAACCGAAAGAAAAAGAACTGAGACAAGCGATGTGAAGATACCTGAATTCTTTGGACTACAGGGTAAAATCGCTAAAGTTGCCGGATTGCTTGGGAATGACCAGAATCCTGCAAATCTGCTTGATCAGGACAGTGCCTTAAATAATAAAGGCGAAGGCACCATAAACAGGAATGAGAACATCAATACCATGGTAGCAGCTGTTATCACGGATATTCTCCCTAACGGGAACATGGTGATCTACGGCAGCCAGGAAGTAAGAGTTAATTTTGAAGTTCGCCAATTAACTGTTCAGGGCGTTATCAGACCTGAAGATATTACACCAAGTAATGAGATTATTTATAGCCAAATAGCTGAAGCTAGAATCTCTTATGGCGGTAAAGGCGTTATCACTGATATACAGCAGCCGCGTATTGGAAATCAGTTAGCTGATATACTTTCACCTTTCTAATTGACATTGCCTTATAGATACAGCATAATCTGACTAACTTAGTTAGGCATTTTTATGCAAATCAATATTTATGAAGCAAAAGCTAAACTGTCCCATTTAGTAGCCATGGCTATGAATGGCGAAGAAGTTATAATAAGCAAATCCGGCCTACCTATGGTTAAACTTACCCCTTTGGAAAAGAAACAGGTAAAATTTGGATTCTGGAAATCAAAAGTTAAAATTGCTGACGATTTTGACAAGCTACCTGAAGATATAGCAAAGTATTTTTCAGGGGAAGCTGAATGAGGTTCCTTCTTGATACGCATATATTGCTTTGGCTTTTAAGTGACAGCCCTTACCTTAAAAAAGAAATAAAAGAACAGATAGTTTCTGCACAGGAAAATCTTGTCAGTGTTGCAAGCATGTGGGAAATTATTATCAAGAAAAAAGCCGACAAACTTGATTCCCCAGATAATTTAAAAGAAGCAATTGAATATTCCAACCTATCTATTCTTCCAATAAATTTTAATCACGTTCTGGAAACAGAAAAATTACCTGATATACATAAAGACCCTTTTGACAGGATAATTGCCTGTCAGGCAATATGCGAAAACCTGACACTGATAACAAAAGATGAGATTATCGCAGAATATGGAGTAAAAATACTAAGAGCTTAATATGAAAAAACCTGCAAAATATAAACCTCTCAAAAAAGGCGATATAGTTGATATACTCGCGCCAGCCTATGGCATCAAAGAAAAAGAAGTTGAAAAAATAAAGGAATATATAGTTTCACTTGGACTTGTTCCAAGGGTTCCAACAGATTTATTGATGGGCGACCTTATTGCTTCCGCTCCGGAAAAAGTACGCTTCAAACAATTAAAAGATGCACTTTTTGCGGAAGATTCAAAAGCTATATGGTGCGTAAAAGGTGGCAGCGGCAGCCCGCAGATAATTCCATATCTTGCTAAAATAAAAAATCTGCCAAAACAGGAAAAATTATTTATTGCATTCAGCGACATCACTTCGATCCATTTTTTTCTTAATCAGGAATGGGGATGGAAAACAGTTCACGGCCCTATCCTCTGGCAGGTCATTAGGGAAAGAATTGATAAGGAAAGCATTTCACAGATTGAAAATATCATCTTCGGTAAAGAATATAAAAGAGATTTTGAACTAAACGCCGTATCAAAAAACCTAAAGTCACAAACTATAGATACATCTGCGATAATTGGCGGAAACTTAAAACTGGTTCAATGTTCAATAGGTACACAGTGGCAGATAAAAGCAAAAAACAAGATTCTTCTTTTTGAAGACATAAATGAAAAGCCTTATCAGGTAGATAGGATTCTCACTCATATTTTACAGTCCGGCCTATGCAAAGGCGCAAAAGCAATAATCTTCGGTGATTTTGAAGGCGGCGAAGTTGATATGGATATGCCATTAATAGATAAGATTCTTGAAAAATTTGCTAATGAAGTAAAAATCCCGGTCTTCAAAATTTCAGGCATTGGTCATACAACCCGCAACTGGGCCATACATTTTGGCGTTCCCGCAAAAATCAAAATTGCAAAAGACAAGATGAGTTTAAATGTAAGTAAAGTTTAGTCGCGGTTTAAAACCACATAAAAGGCCCCTTCCCCACCATGCTCTTTATTTGCCGTTGAATATGACCTGACCATCCATGAAATTTGGGCGTTAGTTTCCAGCCATAAGGGAAGCTCCCTTCGTATTGTACTTTGCGGTGAGGTTTTTGCTTTACCGGTTATTACTAGCAAAAATTTAAAACCATTCGCATGGGAAAATTTTATAAAATCAACAAGCTCTCTATAAGCGCTTTCCAGATTGAGCCCGTGAAGATCAATTAGTGCTTCAAGAGTTTTTTTTACAGATCTTGTTCTGGCTTTTATAGTTCTTATTTTTCTCTGCGGTAATTGCTCATATGAGCTAAAAGATGGAAGTTCGGAAGCAGACTTCACTTCAATCCTCTTAGGAATTTTTATATCAGCTTTAGTATTCTTTACAGAAAGCTTCTTTACTGTTTTTACAAATTCATTCCAGTTATCTTCATTATCCATAAGCAGGAATATATCCCGCCAGGAAATCCAAGCGGGATAGAATTAAATTAATGATCTAGAAATCAAATAGTGCAGTTGACATATAACGCTCAGCTGAAGAAGCGCAGATAACAACTATCTTTTTACCTGCATTTTCTGGGCGAGCCGCAACTTCTAAAGCTGCCGCCACAGTTGCGCCAGATGAAATACCGGCCGGTATACCTTCTAACTTGCAGAGTTTACGAGCTGTATCAAAAGATTTTTCATTGCTGATTTTTATTACTTCATCGATCAAACCAGTTTCAAGGATCTTTGGAACAAAACCTGCGCCAATACCTTGAATTTTATGAGGACCAGGCTGACCACCAGAAAGAACCGGAGAATCCTCAGGTTCAACCGCGATTATCTTAACAGAAGGTTTTTTCTCTTTCAGAACTTCAGCAACACCAGTTAATGTACCACCAGTTCCAACACCTGTTATAAAAATATCAACAGTGCCGTTAGTATCATTCCAGATCTCATTCGCCGTAGTATTACGGTGAACAAGCGGATTATCAGGATTTTCAAATTGTTGGAGCATTACTGCATTAGGATTTTTCTCAACAAGTTCCTGCGCCCTTGCGATCGCGCCTTTCATACCTTTTGCAGCTTCAGTAAGCTCAAGTTGCGCGCCCATGATTTTAAGCATGTTCCTGCGCTCTAAGCTCATAGATTCAGGCATTGTGAGAATAAGTTTGTAACCTTTTGCCGCCGCTATGAATGCAAGCGCAATACCGGTATTACCAGAAGTAGGTTCTACAAGAAGCGTATCTTTATTTATACGACCTTTTCTTTCAGCTTCTTCGATCATTGAAAGCGCCAGCCTGTCTTTAACAGAAGAAAGAGGGTTAAAAAATTCAAGTTTAGCATAAATTTCAGCCTTGGCGCCAGCTTCCTGAGGTATTCTATTAAGCTTCACCAGAGGTGTATCACCCACAGTTTCAATTATATTATTATAAGTTTTACCACGACCTTGCGTAGTAAAATGTTTGTCTGTGCTTTGCACCTTAACTGTTGCTTGAGACATAAGATTAGCCCGTTAGTTATTAATTTCAGGTAGTTATATAGGGTATTTTTCAAGAAAGATAAAGGGAGTATTATGAGATGATAATTTAAATTTGAATACTCCCGTAAATCCCTTATATTTTGAGTATTAATCAATAAAGGCTCTTTATGAAAAAAACATTAGCTATTTTCGCATTTATCACTGTAATTGCCGCAACTCAAGGCTTTGCCCAAAATACCGCTCCAGTAGCAAATCCTGCGCCTTCGAATCCCGCCCCTTCTAATGCTGCACCTTCCAACCCTGCCCCGGTTAATGCACCTGCTGCGAATAATAATCAGCCAGTTAATACTCCAGCTGCAGGCTCTACAACCACTAACACAACTATTGATTCTGACGTAAATTCCAATACTCCGGTAAATACTACTCCGGCAGCTAAAGAACTCAACCAGCAAAAAGAAGATGCCGCTTCTGACCCACAATCAACTTCACAAACAGATCAGACCGGTTCTGCTGCAATGCGCGCTTACAAAGCAGAACAAAGAGTTCAGGCGAGAAAAAACAGGAGCACTTTAAGGCAACAAAACAATAACGTTACGCCAACAACTACAACTCCAACAAATGCTGCTCCAGCTGCAACTACGCCAGCTAAATAATATTTTTATATTTAGCTAAAATATGATACAATGATTTTACCTACCTTTCCTACTAAATGTAAGAGTGAGGTATAGGCTTTACTCTTACTTGGTAATCAAATTATGAAAAAACTTATTACAATTTCTTTAATTACGGCTTCAATTGCTCCGACAATTTCTCTGGCGCAAAGCAATGATTCTCCATACCAGCCAAAATTTATAGGCTCCCGTAATGAAGAGATCATTACTATAGAAGAAAAAAGAAGAAGGTTAATAAAAGAAAAACAGGTGGAAGGCAAACCAATTAATATTCAGGGCGCTATTACGCCGCAGGAAAAATATAATAATCAATTACCGGAAAACCTTGCAAAGAAACTGGAAGAGGAAAAAGCTTCTTCATCAAATAATATGACACCTCAGGCACTTCCTGAAAACATGCCGCAAAACCTGCGTGAAGATGTAGAAAAAGCCCAGAACAACGCTATAAGAAAAGCGCTTGAAGTTAAATAAGGTTCAAGTTCTTTATTGCACATAATTTCATTTCTTTTATCTTGGCCCTCATAATTTAATTAAAGAAATATGAGACTTTCAAGATTCCTCCTTCCTATTTTAAAAGAAGACCCACGCGAAGCGCAGATAGTATCGCACAGATTGATGCTACGCGCCGGAATGATTCGCCAGCTTTCAGGCGGCATATATAACTGGCTACCACTTGGCCTCCGCGTTCTCAACAACATTGCAAATATCGTACGTGAGGAAATGGATAAAAGCGGCGCTAATGAACTTCTCATGCCAACCATGCAGCCGGCAGAACTATGGGAAGAATCAGGCCGCGGTAGTTACGGCGCAGAAACTCTTGTTGCAACTGACAGGCATGACAGAAAACTAATTTACGGACCAACTAACGAAGAAGTTATCACTGATCTTTTCCGTAATAATGTGAAGTCTTATAAAGACCTTCCAATGAACCTTTATCACATACAGTGGAAATTCCGCGATGAGATCCGCCCTCGCTTTGGTGTTATGCGCGGACGCGAATTCCTTATGAAAGATTCTTACAGTTTTGATATTGATGAGCAAGCTGCGATAAATTCTTATAATTTAATGTTTGAAACTTATCTGCGTATCTTCAAAAGGCTTGGTCTTAAAGCAATACCATTCAGGGCTGAAACCGGGCAGATAGGTGGCGATTTAAGTCATGAGTTCCAGATAATCGCGGATACAGGTGAAAGCCAGATCTATTATGACGAGACTTATGAAGAACTTTTTGAAAATAATAAAACCGAAGGTTTTGATATTGAAAAAATAAAATCGCTCTATGCAAGAGCTGATGAAATGCATGACGTAAACAACTGCCCTATTCCGCTTGAGAAAGTAAAAAGTGCTAGGGGTATTGAGGTTGGTCACATTTTTTACCTAGGTGATAAATATTCCAAAGCCATGAATGTAAAAGTTCAGGATTCAAAAGGTGAAAATGTTATAGTTAAGATGGGCTGTTATGGTATTGGCGTATCACGACTGGTTGGCGCTATTGTTGAAGCTCACCATGATGGCAAGGGAATAGTATGGCCTGAATCAGTTGCCCCATTCAAAGTTATTTTAATTAACCTACGAGCGCAGGATGCAGAATGCAGTAAAGCATGTGATGATATCTATCAAAAGTTAACCAGCGAAGCTGTGGAAGTTCTTTACGATGATACGGATAATTCCGCAGGTTCGAAATTTGCAACCGCAGAACTTATAGGAATACCTTATCAGATAGTCATTGGCCCTAAAGGTTTAAAAGATGGCAATGCTGAAGTTACGGAAAGAAAAAAGGGAGACAAACAATCTATCTCCCTTTCAAATATCGTTGAATATATAAAATTTAAATAACTAGACGAAATAATCTGAAGTTATATCAGAGAAATCCTCATTCATTAAAGTGAGGGTTTCACCGCTGGAAAGCGTAATTAACGCATCACCATCTAAATCACTGATAGTAAGATCAGCAAATGTTAGGCCACCAAGATTAATTTTATCATGGCTTGCGCTATATGTATGGATAACATCATTACCGCTTCCGGTCGTGAATATGAATACATCATCACCAGCAGCACCATAAATATCATCATCACCCGCGCCACCATCAATAATGTCATCACCTCTGCCGCCTTTTATAACATCATTACCTTCGCCACCAAAAATAGTATCATTACCGCTATTACCTTCGATCCTATCATCACCGTCTCCGCCGTTGATAGCATCATCACCTCTATTACCTTTTAAATTATCATTACCGATGCCGCCTGTAAGGTCATCATTACCAGTGTTACCTCTTATCCTGTCATCACCAGCACCGCCATCAATAGAATCATCACCTCTACGGCCGAGCAAACCATCATTACCATCTTCACCGAGGATAGTATCATTACCTTTGCTACCGCTTATATAATCATCACCAATACCACCTGCAGCAGTATCACCAGTTCCGCCTTCAAAAGAACCTTGTAAAACTATCCTGTCATCACCAGCGCCACCATCAATAGTGTCAGCATCATTATCTCTTCCGGCTTTTAAGAAATCATTACCATCACCGCCTGCGATCTGGTCAGCACCTAAGCCGCCTTCAAGCCTGTCATCACCAGCGCCACCTGCGATCTGGTCATTGCCTTCTTCACCATATACTATATCTTTTTCATCACTTCCAGTAACGGTATCATTACCAGCACCACCGTATACGCGTGTTCTGTCAGAAGGATTTTCTATAAATAATTGGTCATCACCTTCATAACCATAAAGCCTGTCATGGCCACCACCTGAATAAATCTCATCTGCATCAACAGTGCCTAGAAGCTTATCTTTACCTGTTGTTCCGTGTAAAATAGCCATAAATACTCCGTTTTAAAGTGTTGCATCTCCCCTGCAATCGCGGCGAACACTTACCACAAAATTGGTTATGGGTAAAGTAAAAAGGTCATAAAGATGCTTGATAGCACTATTCAACAGTAACGCTTTTTGCGAGGTTACGGGGCTGGTCAACATCCGTCCCTTTTGCAACAGCCACATGGTATGCAAGTAATTGAATCGGAATGGAATAAATTATAGGAGCGATCAGCTGGCAGATGAAAGTAACGCGGCTGCAATCTATAACCGGCATCTCAATCGAATCAGAAATAACATCTTTTAAAGCGTCAATTCCGAGCTTGTCCGATATTAAAATTATCCTCGCGCCCCTTGATGCAACCTCACGTATATTTGAGGCAGATTTATCAAAAAACTCATCAGTCGGTGCAATTGCGATCACCGGAAACCCTTCATCAACTAAAGCTATTGGCCCGTGCTTAAGCTCACCACCAGCAAACGCCTCACTATGTATATATGATATTTCTTTAAGTTTTAACGCCCCTTCAAGAGCTATAGGATATGAAACTCCACGGCCTATATAGATCAGATTAGAATATGTAGAAAGTTCCTGAGCCAGTTCCTGTATCTCTTTATCTTTTTCTAAAACTGCTGACATCATCGCAGGTATCTCAAGCATGGTACGTGCAGTATTATTATATATATCAACCTTATCAGGATTCTTAAGTTTCGCTGTTTTCAGCATTAAATATGCAAGTGTACAAAGTTGCGCAGTAAATGCTTTTGTAGAAGCGACACCAATTTCAGGACCACTATAAATAGGCAATACAAAATCTGCCTCACGCGCAATCGAACTTTCAGTAACATTTACAACCGCAACAATTTTTTGCCCCTGTGACTTCGCGTATCTAAGCGCCGCTAAAGTATCAGCAGTTTCACCTGATTGCGAAAGGAAAATACACATTCCATTCTTCGGTAAAATTGCTTCACGATACCTGAATTCAGATGCTATATCTGCTTCAGCCTGAATTTTTGCGATCTTCTCAAACCAGTATGTAGCAACCTTTCCAGCATAATAAGATGTTCCGCACCCTATTATCGTAACCTTCTCAATCAGAGAAAGATCAAACGGCATGTTAGGCATTGCTATAGTATTCGCAACGGGGTTATAATACGCATGGAAATTATCACCAATAACTGAAGGCTGCTCAAATATTTCTTTCTGCATAAAGTGTCGGTAATTTTCCTTACCGATATTTATCGCAGAGAGATTTGACTGAGTTATTTTGCGTTTTACCTCATTACCTTTTTTATCAAAAACAGTAACTTTATCAGGTGTAATTTCCGCAACATCACCCTCTTCCAAATAACATATTTGTGAAGTTAATGAAGCAAGAGCAAGCGCATCTGACGCGATAAAATTCTCATCTTTGCCATAACCAACAACCAGAGGCGCACCATGTCTTGCAGCATAAATAGTTTTGTCATCATCAGAAAATATAACCCCTATCGCATAAGCGCCTTCAAACCTCGCAACCGCCCTTAAAACTGAATCTTTTTTACTAAGTCCCTGATTTAAATATTGAGTAATGATCTGCGGAATAACTTCCGTATCGGTATCACTCAAAAACTCTACCCCAAGCTTTTGTAGCTCAGCGCGGAGATGCAGGTAATTCTCAATAATTCCGTTATGTACTACCGCCACTTTTTCAGTCGCATGCGGATGGGCATTTCTTTCAGTAGGTGCGCCATGAGTTGCCCATCTGGTATGCCCTATACCAACTTTCCCTAAAACCGGGGTTTTTGCTAGCGAAGCCTCAAGATTCTTAATTTTACCTTCAGAACGGCAACGGTTTATTTTACCATTAAAACTGGTAGCTACCCCCGCTGAATCATAACCGCGATATTCCAGGCGACGTAGCCCTTCAACTATCACTTCCGCCGCATCTTCCCTACCTGTAACACCAATAATTCCGCACATAAAAACAAAATATAATTTAGGCAATACTTATTACCCATTTTTACAGATGTTTCAATTAGCAAATCAAATGCTAACGCTCCTTGATTTTAGGGCATTTTTAGAGTATAAGCCCTCAAAACCCTTGAGAATCTGATGAATAGCAATAAATTTGATGTGATAGTTATTGGTGGTGGCCATGCAGGCTGTGAAGCTGCGGCTGGCTCCGCGCGCGCAGGTGCCAAAACGCTGCTTATCAGCCATAAATTTGATACGATCGGCCAGATGAGCTGTAACCCAGCCATCGGCGGTGTTGCCAAAGGCACTTTAGTTAAGGAAATTGACGCACTTGGTGGCGTAATGGGCGAAGTAATTGATAAAGCCGGCATACACTATAAAATGCTGAACGCCTCAAAAGGCCCGGCAGTATGGGGTCCAAGAGCGCAGGCAGATAGAAAATTATACAAGAAAGCCATGCAAGAAACGCTTTCTGATTACCCAAACCTTACCATTTTTGAAGGCGCAGTTGATGATATTGAAATTGATGAAACCGAAAAAGTAAGATCGGTCATCACAGAAACTGGTGAAAAATTTGAATGTAAGTCAATAGTTCTAACCACCGGAACATTCCTAAAAGGCCTAATACATATAGGTAATGAAAAAACCCCGGCAGGAAGATTTGGCGAAGATAATAAAACGGAAAAACCATCTATCAAACTCTCCGAGACTCTGGAAAGGTTTGGCTTCCAACTTGGCAGATTAAAAACCGGAACACCACCCCGCATTCTAAAATCATCAATTGATTATTCAGTTTGCGAAGAACAACCGGGTGATGAGGTCCCTACCCCATTTTCATACATCGTTAATGAAGTAAAAGTTCCTCAAGTAAAATGCTACATCACTTATACGAATGAAACTACTCATAAAATAATTGCGGATAATTTACATAAATCTGCAATGTATTCTGGCGAGATAAAAGGCATTGGCCCACGTTATTGCCCCTCCATCGAAGATAAGATAAACCGTTTCCGCGATAAGGAACGCCACCAGATTTTCTTAGAACCAGAAGGCTTGGATTCTGAACTCGTTTATCCAAACGGTATTTCAACCTCACTTCCACGTGATGTTCAGGATGCTTATGTGCGCTCCATCAAAGGTTTAGAAAACTGCGTTATAACTCAATATGGCTATGCAATAGAATATGATTATATCGACCCGCGTGAACTTAAAAATACTTTAGAAACTAAAAAAATCTCAGGATTATTTTTAGCAGGACAAATAAACGGCACAACAGGGTATGAAGAGGCTGGAGCGCAAGGCTTGATAGCTGGCGTGAATGCTGCATTTAGCTCTAAAAATGAAAAAGAATTTACTCTCGATAGAAGTGACGCTTATATTGGTGTTCTTATAGATGACCTTATCACACTTGGCACAATTGAGCCATACAGAATGTTCACTTCTCGCGCAGAATATCGCCTGATTCTCCGCGCTGACAACGCTGATTTAAGGCTCACCCCAAGGGCTATCAAACGTGGGTTTGCCGGTAAGGAACGCGAAATTTCATTCTCTAAAAAAACTGAAAAACTGCATAATATCCGTCATGCCATGCAGTCTTTAACGCTTACACCTTTTGAAGCGGAAAAGTACGGTATCAAAATAAATCAAGACGGCATAAGAAGAACAGCTCTACAATTCCTCGCATTTCCGGATATTTCCTTTGAGACATTAAAAAACATCTGGCCTTTAGAACTTTCAGGATTTCCACAGGAAGTAATTCAGCAGATGGAAATTGAAGCGCTTTATAAAGGATATTTAGAGAGGCAGGAAGCAGAAATAAAACAGTTCCGTAAAGATGAATCAATCTCAATTCCGGAATGGGTTGATTATAAAAAAGTTGATAGCCTGTCTAATGAAGTACGTGAAAAATTGGCTCGCATACGCCCCGCAACTATTGGCGCGGCAGGCAGAATACCTGGCATGACACCAGCCGCATCAACTGCCATAATGGTACATCTTAAAAAAGCAGAAAAAGAAAAGAAAGTTGCTTGATTTTCTATTCCCTCTATTACTGTTATCAGAAATAAACAGGAAACAATTATGCCCAACGCAAAAAATATTAAAGCGCTCAGCGAAGTTCTCGCAAATTCATATGTTCTGCTTCTCAAAAAACAGAATTACCACTGGAACGTAAGGGGAGAAAACTTCCTTTCATTACACCAGTTATTTGAACTTCACTATAATGAGCAATTCCTCGCTATAGATGTAATTGCGGAAAGAATCAAAGCGATTGGCGGTCACACTATTGGAAGCTTTTCCGAATACGCAGAACTTTCAAAAATTAAGGAAGAAAGAACAACGGGATTATCTTCTCAGCAGATGCTCAAAAATCTGGTTCTTGATGAAAACACCATGATAACAGTATTATCTGCGGCTAGAAAAATACTTGAAGATGAAGGCGACCAGTTAAGCGCGGATGTTCTGGTAGCACGCACGGAAGTTCACCAGAAAAATCTCTGGATGCTTGAATCCAGCTTAAACCAGTAACAAAAAATAAGAAAGTTATGAAAAATTCTACAAAAGTAGCATTGATTGGCGTAACGGTTATTATGATTGCTGCGAATCTTTACATATCAAATAATGAAACTAATTTTCCAAACTCTAATACTACAGAAACTGCCACAGTAACAAAAGATAAGCCCGATGAAGGCGAAGCGCTCATTGGCGGCGAGTTTGAACTGACTGACCAGAACGGCAATAAATTTACTGAACAAAATTTAAAAGGTAAATATTCACTTGTTTATTTTGGTTTTACGAATTGTCCGATGATATGCCCTACCGCATTAAGCTCTATAAGCCTGGCAATTGATAAATTAGGTGATAAAGCAAAAGATATACAACCAGTATTCATAACAACTGACCCTGAAAGGGATGACCAGGCAAGGCTCAGCGAATTCCTGAAAAATTTTGACCCATCAATACTTGGTTTAACAGGAACTCAAGATCAAATAGATAAAGCAAAACAAGCCTATCGCGTATACGCCGAAAAGATCGCAGAAAAAGATCCAGCCAAATATGATATGAACCACTCTTCAATCATTTATATCATGGATAAAGATGGAAAATACAAAGATCATTTTACTCACGAAACACCGGTTGATGATATCGTAAAGAAACTTAGCGAATTGAATTAAGATATATTTCAGAAAGCTTCAAAGTCATTTCCCCTACTCTGCCATCACCAAGCTTTTTGCCATTTATCTCAACCACGCCAAGAACAAAATTGGTAGCGCTGGTAAGAAATGATTCGTCAGCATTTAAAGCTTCATCAACTGAGAATGGCCTTTCATCTATCTTCAAACTATTTTCCTTCGCTAGCCTTAGTACCGATGCCCTTGTTATCCCGTGCAGAATATTATTAGAAAGATTTCTAGTGATGATTGTTTTATTCTTAATTATGTAAACATTTGATGATGAGCCCTCAGTTATAAAACCTTTTTCATCAACCATAAATGCTTCAAAAGCACCTTGAGCACGAGCCTCATTTTTTGCCATCACCTGTGGAAGCAATGCAATAGATTTTATATCACGCCTTGTCCACCTGATATCAGAAACAGTCACAACCTTAACGCCATTTCTCGCATTATCACTATCAACTATCTTTTTTGATTGGGTGAACATCATAAAAGTTGGCGTCAGTTCATCAGAATAATTAAAGTCACGCTCCTGTACACCACGTGTAACTTGCAAATATATTAAACCTTCCGTCAGGTTGTTCTGCTTAATTAATTCAAGTTGGTTTTTTTCTATCTCTTCCAATGACATTGGAAGTTTTATTTTTAACTCCGATAAAGAACGCTGCAATCTTTTTAAGTGCCCATCATTATCCACCAGCTTACCATTATAAACCGCAGAGACCTCATATATGCCATCAGCGAATAGAAACCCCCTATCCATTGGCGATATATGCGCTTTTTCTATAGGAAGAAATTCACCATTAAGGAATATTATTCTCATAATTTGCCAGTAACATTTATCAAACTATCAACTAAACCTTCGATCATTTTCTGGGTTTTTGCATCATTAATTTTTTCAGCTTCATCAAAAACCTTATCAGCAGCAGGAACCGCAACCTGATCAGGAAGTACATGAACACCAATATTACCAAGCATCATACGTAAAGGAACAAGCCCGCGCATACCGCCATATCCACCAGGAGATGCAGCAGCAAGAGCCGCAACTTTACCTTTATATGCAACAAGAGCAGCTTCATCTTTTTCATGCTTGCGTGAGATCCAATCAAGTGAGTTTTTCAGAAGAGGCGAGAATGAACTATTATATTCAGGAGACGCAATAAAGAACCCTTTGCACTCAATAAATTTCGCCTTTAACTTTTTAGCATTTTCAGGAAGACCACTTTCAGCCTCAAGATCACCATTATATAATGGCATTTCATAATTTTTCAGATCAAGAAACTCCGCATCCGCACTTTTTGATTTCGCATATTCATAAGCCGCCTTCGCAAGCTTCTTATTCATTGAGTCCTTACGGCTCGAACCTGCTAAAAATATTATTTTAGCCATATATCTCCTTAATTATTTTATATATTCGAATAGTACAAATTCTGAACCATTCTCTTTAGATCTTATTTTTATAGAGGCTTCCTTCTCAATAGCAAGCCCGTCACCGTTTTTGAGTTTTACCCCATTTACCTCGATTTCGCCAAGCGCTACCTGTATCCAGCCGAAATGATCAGCATCAGTAAATTTATATTCAACCTCTTTATCTTTATCCAGAATTGAAGCGTAGATAGTTACATCCTGATTGATCTTCATAGCTTTATCACCACCTTCCCTTGAGACAAGCAGACAAAGCTTGTTAAGCTTATCTTCCCTTGAGAACATTTTCTGTTCATATGAAGGAGGTATCCCATCTTCTCCGGTCAAAAACCATATCTGCAGAAGCCTTACTTTATCGGTCTTTGAACCATTGAATTCACTATGGCGAATTCCCCTGCCCGCACTCATCCTCTGAACTTCCCCTGCTTGAATTGAAGCAACATTTCCAAGTGAATCGCGGTGCGAAAGCGCACCTTCTATCACATAAGTTAGAATCTCCATATCACGATGACCATGCTCACCAAATCCGGTATCAGGCTCAATTATATCATCATTAATGACCCGCAGAACTCCATGCCCCATATTGGCCGGATCATAATATCCACCAAAGGAAAAACTATGATAACTTTCCAGCCAGTCTATCTTATTATATCCTCGTTCATCTGCTTTTCTAAGCTTTAACATTTTACAAATCCTGCTTGTTGGTATAGCTGATATAAGTATAAAGAAATATAAATCAAATTCGTCAATTTTCTGTCAATTTTATGAAGAAAACTAAAAATAAACCTAAAACGCAGCTTGCCAATAAAATGTGGGGTGGACACTATAAATACGGCCCTGACGAAGTATTACAGAAGATAAACGCATCTGTCTCTTTCGACAAAAAATTATACAAGCAGGATATACAAGCCTCCATAGCGCACGCAAAAATGCTTGCCAAAACTAATATACTTTCTGCCGCTGACGTTAAAAAAATTACCGAAGGCTTGAAGCAGATCGAAAAAGAAATTGATTCAGGCAAATTCACTTTCAAGGAAGAGCTTGAAGATATTCACATGAATATTGAATCTCGCCTAAGAGAAATCATCGGAGATACCGCAGGTAGGCTACATACCGCTAGAAGCAGGAATGATCAGGTAGCAGTAGATTTTAGACTATATGTCAGGGATAATATTGATGTAATAATTTCTGAAATTAATTTACTTCTTAAATCTCTCACAAAGAAAGCTAAAGAAAATTCAAACACGATAATGCCGGGCTTTACTCACCTGCAAACAGCACAGCCAGTAACTTTCGGTCATCATTTAAATGCATATTTTGAAATGGTCTCACGTGACCTAAGCAGATTTCATGATTGCAGAAAAAGACTTAATGAATGCCCACTGGGCGCAGCAGCTTTAGCCGGAACAAGCTTCCCTATAGACAGGCACTTCACCGCAAAAGAACTTGGGTTTGATAGGCCAACTGCAAATTCCATCGATTCAGTTTCATCGCGTGATTTCGCAATAGAATTTCTATCATGTGCAAATATCCTCGCGTTAAATCTTTCAAGGTTCGCGGAAGAGATAGTTATCTGGTGCTCACAAGGCTTTAAATTTATTTCTCTCAGTGAAAAATTCACGACCGGAAGCTCCATAATGCCGCAAAAGCGAAACCCTGACGCAGCAGAATTAGTTCGCGCAAAAACCGGAAGGATACTTGGCACACTTACCGCACTTAGTGTTATCATGAAAGGCCTGCCTCTTGCCTATAGCAAAGATATGCAGGAAGATAAGGAACAGGTTTTTGATACGGTTGATAGTATAATCCTAAGTCTTCGTGCAATGCGTGGAATGATTGACGACATGAAGCCTAATAAAGAAAATATGTATAAAGCTGCTTCTGCGGGCTTTTCCACAGCGACTGATATTGCCGACTGGATAGTTAAGAATCTTAAAAAGCCTTTCCGCGACGCGCATCACATTACTGGAAGATGCGTAAAACTTGCCGAAGAAAAAAACTGCAAGCTAGAAGAGCTAAGCTTAAAAGAATTCCAGAATATTGAAAAAGGAATTACTAATGATATTTACAACGTTCTTTCCGTGGAGAATTCTGTAAGATCAAGAAAAAGTTTTGGCGGCACAAGCCCAGAAGTTAAAAATTAATCACCCTTTATTTCTTTGGCGAATACCCATCTTAAGCCTTAAATCCACTTCTAATTGAGAAAAATATAAACCTTCTCCTTTCTTGCCTCTAGTAATAGTGATAGCACATTTGTCCTTATCAATATCGAAACTAATTTTTTCATTAGCTTGCATACTTGCAAGAAAATTATAACCATTTTCTAAATTAAATGATCTAATATTTTCAGGATAATTAAAAATCATAGAACTTCTCGTATCTTTAGTTCTACTCAAAGTAATAACTGGCTGTGGTTTTTCTCTAACTGTAGACACACCTTGATAATTATGCTTGCCTGAATAAATAATAACATCCTTGGATTTAGGTATGAAAGACAGTTTTTGCAAATCAATTTGCTTTCCCCTTGGGCCTCTTTGCATTATAAAAAGATAACCTTCTTCACATTCTACCTTAGCAAGATCAATTTTACTATTATTCATCATTGGTATTAAAAAGAAGCTTAGCTTATCGCTTAAAAAGTTTTTAGTTTCCCCCTCTTTTCTCACAAGGATAGCAACTTTATCATGATCAAATTCTGGCTCTAAAACATTTTTTAACTTAGGATTATATTTGGATAACGACTTAGATTCCGAGGAAGTCTTATCATATAAAGTTAAAAATTTTGCTGTTGATTTACTTATATGCAGCCCAGTAAGCAACTCTACTTCAGTTTTATTTCTTAAAATATTTTTACCCGAAACAGTTATAAATAATTCTTTTGAATTTCTATCATAAAAATTATATTTAAAAGATACATCAAATGGGTTTTCTTTTTTTGCTTGCGCTTCAACTTCGCTTAAAAACACACTCTTTAAATAACTTATTTCTTCACTGATTGAATTAAAAACTTCAGTTAAATCACATTTAAAAAGCAACGTACTAGAACTTTCATTATGTAAATCTACACTTAACATTTCTTATTATGATGATTTACTTAACTTCGGTAATCCGCATTAATCTCTATATATCCATGAGTTAGATCTGTAGTATAAACTATCGCTTTACCCGAAGCAACTCCAACATCGGCCTTAATATAAATCTCTGGATTCTTTATATATTCTACAGCACTAGCTTCTTTATAAGCTGGGTTTAATTGACCTTGCAAAGCAGGCTGTAGATTACCAATCCAGATGGAAGTTTTATCCCTGTTAGCAGGTTCACCTGATTTACCAACAGCCATTATTACTCTGCCCCAGTTAGCATCTTCACCTGCCATTGCAGTTTTAACCAGAGGGGAATTAGCAATCGCAAGAGCTATTTTCCTTGCAGAATCATTATCTTTTGCACCGGAAACTTCTACAGTTACAAATTTGGAAATGCCTTCACCATCTTTAACAACTAATTTTGCCAGCTCCAAATTTAATTCAAAGAACTTCGTTCTAAAATCTTTGAATTCAGAATCATTGATATCTGCAATTTCTTTGTTACCAACTTTTCCTGTCGCAAATGCAAGTATGGTATCAGAAGTTGAAGTATCACTATCCACCGTAATAGAATTATAAGTATCAGGTGTTACTTCACTGAGTAATTGCTGAAGAACTTTTGAAGAAATATTCGCATCAGTAAATACAAATCCAAGCATGGTTGCCATATCTGGCGCTATCATTCCCGAACCTTTAATAATACCAACAATATTTACTTTTTTGCCATCTATCTCTACAGTTTTATGAACGACTTTTGAGAATGTATCTGTAGTGTTTATCGCAACACAGGCCTTTTCCCAGCTCGCGGGCGCTAACTTTTTATCAAGCGCCTCAATAAGAAGCTCAACTTTTACTGGCTGACCAATTATACCAGTTGATGCAATATAAACTTCATCTTCATTACATTTTAAAATTTCAGCAGATTTTTTTGCACTTTTGTTGACCGTATCAACACCTTTCTGCCCACAGAAAACATTAGAATATCCCGAATTCACTACAAGGCCAGAAGCAATTCCTTTAGACAATATTTTCTGGCACCATATGATAGGCTCACCCGGCATGGTATTTTTAGTAAACACTCCACCAACAGAAGCTTTCCCTTCAAATTTTATAAAAAGAAGATCATCCTTTTTATATCTCATGCCTGTACATGCTGTTTGTATAGATAACCCAGCTATATCAGGCACTTCAGGAAATTTAACGGCAAAAGGTGAAATTTTAGACATGATCTTCCTTCAATTTATATTGAAAAAGTAAAATAAAGTGATATATAGGAATTTGGTTTAGTTTCAATATGATAGAAAGCACATTTATTACGAGCTACATATTAATATATGGCAAACAAGTCAATAAATATTTTTTGTACAATAGCCTGTGCATTTGCTTCAACCGCGTGCATGCAGGAACTTGTCGATAAAAATTATACTCCAACAGTTGCGGGGTATACAAGACAGGCTGATGAAAGTACTATATTCGCAGTTAGTAACAGGGCACCTACTCAAAATACAGTTCCAGTATTATTTACTGATCCTTATGCTACCGGAAGGAATATCGGTAACACCGCTTCACCAGTTGCACCACCACCAGTTCAACAGGCTTCAATGCCTTCTTATAACAGCCCTTATGGATCACTTGGATATGCAGCGCCGGGAACATTTAACAATGGCGCTATAATGCAAAACAACCTTCCTTACTATCAACAACCTGTTATGGGCGCTAACGGTTATTATCCGGCTAATAGTCAGTAAACTTTACTTATCTTTATCTTAGTTACCTGATTACGTTTTTTCTTCATTATCTCAAACCTATATCCGTAAAAACTGAATGCCTGCCCTACTGTTGGGATTGTTTCTGCATTATTAATTATTAGACCCGCAATAGTATTAGCATCATCTGATGGGAAATTCAGATCAAGCTCACGGTTAAGATCACGTATAGGGATCGTTCCATCGACTATGAAAGAACCATCAAGCGCCTCTTCTATTTTACGGATTTTTTTATCATGCTCATCTTCAATATTACCGACAATTTCTTCTAAAACATCCTCAAGGGTTATATGGCCAAGTAGAGTTCCGTATTCATCTACAACAAGTGCGTAATGGCTGTGTTTTTCGCGGAAAGCGATCAATTGCTCACGTAATGTTGTAGTATCAGGTACAAACCATGGTTCCGTCAATACTTCCCTGATATTAAGACTATTGATATTTCCCAAAGCCTGCTCATGCAAAGCTTTGATAAAAGTTTTACTATGCAGGATACCAATAATATTATCAGGATTATCTTTATATACCGGGATACGGGTATACTGGCTTGATAGAACCTTTGAGAGTAATTCCTCACAATCCATTTCAATATCAAAAGCCTCAATATATTTACGGTGCTTCATTATTTCTGACACCTCAATGTTATCAAGATCGAGTAAGCCGCCTAACATATCCCTATCTTCTTTCACAACTTCGCCCTGCTCGTGGTGCAGTTCAACTGCACCACGTATTACATCAAGACCGTGTACTACCTGAAGCAAGCCGGGATTTCTTAAATGGAATATCTGGATCAGATAATTTACTACTTTTTCTATAAAAAAAGTTAGCGGTGATAATATCTTCGTAAGTACATAAATTATCGGCGCTACTCCTAGTGCTACCTTTTCCGAATACATAAGGGCAAAAGTTTTAGGAAGAACTTCCGCAAAGACAATTATTACTAATGTAATAATTATTGTTACATAAAATATAGCTTCACCCTGGTTACCAAAAATATTAATCGCTAAAGCTGCCGCAAATGCTGAGGCCGCGCTGTTCGCCATATTATTACCAACTAGAATAGTACTTATCAGACGATCTTTTTTAGTAAGAAGTTTTGTTATTAACTTAGCCTTTTTGTTACCTTCCATTTTTAATTTATGGATCTTCGCTTTACTGGAAGCAGTGATACCAGTTTCAGCAGCGGAGAAAAACCCTGAAACTACAATTAGAATTAATAATACTATAAAACCTGAAAGAAGCATTGTGATTGAACAAATTGATTATTACAAAATTTATAAACTAATTTAAAAATAAAAAAAGGGCATCCGAAGATGCCCTTATAAATATCTCTAAAAAACAATATTAAGCTTTAACGAAAGCTTTTTTAACTGAAGCAACCGCAACACCAGCCATTACAGCGATGTAAGCATAGCAAGGTTCAAAAGCATGACCGAATTCAAAACCACTATCAACTAAGTGAGCAGAAAATCCAAACACAGCAAAAGCCGTAATGTATTTTTTAGCAACAGAAGCTAATTTTGAAGAAAAGAAGCTTGCAACAAAAGCTGCAATAATAAGGATAAGTGGAAGATAGTGTATAGTGTGCCAGAAAAGTGAGTGAGTATGCATGTTATTCTCCAAAAAATTGATTATCAAATTACTACCAATTCCAAAAGATATAAACTCAAAAATTTAAATATCAACATCTAATGTTATGTTATAACAAAATATGCAGAATCACATTTATTTTTTATTTCTTAATAATGCTTTCTTATAAATGTAGACTTTATTTATATTTTTTTGAAAGCATAGCTTTGACTTTAAGCTCAAAAATCCATTATTCTTATAAATTACCCTTCTCTTTTATCCAAACTTATTTGGTAAATCCTAATTTTCTTTTTAAAACCTTATTTTCTTTTTAAAACCTTTTAAAATAATTTAAATAATATTTGAGCAAATAAAATTGGCGTAGAAAATTGTACCAAAAAGGTAAAATTAATGCGAATGAAATGAAATAAAAGAAAAAGATAATGAGTCTTTTTAAAATAGTGAATAACGGCAATTAAATTAATCTAAATCTCTAATAACAAACTCTTTTTTAGTCTGGCAGCGACTTACTTTCCCATGACTTAAGTCATAGTATCATCAGCGCGTAAGGGCTTAACTTCTGAGTTCGGGATGGGATCAGGTGTGTCCCCTTAGCCATAACCACCAGACAAAGAAAGAGTTTGCATTAGTTTACTAGAGTGATCAACAAAAGTTTATGTATGTATCTACCAGTGCAGCATTTTAGTACCGCAATAGAGTCATCATAATCTCAGTAAATTAAAATATATAAAACCAATCGAGCTATTAGTAAAGGTTAGCTTCGCAAGTTACCCTGCTTCCACATCCTTCCTATCAACGTAGTAGTCTTCTACGGCTCTAATGGGGAATACTGGTTTTGAGGCTGGTTTCACGCTTAGATGCTTTCAGCGTTTATCCGTTCCATACATAGCTACCCAGCTGTGCCATTGGCATGACAACTGGTACACCAGAGGTATGTTCATCCCGGTCCTCTCGTACTAAGGACAAATCCTCTCAATATTCCTACACCCACGGCAGATAGGGACCGAACTGTCTCACGACGTTCTAAACCCAGCTCACGTACCTCTTTAAATGGCGAACAGCCATACCCTTGGGACCTTCTCCAGCCCCAGGATGAGATGAGCCGACATCGAGGTGCCAAACAGCGCCGTCGATATGAGCTCTTGGGCGCTATCAGCCTGTTATCCCCGGCGTACCTTTTATCCGTTGAGCGATGGCCCCACCACATGGAACCACCGGATCACTATGACCGACTTTCGTCTCTGTTCGACTTGTAAGTCTCACAGTCAGGCAGGCTTATGCCATTACACTCTAAAGGATGATATCCGACCATCCTGAGCCTACCTTCGCACGCCTCCGTTACTCTTTAGGAGGCAGCCGCCCCAGCTAAACTACCCACCATGCAATGTCCAGGAACCGGTTTCACGATTCGCTGTTAGACACAAGAAATCTGCAGGGTAGTATCTCACCGACGACTCCATCTTGGCCAAAGCCAAGACTTCAAAGTCTCCTACCTATCCTGCGCAGCAGATTCCCGGTGTCAATGCAAAGTTATAGTAAAGGTGCACGGGGTCTTTCCGTCTAACCGCGGGAACTCCGTATCGTCACGGAGAATCCAATTTCACTGAGCCGATGTTGGAGACAGTGGGGAAGTCGTTACGCCATTCGTGCAGGTCGGAACTTACCCGACAAGGAATTTCGCTACCTTAGGACCGTCATAGTTACGGCCGCCGTTCACCGGGGCTTCGATCCGTAGCATACACCACATCACTTAACCTTCCGGCACCGGGCAGGCGTCAGACCATATACATCGCTTTATCCAGCTTAGCATAGCCCTGTGTTTTTAGTAAACAGTCGCCACCCCCTGCTTTGTGCCGCCTAAATTAGCTTACGCTAAAATAGGCCACCCTTCTTCCGAAGTTACGGGTGCAATTTGCCTAGTTCCTTCAACATCGTTATCTCAAACACCTTAGTATACTCTACTATCCCACCTGGGTCGGTTTAGGGTACGGACATATGTGGAGCTATTTCCTGGCACTTGTTCGCGGCGCAAAGAATCCATTAACCTTGCACAACTTACCAAATGCGTCACTTACCACTGGCTCACGAATATTAACGTGATTCCCATCGACTACGCCTATCGGCCTTGTCTTAGGGTCCGGCTGACCCTGCTCAGATTAGCTTTAAGCAGGAAACCTTGGGATTTCGGCGGGGGAGTTTCTCGCTCCCCTGATCGTTACTCATGTCAGCATTCTCACTTCTGATACCTCCAGCAAACCTTACGGTTCACCTTCACAGGCTTACAGAACGCTCCGCTACCACTTATTCTAAAAGAATAAATCCGCAATTTCGGTGTGTAGTTTTAGCCCCGATACATCTTCGGCGCTATGACGCTTAATTAGACCAGTGAGCTATTACGCTTTCTTTAAAGGGTGGCTGCTTCTAAGCCAACCTCCTGGCTGTATTGGCGTCTTAACATCCTTAAACACTTAACTACAACTTTGGGACCTTAAATGACGGTCTGGGCTATTTCCCTCTCGACCACGGACTTTATCACCCGCAGTCTGGCTGCTAAGAAAGTACTTGTTGGTATTCGGAGTTTGATTCGGTTTGGTAAGGCTTTGGGCCCCCCTAGCCGATTCAGTGCTCTACCCCCAACAGTATATTAATCTTAACGCTCTACCTAAATAGATTTCGCGGAGAACCAGCTATATCCCAGTTTGATTGGCCTTTCACCCCTAGCCACAGCTCATCCCAATCTTTTTCAACAGATATGAGTTCGGCCCTCCAGCAGGTGTTACCCTGCCTTCAGCCTGGCCATGGCTAGATCACTGAGGTTTCGGGTCTATTGCTAGAGACTAAGTCGCGCGTTTAACACTCGCTTTCGCTACGCCTACACCTAACGGTTTAAGCTCGCCACTAACAATAAGTCGCTGACCCATTATACAAGAGGTACGCCATCAGGGTATAAAACCCCTCTGACTGCTTGTAAGTATTCGGTTTCAGGTACTATTTCACTCCCCTTATAGGGGTTCTTTTCACCTTTCCCTCACGGTACTTGTGCGCTATCGGTCATTCATGAGTACTTAGCCTTGGAGGGTGGCCCCCCCATGTTCAGACAGGATTTCACGTGTCCCGCCTTACTCGAGAATCTAAAATAATTTATCTATACGGGGCTATCACCCGCTATGGCTCTGGTTTCCAACAGATTCTAGTTATGTTTCTTAGACTACTGGGCTGGTCCGCGTTCGCTCGTCACTACTAGCGGAGTCTCAATTGATTTCTTTTCCTACAGGTACTTAGATATTTCAGTTCCCTGCGTTCGCCACTTAAGTCTATGTATTCAACTTAAGTTACTTTTTAAATTGTTCGTTAGTTGTTAATCGCCGTCGTCAATCGTAATTAACGACTAACGAGGAACTCAAACGAACAATAAAAGTGGGTTTTCCCATTCGGAAACCTCCGGATCAAAGCCTATTGGCGGCTCCCCGAAGCTTATCGCAGCCTGTCGCGTCCTTCATCGCCTATGAATGCCAAGGCATCCACCGAATACCCTTTTCATGTTTTATAAACATAAAAAATTATTACGATTTTTTGCTGGTTCCAGCATTGCTATTCACAATACTAAAACTTATTAATTTTTGAGATTACAATGATCTAATGCAGAACTAAACTTCTACAAAGCAGATACATTATTATTTGTTCATACAACCTAACGATAGGTCATATGATAATTTGTTTGTCTCGCACTATATTTCAAGTGCAAACATCAACTCAACTTTTGATTGATCAACAATCTAATGCCGTTATTCACAATTTTAAAAAGCTATCCAACTTTTTAGTTTCCTATCGGTTGGGAGTCGAGTGTATAGTCGTAACCAAAATTGAAGTCAACAACAAATATAAAAAAATCATAAAAATTTTGATATTTATTATAGCGCTTGAATTTCAATAGGTTATTTTAAAGATTCTCACTAAGGTAAATTTAAATAACTAAACACAAGGGTAATTATTATATCAAAATTTTATAATAAGTGAATCGTAAAATACACTTCTTTGAAATACGCTATTTGCCGCCAATTTTTGCGTAATGTTTACCAATATCAAACAACCTTGAAGAATTGACCTTAAGCTTGCTGGAAGCGCATTCCATGGCTATCCACAGTGAGATCTCAGGACTATCACCAAGCAAAAGAGAAGATATATAAACACCTATCGTAGTATCTCCTGCCCCATTTGAATAAGGTGTCCCTTCAAATTCAACTGCGGGAATAAATAGATAATCAGTTTTAAACACTAAAAACGCTCCAAATTCACCCGCAGTAATGAGCCCATGAGCACCCTCCGAGAGATTTCTCTGCAAACTATTCAAAACAGATTTAGCATTATCATTGGGATTTTGCCCCAGATCAAAACAGTCTTTTTCCCTAAAATTCAAACCAGAAAGAAAGCATAGCTCCTCAAGATTTGAGAATGTTATCGCAGCACCACTGATAAGCTCAAAGAGGTACTCATTATATTTAACAGAGGTGTCTTTGTCCGTAGGCAGATTAAGCGTATATACGGAGTTCCCGAGCTGTTTTATACATGAAACTATATTTGAAAAACTCTCCTGACCTATTTTACCAAGAACGGAACCCATTAACATATATAATGTATTATCCTGAAAAACCTGGGACCTAACATCTTCAATATTTTCCGATATTACTTTCTGGAAGTCACCGCGATATATAAGTGTCCGCTTGGAACGGCTATTACCAAGATATATCAGAACTGATTCAGCATAATTACTACTTTTTTTAGAAAGAAGGATTTTTACATTTTTCTTCTTGAGGTCATCAAGGGATTCTTTACCCGTTGCAACAAATTTTATATCAATATTAGATCTAAAATAATTAAGTATGGAGCTGATATTATAGAAAATATTTGCGGTCGTTCCGCCATATGTAAAGCTTGTAGGAATATTATTATTGTTAAGAAAATCCTTTATCAGCTTCAATATTTCACGTGAAGGAATTTCAATTTTTGACTTATTAAAATCTTTATCAGGAAGGATAGAATTCAAGTAAGGCCTAAGCTTGCCTTCAAAAAAATCATCACTAAGAAAATATATATTATCTTTTATTCCGGTATCAAAACCGACGATAGACTTGGGGGTTAGGGTTTGGAGATTAGGGGTTGGCTTTAAAACTGAAGAAATATCATCCATTTTCTAATTCCTAAACCCCAACCCCTAAGCCCTATTAATATGCCTGCACCAGGCAATCTTGTTTTTGCGCTTTAAGCGTTGTGCATTTTGCAATTGCTGCATTTCTATCTGAATAAGGACCGAAGCTTAAACGGTAGAACTTTGCGCCATTAATAGTCGCTTCAGTAACATTACGCGAAACTCCAGAATAAACTGAAGAGAATTTAGAAGAAAATTTCTTCCAGCCACCTTCAAGGTCAGCCATATTCTTATGAGAACTTATCTGAACATAAAAACCTTTGCCACCAACCTTACCACCCATTGACTTAGGCGCAGGAGCCGCAGCTTTAGCAGGCTTTTCATCAGCTTTTAAAGTCACCGTAGTTTTATTAGCTCCAGTTGCTTCATCTTTCTCTTTAGTAACAACGTAATCATTTTTAGGAGCTTCTTTTTTAACTTCCGGATCAACAGCTTCAACCTTAACTTCAGGAGTTACTTCCGGCTCGGCTTTTACATCAGCCTTGGTTTCATTATCAACTACCACAGGAGCTTGCCCGATAGTTTTACCTTCTGTTTTGTTATCGTCAGCGCCAGGAAGGTTTATCTGAGCGGCTTCTTCTGATATCTGCGTATCAGTGTCCTTGAACTCTTCAGGAACTTCATCATCACTGCCACCACCTGCAGATACTTTCACTGCATTTGCGATATCTTCCTTACTTGCAGGCTCTTCAGCTTCAACAGTATTTATTTTACCATCAAGATTTTCAGCATTACCAACCATTGCGTTGAATATTTGCTTATCCTGATTTTCAACAACTAGACCACCCGGATTATCAGGCTTAACTTTAAGAGGGGATTTATCGGCCTTGATATAATAAACGTCTCCCTTCTTCTGCTGATCTATGTAATAATTATAGGCATACCAGCAAAGAGTTAAGAACAGCCCTAATGCAACGATTGCAAATACAGGCAGGAATAATGATGACTGGTTTTCCTCATTCTCTATAGTTATTTTTGAAGGGCGCTTATCCATTTTAATCTCCTAAATTGCCATCTGATGGTAGGGGCAACCAATACTACATTCTTTCAACTGGTTCAACACCAAGTAACCTTAACCCACCCGATATAGTGATACGACAAGCTTCAACTAGTGCTAATCTTGCCTCAGTCAAGGCCGGGTTCTTTTCATCAACAAAATTGATACCTTCATCTTTCCCTATATTCCAGAGCTGGTGAAACTCGCTTGCAAGCTCATATAAATAGAATGTTATACGGTGCGGTTCATAGTGAAGCGCTGAAGATTCAACTATTTTAGGAAACTCAGAGATTTTCTTGATAAGAGAGATCTCAAGCTCGTGTGAAAGCAATTTAAGATCAGGATCAGCAATTTTTATATTAGATTCTTCCGCTTTCCTTTTTACTGAATTGATACGCGCATGAGCATATTGCACATAAAAAACTGGATTATCTTTAGTTGTTTCCACAACTTTCTTGATATCGAAATCAAGCGCAGTATCTGATTTTTTTGTAAGCATTATAAAACGCAGAACATCTTTACCAACTTTTTCCAAAACCTCTGACATGGTTATGAAGTTCCCTGCCCTTTTGGACATCTTCACAGGCAAACCATTCTCAACAACTTTTACTAATTGCGAAAGCAGAACTTTCAGCTCCGTTTTCTTATTTGAAAGCGCTGATACAACCGCACCTAAACGCTTAACATAACCACCATGATCAGCACCAAGAACCAGAACTAGCTTCTTAAATCCACGCGAAACTTTATCAAAATGATAAGCTATATCGCCTGAAAAATAAGTATAAGTACCATCAGATTTTTGAAGTGGCCTGTCAACATCATCACCACATTCCGTTGCTTTAAAAAGCAACTGCTCACGAGGCTCATAATCTTCAATTGGCTTACCCTTTGGCGCTTCCAGTATACCACGATAAAGCAGATTCTGATCTTTTAAATACTCAAGCGAAGCTTCAAGTTTCTTATCTTCATAAAGCTTTTTCTCAGAAGCAAATATATCAAAATGAACACCAAGGTCTTTAAGGTCACTTTTAATAAGCGTAAGCATTTCAGAGATCGCGAACTCTTTTAATTCCTGAGGATATTTTTCATCATTCAGGAATTTATTACCATGTATTTTTTTGAAATTTTCAGCAACATCAACCAGATATTCACCCGGATATAATCCCGCTGGTATCTCGCCTATATCAACACCAAGTGCCTGCTTATAACGAAGGAATGCAGATTTTGCTAAAACCTCTATCTGTCCACCTGCGTCATTGACATAATATTCACGAACAACATCATAACCAGTAGCTGAAAGCAAGTTACAAAGCACATCACCAACAACCGCATTACGTGCGTGCCCTATATGCATTGGGCCAGTTGGGTTTGCAGAAAGGAACTCAATATTAATTTTCTCCCCTGCCCCGACATTAGATCTTCCATACTCATTTGGATTATTAAGAATAACCTCTAACACTTTGTAGAAAATCTTATTTTTTAGAGTAATATTTATAAATCCCGCACCAGCTATTTCAGCCTTCTGAACTTCAGGAAGTTTATTTATCTCTTCGAGGATTTTATTTGCTATGTCCTGTGGCTTCTGGCTAAGTGGCTTCGCAAGCACCATCGCCGCATTGACAGCCAGATCACCAAATTTTGCTTCTTTCGGGCTTTCAACAACGATATTTTTAAACGCAGCTTTATCCACTTCAGGAAATAACCTGCCGCAGATTTCAATTATCTTGTCTCTGTATATGGAATATATGTTCATGGGACTGTATTAGCGGAGAAAATTCAAAAATCAATCTCGGTAATTACCGGAACATGGTCTGATGGCTGGATAAAATCCCGCGCACCCTTATGTATTGAGAAACTTTTGACTGAAGATTTAAGCGGCTCAGTAACCCATATATGGTCAAGCCTGCGGCCACGGTTAGATTTTTTCCAGTCCTGATTACGATAACTCCACCAGCTATATAATTTCTCATTATGCGGTACAAATTCCCGCGCAATATCAACAAAATCTACGGATTTGCGGAATTCAGTAAGCAATTCAACTTCGATCGGCGTATGTGATACAACATTAAGAAGTTGCTTATGGCTCCACACATCATGCTCATATGGTGCAATATTCAGGTCACCAACAACTATTACATTATCTGATTTAGTGCGGTTCTTAGAGAACCATTTCTTAAGCTCCCTATTATAATCCAGCTTATGCTGGAATTTTGTATTCAATACCGGATCAGGAATATCACCACCCGCCGGGATATAAATATTATGTAGCTCTATCTTCTTCTTGCCCTTCTCAAAAAGGGCGGAGATATGCCTTTTATCTTCATTAACTAAAGAAAGCTTATCATTAGGCTTAAATGGTATACGCGAAATTATCGCAACACCATTGTACGATTTTTGCCCAGTAAAATATAAATGCTTATATTCGCCAGACGCCAGATCAAGCGCCGGGAATTTATCATCCTCAGCCTTGGTTTCCTGCAAACAGAGAACATCAATATTATGCTCTTTCAGAAATTTGAGAACTATAGGTAAACGCAAACGAACCGAGTTAATATTCCAGGTAGCTATTTTCATTTATTTAAATCCTCTTTCTAAGGAAATTCTTCGCAATTTTTATTCCTCTTTCCTCAATCCAGTGGCCAAGATTATCCAGCAAATGGATTTCAACATTTACACCAATAGCTTTTAATTTACGCTCAGCAAAAACTGTCTGCTGGAATGGCACCACATCATCATTCTCACCATGGATAAGGCAGATATCCGGCTTTGAGGCAACTTGATTCTCAGTCAGTATCGCTCCTGAAAAACCAACAACCGCCAGACATTTCTCTGAAAACATTATTGATGAATGCACCGCAGTTATAGAACCTTGCGAAAAACCCATTAATATCAATTTCGAATAATCCAGACCTAATTTTTTAAGAAGACCATCAATATATTCCTTGAGGATTTTTGTAGCGTTATTCGCCCCTTCAATTAATTCCGGAAGTGATTTCCCCCAAAGCGGGAACCATTGATATCCCACATCACCCACAAAACCTTCCCCAACATTATATTTCTGCGGCCCGTTAGGAGCTACAAAATATGCATCAGGAAGTATATCCCTGAAATCATTGGCAAGCTGGATAAGGTTTTCACCATCAGCTCCAACACCATGCAGCATAATTACCAAATGGGACACCTTACCTGATCTTGGTTCTATTATGGGGCCTGTTAACATATTAACTGATCTCGAAGATGCCGGCAATCTCAACCGCGCCATTACGTGGAATAGAAGCTATGCCGAATGCCGCGCGGGAATGTGAGCCTATTTCATTACCGAATACTTCAACAAACAGATCAGAGGCACCATTAGCAACTAGATGCTGAGAAGTAAAATCAGGAGAACTCGCAACCAAAACGGTTAAATTGAGAACCTTTTTAACTTTAGAAAGGTCACCATTACAGGCAGCCTTAACAACAGCTATAAGATTTATCGCGCAAATTCTTGCAGCTTTTTGAGCGTCTTCAAGGGATACATCCTTTCCAACAATACCCGCAACTTTAATATCTCCGCTCTCAGCAGGAAGCTGACCTGAAACATAAACTATGTTATTTGCAATTGTGAACGGCACATAAGATGCAACCGGTTTACCTACATCAGGTATATTAATACCAAGTTCCTTTAATTTTGATTCTATTGTCATTTTAATGATATTTATAATTAAACTAATTTATCGATCTTACTGGCTAGAATAAAATCATTTTCGTGTAAACCACTTATTTTATGGGTCAGTATATAAATTTTTACATACCCCCAGCCCACCTGCATATCAGGATGGTGTTTTTCAGCTTCTGCAAGCTCCCCAACCTTATTGACAAACTCAAGCGCAGTAACAAAATTCTTAAAGTTAAACTCACGGAATATTTTAGTAGCATTACCCTTAAGCTCCCATAACGGTGTTTGCTTCTGGAATTCCTTCGCCTGCTCTTCAGTTAATGGCGGAATACCACCTTTACAGGAAACACAGCTTTTACTATCAAGCGTCACATTAAAAACTTTCATGGATGATCTCTTATTATTGATGCCATATTATGCATCCATAGAAATAAAGTGTCGACAGGTTTTTGAGAAAAAAGCGGTGACACATCCAAACTACAAGCTATAAAGCAATTGCAACAAGGATTGTATATTGTGGGTAAAAAATTAAGCCCCCATTTGAACCCCCATAAGGCAAATTTGGAGGCAAATAATGACTTTTTGTCTAAAACAAATTAGACGAATTTGACGCCAATTACCACTAAAATTTACCTTTTTGGGATAGCACTACATGTAAGGGCGGTTAAGGGGCAAAGAACTAAGCTGCAAAAAGTTTAAGATAATCTTTTATTTTATCTTTAGCTTTCTCTTCTTCTAGCCATTTATTCATCTCTACATTAATAACATTACCGTGGTAACAACTTCTTGAATAATTATATGTAAGCAGAGATTTATTATAGTCACTTAAATTATAATAAAAATCGCCTGAAGCCATAATTTCTTGATCAGTCCAAATCTCTTTATTTCCATAACCACAAAGTTTCGCTGCCTCATTTACTACATCTCCCATCCATACAACATCATTTATACCACTACCATTATATCCAGCCTTAATCATAAGCACCCTTCCAAATGATAATCCAACCCCTATCCTAACTTCTTGAATATTTATCTTACTGAGTTTGAAATTTAAAATATCAATCAGCGACGAGATACTAAAAGCAGTAGCAAATATATTATCAATTTGATTCTTATACTGTGCATCAAATATTCTCCATACACAATCTCCCTCAATACCAACTTCAACGCAGTTGTTGTTGCTATTTAAAACCCAATCTTGTCTGAGCCTCACAATCACAATTATCAAGTTTTCTTAAGAAAGCACCTAATTCATGCTCCTTGAGAAACTTGAAGTTTTGCTTTCTACGAACTTTTAGAGCTCCTTTTAGATCATAAGATAAATCTCTATCAGTCCTACCAGTTACAATTGCATGCCTAAATATCTGACCAGTGGTTTGTCTTATCCTTCGGGCAATGTCTAGTGCTCCCCTAGTTTCAATATTTTTTAGAATTGCCAATAACTCTGGAGCCGTAACCTCATTTATTGGTCTAGTTCCTATTACTGGGAATACATCAATCTCAAGCCTACGGGTAATTGACTTACTATGTCTATCAGTCCAATCCCCTTTCATTTTATCCAGCCATTCCCTAGCTATAGATTCAAAGCTATTATCCTTGTTAAGGCTAGAAGTAAGCTTGGAAATCTGCTTTTCTTCAGAAGGATCAATATTATTAGACAGTTTTTTACGAGATTCTAAAGTTTTCTCTCTTGCCTCAAGCAGTGAGACCTCAGGATAGACACTAATAGACAATGTTTTCTCCTTATCACCGAATCTATATTTTAACTTCCAATACTTTGAACCATTAGGATGAACCAGAAGGTACAAGCCTTTTTCATCATACTTCTTGTATTGCTTTTCCAAAGGTTTGAAAGATTTGATTGCTTTATCAGTTAGAGCCATGGGGGTCTATTTTTAGTTGGGGGTCTAAAGCATTCAACTTAGACCCCCATTTATACCCCCGAAAGTTGTGGATGTCAATCAACTTCAAAATACTTCGGTGGACTTATAAATGGCTGGTAGAGTGGACTTTATGGACTTCGGTGGACTTCAGGAATATCTAGAGATGGAGGCCGGTAACAGAATCGAACTGTTGATGCGGGATTTGCAATCCCGAGCATTACCACTTTGCTAACCGGCCATTTTAAATGGCTAAATGCCTAACTTAAGAAAGGTATATAAATTTATAATTGGTAAATTCAATCATAAACTATTTGATTTTGTTAAATAACAAAATATTAATTCGCTAACCCGAAGAATTAGGATCAATGAAAAATATACTTATATTGCCTGGCGATGGAATAGGCCCTGAAGTTACCAGACAGGCAGAAAAGATACTTGGGTTCTTCAATAGGAAAAAGAACATATTTAATATAACTCATGCCAACCTTGGCGGCGCTGCTATTGATGAATTCGGCAACCCTTATCCTAAACAGACACAGGAACTAGCTGAAAAAGCTGATGCAATATTACTTGGCGCCGTCGGCGGCCCTAAATGGGACAAACTTGAAAGCTCCATACGCCCTGAAAAAGGCCTGCTTGCTATTCGTAAGCATCTCGGGCTTTTTGCTAATCTTCGCCCCGCGATAGTTTATGACGAACTTGCAGATGCCTCTACTTTAAAGAAGGAAGTGGTCTCCGGCCTTGATATACTGATAATCCGGGAACTTACCGGCGATGTCTATTTTGGTGAGCCAAAAGGTATTGAGCAAACGCCTGAAGGCCGTAAAGGTTACAGTAATATGATCTATTACGATTATGAAGTTACACGAGTTGCGAAAGTTGCTTTTGACCTCGCCCGCAAAAGAGGCAAAAAGGTTTGCTCAATTGATAAGGCTAACGTTCTTGCATGTTCTGAACTATGGCGTGAAGAGGTTATAAAGGTTCACCAGTCAGAATATAAAGATGTTGAGCTTAGCCATATGTATGTTGATAACGCCGCCATGCAGCTCATACGCAACCCTAAACAGTTTGACGTTATAGTAACCGGGAATATTTTCGGTGATATTCTTTCTGATGAAGCAGCACAGTTAACTGGCTCACTCGGCATGTTACCCTCTGCGTCACTTGGAAATGCCAACCAAGGCAAATGTAACGCTTTATATGAACCTATCCATGGTAGCGCACCTGATATAGCTGGCAAAAATGTCGCAAACCCTATCGCAACTATCCTTTCTCTAGCCATGATGTTCAAATATTCTTTTGATATGCAGGAAGCCGGTGATAACGTTGAATCAGCGGTTAAGAAATTCCTCGCAGCTGGTTTCCGTACAGCGGATATCATGCAGGATAAATGCACAAAAATAGGTACGGAAGAAGCAGGTGATAAAATCCTCAAAAATCTCGAACAGTTATATAGCTAAAGCGCTGATAATGCGCGCTGCAATAGCCTCTGGCCTGGCGGCAGTTGTTTTGATAATCTCCTCATGTGACAGAATACCCCACATCTATCATAAGATAGAAAACGAGAGTAAACGCAGCTTCTGGGAAACTTCAGCTCGTAAAGGCGATATAGAGGGAGCTTACAAAGCCGGAAAGCTCAATTGTTGTGGCGAAGAAACCGTAAAAGATGATGCCAGCGCTTTAAATAACTTTTGTAAAGGCGCCCAAGGCTGGCACAAACCAAGCATGTTTGAGATCGGCAAAATGTATTTGAACGAAGGCATGCCTGAAGGCACGGTAATTCCTTACGACGAAGCTTTAGCTTACACATATTTTAAACTTGCAAGCGGTGGCGGTAACCCAAAGGTTGATTGGTATATAAATGACCTTGAACCTAAACTTGATGCCAATGAAAGAGCCCACGCTGAAGCAATGCTGCTTGATTTTCCTAATATACCATGTGAATTAACTAGATAATGTCTAACCACATACAGAAATTCTGGAACGATCAGGGCAAAACCCACGGCACTTCCCACTATGCTTCTTGGGGCGATAAGTTCGCTATAGAACTTGAAATAGAAACTATCGCAAAACATATAAAAAACGGTGATAACATTCTTGATGTTGGCTGCGCTAATGGCTACTCGACCTTCTCACAATTTGCAAAACAACCTTCAGCAAAATTTACCGGGATTGATTACGCATCAGAGATGATAAAGCACGCCGCCATCTCAAAAAAAGAAAAAAACATTGGGAATGAAATAAATTTCAGCGAAGGTAATATTCTAAATCTTGAATTTCCTGATAACAGTTTTGATATAACTTATACTACCAGAGTAGTAATAAATCTACCGATCTGGGAAGAGCAGATCAAAGCAATAGAAGAATGTATCAGGGTAACAAAAAAAGGCGGAAAGATAATATTTTCTGAGGGTTTCTGGGAACCTTTATGTTTACTGAATTCAGTTCGCGCCCTTAAAAACCTGCCGCCATTGGCCGAGCATGATTTCAACAGATACCTTAAAAAAGAGAAACTAGAAAAATTATTAAATGATAAAAAACTGAACTTTATCAATGATGATTTCTCTTCAATATATTATTTAGGCAGCAGATTCCTGCGTGAAATGACTGATGCAGAAAAAACTCCATGGGGAGATTACTCAAGCCCGGTAAATGAAGAATTCTATAAGCTCGAGCAGAAATTTTCCGGTGGCGGCTTTGGTATTCAGCAGGCCTATATAATTACAAAATAGAGATATGAATAACCCTATCTACTTCAACAGACCTGCATTTTTAGGTAAGGAATTCGCCTATCTTAGTGAGGCTATCACTAATCTCACAGGAATCTCAGGAAACGGCGTATTTGTTAAGAGATGCGAAGAATGGTTCAAACAGAATATCGGCTGCGATAAGGTATTACTCACTGGAAGTTGCACGCACGCTCTAGAAATAATCGCTCTGCTACTGAATCTTGAAAAAGGCGACGAGATAATAATGCCCTCTTACACTTTTGTAAGTACTGCAAATGCATTTGTACTTCATGGCGGAAAACCAGTCTTTGTTGATATCAACCCGCTCACCATGAATATTGATGAGACCCTGATCGAAAACGCTATTACCGATAAAACCAAAGCAATAGTAATAATGCATTACGGCGGAGTTTCGTGCGATATGGAAAAAATTATAGGTATCGCAAAAAAGCATAACCTCATATTAATTGAAGATGCCGCTCAGGCCGTAAAAAGCAGCTATAAAAATAAACCGCTCGGAAGCTTTGGAGATTTTGCTACATTCAGCTTCCACGAAACTAAAAATTATACCTCAGGTGAAGGTGGAGCGCTGATAATAAATAACAAGAATTATACTGAACGCGCAGAAATCATCCACCAGAAAGGCACAAACCGCAATCGCTTCTTACGTGGACAGGTTGATAAATACACCTGGGTTGATGTCGGCTCTTCTTATGTAATGAGTGAACTTAACGCCGCTTATCTCTACGCACAATTGGAAGACTCAGACAAGATAGATAAAAAGCGCCGCGAAATATGGGATATTTATAATGAGGGTTTACAGGAACTTGCAAAACAGAAAAAAGTAGAACTCCCTTTTGCGCCATCAGAATGCAAACATAACTCACATATATTTTTCATTAAAACAAAAGATATTGATGAAAGAAGTGAACTTATCGACTTCATGAAATCAAAAAATATTTATACGGTCTTTCACTATGTTCCCCTGCACTCCTCACCGGGCGGATTAAAATATGCAAAGTTTACTGGTGAAGACAACTACACAACAATTGAAAGTGAAAGATTACTACGCCTACCTTTATTCTATAATATGGAATTATCAGATACCAAAAGAGTTGTTGATGCAGTTAAAGAATTTTACAAAAAATAACTACTGCAATTTTATTCCATATTTATCAAGAAACGACTGCTTATAATCATTGAATTTGCTGCTGCCTGTTTTTTCATTCATCACACCCCACACAACTGAATCCTCATCATGGGAAGTATCATAGCATACTTTATCATCTGTCAGATTGATATCCAGCTTATCGCGCATCTTATCAAAGAGCATTGCAATAAATAACTGGCCAGAAAACCAATAATACGTTTTCTTCTTATTATTCACTATCGCAAATAGTGCTATCTTTCTAAAGAAATCAAGCATTTCAGGTGTTCTTTTGCAGGTAAAAAACGCGCAGTTTACCTTTTCCCAGTAAGGCGTAATACCATTATCAAAAAGTGATATTGTCAGATCATGATCATTAATTCCTTTTATTTGCCCAATATCTTTTCTGATAAGTGAATCCACATCTATCCATGATATCCTGTTCGGGTTTAAAGATAGCAACTGATAAAGCCGGACCAAGCGAAGACCCGCATAATAAATACTCGGGCCACCATAAAAATTTACGTCACCTATTTCAGATGAATAAAATATTTTAATATTATCCGCTTTTGACCTTAAGTTTTCCAGTATATTTTCTATTTGCGGCAGAGGATTCATTATATGCAGGTGAATCACACAACCCTGATTGGTTTCAAAGATGGAAAGGACTAATGCTATCCCATGGATCAAAAAATATTTCCCGTCACAGGGAATAAATATTATTGGTTTATCATGGGAAGAATGGTCAAAATCTTTTAGATTTACTTGCGGAAGATATTTTATTTTCTCATCAATATTCAAACTATGATCATCATATAACATTGAGAAATCAGTGCTGCCTTCAACTTTTTTCCCTTGGTTAAAAGTACAGGCAGAAAGGCACATCTCAAACATTTTGGATTCCTTGGTCTCAAGTCCGAGCTTTAATGTTTTCCTCGCAAAAAATTCACCCTTATCCCATATTTCTTCCACCGTATAAATAAAAGCAAGGGATGCATTTGCATTTGGATCTTCAGGATTTATTGAAATGACCTTATTTAACAATTCAACCGCACATTCAGTATTTTTCATAGAAATATTGAATAACGCAAAATTAAGTAGCAGATCAGTATTGTCAGGAAATAATTTTAAAACCTCAGCTTCATATTTTCTGATTTCAACAGAACATTCAGAAAGCTCATGTTTATTTTGATATCTGTTTTGCCTGCCACCAAAGCAGTTATACATCAGTAGGCATTTAGCCAGCATTTTAAGCGCTTGCGCCTCATTTGAATTTCCAAAATCAACTGAATCCAATCTATCAGATAATAATTTAAAACTCTCCTCACCTTCCTTACCCATGGCCTCGTTCAAAACCTGCATTAATGGCGTAAGGGCAGCATTAGCAAACCCGAGCGGTGGTATCCTGAAATTGGATGAGATCAGATTGCGGTAAAACGGGTTGATCTTCGCCAGCTTGGAAAATTTTTCTTTCGTCTCCATACTCACTATATTTTTAACATTTTCTGTTGATATACCGCGATAAATCCTATATTGAGCCTGCGAAATTAATATAGTTACTAATGGCTTTAATTGTACAGAAATTTGGCGGCACTTCAGTCGGCTCTACAGAGCGCATAAAGAATGTTGTCACTAAAGTCAAAAAAGAACTGGATAAAGGCAATCAGGTCGTGGTGGTTTTATCTGCAATGAGCGGCGAAACAAATCGCCTTGTTGGCTTTTGTGAAGAACTCAGTCCCATGCTGACACCAGAAGCCCTTGCTGAATATGATGTAGTTGTTTCATCAGGTGAACAAGTTACTATTGGCCTGCTTGCAATGGCACTTCAGAATGCAGGTATCAAGGCACGCTCAATGCTTTCATGGCAATGCCCGATATTAACTGATGATAATTTCTCCAAAGCTAGGATTGAAGATATTGACTCTGAAAGGATCAAACAAAATTTAAAAGAAGGCTACGTTGTTGTAATTCCGGGTTTCCAAGGTGTTACTATCGCTGACAAACCTGAAGACAGAAGAATGACAACCCTGGGCCGCGGTGGCTCTGATACTTCAGCCGTTGCAATAGCAGCTGCAATAAAAGCTGATCAGTGCGATATCTATACCGATGTGGACGGCGTATATACCTGTGACCCGCGTATAGTTCCAAAAGCCCGTAAGCTTAAAAAGATCGGTTATGAGGAAGTTCTGGAAATGGCATCACTCGGCGCAAAGGTTCTGCATTCGAGATGCGTAGAACTAGCAATGGTTTACAAAGTAAGGACACAAGTTTTATCAAGTTTTGACGATAAGGAAGGTACATTCCTGGTCGAGGAGGAAGAAGTTATGGAAAGAAGAGTAGTAACAGGCGTAACATACAGTAAAAATGACGCGCAGATAACCGTTGAAGGCGTTGAGAACACTCCTGGTATTGCTGCTAAAATATTTACACCACTTGCGAATGCGGGTATCAGCGTTGATATGATCGTTCAGAACGTTGGCAAAGGCGATAAAACTGCTGACCTTACCTTCACAGTTGGCAAAACTGATATTTCAAAAACTGAAGACATCCTTACTAAATCCGGCATCAAATTTGACAAGATCTTCAAAGATGACACCGTTGTTAAAGTCTCCCTTATCGGCGTAGGTATGAGATCCCACGCAGGCATAGCCTCTAAAATGTTTGAGACACTCGCCGCAAAAGGCGTAAACATAGCCGTCATCGCAACTTCCGAGATCAAAATAAGTGTCCTTATCGACGAAGAATATCTCGAACTTGCCATGAGAAGCCTACATACAGCTTTCGGGCTTGATGCGAAGTAATTAGGTTTTATCCACACCCTCAAACTGCCCTCTCATTCCCACCGCAAGGTCAAGGAAGGTAAAACGGTTACGGAGATAAATACAGTTATTAAATGCAGCGGCGAATTGTTCATGATTCCAACCGAGATGCTTATAAGTATATGGCCCTTTAAGTTTTCTAAGGGCATCTTCCATTTGTTTTGAAGTGATATAATTTTCTAATATGGAAGCTTTAAGATTTTTCCATTCTGCTTTGAATTTTTTATTCACTTCCTCACATTTACCCTCACCTATCTGCTTCTGCATAACTTCAAGAAGTAATTGCGTTCCCTTCTCTTCCCCGAAATATTTTAGAAGGGGTTTTTCCGTGAGGATTATTGGAGATATCTGAACTTCATCTAAAGCCAATATCCTCTCCTGAAGTTTTGCAACTGCAACTGAGGTAACAGCTATCTGCTCCCCATGATAAGTATGCGGAACTTCCTCACCAAAAATAGATTCAACATAATGTGCGATAAGATGTTCAGCCTGACTTGCCGGAGCAGAAGAACCGGCCAAATGCATCCCGAACCCGGATAAAATTAGCAACCTGCATAAAGCTTCAATCCCAAGATAATCCCTATCAATTATTTTTTCAGGATTTGCGAAGATAAATTCTTCATCCTCTGCAAGTATATCAAAAACAAATTCACTGTAAGGTGTTCCGAATATAAAATTTGAAAGCAGCCAGTCAGCCCTTGCTGTAGAACGCGCAAGGGAATCCCCAAACCCTGATATTATCAGACGTTCCGGTGCATCCACCATAATATCGACATCCATAAATACTGCGATCGGCAAATGTGCCTTGAGTGATTTTTTTAGTCCGCCTTCACTTATTGAAGCGGTAGAAGATGTATATCCATTTACCGAAGGAGCTGTTGGAACGGTGATATAATTTTTCTTTTTAGTAAAGGATGAATATTTGCAAAGATCATTCATTGTTCCTGAACCTACTGAAATAACAAGATCACATGAATCACAGTAAGCAGAGATCAAATTTACATTCTCAATATCCGCATCAACATTTTCAGGTATTACAACCGAGTAAACTTCAAATTGTTTTTCGCATGCAAGCAATGCTTCTAAAGCAGCGCCAGCAACAACATGAGTATTATCATCACTTATGATGGCAATCTTGAATGGTTTTTTTGAAGCAAAATTTTCTTTGATGAAAGCAGGAATTTGTTTTATAGCACCTGATGATATTTCAACTTTTTTTGTCGTTATCACATTCCCCGATAATTCTTTGGGAATTTTTATTTCACCGTTTATTAAACTATTGATGATATTATTTTTCATCGCTAAATAAATTCCTTATGAAAAAACTTTTTACGCTATTACTTTTTACTATCCTTATATCAAGCTGCTCTCAGCATAGCGAGGCAAACCTGACTCAGGAAGGCTTTTTAAAATGGCTCGATATCTTTAAGCAAGAAGCCCGCCAGAAAGGTATCTCATCTGCAACATTGGAAGGTGCGTTCAAAGATATCACCCTCAATCAGACCGTTATAGACCTTGATAACAAACAGGTTGAGCGTAACCCTGACTATAGATTCGAAAATTACAAAGCGAAAGCAGTTTCACAAACCCGCATTGATACAGGCAGAAAGCTCCTGAAAGAAAATTATGCCCTACTTGACAGGGTTGAAAAAGAATTTGGCGTACAGAAAGAGTTTATTGTGGCCCTATGGGGAATTGAGACCAATTTCGGCACTTATACAGGTGATTTCTATATTCCGCGCTGCCTTGCAACCTTAGCTTATGAAGGCAGAAGGAGTGAATTCTTTAAAGCCGAACTTATGCACTCAATGGAGATATTAGACCAAAAGCATGTAACACCTGAAGATTTCAAAGGCTCATGGGCAGGCGCCATGGGACAATCTCAGTTTATGCCGTCAACATTTATAAAGCATGCGGTTGATTTCAACAAAGATGGTAGAAAAGATATCTGGAATACAAGAGATGACGTATTTGCTTCCGCCGCAAATTACCTGAGTAGTCTCGGCTGGCAACATAATGTGACTTGGGGAACAAGGGTCATAGTAAAAAGTAATTTTAACAAAGCACTACTTGGCAGAGATAAACCTAAGAGAACCATATCTGAATGGTTGAAGCTCGGTGTAAAACCTCTTGATCCTAAAACATTACCAGATAGTAGCTACAGCGCATCACTTATAGATGTTGATGGCGATAAAGGTAATATGAAAGAAGTTTATCTTGTGTACAGGAATTTTGAAAATATCATGCAATGGAATAAGTCCACTTTCTTTGCGACAAGCGTAGGCTTGATTGCCGACGCGATTAAACAAGATAAAAGGTAACATATGAACAAATTTGGTAAACTGCTCACCGTAACATTGCTCGCAAGCACCATTATTTCGTGCGCGCCAAAACCAAATCCGCATTTCAAGATAGGCAAAGCCTATTCGGCTGAAGGTGTTGAATATACACCAAAGATCATGCCAGCTTATAAGGAAGAAGGTCTGGCTTCATGGTACGGCGATGCATTCCACAGCAAATTAACTGCGGATGGTGAATTATTTGATAAAACAAGGCTCACCGCAGCGCATAAAACATTGCCCCTTCCTTCCATTGTTGATGTAACTAACATGGAAAATGGCAAAAAAATAAAAGTACGCGTTAATGACAGGGGTCCTTTCGTTAAAGGCAGGATAATTGACGTATCAGAAGCCGCGGCAAAAGAACTCGGGTTCTTCGGGCAAGGCAGCGCTAAAGTAATGGTAGAACTTGACAGGGAGGCTAGTATTAAAGCCTTGGACTCGATACCGGTCAGCCGCGAGATCCGCGAACTGATCGTAAAACAGTACGCAAGCCAAACTATGAGGGAAGCAGCGGACGTAATAAAACCTACTATAGCAAGCTCATCCACATCACCTTCAAACCAGGTAGAGGAAGCAGAGGCGCCAGCACAAGTAAGTCAAGAACAAACAGCTACGTCAAACCAGCAACCATCCCAGCCAAACCAAAAAGGTAAGGAATGGGTAAAAACTGAAGTTGCAGAACAGGAACAAAAACCTAAATCGCTAAGAATATCTGAAGCTCTAGCAGTTAAGAAATGCGAAACTGAAGCAAAACAACCATCTACGCAAGCAGCATCAGCTGTAAATAGCACCGGTGATTTTGTTCAGATAGCATCACTTAGAAGCAACGCTGAAGCTGAAGCTATAATCGCAAAGATCAATGATCTGAAAAATTCAAAAATAGAAGAAGCAATTGTTAACGGAAAAAAATATTTCCGTGTTAAGATTGGTGGTTATGCATCCAGGTCGGAAGCTGAAAGCGCTCTTGCTTCTTTAAAAGCAAGAGGTTACAAAGATGCATTCATCACCAAATAGAAAGTTTCGCTTGATAAGATCTTTATTACTATCTCTTTTAATTATCTGCGCTGCAGATACTGTTTCAGCGCAGAATTTTGAAACTACTGCGCCTCAGGCCATACTTGTTGATTTCGCAACAGGTGAAGTTCTTTATGAAAAGAATGCTGATTTCAAATCGGCACCCTCTTCAATGACAAAAACCCTAACTGCATACATCCTTTTTGATACCTTAAAAAAAGGCGATTATACTTTGGAAGATGAGTTCTACGTTTCCCCAAATGCCAGAAGCATGGAAGGTTCAAGAATGTTCATTGAACAAGGTAGCAAAGTAAAACTTGAAGACCTTGTAAAAGGTATAATCATACAATCAGGAAATGATGCGACCACCTGTGTTGCAGAAGGTATAAGTGGCACGGAAGATGCATTCTCAGATGTTATGAATATCTACGCCAAAAAACTTGGCATGATCAATTCCAGCTTTAAAAATTCTAACGGCCTGCCTCATGCGGACCATTACTCTACAGTGAGGGATCTTGCTACCCTCGCAAGGGCCGTGATAAATGACTTCCCTGAATATTATCATTATTTCAGTGAGAAAGAATTTACTTATAATAAGATCACCCAATATAATAGGGATAAACTTCTCTACAAACCTAACCTCGGCGCAGATGGTTTAAAAACCGGCTTCACTGATGCAGGTGGTTATGGCATGATATCTTCAGCGGTGCAAAAAGGCAGAAGGTTGATCTCTGTAATTAATGGAACTAAATCCCCTAGGGAAAGAGTTAATGAAGCTGAGAAACTCTTATGGTATGGCTTTAATAATTATACCAATGTTAGGCTTTATGAAAGGTTTGACGTTATTGACAGCATTAAGGTTTGGGGCGGCACGGTTGATTCAGTTCCGGTGGTAACAACTGAACCTATAGACATCCTTGTTAAGAAGAATGACAGGCTGACTGCAAAATTCAAACTGGAAATACAATATAAAGAACCATGGGATGCACCTATTAAACAAGGCACTCACATAGCAAACCTTGTTATTTATAAAAATGATACGCCTTTGATACAGAAAAAACTTTACGCAGCTAATGATGTAGAGGAAGCAGGCATTTTCCAGAAGATCATGCAGAAGGTTAGTTATCTGGTAAATAAATTCTAAGGCCTCAAGCGAAGGTAAAGTGAAAGGTAAACTGATAACATTTGAAGGCGGTGAAGGAAGCGGCAAAAGCAGCGTTTCCAAATTTGTATTCGAAAATCTCAAATCAAAAAAGATATCATGCATCTGGACACGCGAACCGGGTGGCACACCATCAGCCGAAAAAATACGTAGCATATTGGTTAAGACATCAACTGATAAACTTGAGCCTATCACTGAACTCCTGCTTCATTATGCAGCACGCGCTGAACATTATCATAATTTCATAAAGCCGCAGATGGAAACTGGTACCATAGTTCTGTGTGACAGGTTCTACGACTCCACTACAGCCTATCAGGGTTATGGACACAAACTTGATCTGAAAACTGTAGAAAAAATAAAAAATTTGGTGATTGGAAAGTTTAAACCTGACCTTACTTTTATAATGCACATTCCCGCAGAGGATGGCCTAAAAAGAGCCGGGAAACGCGAGGTTGAAACCAAATCAAATGAGAATCGTTATGAGATGATGGATATTGATTTTCATAAGCGTCTTGAAAAAGGGTTTCTTGCAATTGCAAAAAAAGAACCTAAAAGATGTATTATTGTTAACGCAAAACAACCCTTAGAGGAAGTATGCGCTGATGTACTGAATAAACTCCATAAGCATTTAAAAATATGAACCTCGAAATCATAAAAAAATATATCCACCCTATCCACAAAGAGGGTTACATTTTCATCGCTATATTCTTCGTTGTATCACTTGTTCTCACTGGCCTTTCAGATACACTTGGGATCATAGGTTTCCTTTTAACTGCATGGTGCATTTATTTCTTCCGCGACCCTGCAAGGTTTGTTCCACAGAACGAAGGTTTAGTTACTGCCCCGGGTGATGGCACCGTAGTTATGATTCAGACATCCAAACTTCCTGCTGACCTTGAAAGTGATGATATGGAAGATAAAACACGTGTTAGTATCTTCTTAAGCGTTCTGGATGTTCACGTTAACAGAATCCCAGTTTTCGGAATGATCGAAAAAATTAAATACCACCCTGGTAAATTCCTGAGCGCTGAAACTGACAAAGCCAGTGATGATAATGAAAGGAACTCACTTCTCATCAGAAGCGATAATGGCAAAAGATACGGCGTGGTACAGATCGCCGGTATGATCGCCAGAAGAATAGTATGCACTGCGAAAGAAGGTAAAGAATATGCACGCGGTGAACGTTTCGGCATAATCCGCTTCGGCAGCCGTGTTGATCTATACCTGCCAACTGAACTTGCCATTAAAGTAGCTATCGGCCAGAAAGTTACCGGCGGCGAAACTATCATCGCAGAAGAAAGAGGATTCTCTGAAGAATTATTTGTTAGAGAGATCTAGTAAAATTAAGAAAGAATTATAACACTGTTCCAGTAATAACGTCTTTTAATCCATAATTCTTACCATTTATATGAGCTGTTGTTCTATTTTCCACAACCGCTAAAGTACCTGGCTTTATATTCTCGCCCACTTTCTGATCAACAAATTGCAATAAAACACTGTCCGTAAGAATACCATCTCCCACATGTTCAACTCCTGCACCGAGTCTAGAATCATGAAATACCGTGGCTAACTCTATAATATCTTTTTCATCGCCTCTTTTCATAAGCTCTCAATAACATCTAATTCTATTAATTTATTCTATTTATAATTAGATACAAAAGCTTAGTAAAAAAATGAAAAAAATCAAGAACTTAGCCAACCATGTTTTAACGCAATGAAATTAACTAATAAAAACGACATATTAACAATAGCAACTCTTCTTATCTTTATGATTGAATTAGATATTTGTTAATCCTAAGTATAAGCTGAACTCTAGACTCTGAACTCTTACCACTAAAAAATGCCCGTATTCATCAATAATCATTATGACAGGCTTTACAAAGAGCCTTTTCTTGAGAAAGACGAAATATTTGTTGAGCTGGAATATCTTGCTGAATCAATGGTAAAAGCTGGCCTGCTTCGTGTCAGTGCTAATGAAAGGTGCAACTTTGTTATTCTCCCCTTACGTGGTGGCAATGAGTTCTTGAGCTTTACTAAACGTGAATTATACGAACCAAAACTTCTTGAGCGCACTTACAGGATAATCCGCCAGAAACAAACCCCGATAGAACGCGATAATGAAGATGAATCCCCCGAAGCGAAAGTTGAAGCAATGCGTCGCATGCTTTCCAGATATATGGAAGTTCCGGAAGAATATGAAATGAAACTTGCCCGTATGCTAGTGCAGACAAACCACCCCGCTATCATTTCAAACATGCTTTATGAGGGAGTTAATTTTTTCGTTTCATTTGGTCATACGGTTTCTGATCTTCTGAATGTAAGATTATGGCAGAGTTCAAAATATGCATCAGGTCTGCAGAGTAATGATATGCATGATTCGGCAGTTTTTGTTTCCTGTGGAGGCAACCCTTTCTTTGAACCCAGCAAAGATAATGAAAGCGAATATGATGGTTGGGCGGCACGCGCCAGATTAATGATAGTCGCCGCTCAGGAGATCGCCCACCATTCCGATATAATAAAAAACCGGAATGGAGAAAATATCGGCAGAGCCTCCACCAATGCATATATGAACGCGCCAAATCGCGAGTGTGAATCTGCACGCCAGAAAGATATCTTAAGATTAAAATCAATTATCCAAAAACTTGAACGCTCAAGTGTAAAAAATGCATTTGATTTAGAAAGAAGGTTCAGGATACAAATGAAGTATCGAAAATATACTATTGGAACAATTATACTTTTCCTCAGAAAAACTTTAGCGCAAAGAATTTTTATAATGCACGCAAAATTAAACCGTCTTAATTTTTTACCCCACGTAAAAAACAGAAAAGAGATTGCTCAGGAAGCTTTGATAATTACAGGCGATATGATGTTCAACCTTGAACCTGAATCTCCATCCTACCGGAATGCTGACGAAGATATTGAAAAAGCTATCATGTGTGCGGAAGCTTTAGCGCGCGTTCCCCAGCAGGAAATAAAATGGGGGAAAAAATGTGTTAAATTCTTCACTCCTAACATGTATAAATTCTTCTATGAAAAAATTATACCAGATGAATTGAATTTATATAACAACTACTTCAAAGAAAAATTTAATCATACACTTACAAAACCGCAAAAAAGAATTATTGATAGGATGATAAAATAATTCGCATCATAATTAATGAAACATCTACTTATAATAGCAGGCCCGAATGGCGCGGGAAAAAGCACCTTTGCGATGAGCGCTTTGCAGCAATATTTTAATATTGAAGAATTTGTTAATGCCGATGAAATAGCGAAAGGTCTCGCACCACTTAAACCTGAATCTGCAAGTCTTGAAGCTGGAAAGATAATGGTGAAGAAAATTGATGAACTGATCGAAAAAGGAAGCAGTTTTTCTGTTGAAACTACTTTGTCTGGAAGGTTATATACAAAAATAATCAGGCAGGCTAAAAAGCAGGGATATGAAGTTTCCCTGCTATTTTTCTGGCTTACCGGATATAAAATGGCCCAAAAAAGAGTTAAGAAAAGGGTCGAATTAGGTGGCCATAATATCCCGCCAGACGTGATAAAAAGGAGATATTATTCCGGCCTAAAAAACCTTGTAAATCAATATTTTACCGCAGTAGACCGCTGCATGGTGTTTGATGGCACCATAAGTTTGAAGGATGGCATCAAGATTATTGCTGAAAAATCTTCCAAAGAGGATATAATAATATATAATCAGGAGAAGTGGGATTCCCTCCTGCGGAAATCTAAAAGAGGCTTAAAGTGAGCGATTCTGAATTTAGAGAAAACTGTATAAATGGCTTAAAAGCTGCGCGCGAAAGTGCAATCGAACTCGCACTACTCCACAAAACAACCCTCATCACTTGGGAAAATGGCAAAATAAAAGAACTAATGCCTACCAAAAAAATGCTACAATCTTAGTTTTTATAATTTTTTAATATGAAAAAATTATACTCCTTAATATTTATCTCATTTACAGTTTCTGCCTGCACTACTGACTGGATTGACAGGCCAATGTATTCCAAATTTTCCAGTAAGAACAAAAAAGAATTTACCATTGAAGCTAAAGGCGGGAAATGCGACTGGCGAATCTGCGTAAATGATAAAGACCACACACGCTGGATAGATGAATATCTTGAGATAAATAAAATGTGCACGAATGGCTATGAGATAACTTCAAAAGAAGAAGGCCCACTACAAAGCACTATAAACGATAGCAGATACACCACCTACAAAGGCAAGTGTAAATAATATTTTACTTCTACTTATACTTTACCGTGACAGGCCTTATATTTTTTACCACTACCACACGGACAATTTTCATTGCGTGCTACTTTACCCCAGCTTGCCGGGTTTAGCGGATTTCTGTCCTCTGCTTTCATATGGTTCCTGATAGTCACCTGTGGAGCTTTTTCACCGCTTTGCGATGGATTATGCTGCAAAGCCGGATCAATATGCGTCGCATGCATTTTACGGTTTCTTGCGCGGTTCTCAATTATTTGGATCTCTTCTGCAATTTCTTCATCGGTCTGGATGTGAATATGGAAAAGCCTGGTCAGGAATTTCTCATTTAACGAAACAAGCATTTGCCCGAAAGCATCAAAAGCTTCCTGCTTATATTCGTTAAGAGGATCTTTTTGTGCATATGAGCGGAGATTTATACCTTGGCGGAGATTATCGAGCATATGCAAATGATCTTTCCATACTTCATCAAGCGTGAATAACATCACACGCTTTTCAAGCTCTTTAGTAGATTTATCGCCATGCTGATTATCACGGCTTTGCATAAATTTTTCAGCTTCGTCATATATGCGGTCAAAAACCTGCTGGTCTTCAATACCTTCTTCTCCAAGCCATTCAGTTATAGGCAAGTTAAGGTTAAATATCCTGTTAACATCAAGCTTAAGGGAATCCGCTTGCCACATTTCACGGTAAGAATTAGGCGGCATGTGTAGAGTAACGACCCTGTCAACTTCTTCATCAAGCATCTGCATGGTTTTCTCACGTACTGACTCAGAAAGCATTATCTCCTTACGCTGCTCATAAATAGCTTTCCTCTGCTCATTCATCACATCATCAAATTTGAGGAGGTTTTTACGTATCTCATAATTTCGCGCTTCAACTCTGGTTTGCGCTTTTTCCATCATGCGCGTTATAAGAGGATGTTCTATCGGTTCACCTGGTGTTCCCATTTTCCCAAGTATCCAGTCCATCTTTTTATCTGCGCCAAAGATACGGATAAGGTCATCCTGCGCTGACAGGAAGAACTTCGAATATCCCGGATCCCCCTGACGGCCCGAACGACCACGAAGCTGATTATCAATACGGCGTGATTCATGTCGTTCAGTACCAACAACACACAATCCACCCGCCTGCTTCACTATCTCTTTATCTTTTTCAACCTGAGCCTTTATCTCTTTTTCAACTTCCTGAACTTTAGGATTTTCAGGATCATATTTTAATCCCATTGTTGATATCTTTTCCCTTATCATCAGTTCCGCATTACCACCAAGCTGTATATCCGTACCACGGCCCGCCATATTTGTTGCCACCATTACCGCGCCTGGGCGGCCAGCCTGAGCTACTATCATCGCTTCACTTTCATGTTGCTTAGCATTGAGTATTTTATGCTTAATACCTTCTTTCTTCAGGAATTTTGAAAGTAATTCTGATTTTTCAACACTCACAGTACCAGCTAGAACTGGCTGGTTTTTTGCATTACTTTCCCTGATGAGTTTTGTTATTGCTGCGAATTTCTCTTCTTCAGTACGGTAAATATTATCTTCATCATCCCTGCGCGATATTGCTTTATGAGTTGGTATCTCAACTACTTCTAAACTGTAAATATCCTGAAATTCATTTGCTTCAGTAAGCGCAGTACCCGTCATACCCGCAAGCTTCGGATACATACGGAAATAATTCTGGAACGTTATTGATGCCAAAGTCTGGTTTTCACTCTG
>JANPLD010000026.1:0-30705 GCA_031426355.1 Alphaproteobacteria bacterium | reverse complement strand
TATGGCGAGGCAAAATTCATAGGGAATTTTATCCCGAACATTCTTGCAAGCCCAACCGCCATGTCACTATATCCTGAAAAATCAAAATATATTTGAAGGGTATAACAAATTGCGGCGCCCCAAGCCTCAAGAAAGCTAGGCGAATAGCCGTTATTCACCAACGAGAATATTTGCGTTGATTCTGCGCCAATACTATCTGCAAATACAGTTTTTTTGAAAAGGCCAATAATGAAAATAGTTATCCCTATGGTAAGATTCTCGAGTATTCTCCTATTCTTTACGCTGAGTTTCTTCTCGAATTGCGGTATCATTTCCTGATAATAAACTATTGGCCCCGCTATGCAGTGCGGGAAGAAAGTTACCAGTAACGAATGTTTCATCAGGCTTGCTTCCGCCTTGTTTTTATAGATATAAGCCAGATACGCTATCTGCTGGAATGTATAGAAAGAGATACCAAGCGGCAGAATTATCTCCGCAATATCAAATCTCGGATTAATATTTTCGAATAAAAATCCTGCATATTTATAGTATCCAAGCAGCGAAAGATTAAAAATAATCCCAATAGAAAACACTATTTTTTTGAACTTGTTTTTTGATCCAAATATCTTTCGCGCAAATAAATGATTTATCAATATAGAACTAAGAAGTATCAGAATAAACTCTGGCTTCCAGTAACCATAAAATATCAGTGAAGCCAAAACCAAAAATAGAAGAACGAAGTTCTTGTTCTTTAATTTATTCAGATAAAACCAGCATATCCAGGTTAAAGGAAGGAATACAAAAATAAATAAGTAAGAATTAAAGAGCATTATTTGTCTTTCTTATTCTCGCTCCTGTCTAATATATCTATGTATCTGGTGGTAAGGTAAAATGAGATTGAGATAACTGCGTATGATATCAACGCCTTCCCAAATAATTTTAAATTATCCTGCATGCCGGTCCATATTGAATACAGCATCAGAACAGTAACAGCCAAAGTTGCGGCTATCATAAAACCGATCACAAAATTTCTCATATTTTCTCCGCTATTTTAATTGCTAATTTACTGATATTTGAAACTACCGTGTGAAGAATGGGATACAAAGGCGATTCCTCCGCACTATTTTCCAAGGAAGTATTTTTATGTTCAAGTTCTTCCTGCCTGAATTTTTCAATATTTTCTGCCAGTAGCTTTTCTTGCGGGATATTTTCAAGCTCACTTAACTGGGATTTGTAATGCTCGTCTATAACTTCTTCCACCGCCACCGTACATGCAAAAGCTGATCTTTCACCAAGGAATGCCGTTGCAGCTCCCAAGACAAAACCACCGACATGCCATAATGGAGTAAGTAGCGAAGGGCGCACCCTTCTTTTTACCATCTCATTTTCAAAATATGAAAGATGTTCAAGTTCCTGCTCCATCATATGTTTTACTTTGGAATAGGAAGGCCTGTTTTTGAGGACAGCCAGCTGACCTTCATAGATTCTCTTGGCGCCGTACTCACCGGCGTGATTAACACGTATAGCCTGTTCCAGAAATCGCTTGGTCATATATTTTTAGATAGATACAGGCTATAAGATAGTCACTATGGCTAGAAAAGCAATTCCTAGCTATTCCCTTTAAAGATCACCTCAACCCTGCGGTTGGCAGGAGCTTCCTTACCTTCATCATTTGGAACTATATTGTCGTTCTTACCAAATCCATAAGTTTTAAGGATATTCCTGTTAACACCTTTCAAGGCAAGGTAATCACGAACAGCATCAGCACGTTTTTTAGATACCAGAAGCGCTTCAGTATTATCTAAACTTCTGTCACTATGGCCATTAAGAGTAACAACAGCCGGGCCTGATTCCTTTATCTTCTTAACGGCTTTATCAAGTTCAGCTTTTGCTTTTGCTGAAAGGTCAGAGGTTTTCTGGTCAAAATAAACCATATACATTAACTCCGTTCCGCTTTGCGCCCTTGCATAGATGAAATCTCCGCCACCAGTTGCGCCAGCTGCTGCCGGGCCGGAAATTACGCCCGCAGTAGTCGCAGCAATAAGAGCATCTTTCTCTTTTTTCTCATCATCTTTCAACTTATCGATTAAGGCCTTTTTCATTTCTTCAGCATAATTACCTTCATAAGTTTCTTCTTCCTGATAGTTTTTATAAGGAACATAGCTTTCATCAATATCGGTGAATGAATAGCCGGAGATAATTTCAGCCAGACCTTTCATTTTGGTTTCTTCATAAATGCCGTGGAGATAACCATGGACATCATTAAATGCCATTTTACAATCAGTACGGTCATCAACCCATTTGTTTTTCGCTTGTGAAACCCAGCAATCATAGAACACAACAGATTTTGCCGCAGCATTAGGTGTTACATAAACAGCATTCTGTGAAAGGGATTCAAGCAGTCCGATGCGCGCTTTCATAAGGTCATCAAGGGCGACATCATCTCTAATGTTCCATGCTTTTGGATCTTCAGGGAGTATATCTTTCAGGCCGCCGGCTTTAAAACCTTTCCTGCGGAAAAAAGTCGCATCAGACCAGTTACCATGCAAGAATAATCTTTCCGCGAGCCTGATATATTCACGTTTCATGAAGTCTGCAAAATTCTTCCTTTTCAGGCGGAACCTTTCAGTTTCTATTTGCCCTTTTGATGGCACAAACACAGGCTTTAATTCAGTAGCACTCCTACCAACAAGGCGAGGCGATTTCAGCCTTTCAAGAACCTTAAGCGTTTTACCTTTTTCGATGTAAGGAGATTCATGTTTATTGATATCGTAGTCTTCTTCAACTTTCACAATGTTCGGGTCTGGAACTATGGCAACGGGGATAGGTGCCGCTTGAGCAGGCTGTGCAACAGCAACAGGGCGATATCGTTTCTGCACTACATCATTAACATTATGCTTGTATGGCGAAGGGTTTATAGCGTCCTTTGCAAGGCTACCCTCGCCTATTAACAGAAAAGACAACAATGCGATTATAGAAAAAATTTTCATCCGTTACCTCTTTCTTCCAGCCAAGCCATTTGTATGGCTTCTAATTTCTTTTCGTTGGATTTTGCAGGATCATCATCAAACCCTTCCAGACTGCAAACCCATGCGTGCAAGTCAGTGAACCTCAGGTTTATATTATCCTTATCGGGATATTTTTCCTCTAGGCCAATGGCGATATCTTCAATATCTGTCCACTTCATTACAAAAAAGCTAAATTATTTTAATAAAATTATTTTATAGTTATATATTAAAAATTAAAAGAAACGAAGTTTTTATGCAGCTGGATTTTGAGATATTAGAAAAAATTATTGCCGATGCTCTCATAGAAGACATAGGGCAGGGTGATATAACAAGTGATCTGGTCATTCCTGATGATGCTATCATAACGGCAGATTTTGTAGCGAGAGAAGATTGTATAATCTGCGGTACACCTGTTCTGGAGGAAATATTCAGCCGTTATGGTGATTATATAAAATTCCAGCCAATGTCACAGGAAGGCAAAAGACTGAAAGCAGGCAGCAAAATTTTCAGGATATCAGGTAATGCAAAACTAATACTGAAAACTGAAAGGGTTGCACTTAACTTGATCCAATATCTGTCGGGTATAGCAACGCAGACCTCAAAGTTTGTTGAGAGAGTGTCCCACACAAAAGCAAAGATACTTGATACCAGAAAAACCCTTCCTTATTACCGTATGCTTTCAAAATATGCGGTATGGGTTGGCGGTGGCAATAACCATAGGTTCCGCCTTGATGACGGTATTCTGATAAAAGATAACCACATTGCTTTTGCAAATAACATCACTGATGCAGTAACAAAAGCAAAAGCTAGGAATACTGGTTTAAAAGTTGAAGTTGAATGCGATAATATTGATCAGGTGAAAGAAGCCATATCAGCCGAAGCTGACATTATACTTCTTGATAATATGGATATCGAAACTCTTAAAAAAGCAGTGGAACTACGAGGCAGTAAAAATATTTTGCTTGAAGCATCAGGTGGCGTAAATTTTGATAGCGTAAAGGAAATAGCAGAAACAGGAGTTGATTTTATCTCAGTTGGCGCACTTACCCATTCAGTTAAAGCGATAGATATCGGCCTTGATATTTCCGCTTAGAATTCTTCCCAGCCAGCCTTGGTATTAACGTAAGATGTATTTATTTTTATATCCGAAGCTTTTGAGTTATTCCCGACTATATTCTGGTTTGCAGGTTTAGAGGTTTTTTTTGGCTCATCTATTTTAAATAGCTTTGTGAGCGATAGTAACTCTTCTGCCTGCTTAGATAATGCTTCCGCATAAATATTATTCTGCTCGACCATATTTCTGGTGAAATTGGTGAAGTTGTTTACTTCATCAAATATATTCGCACTGCCTTTTATCTTTTCGATATTATCAAGCACAAGTTCTTTTATCTCCCTTGATGCCTGCACGCTTTTACCCGCAAGGTTCTTAACTTCGTCAGCAACTACTGAAAAGCCTTTGCCTGAATCACCCGCCTTTGCAGCTTCAAGCGATGCGTTAAATGCTACAATACCAGTCTGGAATGCGACATCATCAATAACATTCACTATTGAAGATATTTTTCTTGAAGAAATCTCAATTGATTTCATCATGGAAATATCCTTATACTCCAGATTGATCTTAAGGTTATGTGTTTGCTCAATATTCGCGTTTGCAAACTGTATAACGGAAGAGGAAACACTGCGCGCTGTCTCAGATATTTTGGAAATAGTTTCGTGCAGATTATTGATAGCCCTGTTAAGGGAAGTTTTTACATCACCAAAATTACCTTCGAAATTCTCTTTCACTCCACTAGTAAGGTCACCATTTGAAAGTTTTTTCAGGCTTTCATTGAATAGGTTTTGCGGCCTTACTACTGAATTCATGAGGTTGTTAAGCCCGAGCGCTATATCTTTATAAGACCCTTCAAATTCAGCTATATTAAGCCTCTCATCAAAATTACCCCTGTTGGCAAGGTCAATGAAATTACGGATCTTGAGCTGATGTTTTTTTGTGGAATCATCGATCTTTTTAAGTGACCTTGTTATTCCCAATACTATCAATGTAAATAGCAGAGCGGAGATAACCAGACCCACTATCACCATAATTATATTTTCTGTTTTTGCAGCTTTGTATTTTTTCAGTTTTAAAGAAGAAGCATCGCTTAACTTATTCTTTGAAACTTCACTTAATGTTCTTGATAGATTTAAAGTGTTTGAAGTCACTTCAGAAAATTCTGCCGGCCTATCATTGATAACATTTTTCGTTATTTTAATAAGGTCAGAAACAGAACTTTCATATTCTTTTGATAATTTTCTTAAGTCCTGCGGGTCAGAGGTATTTGTAAAATCTTTACCTTCGTTGATAATCTTTGCCTCTGTAGCAATCTCAATTTTTTCATCAAGTGATAGTGGGCCAACATTATTAAACAGGTCAGATAACGCGCTGATGTTTTCCTCAAAACCTTTTATTGTAACAACCCTTGCATCTAGCTTTTCAGACCTGATAAGGCTTGTATTGTCATTCACGCTGCTTACATACAGCGACATTGAAGCGATCATAACACCCGTGAACAGAACCGTTCCAAGTATTAAGTTATTACCGATATTTAATTTTGAGAACATTATTATATTAATTAAATAGTATTAAAAATTCGCGCCCATTGTCAGCCATATCTTTTTAGTATCAGATAGGCCAACACCCGGTTCAGCATCAAAATCAGCTCCTTTGATCTGAGCATAATATTTATCACTGAATTGTTTTTCTGCAAGAAGATCAATCTCCGTACCGTAATCAGTTCCGGTATTTTGCGCAGTGAACATATGATATCTGGCAGTAAAACTTAAATTATTCAATATCTCACTGGAGCTTGTTAATTTGTAAGATGCGGAAGCATTCAGATCTTCAATACCCTGCGCCGGGGTAGTGGTGAATTTATCCGCCCAGCCTTGGAACCTATGTGTTGTGGCAAGCGGTGTTCTGAAAGCTTTGCCAGCGGTGCCTTCACTTTCAAGCACTTCATAACTGCTCTGCAATGTGGTTGCACCAAGTTTTACGCCGCCCATTGCCTGATAATATCCTGCATCATAATCATTGCGGTTATCACCATAATCCTGCTGGGTGGCATATTCAAACCTGTATAGCGCGGCAAGGCTTTGAGAGAAAGGATAATTACCATCAAATGAAGCGCCTATTGTCTGGTTGGAATTTGCTATGCTATTATCAAAATCCATAAAATATGCGTAACCCGTGATCTTCCCTAAAGCTAGCTTATCATAAGAGATATTGAGTAAGTGCGAACTGCTTTCCCAGTCTCCATCAGGAAGACGGTCTCCCGGAGCTAGGTTAACATTGGCAACGTATGCATAAGTTGCATCAATGCCTGCGAACCTGTCTGTGCTGAACTGAACAGCATCCATGGTCTGTTGGTTCTGCCGCCATCCATTTTCCCCGATGAATCTCTCATTATCAAATTTCAAAATCTGTCTGCCAAGTTTTGCAGAGAACAGATAAGGATCTTCGTAACTTAAATAAAGCTGGTTTATTTCGGTTATCTCAGGATCCGGGACAAGTGGATATCTGGTTTTCCCGTTATTGCCGTCATTAAACATCTCATTGCTAGCGATCGTTTTTACATTTTCGATCTCAAGCAAACCTTTTAATCCTTCAAAGATTGGCGCAGTTTCATACCCGATCACACTGCGAAGTGTTGAAGCATTTGCATTTTTTCTGGCAGCGTCGTCATCGTTAAATTCATACCTGTAACGGAATTTCAAATAAGGTTTACCCTGTTTTACGGCGCTGACAGTATCATCAGCAAGCTGAGAAACTGATCTTGCGGCAGCATCTTCAAAAAAGGCCGAAATACATAAAATGGAGCTTATGAGCAATAATTTTTTCATAACCCATTAATATATAAATTCTTGTTCTGCTTAACTAAATTAACGAATTAATGGATGCGAAACAACTGTTTTCTGGCAGCTTTGTGATAAAACTGCAAAAGCTAAAACTTCACATCAACATTGGCCAGATCAAGCAGTTCATTGGAAAAGAACCCTATAAGCTCATCACCTGAATCATTAAGCCATTGCTCCCTGTTCTCGTCATATTTGAATTTGTATGCACCTGTAAAAGGTGAAGAAAGCCATATCTGGCGGGAAGGCTCATGCTTGTTGAGCACGTATTCCCCGTTTTCATCTGGTAGTTTTACTGAGAGTATTCCGTTCAGAAGGTCGCTATCAACATCATATTCTTCCGATACGGCATCAACATTCGCAAATATGCTTTCCAGCATATCATCGGCAAAATCATGAAATGTTGCATCATCTAACATTAGAAACCATATTCTTTATGCCCTTTAACTTGCAGGTGAAATTTTAATTTTTCAAGATATTCTTTTGGATTTTTTACATTAACATTTGCCCCTTCCACCTGATTGAAATAATCATAGAGCCTTGTGGAAAGGAACCTCAGGCATGCCCCGACAGAGAGAATGTTAAGATTCTCAAGTTCATTTTCAGAGAGGTTTCTTTGGGAGTTGTAACCTTTAAGCATCAACCCCGCCTTGGTAATATTGAAAGAGAAGTCCCTTTCAAAACACCACGAATTAAGCGCGATCGCAAGATCATAAGCATAGAAATCATTGCATGACATATAGAAATCAATAACGCCGGAAACATTATCATTATCAAACAGAACATTATCAGGAAAATAATCCCCATGTATGATCCCCGAAGGTAAATTATCAGGCCAGTTATTTATTGCTTCAAAAGCTTCTTTTATATTTTCACGAAGACCATCAAAATGGTTCTCAGCTTTATCTTTAACTTTGGAATAGGTTTCTATCCAGAAATCCTTACCCATTGAATTTTTTCTAGTGAGGTAAGAAAATTTGGAAGATGAACTATGGAGTTTTCCTAAAGCCTCACCAGCTTTAAAAACCTCATTGTTACCTATGGTTCTCGGCCATTTGCCTTTCAGCATTGAAACGATAGTATAATTCTTGCTGAATATCTTCCCGATTATTGCGCCGGTTTTCTGATGAACCGGAAGCGGGCAGGGGAAATTACTTTCATTAAGATTTTCCATCAGGCTCATGAAAAATGGCAGGTCACTTGCGCTTACCCTTTTCTCATAAACGGTAAAAATATAATTATCTTGTGTAGTGCGGAGTATATAATTGGTGTTTTCGATGCCCTCGTTTATACCTTCGAAAGAAGAGAGCTGCCCGATATCATAAAGGCTGAGCACCTGTTCAAAATCTTCCTTTTCTAATTTGGTAAAAACAGCCACTTTGATTTATGCTCTGAAGGAATTATAATTATATAACTCCTGGTTTACCGGTATACGGTCACCGCACGGGCTGCCTTTAGCGCCGACACATGGGCTTTTAAGGGTTTCAGGTTCCTTATCGCATGATGTAGCTATCACGCAGAACAAAAATGTAATAAGAAGTTTTTTCATAGTCCAATTATAGCAAGTAATTATATTTTATAAATAATTTTTTGCTTCCTCAGCGGCTTTTATAAGCGCTTGTGCTTTATTTTCCGTTTCCTGGAACTCTCCTTCCTCAGTGCTGTCAAACACAACGCCGCCCCCAGCCTGAAGGTATAATTTCTTATCTTTTATAAGCGCAGTGCGGAGGGCTATACATGTATCCATATCGCCATTTGCTGAGAAATAGCCGACCGTTCCCGCGTAAAACTGCCTTCTTTCATGCTCCAGTTCTTCAATTATCTCCATAGCGCGTATCTTTGGCGCGCCGCTGGTAGTGCCTGCCGGAAAGCCTAATATAAGCGCGTCTATCGCATCCTTACCTTTATCAAGTTTACCTTCAACATTGGAAACTATATGCATAACGTGAGAATATTTTTCGACGACCATTCTCTCTGTGACTTTAACAGTACCTTTTTCCGCAACCCTGCCAACATCATTTCGGCCAAGATCAAGCAGCATTAAATGTTCTGCGATTTCCTTTTCATCTGCAAGAAGTTCCTTTTCAAGGGCGTTATCCTCTGTTTCAGTAGCTCCTCTTTTACGGGTTCCTGCGATCGGGCGAACCGTAACTGTATCATCTTTTAATTTAACCAATATTTCCGGGCTGGAACCTGTGATGACAAAATCATCAAAATTTACATAGAACAGATATGGTGACGGGTTAATACTTCTAAGTGATCGATAAAATGAAAGCGGTGAAAGCGGATATTGCAACGTAAACCTTCTGCTTGGAACTATCTGGAAGATATCTCCTGCAACTATATATTCTTTAGCTTTTTGGACTATTTTATAATATTCCGCGCGGTCAATATTTGAGCTTATATCAAGGTCAAATTCTTGTACCGGATTATTTATTTTTAAAGGCTCAAAAATTATTTTCTCATATTTTGATATTAGTTTTTCTGCATTTTCAGCATTACTACTGCCATCATATACAGGCGCGCAAATATGTAACTTATCTCCAATATTATCAAATACGATAATTATCTTCGGGCGAAAATAAACCGCGTCCGGAATATCAATTGAAGCTTTATTTTTATCAGGAAGTTTTTCCATGAACCTGACCATATCATAGGCCATATAGCCATATATACCCGCAGCGGCTGAAGGCAGGCCGGCAAAAGCAGCCTTATCTATATGCGATCTTTTTAGGAAATTCCTGAATGAATCAAAAAGATTTTTTGCAAGTGTTTCAGTTAATTTGAAATTATTTTTTTCATCACCCTCAAAAACTTTACCATTTTTGCAAACCCATAAAAGATCAGGCTCTAAAGCAAGTATAGAATATCGGCCTCTTTTCTCCCCGCCCGTGACTGACTCAAAAAGGGAATAATATTTCTGTGTTTTAGAAATATTCAGCAAAGCCGATACCGGCGTAATAGTATCGCACGGAATGGTCTTTGATATTATGTGGTTTTCTTTATTCACTTTCCGTTTGTACTGAAGGTAAAGTAACGTTCACTTTATATTTGGTCGCAAGATAACCAACATATTGCATCATTATCTCCTGCGATATCTGGTCCTGAATTCCTGACCTCACATCAAGCAATTTTATCTCGTCAATTGCTTCAGGCTCATTGATTTTTTCAACTTTTGCCATGATGATATTATTTCCATCAGGGAATGTTTCAGAGAAATTCTTTGCGTCAAAAACAAGTTTGATGAATTGCGCCGGAAGTTTTTTTGAATCTTTATCTAAATTAGGCACGTCAGATATTTCAACGCCATTCTGGCCGACAAGAGAACTTAAAGATGTTTTACCCGAAGAAAGAGCAGCCTTGATCTTATTAACCTTTTCAAAAAGCATATTCATTGCATTATAATCTCTAAGGTCTTCAGAGACTTTGCCGCGAACTTCATCAAGTGATTTGACGCGTTCAGGCATAATATTATCAACTACGATAACACCATAACTTAAGCCATCCTGTGATTCCAGAAGGTCAGATATCTCATCTTGGTTTGAAGAGAATATCATGCTCTGAAAATTTGCCAGCTCAGGCAATTTAACAAAATTCCCGCTTCTATCTTTGCCATTGGCATCAATTGATTCAATTCTCTGGATATTCAAATTAAGTTCCTTAGCCGAATCTGCAAGTGAAGCGCCTTCAGCGAGTTTATCAAGAAGGTCATTCGCAGTTTCATAAACTGCTTCCGCAATATCATCAGAAGGATTTTTTAGTGAAGATTTATCAACCAGTATATAATTAACAGACCTGTATTCAGGGGAGATATATTCACCTTTCCTGTCATTATAAAAACTAAGTATGTCTGAATCTTTAAGGGAAGCATTGCTATCAATAAAATTACTATTGAACTTGATAAGCTTGATATCCCTTGTCTGGTTATTATGGCTGTAAATTTTCTTTGCGTATGAATCAAGAAGTGGAACTATGGAAGTCATTGAAGATTCTAGCGCATCAAGCTTTTTATTTTTTACCAGCTCATTAACAAATGCATCTTCACCGCCATATCCGGCAATATCTCTTTGTAGTGCCTCTTCATCAACTTCGCCTGTTTTAGCATCAGTATAATCTTTGTTGATAATATGCTCCGCCTCGAATTCTATCCCGAGGTTATGAAGTTCATTTTCAAGCAATTTCGTATTTACGATCTGCCTCAAAGCGCTCTGGCGTAGATAATTTTCGATCTCAGGAGAGAACTCCCCGCCTGGGTTACCCATGGTGAACTGCCTTTTTTGCTGCGCGACTATCTGGTCTATCTCATCGGCGTTGATAGTGGTATTTCCTATCTCTGCGACGGAAGTTCTGCCTTTATTCTTCAGAACATCGCCGATTCCCCACATCACAAGGCCAAGTATAAGTATGCCTAAAAAGATCACTACGAAAAACTTACCGAGTACATTTACAAACTTTGTCATTACTATTTATGAGATTTACTTGATAATAAATTTGAATATAGCATTAAATATAGTTTGTCTTAAACAGAAGCAATAAGTTTGTATGGGAAGAGTGCCTAAAATAATAGCCGCTAACTGGAAAATGAACCTCGCGCCGAATGAGGCGGAAAAGCTCGCATCTGAAATATTGAAAAGCCATAGTGATAATAGTTGTAATAATCAGGTTATCCTGCTCCCGCCAAATGTATATCTGACAAGTATAAGAGGTATAATAAGCAATTCTGCCATAAAGCTCGGGGGGCAAGACTGCCATTTTGAAGATAAAGGCGCGTTCACCGGAGATACCAGCCCTGCCATGCTGAAAAACATAGGATGCGAGTATGCAATAGTAGGCCATTCTGAGCGCCGCGAGCATCATAAGGAAAGTGACGAACTGATAAATAAAAAGGCAAAGGCAGCTATTTCAAATAATCTTACACCTATAATATGTGTTGGCGAAAAACTGCAAGAAAGAGAAGCAGGCAAACATAAGGAAATAGTTAGCGCCCAGCTCAAAACTATTCTTTCAAGTATTGATGCGGACAAAGTAATTATCGCATATGAGCCTGTTTGGGCTATAGGCACCGGAAAAACTGCCAAGGCTGAGGAGATAGCAGAGATACATGATTTTATAAAGCCCCTGATAAAAACGGCGCCACTTTTATATGGCGGTTCAGTAAATGATAAGAATTATAAGGAAATACTGGATATTAATAATGTCGATGGGCTGCTTATAGGCGGCGCCAGCCTTATAATAGAAAAATTTACCCAGATAATGTGCTATTAACCAGCTCTTGCGATTTGGATTAAAACCTGTTAATCCCTGCCAATTGCTAACAAATTATACATATAAAAATGCAAGTACTTTTAATATTACAAATTCTGATAGTTATTGGTCTGGTCGCAACTATTCTAGTGCAAAAAAGCTCTTCTGATGGTTTTACCGGTGCTTCTTCGCCTTCTGCTTTTATGTCAGGCAGGGCGCAGGCAAATCTGTTCACCAGAGTTACCTCAATTTTTGCAGCATTATTTATTGTAAACAGCTTAGTGCTTGCATATATGGCTTCCCACACTGAAAGGGGTGTTACCATACTTGATAAATTCAAAAGCAAAAAAACTGAGCAAACTCAGGAAAAGCAAGATTCTGAAATTACAAAAGCAAAAACGAAGCTTAAATCTGTAAAAACAGATGAAAACTCTGGAGTTTCCGAAACAACAACGGAGAATGAATTAAAAACAGAAGATAATTCTGAAACTTCTGAACCTTTAGAAGCTCCATTGGAAAAAGAAGTTCCTGCGGATAAAAAAGATGCAGCTCCATCTGTTCCAATATCTGAATAAGTATTTATATTTTTAAACATTTTTCTATTTTAGTTTAATTATAAGTGCGCGCACTTGCTTATTTTGAATCGTGGACAAGCCACCAATAAATTCCTGCAATATTTTTTGGCTTTTTAAGTAAAAGGAAAACATCCACGTAAACTTTTACCTATATTTCCTATCGCAAAAATCTATTTCTAAGGTTTTTTGGGTCAATGACCCTGAAGAGAATTATTAGCTAAATAATTCCTTATGACGAGTTAACCTAAGCGTAATACCCAAACTATAGTCATTCTGAAAGCTCTCATAGTATTTAGCATAATTATGGAAATTGGAGTGTGGAAGTACCTAAAGATAAAAAAATTAATTTTCTTGATAGTTTCAAGTTGGCGCGCCTGAAAGGATTCGAACCTTCGGCCTTGTCCTCCGGAGGGACACGCTCTATCCACTGAGCTACAGGCGCATTTTTTGAGAGTTTAGTGGTTAGTATTTAGAGTTTTAGTATTAAAATCAAACAAGTTACTACCAAACCCTTAAGCTTTAACCACTAACTCTAGTAAAAATACATCACGGAAACCTTAATAAGCCTGTCTTAGCAAGATATCTATGAATTTAATTTCATTTTATGGTATATTGATGCAAAATGCTTGCAAATTCTAATTAAATTCAAATAGTTAATTCTTTTCTATTTGCGTGCTTTATGCTATAAGTATCTTAAGGGTTCTTATTGTTTTGGGGGTTATTAAGGGGTTTGTTGCCCGTTTGAAACTCTCTCTTGAAGCGCAAGTGAAAAGAGAGGTTTCTTATGGTGCAACAGCCCCTTAAATCTTTTCAGAATCAGCAAAAGCCCGGAGATAAGTCCGCGGGCGCCAATTCGGCAGCAGCCTTGGCAGCGCAGGCAAAAAAGCAAAAAATAAAACTCCCGAAATTCGTCATCAAAACGAATAATTACCTCAAGGAAAATTTCTGTACTGAAACAGAAGTTATCGGGGTTGAGATTCAGCCGGATTGCATAAAGATATGCCAGGCGAAAGACGTAAAAGGAAAATGGCAAATAGTAAAACTCGCATCTCAGCAGGTGCTGAATACTTACAGCCAGGACGCGCTTTCAAAAAATAAAAAATTATATTCCAAAGCACTTAAAGAGCTTTTTGAAAAGAACAGGATAACCAATAAGAATATCGCCGTTTCAATGCCGACCACAACGGCAATAATCAAAACCATTTCCCTGCCATTGATGGCTAAGGAAAATCTGGACAGGGCAACGCGCATACCTTCCTTCTGGCAGAATCTAGTTCAGCTTTCTGAAAATATTCTGGAATATTCAATATTCTACCGGATAGTTAGGGAGAATACCGTTCAGAAGGAGATGGATATATTATTCGTCGCCTGCAAGAACAGCGATATAAATATTTATAAATTTATTGCTGAAGAAGCTGGTTTGAAAGTTGTGGTGGCCGATATTGGCTGCTTTTCCATCAACAATCTTTCAAAGCTGAAAAGTAACAATGATAACAGTCAGAAAGTATTCCTGAAAATTGGCCGTGATGAGAACTATCTTCAGGTGATAAATCAAGGCAGGCCATTTATTTACGATATTTTCATCCCTGAAAATGAGAAATCATATCTAGGTGAATATCTTGAACATCAGACATTCCTGCAAAAATTCGTCTCGCAGTTAAAGCACATAATAAGCAAACACGAAGAGATCAATCATGAAAAAATAACCAGTGTAAGTATCATTTCCTCAGAGGTTAATATTGATAAATTTACTGAAATGCTAACGCAGAGGGTCGAGAATATTAAATTCGACCATTCTGACATATTTGAGTCAATTGAATTCCCCGCTTCAATGGAAGCATCTGATAACGCTATACCAAAATCAGGTTGGGCCATATGTGTTGGGCTTGCTACTAGAAAGCTTAATATATTTGATGACGAATCAAAAAAGAAAGTTTCTGAAACTATAAATCTTTTGCCAAATTCCGGTGATCTGGTGGAAAATTTGAGGTCGCAATTTTATTCAAAAATAATCAGTGCCGGCGTTGGTATATTTGCGGTTTTATTCCTGTTATTTTATCTTCTGGTGGCGGTTAGCAAATATAATAACAGCATTAAAGAGATAAATGAATTCAACGTTCTCAATAAGCAGTATGCAAAAAAGCAGAAGGAATTTGATAAGGTAAGTGCCATTAGTGGTGGCCTTAATAAACTGGTAAAAATAAAAGAATCACTATTGCTAAACCAGAGAACCTTGCTGAAATCCATTAAGGAAATAAGCATGAAGATACCTGAGGGCGTTTGGCTTGAGTCGATCAGTATAGATTCTGTCGGGAAGATATCAGTCACGGGCAGGTCTTATGAGGAGTATCCTATAATATCATTCTCAAAAGAGTTGGATAAAAGCGGCGTGATGATGGGAATGTACATCGCGAATATCAAAACAGTGAATACTGAAAGCGGTGAAGTGATAAGGGAATTTGTGATACTTGGTGAAGTTAATAATAAAACTGTAGCTCAATAATATAATGATATGGCTTTAGACCTTAACGCAGATATAGGAAAAATAATTAAGGACTTCCTGACCGGCAAGAAGCAGGATCCCCGTATAAAGAGGGGTAGGAAGAAACTTGATGAGAACTACAAGCAGGCCATTCTTAAAACCATACTTATAATATGCGTAACGGCTTCCATCTGCTTTGCCATAAGCCTTTTCAGTGAAAGCCCCATAGAAAGGCAAAAATCTGAATTTGTGGATTCCGCACAGTTAAAGCAGGCGCTCAGCACAATAGAAAATAATATAATAGCCGCCAAGGCAATGCTGGTGAATAATAAGAATGCGGTCAATGATATAATCGGCTTTTTCTCTGACCTTGAAGGTTCAAAGAACCTGTTCAGGACAATTAGCACAGTTGCCTCTGCCAATTCAATAATCCTGAAAAACATAACAAAAGGCAACACTGAAGAAATTTCTAAGCCCGCTCCCCACCAGAAAACCATAGTTCTGCTTGAACTGGAAGGCTCTTATGTGGATTATATAAGCTTCAAAGAAGAATTGCAGAAACAAAAACCTTATCTGACCATCAATTCAGAAAAAGTTTCTGTTCAGCGGGGTGCTTCAGGGTATGGAAGGCTTTCCATAATTCTGGAATTATTCGATTTTTCAGTAGATAAAAAAACTTATGAGGAGCTGCTTGCCAAAGATATTTAAATATTGCGCGGTTATTTTGATCTATTTATTCGTTGTGAATTCATCATTCGCAGAAGGTAAGAATAAATTCTCACTCAAGCTGGCAGATGCTGTGCAGTTGAAGGAAGAGGCAGTCAACAAGGAAGCGGTTGAAGTAAAGACTGAAATTCCAGAGCCAAATTCAGATGCAGGAAAAACAAGGGATCCTTTCTCACCTGTTTCCGGTGATATAATGAAAAAGATAGTTGATAGAAATGATGGCACTTCAACAGTGACTGATTCCACGGTAAATCCATTAACGACAGCAAAAATAAATACTATTAAAGTTGTCGGCGTTATACTTTCTGAAAAGAAAAAAGTTGCAGCAGTAAAAGCAATAAACGGCCTGACATATGTAATTGAGGAAGGCGTTGAAATAGGCTCTGACGGCGGCAAGGTAAGCGAAATAAAATATGAAGGTATAGTTGTTTCTTCCGACAGCGGAAAAGTTCTTATACCTGTGAGCAACAAATTAGAGGTGAAAGTTGATAAGAAAGATTAAATATTTCGTACTGGTCACTTTCCTTCTGTCAGCTTGCAACAAGGAAACCCAGCTTAAACAGGAAGAAAGGCTTATTGATAGCAGGCCGACCTTTGATAAGCAGAAATTTATCGATCAGGGTAAAGAGCGCTCTGTGCAGGATTATGTTCTCGGGCCTAAAGTAGAGGTTAACACCACTTTTGATGAAAAAAAGAGGGAAGGCGAATTCATAAATAAAGAAGAGAATTTTGATTACGCCGAAATAGCCGAAACAGATAAGAATAGTTTCAAGATAAGCGTTAATGCCGAGAATATGGATGTGCGTACTTTTGCAGACGCAGTATCAAAAATATCCGGTGTTAATATTTTAGTTTCAGATGAAGTGTCGGGTAATATTTCTGCGAAACTGAAAGATGTTTATTGGATTTCAATGCTGGAATCAGTTCTGAAAACAAAGAAGTGGGAAAAATATGTTGATACGAAATCAAATATAATCCGCCTTCATGACCAGCAGACAGTTGTTCAGCTGGAAGAATTTGACCAGAAGAGAAAAGAAAATGTGCAGCGTGCATTTATGCTTAAAAAAGCATCGCAGCCGCTCATAACTGAGATATATAAATTATTTTATACCAAGCCATTACAGGTTAAAACTACTATTGATAGCGTGCTGAAAACACAAGGGCAGGCTTTGGATGGCATGAGGAATATTGATCCTGAGATAACTATAGATGAAAGGAAAAATCTTTTGATAGTGAAGGCTCGTAAGGAAGATATGAGAATAATCTCAAAACTTATCAGTTCACTGGATACAAGAACCAAACAGGTCTATATAGAAGCGTTCATTGTTGAAGTGAGCGATGATTTTGACAGGGTATTCGGAGCGCGCTTTGGTTTAGCAGCAACAAATGCTTTCGATAAGGAAGGCGTATCAATATCCGGCGTAACAGGTGCCGCGGCTTCTGCTCTTACACTTGGAACGGCTGATGGCGTAGTTGGTAACCTGCCTGTAACAAGCCCGACCGGTGGTATCGGTATTCTGACAGGTATTGGCAGCGCAGCTGATCTTAAGGTTGAGCTTACCGCCCTTGAAGCGCAAGGCTTAACTAAAGTTGTTTCCAACCCGAAAATATTCACGCTTGATAATCAGGAAGCAGTAATATTCCAGGGGGATGAAGTCCCTTATGAAACGGTTTCGCAGGATGGTACGCAGATTCAGTTTAAAGAGGCTGGTTTAAAACTTGCTGTAACACCTTCAGTAATTGGTGATGGTAATCTTTCACTTAACCTTGCGGTGAATAAAGATACGGTTGATACCACAGTTGAAAACCCGCCGATAACCAAAAGCGAAATAAAAACCAGCCTTGTCACTAAAGATGGCGAGATAGTTGTGATGGGCGGAATATATACTGAATCTAAAACAAAGCAGCGTGATAAGGTGCCGGGTCTAGGTGACATACCAATACTTGGCAAGGCTTTCAGCAGAGATTTGAGGGACGAAGGGAAAAGAGAGCTCATAATATTTATTGCGCCGCGAATATTATAGCTGGTTTTTAATCCATGCGCCTGAATAGAGAGAATAAAATCATATGTTGAACCTAAGGAAAGATACTGACAGATTATTAACGGAATTTATAAAAAGTTCAGGTTTAGTTTCAGAAGAAAATATCAAGAATGCTGAAGAGTTAAGCAAAGTTCTGATGTGCCCGCTTACTTCCGCCCTTATACGAAGTAATTATGTTAGTGAAGACCAGATAGCAGATAGCTTCTGTAATTCTTACGGGCTTACGCGTTCAAAAGTTAAACTTTCAAATATCAAAGTAAGGCCACTTCAGGATACTATAACTGATCAGTTCATTATCAAAAGCAGAATAGTCCCTGTGGATAAAACAGGTGATAAGATATATGTAGTGGTGGCTGACCCTTCCGCATTGGAATCATTCAATAACATGCAATTAATATCAGGAACTAACCTTGTGGAAGCAAGCGTTGTTAACCTTTCCGAAATGCATGAATATCTGGAAAAATTAAAAACCAGAATGGATAATGATTTCCTCAAAACACTGGATATTGAGGCCGAGGAAGAAAATACCAAACCCATTGCTCAAACAAAATCAGCCGTGAGTAACTCAAATGCTGTAATATCTGATTATTTACTCGGTGAGAACCAGAAAAAAGAAGCACGCTTTAAAGTTAGTGCAGGCTCTGATGTTATAGAATTTGTTGATGGCATTATATCAAACGCAGTTGCGATGGGCGTAAGTGATATACATATAGAAACATTCAGGGATGCTTCTCAGGTACGTTACAGGAAAGATGGCGTGTTACAGGCGATTGAAGAATTTACGGAATTCCTGACCTATAATTATTCCGCAATAATAACCAGACTGAAAATATTGGCGAACCTTGATATTTCTGAACGCAGGTTACCGCAGGATGGCGCAATCGTATCGCAGATGGCTGATAAAACGGTCGATGTCCGTGTTTCAATATTGCCAACGGTAAATGGCGAAAGGGCGGTTATGAGGATACTTGATCCTGATGCTGCGAACTTTACTTTAGGCGAGCTTGGCATACCTGAAAAATCACTGGCGAAGATACGTAAAGTTATACATTCACCGCAAGGTTTGATGTTAGTTACTGGGCCGACTGGTTCGGGTAAATCAACAACCCTATATGCAGCATTAAAAGAAATAAACGAGCCGGGAATAAATATCCTGACTGCGGAAGACCCTGTTGAATATGACCTCAAAGGTGTAGGGCAGGTTCAGGTAAGGGATTCAATCGGATTATCTTTTGCAGCGGCGCTCCGCTCATTTTTAAGGCAGGATCCTGAAGTGATAATGGTGGGTGAGATACGTGACAAAGAAACCAGCGACATCGCAATAAAAGCCGCATTAACAGGTCACTTGGTTTTAAGTACGCTCCACACTAATGACGCTGCAAGCACCATTACGCGCCTTATAAATATGGGCGTACCGAATTACCTTATAACTTCTGCACTAGCTCTCGTTCTTGCGCAAAGGCTTGCACGTAAGAATTGTCCGCACTGCACGCAGGATGATAACCTTGTCAAAAAGGAAACTCTTATTGATCTTGGTTTCACTGAAGAGGAAGTTCAGAATTTCAAACCGCAGAAATCCAAAGGGTGTGAACGCTGTAATGATACCGGCGTGAAAGGCCGTATGGGTATTCATGAGATACTCGCGCTAAACGCTAATTTGCGGGAAGTTATTTTAACCAATGCAACTGAACGAAGCATTGTTGATACTGCAAAGAAAGACGGCTTTGAAACCATGCAGGAAGTCGGCAGAAGATTTATTATGGAAGGTAAGATATCGGTTGAGGAATATAAACGGGTATTGGTATTAGATTAGTTGATTCGCTGTTTCGTTAATTCGTTGATTCGAATAAACGAAAAAACAAATCAACGAAACAACGAAATGAATCTATATAACTGGGAAGGGTTTGAAGGCAATCTGCCAAAGAGCGGCATACTTGAAGCAGAGTCTCAGGAAAAGGCACTACAGATGCTTGCCAGACAGGGAATAACAGTAACTGATCTGGTAGTTGCGGAAAGCCTTGAAGAAGAAGCCAAGCAGGAAAAAGTAATCAAATATAATTACAAGAGGATAAAAAATAAAGATAAGGTTATCTTTACCAAGAAGCTTGCGACCATGATAAAATCAGGCCTGCCAATAATGAAGACATTGGCGATGCTTGAAGAGCAGTCAGAAAATAAAGACCTCCGCATTGTTGCGAATAAAATAAGATCAGATGTAGAAAACGGGATAAGCCTGTCAGATGCGTTCGCACTTCATGATCAGGTTTTTGATCAGGTTTATATTAACTTGCTGAAGGCCGGTGAAACAAGCGGCAAACTTACAATATTCCTTGATAAGCTCGTTCAGCATCTGGAAAAAATAGAAAAGATAAGGAAGAAGGTTAAGGGTGCGCTCATGTATCCTTCAATAGTTTTTGCCGTAGCTATTATAGTTATCCTGATAATGTTAGTTAAGGTAGTGCCGGTCTTTCAGGGTATGTTCAAATCCATGGGTAATGAACTGCCGGGGCCAACCCAGTTCATAGTTGATGTTAGTGAGTTCATGCGCGATCCTGCGGGTGGTGGTGTGCTGGTGTTAGTTATAATCGGGATATTATATGCTCTTAAAACCATGCGTAAGAAGAACCTGGCGTTCAGGAAAAAAACAGACAGGCTTTTCCTCAGAACCCCGCTACTTGGCGATGTGATAATTAAATCAACCCTTTCAAAAATAGCGATGATTTCTTCTAACCTATCGGCGGCCGGGGTTTCGGTAATCGAAACAATGAATATAATTGGTAAAAGTATTTCCAACATCGTCTTTATTGAGGCTTTGGAGGAAGTAAAGAAAGGTGTTTCTGAGGGTAAGAACCTTTCTGAACTATATGCGGCTCATGAGGTTTTCCCGCCGACTTTTCACCAGATGATATCAATTGGTGAGCAGACAGGAAGGCTTGATGAGATGCTCGGCGCAGTTGCCAATTACTATGAAGAAGAATTCGACATGGTAGTTGACAGGCTCACTGAACTCCTTGAACCTATAATGATTGTATTCATGGGAGTAACGGTCGGGTTTATAATAATTGCGATGTACATGCCGATCTTCCAGATAGGAAAAGCGGTTCAAAGTGGGTAATTGTTCGATTTTGATACAGTTTGTTAAGTAACCTTAGAAATAAGGATTTATTTAATACAAAATCGAAATTATCCAATGATTTCAATAATTTAGCTTGACTTGACCGTCAGCTTATAATATTCTAACGCTAATCTTTAAACACTAACGGAGAATTTTTATGACTAACCACAAAATGATAAACACTAGGGAATCAGGCTTCACATTGATCGAGTTACTGATCGTTGTTGCGATCTTGGGATTATTAGCTGCTATCGGTATACCGCAATATCAAGGTTACCAGGCGCAGGCGAAAGTTAATGCTACTAAAGCACTTCACACTGAAGCTGTTAAACTTATCGGTGCGGAGCTTGCAAAATGTGCGGCTGGTTCAGAAGATATTCTTGCTGGAAGCTCATTCACAGTATTATGTACTGCTAGTATCACTGATATAGCTAGTGCTTTTGTTCTATATGGCAATGACTCAAGCGATAACCCATACGATATAGCTAATGGGCAGCCTTATGTTACAGCAGCAAGTGCTGTAAACGGTGTAACTTCAATCGTGGGTGCTGGTTCTACTATAACAGTTACTACAACTTGGGAAGGCGGTACGCAAACTGCAACTCTTACAAAAGAATAATCTAAGATATTAATTGTTATATAGGCAAGTCCTTTTACTAAACCCCCTTTGGTTAGACTGTTTACAGGCTTCCGAGGGGGTTTTGCTTTTCAGCTGGCAGTTTGAAGTTTGAAGATATTACTTTCAACTTCAAACTTTCAACTTCAAACTAAGAATATGAATAAAGGTTTTACATTAATTGAATTGCTTATCGTGGTTTCGATACTAGGCATATTGTCGATCATCGGTATTCCGCAATATCTGGGCTATGTTGATAATTCCCGTGCGACTGTTGTTAAGAATAATCTTAGAACGATCTATATGCAGGAGCAGGGATATTATCGCAGTAACAATGCTTATTATAGTACTGGCGCAAGCTGCGCTGACAGAACCAGCCAGATAAACACTAATCTATTTAGTGGTAAAACCGTTCTGGTAAATGATGGTTACTATTATTGCATAACGCAGACCACGGTTGATAATTTTACGGCGCGCGCGAACAAGACGGATGGCAGCGGAACATTTTATACGGTCACTCATTTGAATGTAACAAATTTTTAAAATCAGGCTAGCTATGAACGGGGAAAGGGGAAATATATTATTTACGTCATTACTAATGATGATGGCCATGAACCTTCTTGCAATAACGCTTGTGCAGAAATCAGTTAAGGAAGCAAGTGTTGCAACTTATAGCGAAGCGGAATCAACCGGTTTCTATCTTTCTGAAACCTGTATAGATGAAATGATATCATGGTATAAGAACCTTGATAGACCGCCGACAACATTACCATATACGATCTCAAGGAGCACTATTGAGCATTTATATAGCGGCGGCGAATCCAGCGCTTCCATGGGAAGGCTAAATAAATATTCATATAACTGCACTGCAACTTCTCTCAGTGTAAAATCAGTAGAAGCTAAAAAGAAAAATGGCGGTGAAGATGTATCTGTTTCTGACGGTTACGGCGCTTCAGGTGATTTAAGGCCTGATTATTATTACCAGATAAGCTCAACTGCAAATGGCCCGAGCAATACGCAGAAAAGAATATTCTCAATAGTTTCGGTGGAGTATTAAATGAAAAAATTACTCAAAATATTTATTTTTATAATGGTGCTTATCTTAAGCATTTCCGCAAATGTTCTGGCATGCGACCTTTCAGGAAAAAAGATCGGGCTTGGAAAAGATTATAAAAACTTCTTTGAGCGAAAAGATATTAAGCAGGATGTTTTTAGTGAAAAATACTCAGAGATAAATATTCGCGGCACAGATATATGTGATGACCTTAAAAAAACTGAAGTAACGGTTATTATAACTGATTCTGAAATAGCCGGGATAAAAATAGATAAAAGAAATTCCTCCAAAAAAATATTATATCATTCAGCAGTTGATACCTTCGGGTTACCTAATAACGAGCCAAATTTTGAGAAGGTGGCAACCAGCTACGCAGGTTTTTTCGATAAGGGAAAAATATATGCGACCTATAAATTTTCTAAAACTCCTGAAGGGGATAATGAGTCTATTTTTATAATGTCGAAAGACCTGATGGGTAAAATTGATAAATATAATAAAACAAAAGAAAGTGATGAGAAGTAACCTACATATTCTTTTTGTATTTGCGCTTATTGCATTTTTCGCAGGTGGAAACTCTTTTGCAAAATCACCGCCTCCGGGTTCCGGCGCAGCAGACGTTCCAGCGAATATTCTTCTTATGATGGATACTTCCGGAAGTATGGAAGAGATAATAACCTCAGGTGATAGTGAATATCCGGTCGATCTTACCTTTGATTCCAATGGGAATATTTTCATTGCAAAGAATTATGACTATGTAGAAGAATATGATTCAGCTGGCCAATTTGTTAGAACATGGGGCGGGGAAACTAACTCATCGCAGAATGGTAAATTTGACCTTACCTACGCTATAGATGTCGATACCAGTAATAATGTTTATGTTTCAGATTATAATAACGGCAGGATACAGAAATTTGATAATGAAGGGGTTTATTTACAGAAATTTACTTTAGCTTCCGATCCTTCTTACGGTGTTGCGGTTGATAATTCAGGCAATGTTTACGGTGTCAATGGTTCAGGCCGTGTTGAAAAATTTAATTCTTCCGGAACAAGGCTGGCAACATGGAGTAACACTTACAATGGTATCAGGCACATAGCGTATGATCCCGGAACCAATACGATCTGGGCTACCAGAACTTCTGCAAGAAGAGTAGTGAAATTCGACCTTAATGGAAATTTCATTTCTCAGTTCACAACAAGCTTTGACCCTTTTGGTATTGATGTTGATAATAATGGTGACCTCTATATTTCAAGACCTGACAGCCATAGGATATATAAATTCTCCCCTTCCGGAACTCAGCTGGATACATGGGGCAGTAATGGTACTGCGCTTGGAAAATTCAAAACACCTAAAGGGATAAGTGTAAGGCCAAGTGATAATAAAGCTTTCATCGCTGATTATGGAAATCACAGGATACAAAGTAACCTTGGAACATTGCTGATAAATAACGGTAACCAGGTAACCAGATTACAGGCAATGGTAAAAGTTCTGAAACAGATAGTTTCTGACAGCGACCTTACGGCTGGCGCAAATTTCGGCCTGATGAAATGGAACACCAGCGCAAGCATGGTAGTAAATGTTTCTACAACCGGAGCACAGCAGATATATACCGCAGTTGATAGCTTAACGCCAAATGGCTATACCTATCTTGATAACGCCATGACCCTTGCAAAAACCTATATGACGGGTGCTTCTTCTCCAAGGAACGCTAGCGCGCCATGCCAGCAGAATATACTGATAGTTATAAGTGATGGTTACTGGGTTGATAATACCGCATCAAACACGGCGAAATTCTTATATGATAATTACGGCATAAAAACTTTCGTGATAGGATTCACAACAACAGGTAATGATAATTACGTTACTTTGTCTGAGCAGGGTGGTTCTTACCCTGATTCACCTCTTTATGCGGAAAATGAATCTACATTGCTTGATGCACTGGCAAAATACATAAGACAGATAATCTCAACGCAGCTTACCTTTACCGTACCAACAATAATTCCCGGCATTACCAATAGTGACCACATATTACAATCAACCTTCATGTTTAAGAAAGGTCATCAGTGGAAAGGCAGATTGCTGAAATATAATCTGAATGATGACGGTACTATCGGCAGTGAGATATGGGATGCAGGTGAGAAGCTTAACGATACTCTGGCAGATAATAGGAAGATCTGGACGGTCGCCTCTAACCTAACTTACAGCACCAATAATTTCGTAACAGCCAACGCAGCCAGGATAAGGGTCGGACTCGAAGAAAACGCCTCAAGCGCACTTACAGATGCTGAAATAGATAACCTGATAAATTTTACCAGAGGTAAGGATTCATATGCCGAATATCCTGATGGTGAGGATGATGAAGGTGATGAACTTATAATGGGCGAGAGATGGAAACTTGCCGATATCTATCATTCAAAAGCAGTAGCAGTTGGTAAACCTTCAGCGTTCTTCTCCAATGAAGCCAGCCCCAATTCTGAAAGTTATTATCGCTCCGTGAATAATTATAAAGCATTCCGTGATGGTAATGAGTGTGGAGGTTCATGCGTAACAAGACCGGAAAATATATATGTAGGGTCAAACTCCGGAATGCTTCACGCATTTAATTCTGATACCGGGGTTGAAAGATGGGCATTCGTACCGCCGGGGCTTTTACCGACAATTAAAAATGTTATCTCCAATACGGCAGGGGAAACTACCAGTATTTATGGTGTAGATGGCTCACCTGCAGTTAAGGATATTTATTACGGCGGCCACTGGAAAACAGTTATGCTTGGCGGCTTAAGGCAGGGTGGCAGCTCATATTACGCGCTTGATGTTACTGATGCTTTAAATCCAAAACATTTATTCAGCTTTGCCTATAATAAATTCACCAACAAAGTTAATTACTGGAACGCAAATAGTGTCAGGACGAATTATAACATAGGCGCGGCTCCCGCCGAATATGATTATTCAAAATTGGGTGAGACATGGTCTGATCCACTGATACTTAATATTAAGATCGGTTCTGTACGTAAATGGGTTGGTGTGTTCGGAGGAGGTTATAATAATAACGTAACTTCAAACTATTCCAGTGTTGTTTATATAATTGATCTTGAAGATGGGGGTAAGGTTATTAAAATTATTGATATAGCCGATGCATCTTCAACAAACGGTATAATAAATGCTGTGCCGCCAAGGCTTACGGCGATAACAGCTGATACCACAACATCATTCAACCATGCCGGCGCGTTCGTTTATTTTAGTGATATGGAAGGTAATCTATGGAAAATAAATCTCAGTGATAGTGGAACATTATACGCGACTCAAAGAGTTTTCGATAATGAAGGAACTGCCGATAATGATAGAATGTGCTATCACCAGACAACACCTACTATACTCGAAGATGGCAGGCTGATGCAATATTACGGTACTGCTGATATGTCCCGCATAGGCAGAACATCTACAAATATACAGAACAGGGCATATGGCATTATAGATAGCAACTTCCCTAATTTTACTACCGCAACAACATTCAATAAATCATCACTTGCAAATGTTACGGCTGCCTCTGCCATCTGCCCGACTGAAACGCAGAAAGGCTGGTATATAAATTTAAATGCAAATGAAAAAATAACCGCGCAGGCAACACTTAGAAGCGGCAATGTGGTATTTTCCCGCTACATACCTGATGCATTAAACCTTTGCAGCGCCGGAACATCCAAAATTTCCGAGCATCAATATGCCTGCGGTAGTACAACTAGAACAACGGATCTGGGGCAGGGTATGGCAACTGAAGCGGTGGTATACAAAGATAAAATGTATATCGGTATAAGTTCGGATGCTGCGGCGCCAAGTTTACCTCAGGGTTTTACAAAAACAGGTAACCTGATAATAGGCGCGCCGGTTGTTGACCCTGATACTACGGTAAAAGAAGAATACTGGAACGAAGAATATTAATTGAGAGATTAGGGCTTAGGGGTTAGGGCTTAGAAAGTCCAACCCCCAAACCCTAAAACCTAAACCCTAAAAATATGTTGGCAAAACTTGCGCATTACGCAAACACGATGAAACTTTCTGACCTGCATATACATTCAGGCAAACCGGTTGCTGTGCGTATCCATGGTGATATTGAAAAGCTAAATGACCATGTAGTTTCGGCGGAGGAGATATATAAATTCCTTGAGGATAACCTTGATCCTGAACAGAAAAGATTTTTTGAGGCTAATAAGCAGGTCGATTTTGCAGCATCGCATGAGAATTTAAGGTTCAGGATAAATGGTTACCTTACCATGACCGGCCCCGCGATGGTTCTCCGTAAAATTGAAACTGATATTCCGCCAATTGAAAAACTCGGTCTTCCAAAAGCCATGCTTGATATTGTCGGCGCGGATAATGGTTTAGTATTGGTTACCGGCCCGACGGGTTCAGGTAAATCAACTTCACTTGCCGCGCTTGTAAACCAGATAAATCTTACAAGGCCGGGAAATATCATCACCGTTGAAGACCCGATAGAATATGTCCACACCGGTAAAAAATGTATAGTCTCACAAAGGGAAATAGGGAAAGATGCAATAAGTTTTGCAGCAGCCCTTAAAGCAATGCTTCGTGAAGATCCTGATTTTATTCTGGTAGGGGAGATGCGCGATATGGAAACGATCTCACTTGCACTGACCGCCGCAGAAACAGGGCATTTAGTATTTGGAACGTTACATACAAATGGTGCCGCGAATTCCGTTAACAGGATAATAGACGTATTCCCTTCCGCGCAGCAGGCGCAGATACGCTCACAATTATCACAATCCCTAAGATTGGTTGTAACTCAAACACTTTTAAAGCGTTCTGATGGAATGGGCCGTATAGCCGCATTTGAAGTGATGGTAAATAATAACGCAGTATCAAATATGATACGTGAGAATAAAATATTCCAGATCGACCAGGCGATACAGACAGGTAAAGCGCTTGGTATGATGACAATGGAAGACTCCCTCAAAAAATTAATTTCAATGGGGATTATAAGTGAAGAAGAGGCAGCCTAAATATAATGGTTTCAGCTTACTGGAGCTGATGGTGGTTGTTGCTATCATAGGAACAGCAACACTCTTTGCGGTGCCTACCATAAAAGACTGGCAGGTAAGAAACTCACTTGATGAATCCATCAATAATATTTACTCATCACTGGTTGAAGCAAAACAGGTAGCCTTTGCCAAAAATACTACTTCACGAATGCTCGTCACAAGATCGGGAAGTTCATATACGATAAACGTCTATTCCCTTCCAACACCTTCAAGTGCCTGCAATGCAGCACTCGGAACATGGGTAACTTTAAAAACACAAACCTTAAAACTTAATGGAAATTTCAATATTACGGGAAGTGGTATTGGAAATATTTGTTTTTACCGTGACGGTTCTTCCTCAGGCGGTGCTTTTGCATTTCGCGAGACAACCGGGCAGGCCATTTATAATATGAGTGCGGACATTGCAGTGATTATAGCAACCGGTTTCATTGATCTGGTGAGGAATTAGATGAACAAAAAATTAAATAGCGGGTTTTCACTTATTGAAGCAATGGTCGCAACTGCCATAATAGGAATTGCCTTTACTGGCGTGTTCAGCCTTACCATATATTCGGCTGATACTTTGCAGTCAGCCGCCAAAAGACAAAAAATGCAGATAGTTGCTAACCAGATAATGGAAGTTATCGAAAATGATTTTGCAAATATCAGCCATTATAATTTAAGTTTCACTACTTGCGCCGCACCAACTTCAGGCCAGACGCAAAATTACCATGTGAACAGGTATAAATGGTGCCGGATGCTCAATGACATGCTTGGTACTCCAAGAGTAGGTGATGTAAGGAGTGTCGCAGTTGTTACAACCGGAACATCAAACAAGGTGACCGTAACATTACAAGGAGTCGGCAGGCAGCCGGAAATAGTTTTAAAGAGGGTTTATGAATAATAGATCAAAAAATAAAACTTTCCCAAAAACAAAAAGCAATATTGCAGGTTATTCAATGCTGGAACTTATTCTGGCCGTATTTACAGGTTCCATAGTTCTTGCAGGTGTTTACGCTTCCTACCTTGCGGTTGCCTATCAATATGAAACAAATTCCGCAACCTCTGAGATCCGTGACTTTGCCGTGCCGACCATCAGGTTCATAACGCGCGACCTTAGAATGGCTGGCTTCAGGTCAGTTGATAATAATATTGAATCGACATATGGCAGGATAGATAACCCGGTTAGCATAACAGATACAGGAGCAAGCGCCTGCTGTGATAGCTTAAGCATTATCTATGACAGGAATTTTACTACCCGTATACGTGTTACCTATTTTACTACTATGAGAATAAACCCAAGTAGAAGGGCTCTTTACATGAATATTGATACTTATAACGGCTCAAGCTGGGTGTCGCAAACCAGTAACGCTATTGTAACAGACTATGTTGAAGATTTCCAGATTGCCGGAAGCAATGCTAACTCTGAAGGTGAGCCAACCCTCGTCAGTTTTAACCTGATATTCAGAAGCAGGGACAAAGTAAAAACAACGCAAAGCTTTATAAAATCAGCATACGGAACGGGCAACTATATATTTACAGCAAATGATAATTATATTAGAGAAGAGTTTGAAACCTCAGTAATGCTGAGGAATATAGTTGAATAGATTTTCCTGATGAGTTTAAATTCCAAAAAAATAGCTGTTGTTTACGGCGGCCCCTCTAATGAAGCTGAAGTCTCAGCTAAAACCGCCAGTGCGATTTTTGATTCACTGCAGAAACAGAAATTCAACGCAGTAAAAATAGAGTTTTCCCAGAAAATAGCGGAAGATCTATTGCAGAATAAAATTGATATCGTCTTCAATGCCATGCACGGCGCATATGGTGAAGATGGCTGTTTGCAAGGGTTGCTTGAGATCATAAAAATACCTTACACCCATAGCGGTGTTCTTGCTACTGCCTTAGGCATGAGCAAGCCGCTTACGAAGCAGATAGTAAAAGATTCTGGTGTTAATCTTGCAAAAGGAACGGTCAAAAAAGCAAGAGAAGTTCAATTGCAAAAAGAAATTAAATTACCTTTCGTAGTTAAGCCTGTTGCTCAAGGTTCAACTCGTAATGTGTTTTTCATAAGGAACACTGAAGACTTAAAAAATCTTCAAATTCCTGAAGGCGAATATCTTATTGAAGAGCTAATAGATGGCAGGGAGTTAAGCGTAGCGGTGCTTGACGATAAGGCGCTTGGCATTGTTGAAATTCGCCCTAAAAGCGGTATTTATGATTACGCCAGCAAATATACTAAAGGTGCAACTGAATATATCTGTCCGGCCGAATTGCCTGAAAACATTGCAGTAACTGCAAAAGAATATGCCGAAAAAGCCCATATATTGCTTGGCTGCAAAGGTGTTACCAGAAGCGACATACTCTATGATGGGAAAACGCAGAAATTATATTTCCTTGAGATCAATACTCACCCTGGCATGACAGAAACTTCACTTGTCCCTAAAATGGCAAATTCGGTGGGTATAAACTTTGATAATCTAGTTTTAAAAATATTAGGCACTGCAAAACTTGAAATTTCCTGATTCCTGTGGTTATCCTTACTAAAAAATCCATTTAAGTGCCGCCAAGAAAAATTACAAAAAAAGCCAAGCCAAAAACGAAAGTTAAACCTAAGACAAAATCCGTCAGAAGAAAACCTGAGGATTTTATCAGGAAACGTAAGATACGCTTTGCACTTATCCGGGCGAATAAGATATTCAGGATAATGCTAATAGTTATATTTGTAATTGTTCTTATTTGGTCTTACTTTTTTGATGGCTACATAATTATAAGAAGCGCCGTCAGGCAGGTTGTAGGCGTTGTTACCGTAGCAATAGGCCTTGAGGTTAAAGAGGTTGAGATAATGGGCAACCATGTTGTAACCTCAGATGAAGTTGTAAAAGCCATTTACGCCACGACTGAATTCAAGAACATACCAATATTACTGCTTGATCTGGAAGACC
>JANPLD010000025.1:0-2044 GCA_031426355.1 Alphaproteobacteria bacterium | reverse complement strand
ATCGGCACGCCGGAAGAGGTTTACCATCGCCCGGCAAATTCGTTTGTTTATAATTTCCTTGGCAATTACAATAGTTTCGAGGGATATATTGATGATCATGGTGAAGTGAAGATCGTTGATTCGGATTATGTAAAAGATCCTGAAAAACCGAAGACCCGTATGGATGCAATCAAGAAAAAATCAGGCATTGCAGGTTTTATATCAAAGCTAAGGCCTTCCAATAAAATTCCCGCGAAAAAGAAAAGTTCTGTTAAGGAAAACAAAAAAAATTCCATAACTGACGATATTAAAAGAGTAAAAATATTCTCCCGACCGCATGAGATTTTCATAACTAAAAATCCTGAGGAAGGAGAATATATCAAAGCAAAGATTACCCATATTAATCCAGCGGGATCACTGATAAAACTTGAGTTAGAACGAAATTCCGGCGCAACTATCGAAGCTGATATCTTAAAATCAGTTTATGATGAGAATAATTTTATAAAAGGTGATGAAGTTTTCCTTAAACTTAGGGAATTCAAAGTATTTGAGGTTTAATTAATACTTATAATTCTTACGCTATTTTTATAACTTCTCTATTCGCTATAAATAGAAAACTTATACAACACACGGTAAATTTTCTTTAACATTAATCTAAAGGAGAAAACCATGTTATTAAAAAGAATTGCAATCATCAGTACAACAGCCCTCATAGCAATTGCTGCCGAGGCTTCCGCTCAAACTATAAATGCGCAGTCTGATACTAGTTCAAATGCGGCTTTAAGCATTCAGGCACTTCCTAAAAGTGGATCAGTGCAGATCAGTGGAATGGTAAAAGACATTAAGAATGATAAAAAATTTATCCTTGAAGATTCCGCTGGAAAAACAATTGACGTTAATAGCAATGCAAACCTCCAGGTTAAAGAAGGAGAAAAAATTACTGTAAACGGTACTTTAAACTCTGAGATACTTGGCTTAGGTAAAGAGATCAATAATGCGACCGTTAGCAGAAGCAGTGACCTCGATAATAGGGATACCTTGAGCTCTAAAGATTCAGATGATCATGAAGATCTTGATGAAGAAAATGCCTCTGCGAATGATAGCAGCATTAAAAAATCAATTGATCTAATCAAAAACTTACCAGAAGAAGGCAGGATAGAAATTAGTGGTAAAGTTTCAGAAGTAAATGACAATGGTGTTTTCATTCTGCAAGATAGAAACGGCGATACTGTTGACGTTCACTCTGGTTCGAAACTGTCTGTTTCTGAAGGTGATAAAGTTAAAGTTATTGGTAGGGTAACTGATGAAGCCGCTAAAATGGGTGAGGAAATAACTGCTGAAGAAGTTATCAAACTTTAATTCAGCATTTCTCGGTTAATTATTGTCCATAGTCAGCCGGATTATCTATAAACTGTAAATGAATATTATAAAAAAACTTACAGGATAGAAATTGGGAATATAAAAGCCATTCTCTATTAGTAAGAAGATAAGAAATAACTGAATCGGAGGGTGCCAGCCTGAAAGGGTTTGTATCTTAAACGATCGGGCGGTGACTTCCCGCCTGGCGTCCTCCCTTGGGAGGTCAATGTTTTCCCCCATTGGCCTCCACTTATCTGTCTTTATGGTTTTTACCCTATTTTCATATCTCAAATTTATACAGACTGAAATACTCTCTATCCATAATTAATAGGAGAGAAGATGATAAGAAATGACCTTTCAATACCAACCGTTCAGGAATTCGAGGATTTAATTAGGCGTATTGACGACCAAGATATTGAGATGAGCATTCATTATAATGGTAATACCAAGGTAGAGTGCAAAATATCCAGGGATTAACTTTACAATCTTTAATTAAGCATAAAAAAAGGGCCGGTTCCGGCCCTTTATATTTTCTTCTTCTGAAAAACTTATGCAGCGTAATCTTTACGGCTAGCGTTACCATCTGATGAATCAGAATTACAACCGCATGATTTTTCCCATTCCTTTACCTGCTCTTCAGCTTTTTCTTTAGTTACGCCGTAAGCTTCCTGAATTTTACCGGAAAGTTTAATTCTATCTCCATCAA
>JANPLD010000024.1:0-10554 GCA_031426355.1 Alphaproteobacteria bacterium | reverse complement strand
AGTGCCTGCCGTCCCTGATTGCGCTTTCGGTGTCCTGAACCCATTTTTTAGCGTCTGTGAGGCGTTTAAATGTTGCCGTCTGAACAGGGGAGCCTTTTAGCCTGACCTTAGCTCTAAAGGAAATTTCACCTTTGCTGGTTATTCTTTTTTCTATCGCTGCCATATTTCCAATATTAAGAACTTGCAAAACAATAGGGTAAAGATTAACAATTAGCAATAAATAACAATACATCAGTTAGGTTAACTTATGTAAAAGCGGAAATTATCTATAATATTCAGTAAGTAATATTGTTCTATTTAATGCTGTGGGACACTTGGGGGGCAATAGATTCAAAATAGCTTGATAAAAAGCAGAAGTTATAATGCTCTAGTTAATGTGATTATGTGCGGTTTAATACTTGAGAGTGTCCCACTGGTGTCCCGCGGGGTGGGTTTTGATTTTAGGTAATGTCTTGAAACTGGCTTTTAGATTGGCGACTCCGAGAGGATTCGAACCTCTGACCCTCAGCTTAGAAGGCTGATGCTCTATCCAGCTGAGCTACGGAGTCATCTGAAATATAAAAGGGTTTTATTGGTTTTTTACTGAAATGCAAGAATAGTCTTCAGGGATCAACGAATTGATCCCTGATATTATGTAATTAGAAGCCGCCAACCTTTTTCCTTTCATCTTTGAACCAGCCAGCTTTCCTGCGGGCTTCCATGATCATTGAGTCAGCGAGTGTTTTATCAACGCCTTCACCTTCTATGATCTCAAGTAATTCATCAGATGCAAGTTCTGCAAGGTCTTCAACTTCATGAACGCCTTTTTTGATGAGCAGACCGATCATATCAGTTGTTATGCCGTTAATTCCAGGTAAACCTCTCTTGGTGTTCCTTTCAGTTCTTGTGCGGTCATTGCTTGTTTCAGCTTTTTCTTCTTTAGGATTGTTAGCAACCCATTCTTCAGCACGTTTTTGAAGTTCATCAACAAGTTCCTCTTCAAAGCCTTCAATGGAAAGCAGGTCTTGTCTTGAAACATAAGCAACTTCATCAACGCCAGTAAAACCTTCAGAAACAAGAAGCTGAGATATAACTTCTTCAACGTTAAGAGCCTCAGAGAAGAGTTTAGTAAGCCTTGCGAATTCTTCCTGTGAACGTGTAGCATCATCAGTTTCGCTGATTATATCAATGCTCCAGCCGATAAGTTCAGATGCGAGTTTAACGTTCTGGCCTCTTCTGCCGATAGCGATAGAAAGGTTCTCATCAGGAACAACTGAGATAACTTTATGGTTATCTTCATCGATTATTATTTTAACAACCTGAACAACTGAATCTTTAGTTTTTGAACCGATCGCATTAACTGCAAGAGTTGCAAGATCATTAGACCATTCGATTATATCAATTTTTTCACCTTGCAGCTCGTTATAAACCGCAGTTACACGGCTACCACGAGGCCCGATGCATGAACCGACCGCATCAATAGATGAATCTTCAGAATATACTGCAACTTTAGCGCGGGAACCAGCGTCCCTTGCAACAGCGTATATTTTAACAAGGCCGTCATATATCTCTGGAACTTCTTGAGTAAATAATGCAGCAAGGAATTCGTTTGATCTGCGTGAAAGGAAGATTTGTGGTCCTTTGCGTTCTTTACGAACATCACTGATGAATGCGCGGATCCTGTCACCTTTCCTGTAATTCTCTCTTGGTATGAGTTCATTTTTAGGGAGGATAGTTTCAGTTTTACCGAAGTTGATAACAAGGTCACCATTATTTTCAATACGCTCAACAACACCGCTGGCAATTTCGCCAACACGGTCTTTGAATTCTTCGAATTCACGGTCTCTTTCAGCTTCACGGATCTTCTGCATCAACACTTGTTTGAAGGTCTGGCCTGCAACACGTCCGAAATCGATCGGTGGAAGTTCTTCAGAAATCTCGCCGCCTATCTCAGCTTCAGGATCTTTCTTTTTAGCGTATTTAAGTTCGATCTGCGTATTGTGGTCTTCGCCAACTTCAACGATAGACATGATACGGAAAATGCGGATGGAACCGTCTTTTTCACTAATTTCAGCCTTTACGTTAATATCATGGCCGTATTTTTTACGGGCAACTGATACAACGGCTGCTTCAAGCGCTGATATAACTATATCGCGTTTAAGGTTCTTCTCGCGCGCTACTGATTCTGCAACCTGGATAATTTCCAAGCCACCTGTAATTGAAAATGAATTTACCATTTTATCCTCCTGTTAAATCTTGCTTAGTTACTTAAACCCTTACTTTTAAAGAGCTCATCATTGACCACGATTTTGGCAGAATCAATATTATCGTATTCAATAAAAAACTCTCTCTTATGCTCTTCGGAGTTTATAAGCACTCCTTCAGTTCCCGATTCATTAACTGAAACCTTATAGCGTCCTATGAACCTTCTCACTTCCTCAACCTTTATCTTCGCCCTGAGGTTAATGATAAAACCTTCAAACCTTTTAAAATCTCCGCTGCTGATCAGGCTTCTGTCTATCCCCGGGGAAGAAACTTCCAATAGGTATTTCTCTTTTATAAGTGTCTCATCAATATCAAGTACCTCCGAAACTGCCCTGCTTATACTCCTGCAATCCTCAAGGGAGAGAGAGGTATAATCAGGCTTTTCAGCAAATATCTGTAATGCCTTGGAATTATTACCGGTTCCGCCGAATCTGATCTGTGACAGTTTAAAGCCGAGATTCTCAACGATAGGAGCTATAATTGTATGTAATTGTTGTTCCAGCACGTATTCAGGATTTTAGGTAATAAAAAAGGCGGGCAAAGCCCACCTTTCGGAGAATTATATATAGTAGTCACTGATTTATGCAAGTTAAATATCGGTTTTATCAAAATCCTTTCCCTTATAAAGTAACTCCGCTTTAAGATGTTTTGCGGTTGCATACGTAAAGCAATCCCCGAAATTAAGCCCGGCTTTATGAATGCCTTTGCCGTATTTTACAAAGGCTTCTATGGCTAGCTCGGCAATTTCTTCAGTAACTTCGTGGATATGGATTTCTGAGTCGGCTATTAGTTGTTTTAATTTTTCCAAGCCTTTTCCTTTCATTTTATAGTATATTACCATACTGGCTTCGACATAATTAGCCGCAGACATAAGGTTGTCATCCGATAAAGCAAGTTTTTCCGAAAAGAACTGTTTTTCCGGCTCATTTAATAAAATTGCTATTAATACAGATGAGTCAACTACGATCATATTTTATCAAAATGTCCTTGATCGTTGTATCCTATTATCTCATCTGGAGTTCTTGTATCATAAATGGGGAGTTTAGAAGCGCTTTCTGCGGTTCTTAGGATTTTTTCCAATTTCTGTTTTTTTCTCTCCCTTTCAGCTTCAATCCTTCTTTCAATGGCATCCATAACAGCTGCAGTCATAGAAACTCCCATCATTTTAGAGAGTTCTTTTGCCATTTGGTGGGCTTTTTCATTCTTAATATTCAGGCTCATAAATTTTACTATAGCTTTATATCCTACCTTTTTATTATATGGTGGAATAAGAATTAATTCCACCATTTTCTTTTAAGGTAGAATTAAGATGCGGAATATTTTTCACATGCTAAAATCCATTTATATATCCTTCGCAAATAAGTATTTGAAGTTAAGGGATAAATAATTTTGGCATGGCAGGAGCTTAATAAATCTTCGGATAATTATATCCAAATAAATATTATATGAGATTGTGTTAGGTAACCTTTTAACATTCGCAGGCTTGGTAAATATAGCTCCCGCAGCTAATGCAGGCAGTTCTGGCATTAATGGCCAGAATTCTACAAATGCAGGTGCAGGTTCTGCTTTAGGTATCGCAGGCGCAGCTGGTACAACAGGGAAGGGTACTGATACATCATTATTCAGCAATCTTGTAAATTCCAATAATACTGAAGGTTTAGCGCAAAACCTTATTGATCAGGTTCTAGTGCCTGATGCAGAAATTACAGACCAGACCCTTGCAGGGCTACTGGTAGATGAAGATAAAAAAGACGCATCTTCTATACTTGATACTAATAACGCGCAGTCACTAATAGCAAATGCAACTGCAGTGCAGATAGATAATATACTTTCTAACAGCCCGAGCATTTCAGCTATAGACAATAAAAACACCTTTACAAAGATAGTTACTGAAGACGCAATAGATATACTAGGCGCGCAAAACCAGAGTTTAGTTAGCGCTCAGGCTCAGGATATCAGCAAATTAGCGGCTCCTGCGATGCAATCACTTGATGAATTAGCTAAGGTAACAGCAAACCAGAATTTAGCTGCTGATGCGCAGGCTGACCTGACAACAGTTGAAACGCCTGAGAAGATATCTTCTCATTTAGTGAATAAGAATTTTGCAGCTAAACAGGATGACAGGATTTACGGTCAGGATAATCTTGAGAACATGGCTTATTATACTAAGCAGGATTATCTTGATAAGGCAGGTGATCTTTCTTCTACTAAAAACCCGTTCGGTATACCGCAAAATTCAAGCGTATTTGCTGAAGGTCAGGATAAAGCATCTTTCAGCCCTGATGCTTCCATAGAAAATAAAAACTTCCTTTATGGTAATCTGGACAATATTTTTGGTAAACATGCATATAATATAGCAAAATACTCCATTAACCAGAAAGGCAGCGATTTTAAGGATGCTATTGCAGAATCTGCATATAAGGTCGCACATATTGCTAAGAATGGTAATGTGATTGATGTCAGCCTTGACCCCGCAAATCTTGGAAAGGTACAAATTAAGTTCGATTTCGCGCATGACGGAAAAGCAAATGTAATGGTTTTTGCTGAAAAACAGGAAACATTAGACATGCTTCAGAAGGATTCCCGCGCTATGGAAAAGATCCTCCAGGATAGTGGTATCAAGGCTGATTCAGGCTCATTAAGCTTTAACCTACAAGATGGAAGTGGCTCTAACGGCGCTTCTGGCGAGCAAGCTAAGAATGACTGGAATAATTCCGGCAACCCGTTCGCATTCTCTCTAGACCAGGATATGAGCAATATTACCTCTTCTATGGATACTAACAATTATACCTCTGCTGCAAATTCTGCGTCTTTGTATAATGGAAATTTGGCACAGGGCATGCTTAGTATCTTAGTATAGTTAATTAATGGTTTAAATTTATGGTTACAACAAATTCAATAGGTTCAGTTTTCGTAAGAGATACAAAAAGCACAGCAGATGCAAGTGGCAAGTTGTTCCTTGATAATACCCAGAGATTCTTACAATTATTTACAACACAGCTTAAATATCAGGATCCTTCTGAGCCAATGGGCACAGAACAGATGACGCAGCAGATCGCAACACTTTCAACAGTGCAGCAGTCAATTGAATCTAACAAAAACCTTGAAAAACTTGTTGCCATGCAGGCTAACTCGCAGGCTTCTTCAGCAACTAACCTTATTAATAGGGAAGTAGAGTACCTTGGTAATGAATTTTACAAAGGTAGCGCAACTGAAGAGCAAAAATTTACCTATACGCTTGATAAGGAATACAAAAAGGCACTTATAGAAGTGAGCGATGAAAAAGGTAAGGTTATATACAAATTAGACGGCGTTGCAAAAGCTGGCGAACAGAACTTCCTTTGGGATGGTAAAGACCAGAACGGAAACGCGGCACCTGTAGGAAAATACAAAATTTCTATAAATGCACTTGATGAGAATGACCAATACCAAAGCATTGGCGCGCTTACAAAAGATATAGTTACAGGCGTTGATTTTAAAGAAAATGGTGAGCCAACCCTTGTGTTCGGTGATTTTAAAACCGGCGTAAGAGTTAGTTTAAGTAATATCGGTTCAGTGAATTATGGTGCTATCACTTTACCAAACAATAATAGTTAATTTAATAAACGAAATTTATAAACAACTGGGGAGTATTTTATGTCATTATTTGGAGCATTATCAGCAAGTTTAACGAGTTTAACGGCGCAATCAAAAGCAGTTAACGTTATCTCTAACAACATATCAAACCTTAATTCGACAGGTTTTAAATCAACCAACGTATCATTTTCAACATTAGTTGCAGGAACGATCGGTGGTGGTGTACTTGATTCACTTCGCCAGAACGTAGATGCGCAAGGTGCGATACAGTCAACTGGTGTTGGTACAGATCTTGCAGTGCAGGGTAATGGTTTCTTTTCAGTTCAGGATACCGCTGGTAATACATTATTTACACGTGCAGGTTCATTCAGGACAAATTCTTCAGGCGAACTTGTGAATGAAGCAGGTTATGTTCTTATGGGCTGGCCGCTTGATTCTGAAAGCAGGCTTCCTGGTGAATCAGGCAATACTACATATACACGTTCAGCGCAGGATTTAGTAAGCTTAGTTCCTATTTCAACATCTTCTATTACGGGTACAGCTTCACCTACAACGGCTATAACAGCTAAAATAAACCTTAGGGCGGAAGAAGATATTCTTGAAGGACCTAATGGAACAGTTAACCTTTTAAGCTTGGCAAACACAAACAACAATGGTTCGGATATTATTGTTCCATCAGGTTTTGCAAGAGGCGCTACCTTCTCAGTAGCTACAGGTACGGGAAGCACATTCCCTTTCACATATGGTGGTTTTGCTATCTCTGATGATATTAATGCTGGTTCTGGTATCGGCGGCGTAACAAATGCCAATGCAGCTTTTGTATCTGCTCCTTTTGTTGATGGCGCGGCATTTACAGTGTCAGTTGATGGTAGTGTTGTAGGTACTTATACTTTCAGGGCAAATCCTAATGCTAATATAAATGAATTCAGAAGCCTTGGCGGTTTAGCTGATCTTATTGATTCAACTGAAGGTCTCCAGGCTCGTATATCAAATGGTACATTGTATGTATCACCAGATGATGCCAATAGCTCAATGGCATTTGCAGATTTGGCTTCAAGCGGTGTTGTTACAGCTTTGGGAATGGATGATGCTGCCGATAATTTCGCAGTAGATAGTACAGGTTCAAGATTTGCCAGCCTTACTAATCTTGCTGATGCAATAAATACATTAGGTAACGGTGAAATATCTGCATCGGTTCTTAACCCTACAGGTAACAGTACGCTTAAAATAATTAACGTTGACCCAACTGATACCCTCACATTTACGGACAGCTTGGCTGGTGATAACATGCTTGCCGAGTTCCAGCTTAGTTCATCTCAGGTGGCTGCAGTTTATGAAGCGGTGGCAAATACCGGCAAAAATATGGCAAGTGGTGCTATTCCGTCTGATTTCTCAAGAACTATTACTGTATATACATCACTTGGTGAAGCGCTTGATCTCCGCCTTGCATTTGTAAAGATCCAGGATGACGATAATGGTCAGGTTTGGGCAACTGAATTATATGCCGCTGATCCTGATGCTGTATCTAATTCTGTCAGTACATACAAAAATGATGGTTTGCTTTCATACGGTACAATAGCTTTCAATGGTGATGGTTCTTTAAAATCCATATCCGGACCTATCGGCTCACCTATTGATATTGATCCTGCTGGTGGCGCTTCAACGCAGTCAGTAAGCCTTAGGTTAGGAACGGCAGGTGATATTGGTCAAGGTAAAGCAGATGGTCTATCACAATTTGCCGGCCAGTATTCAGTTGATACACTCTCGCAGAATGGTTTCCCTACAGGTCGTTTGCAAGCCTTGCAGATAGATGCGAATGGATTTGTTACCGCGATATTTGATAACTCACTAAGTTCAAAAGTTTATAAATTACCACTGGCGTTCTTCTCAAACCCTAATGGTTTGACACAAGAATCCGGAAACGCCTTTGCAACTAATTCAAATGCCGGCGCAGTAACTTTAGGGCAGGTTGGTGATGCATCTGTAGGTACGATAGTTCCAGGCGCACTTGAAGTATCAACCGCAGAGATCGGTTATGAACTTACAAAACTTATCGTTTCACAGCAGGCATATGGTGCTTCTGCAAACGTACTTAGAAAAGTTACGGAACTGTTTGATGAATTGAAACAGATCTAGTTTACGAAATACCATGAAAGCAGTAGCATCATGGTTTTGCTCATGTAGAGTAAAATAGCCGTCATTTCCCCAATTGATGGCTATTGATAGAGCTTAAGCCCGTGGATTACAGAGTCGCAAGACTCATTCCCCCTTTTCCCACTAATCCGCGGGCTTTATTTCCCCTCACACATATGATAAGATAAAAGAATGAGAATCCTCTTCTTCATTTTTCTTTTGGCATTTACTTTAGGAAATGTTCAACTTTATAAGCATAAATGCTGCATGGGCGACTGCCATAAAAAATGCTGTGAAGATATTGTTTGCTCGAAATGTTTTAAACCTATTTCTACCAGTGACGAGATTTCTTTTTCTCCACGAAAATTTGAAAGAGCCATATTCTATAGTTCAAATAGTGAATTATCAGGAATTACCTTAAATAAATTAGACAGGCCCCCGCGAGCATAATTCTTACGCTAAACTCTAAATATTAATTTAATCTAATTAGGAGAACCTATGTTCAATTCATTAAAAACTATAATGATAATCGCTTTAGTTGCTTTGTCTGTATCTTCATGCTCAAGCATGTGCAAAGTAAGTACCGAAAAATGCTCTAAATGCGGTGAAAAATGCCAATGTGCAGATTGCAATGAATCAAATGGTGAAAAACCTTGCGAGAAATGCCGTCCTAAAAAGTAGCATTTAAGAGATTTTATTAACTTAAGTTCTATTACTTTTTTCACCCCGCATCTGCGGGGTGATTTTTATGCAAAGAAAAAAACTAATTGCAGCAGAGGTAATTAGCCAAACGACCTTATCAATATCAAAAAACTATCTCAAAAAAACTAAGTGAATTAAAGGCAACAGCAATAAAAGCTGCCATATATGTTATTAAACTGAATTTTAACATTTTTTATATTCGCCATATGCAATTCAACCGTAAGTATACTATATGCAATCCAAGGTTAAATGCAACCTAAAATTGAGTGGTTAATTTAACTATTGCCAATTTACACAAAATTACCCATTAACAACCCATGGGACTGATACTTGTAAATAACGAACTTTTAAATGATGAGGAGGCGATGATATCCGTTAAAGACCGCGGATTTCGCTTCGGTGATGGCATTTTTGAAACGATGCCTTTTTATAATAAAGTTATCTACCGTGCAGATGACCATCTTGAAAGGCTAAAAAACGGTCTGGAATCCATAAATATAGAATATTCGTTAGAAAACTTTAAGGACAAGATAAAATATGTAATTGATGCCAATGACATAGAAAACGGCTTTGCAAGGATATGCATCACAAGGGGGCAGGGTAGCAGAGGCTATTTGCCAACATATAAAACTGATGCAAGCTTAGTTATAGAGATAGTTAACCGGGCGCATATGGAAAGTCCGCATGGCGACCTGATAATATCGCCATATAAAAAGATCCCGCTGGAATGCTTGCCGGTAAATAATAAATTGATGAATGGTCTTAATTATTCTCTGGCAAAAGAAGATGCAAAAAAACAAAATTATTTTGATGGCATTCTGCTGACGTTAGACGAGAAAATTTCTGAATGCGCTTCCTCAAATATTTTCTGGATAAAAGGGGAAACCTTATTTACCCCATCCCTTAAAACAGGCGCTGTAGCAGGTGTAACCCGCAAAGCTATAATGGAATTATCTCATTATGAAGTTGTGGAAGGTGAGTTTAATTTCCTCAAGCTTTCAGGTGCAGATGAAATATTCATTACTAATGTTACTGTTGGAATATTCCCGATAGAAAAAGTGGCTCCTACAATTTTCAAGAACGGAAAAGGCTATAAAAAAACCACTGAACTGAAAGATAAATATCTTCAGGATATCTTTAATAAAACTGGTGTAAGCGTTAGTATCTGATCAAGCCGCCTCAAAAAACACGTTAAAACTACTACCTTCACCAAGCTTACTTTTTATCTGTAATTGCGCGTTATGATTATCAAGTATCTGCTTCACTATTGATAGGCCCAAGCCACTTCCGCCAACTTTACGTGAACGAGCTTTATCTACCCTAAAAAACCTTTCTGTAAGGCGTGGTATAAGAGTTTCGTCAATTCCTTCACCCTTGTCAATTATGCTCAGGCAGAGTAAATTTTTATTATCATCAAATTTCTTGAAAAGATGTTTTGAATTATTGGTCACAAATATTTTTACCAGCACTTCACCATTATCAAAGCTATATTTGAATGCGTTGCTGAGAAGGTTTTCGATCACTCGTATCACTTCATCTTTATTACCGATTATCTTTGGCAGGTTAGGCTCTATCTCAGTTTTATAATTTATCTTCTTGTCAGTTGCTGTCGCATGAACTGAGTTTATTGCACTTTCTAAAAGGAGCGTAATATCAAGTGCTTCAAAATTATCTTTTGAGGTAGATGCATGTGCAGTTGTTAATATGAGAAGGTCGCTAGTGAGTTTTTTCATCCTCTCAGACTGATTCTTCATTATCTTGATGAATTCTTTCTGGTCAGAAGTGAGATTCTGGTCATTCTCAATAGTTTCAATAAAGCCGATGAAGCTGGTTAATGGTGTTTTAAGTTCATGGCTGGCATTGGCGATAAAATCTGTCAGCATCACCTGCGTTTCTTTC
>JANPLD010000023.1:0-41872 GCA_031426355.1 Alphaproteobacteria bacterium | reverse complement strand
TATTACAGGATATTGATAAAGTTCTAGCCGCACTGAAAATAAAAGCTGAAGAACATAAATATACGATAACTATCGGCAGAAGCCACGGTATCCATGCAGAACCAGTAACTTTTGGCCTTAAAATGGCAAGGTTCTATGCCGAGTTTGAAAGGAATAAAACCAGGCTAAAAGCTGCAGTAGAAGATGTCGCAACTTGCGCTATCTCTGGCGCGGTCGGCACTTTCGCAAATATTGATCCGCAGATCGAAGAATATGTCGCAGATAAATTAGGCTTAACCGCTGAACCTGTATCAACTCAGGTGATACCTCGTGACAGGCACGCACACTTCTTTTCGATTCTTGGCGTTATAGCTGGCTCCATTGAAAATATCGCTATCGAGATCCGCCATATGCAAAGAACAGAGGTTCTGGAAGCTGAGGAATTCTTCTCCAAAGGCCAGAAGGGCTCTTCAGCAATGCCACATAAAAGGAATCCGGTATTGAGTGAGAACCTTACAGGCCTCGCACGCATAGTTCGCGGCTATGTAACCCCCGCCCTTGAGAATGTAGCGCTCTGGCATGAACGTGATATTTCACATTCATCAGTTGAAAGAATGATAGCACCTGATGCGACCGTCACTTTAGATTTTGCCCTTGTCAGGCTTGAAGGATTGATAAAAAACCTGCTGGTCTATCCTGAGAACATGAAACGCAACATGGATAAACTCGGCGGCCTTCATAATTCCCAAAGGATACTTCTAGCGCTTACCCAGAAAGGGTGCTTGAGGGAAGATGCTTACGCGCTCGTGCAAAGGAACGCCATGAAAGTTTGGGAAAAAGGTGAAGATTTTTTAACTTGCCTCAAAGCCGACCCTGAAATAACCTCAAAAATGAATTCGAAGGAACTGGAAAGCTGCTTTGATGATTCCTTTCATACTAAAAATGTGGATTATATCTTTAACAGGGTATTTAAATAATATGTCAGTCATTAATTTTTATCAATTGAGCAAAACCCCGGTGGAAGAGGCCTTGCCTGTTCTTCTGGAAAAAATATTATCTGCAAATGGCAGAGCAATAGTTTTGTGCAAAGATAAAAAACTTCTTAAAAACCTTGATGAAGCGCTCTGGAGTGTCGGGGGTACAAGATTCATCCCCCACGGCACTGAAGCTGAAGATTTTAAAGAGCAGCAGCCTATATTCCTGACCCCCACCAATGATAACCCTAATAACGCAAAATTCCTCGTACATATCGGCGTTATTTCAGATGATAATTATAAGGATTTTGAAAAGACCTTAATGATATTCAATCAGGCAGACATGTCAGAAACGCAATCTGCACGCGATCTCTGGAAAAAGCTTAAAAGCGATGATACCAACGAACTGAAATATTTTAAACAAAACGAAAAAGGCGGCTGGGAAGAAGCTGCTTAAGCAAAAATCAAATATAATAAATATGTCCCCTGAGATCAAAACAGCAAGGTTCGTAATTGAAAAAGAGATCGAAGGATTGAGAGCCCTTGAGAACGCTCTTGATGAAAGATTCGTCAAAGCAGTTGCGCTTATAACAGGCTGTAAAGGTAAATTAGTATTAAGCGGAATGGGCAAAAGCGGCCATATCGCAACAAAGATTGCCGCAACTTTCGCCTCCACGGGAACCCCTGCAATATTCGTTCACCCCGCCGAAGCAAGCCATGGTGACCTTGGCATGATAACTGCAAATGATATTGCGGTTCTCCTCTCAAATTCCGGCGAAACAGCAGAACTTCGCGACATAATATTTTACTGTAAAAGATTTTCCATCCCGATAATCGCAATAGTCCGCAGAAAAACTTCAATGCTGGTTGAATCAGCAGATATTGCCTTTACCCTGCCTGATATTGATGAAGCCTCGCCTGTTGCAGCCCCAACAACCTCAACCACCATGATGCTTGCATGGGGTGACGCGTTAGCAATGAGCGTTATGGAGAAAAAGGGTTTCAGTAATGAAAATTTCGGCGTATTCCACCCGGGAGGTAAGCTTGGCAGCCAGTTCATTACGGTGGCGAACATAATGGCAAAAGGTGATATGCTGCCCATTATTAAGGAAACTGATAAAATGAGTGAGGTTATCCTCGCAATTACTAGAAAAAGCCTCGGCTGCGCCATTTCGATCAGCGAAAAAGGTAAACCAACCGGCATAATCACTGATGGTGATCTTAGAAGGCATATGGGTGAGAATATAATCAACAAAACAGCAGCCGATTTACTACATAAAAACCCTAAATCGATCAGGCAGAGCGCCCTTGCTGTGGAAGCTCTTGCCATTATGAACAAAAATTCGATAACATCATTGCTCGTGGTTGATGATAGTGAAAAACTTGTAGGGGTTCTGCATATTCACCATCTTCTTTCTGCCGGAATTTAGTTATTCTAAAAATTGTGATCAATAAAATATCAAAGAATGTTAATATCGGCTATGCGCGTTATTTGAAAAAAAAGCGCATGGATAGGTTCATTGAACCCGGTGAAACAAGCAGGGCTGAACTGCACTCAAAAAAAGTTGCGCGCTGGAAATCTTCTATATTAAGACTCATTCTTTTATTGCTGGTATTGTTCCTTGCCCTACCTCTTTTCCTGAAAAACTTTCAGGGTTTCAAAATAAATTTTGAAGGTAATAGCGATAAAAAAGATGATGAATCTACCCCTACTGATCTTATCCCCGTAATGATATCACCTAAATTCTTCGGAGAGGACAGTAATAAAAGGCCTTATAATATTACCGCCAAAAGTAGCGTAAGCGTCAGCTCTGAAAAAATAGTCCTGATAGACATAGGCGCTGAAATTGAATTGCAGGATAAATCAAAAGTGAATTTATCATCTCAGCAGGGCGATTATTTCCTCAATAAAAAAGAACTCACCCTATCTCAAGGCGTAAAAGTTGTGACCGGAAATGGCTATAACATTTTAACAAATTCCGCTTATGTGAACCTTGATGAAAACCTTATCACCGGCGGTGAGCGCGTTGACGTTACAGGAGCTATGGGCGATATAACCTCACAAGGTTTTATCATAACAAATTCCGGCGATGAGATAAAATTCTATGGCGGCGTTGAACTTAATGCCATAGTTAACAATAAAAACAACGAAGTTGAAAAATGAAAAAACTCTTTGCAATTACATGTATGCTTTTGTTTGCCTCTGATTCATTTGCGCAAAATGATGTAGACAAGGCACTCGAAAAAAATGCTGATAAACCGATCAATATCAAATCAGAATCACTTTCCATAAGCACCTCGAACAACATTGCAACTTTTACTGATAATGTTGTTGTGAAGCAGGGTGACATGACCATGAAAGCCAATGAAATGAAAGTTTATTCCGAACGCCAGAAGAATGCCACCAAGAATAAATTCAAACGTATCGAAGCTTTCGGAAAGGTTTTTCTTAACTCACCAAACAGGGAAGCCCGCTCGAACAAAGCTATCTATGATGTGGTCGCAGGCAGAATAGAAATGTACGAAAATGTTTACCTGAAAGAAAATGGCAATACTCTTCAGGGAAGTAAATTTGTATACGACCTTAAAAGCGGCCAGACCGCGATTTCTGGTGGCGCAACACAAACAAGCAATATACCCCCTTCAACTGACCCTGATGCAACCTCAAAAAATGAGGGCTTTTTAGGACAGGCTTTTGATGAAATAGGCATTCCCCAATCAACTGAGAAAGGCCGTGTTAAAGTTGAATTTCTACCGGGTGATGAAATGAAAGGCTTTGACACCCCATTATCCCCTTTAAAATCCCGAAGTTCAAAAGATCAACAGAACCAAAGGCTGAATTAATTACAACCGCACCCCTTCTCTTTTACTAACTTCACCTTCCTGAACTCATTTTTCCTGCTGTCAAAAACAGTCAGGAAACCATCTAGCCCTTCATCATTACCTGTGATAATATTTATCGCATAAAGCGCCTGCATGGAACCCATTATACCCGCAACAGGTGAAACAATCCCATTTGTTGAACAATTCGGCATAGTCCCTTCCGGAGGAACGTCTTCATACAAACATCTGTAACATGGGCTATCTTCCGAGAGATATGGACGGAAAGCAGCTATCTGTCCTTCAAACTTTAAAATAGCAGCTGAAATCAGAGGTATTTTTAACTCAATACAGGCATCATTTACCAGAAATCTGGTCTCATAATTATCTGAACCATCAATCACCAAGTCGCAATCTTTAATCGATTCAATTATATTTTCTTTATTTATCCTCTCTTTCATAACTCTGACATTAATATCGGAGTTCAGGTCAGCAATACTATCTTTGGCACTTTCAGCCTTATTTCGCCCAATATCAGAGGTTTCATGGATAATTTGCCTTTGCAGGTTAGTTATTTCAACCGTATCATTATCACACAGTTTAATATATCCACCTTGAGCTTTACACCCTACACCACTTGCTGCCAGATAAAACAGTGCCGGGCTTCCAAGCCCCCCTGCCCCTAAGACAAAAACCTTTGATTTCATTAGCTTTTCCTGGCCACGCGCGCCTATTTGAGGTATAATAATATGGCGGGCGTAACGAATTTTGTCTTTATGATCCATAGTGGCCTATGTTACTGTTTTATTTGCATTTTGGTTGCAAAACCGCAACAAAACTAAATATTTATGATGAAATATACTTTAAAATAGGTTATAAGATGCCCAAATTATAAGTAAATTCAAGATTCTCTGATATACTGGTCAAACCCTAATTAGCAAGAATGACAGCAGTTAAGCAAAAAACTATTAAAGATACTGTAAGCACTAAAGGCATAGGCCTTCATAGTGGCGATAAAGTTATTCTCAAAATAGTGCCAGCCCCTGAAGATTATGGCATAGTATTCCGCAGAAGCGACGTTAAAGGCTTCAACAATATAGTTCGCGCAGATTACCGCAACGTTACCAAAACCCAGCTTGGCACAGCTATTTCCAATGATGAAGGAACAATGGTCTCTACCGTTGAACATTTAATGGCAGCCCTGTGGGGTTGCGGCATAGATAACGCCCTCATTGATATTACCGGCCCTGAGATTCCTATAATGGATGGCAGCTCTGAACCATTCGTCAGGATGATCGAAGCAATGGGTATCTATAACCAGTCTGCCAACCGTAAAATCATCAAGGTGAATAAAGAGATAGAGGTCAGGGATAATGACAAATATGCTTTAGTTGCCCCTTCAGATAATTTCTCAATTGATCTGGAAATTGATTTTGCCAACAAAGCTATTGCCAACCAGAAATCCCATTTTGAAAATGGTGAGGAAGGCTTTGTAAAAGATTTCTCCCAAGCCCGCACTTTCGGCTTCGCCCATGAAGTTGACTATATGCGCTCGCAAGGCCTAGCTCGCGGCGGCTCTCTTGAAAATGCTATAGTTATCAAAGAAGATAAAATTCTTAATAAAGAAGGCCTGAGATTCGCTGATGAATTCGTAAGGCATAAAATACTTGATTGCGTAGGTGATTTCTACTTAGCCGGCAAAAGAATTACCGGCGCCTTCCGTGCCTACAAAACCGGCCACGGCCTCAACAACCAGCTCCTCCGGAGATTATTTGCCGACAGACAGGCTTACGAGATCGTTTAATTTACTCTCCCACACAATGCTAATCCTTGGCGTTACAGGCTCAATAGGTTCAGGAAAATCCCATTTCTGCAAAAAACTCGCACGTTTAAGAGGGATAAAAATCCTCTCCTCGGATAAAATGGTGCATAATTTATATGCAGATAAAATTTTTGCCAGAAAACTAATTGATATATTTGGCAACGAAATTAAGACCCCGTCATTCGACGGGGCGACTCCACGGAACAACGATCTGTCTCAGGTGTCATGCCGTCTTCATGACGGCATCTGCAAATCAGATTACATTGACCGCCAGAAACTAGGGAAAATAGTTTTCAAAGACCCTAAAAAGAAAAAACAGCTCGAAGAGATCGTTTATCCTGAACTTGCAAAACAACGGGCAGACCTGATTAAACTTTTAAACCGCCAGCATTTCAAAGGTATTTTAGTACTAGAGATCCCTCTGTTGTTTGAAAATATTCTGGAGCAGGAATGTGATTTGGTATTAACGGTTTTCTGCAATCCCATCATTCAGAAACAACGTGTATTTAAGCGTCAAGGCATGACCGAAGAAAAATATAATAATATCCTGAAGGTACAAATGCCTGTTCATGAGAAAATAAAACGATCTGACCTTACTTATAATTCCGGCAGCCTACAATCGTTAGCTTTCAGGCTTAAGCAGTTACTGGCTGACTGATTCAATAATCAACCTTCATAAAATATAAACCATACGCGGGAGCAGTCTCCCCAGCGGCTGCACGGTCTTTGGCGAGCAGTATATCTTTTATCTGTTCGGGTTTTATTTTACCTTCACCAACCTGTTTTAATGTTCCGGTGATGTTCCTTATCTGATGATGCAGGAAAGATTTTGCAGAAACCTCGATATTAATGAAGTCCCCAACTTTCGTTATTTTTAATTCATCTATGCTGCGAATCGGATTTTTTGCTTGGCATTCAGAGGCCCTGAAACTGGTAAAATCATGCTTTCCAATAAGATATTGGCTACCTTCTCTCATCAATTCAACATCAAGAATTTTAGGAACATGCCACGCCCTGTCGCGCTCCAAAGCGCTAGGTGTTCTACGGTTAAGTATTATATATTTGTAATATCTTTTCTCCGCCGAGAACCTTGCGCTGAAATTCTCGTCCACTTCCTCAGCCAAAACTACTGAAACCTGACTATCACATAAATAACTGTTCAACCCCTGCTGAACATTAAATACGGTAAGATCCTTCTCCAGATCAAAATGTGCGACCTGCCCATAAGCGTGAACCCCTGCATCTGTACGCCCCGCCGCAACTATCTGTGGGGTTTCCTGAGAGAGCTTATATATGGCTTCCTGTAATATACCCTGCACAGAAACACCTTTTTCCTGCGCTTGCCAGCCGACAAGGCCCTTACCGAAATATTCGATTGTGATTTTAAAGCGTTTCATAGAGTTAAGAATTAAGAAAATTAGAGTTAAGGAATAAAACTAAACTCTCTACTCTAAACTCTTACAACTAATTAGAAGTTTCTCTTAAACCAATCAACTATCTTCCATGATTTACCTGATTTTTTAGGGGATTGCGACACCATATCTATAGGGTTGAACTTGGTTTTAGCCTCGCTACGCTCTTTCTGGTTAGCCGCATATAAAAGCATTCCTATAGCCGTCGAGAATGACGGGCCTTTGGCAGATTCAGGAACACCGTGCATTTCAGCAGGTCTGCCTATACGAACATGTTTATTGAATACATAGCTCCCTATCTCCCTCATACCCTGTAACTGCGAAGAACCGCCAGTTATAATAACCTTATTACCTGAAATTCCATATAAACCGCTTTTTTCCAGATTACTTTTTGCAAGCTCTAATATCTCTTCAACACGTGGCTTTATTATAGATGTAAGCTCTGCCTTGGTGATGGATTTATTAGCGCCGGAATTATTCTCATCATCATTAAGCTCTATCCTATCCAGATCATCGCTATCAGTCGATATTGCCGAACCATGAATAACTTTAAGCCTTTCTGCATATGTAATGCTTACCGAAAGCCCGAGCGCAATATCACGCGTTATATGAAGTCCACCAACCGGAACCGAGCTGAAATAAACCGGGTAACCTTCGGAAAATATCGATATCGAAGTATTGCCAGCACCAATATCAAGCATGGTAACGCCAATATCCATCTCATCATCACTCAGGCACGCGAGGCCGGACGCGTAAGAAGAAGCAATAAAATCTTTTACATTCAAATGACATTTCGCCAGACAATTTTTGATATTCTTCACTGAAGTTTTTGAAGCAGTAACAACATGAAGGTTCGTGGATATTATCTGCCCAAACATCCCTATAGGGTCTTTTATCCCTTCCGAATCATCAATTTTATAACCAAGTGGAACTGACTGTATTATTTCAACCTCAGAATTCTCGAAAAGTTCATTACCCTTATTTATCATCAGGTCGATATCTTTATAAGTAACTTCATGCCCGGATATCTTCGTTTCAATATTTATATGGTTAGAAGTAAGCGAGCTGCCTGAAATATTAACATAAGCTTCATCAATGGTTTCACCCGCCATTTTCTCAGCTGCATTAAGCGCCGCTAAAATTGCACGCTCAGCTTTTTTAATATCAATGATGATACCGGCTTTTACACCTTCAGAAACCTGATGCCCGAAACCAAGCAATTTTGGCTTATTATCGCCATTTATCGAGGCAATTACGCACACAACTTTGCGACTGGCGATATCAAGAACAGCTATTTTATTGGTTTTAGACAAGGTTAAATATTGTTAGAAATTTGGAAACCCATTGTAACTGCTTGCATCACGGCTTCAATCTATATGCGGGAAAGTGAATTTTTCTAATGAAAATTTATTTTTTCCTATGAATCTTTGCAACACAGCTTCGCTGTTATAAATATAGGCTATATGATAATAATCAGTGACAATATTAACCTATTATTAATCTTTTTATGCTAAATTACTACATTAAGGATTGATTATGACTTTATTAGAACAAATATCTCCCCAGCAGCAAATGCAAAACTCAGACAAGCCAAAGCCTGTCATAATTTATATTCAAGGTTATGATATTAATGAACCTTCATATGAAAAATTAATAGAGCTTAAAGCAGCTTTTAAAAATGCCGGGCAGGATTTTTTATTAATACCGGAACCCGATGAAACAATCGACCCTCCATATTATTAAATTCTTCAGAATATAATGTTGATTATATACATAAAACTCTTGAAAGTAAATTTGGCAAAGGAAAAGATTTTAACGGCAGGGATTTTTCAACTATAATTAACACTCATGGAGGACCAAATTTATCAAATTATGGCCATTCTAGCCTGCTTAATACAACTCCTATAGATTCAGTACCTCTATATAAAGCAATATTATCCATAATCGGTAAATGTGAAGGAAACCTTGATCTTTCATGTTATTCAGGCGGAGGCATCGTAGCTTTCAACCAAGCCATAAAAGAAACAAAATTATCTAATATAACATTACCCAAAAAAATAGAATTTATTGGAAAAGCAAGATTTTTTGAACCTGCTTTTCAAATAGACACATTAAATTTTATTGATGAGATAATAAAAAATCTAGAGAAAGGAAAAGAAATCAATATTGAAACGCTAAAGGCGCTTTATCTAAAAGTTACGGGTAATAATACCGATAATAATAATGAAAAAAGCGAACTTGTTCCAATTATAGCAAAAACATTTGATACAGAACATTTAGAACCGGATTGGCTGGTAGCTTATAACGATTTAGAAACAAGGCTAGAAGATTTTTACAAAGAATTCCATGATAAACCTGATAAAATACCAGATTTTAATGCTGAAAAATATTCAAAATTATTCACTGAAATAGCTCTTAGTCAGGAAAATTATAATATTATAAAAAATGCTTTATATTCTGAAGATTATGCAAGTTTTAAAGATAAATTAGATAATAATAAATTATATGGCGAGGCTTTGGGTTTTGCTGAAGAATATAGTTCGCAGAAATTCAATAATCCAAATAATAAAACTTTAGATTATTTGGAGTATGTTAAAGGTATAGCAAGTGATGAAATTGGCGTTCTCTTTGTACTACAAAATGTTTGGCGTAATAAAATTACAGATTTTAAAGAACGTATCTCAGTTTATGAAGTTATATCTAAAAAATATCCGGAGGATTTTTTTGATAATTTTGATGCAATAAAAGATCCAATTTCCAAAGAGGAAATGAAAGAAATCCTTATACTAATTACTAAAAATTGTGCTGAAATAAATCCTAATATTTGCTTTAAATATTTCGATCAATGGAAAGATACAGTTTCTCTAGAAGCAAGAAATGAAATATTGGAATTATCCGCTGAAAATTGTGCGAAAAACTATCCAACAGCTTGTTTTAATAATTTCAAGAAATGGGAAAATGTGGCTTCTCCGGAGAGAAGAAATGAAATACTGAAGCTAGCTACTAAAAATTGCGTTAAAGAACGTCCAGTAATCTGTTATGATTATTTTGATGTATGGAAAAATTCAGTTACTGAAGAAGAAATGAAAGAAATTCTTGTAACAGTTAAAGAAAAAACATCTCCAAAAGAATTTGAAATATTCATTGAGTACCACCCTGAAGTGGCTCCTATACTTAATAAAAGAAATAAAAATAAAGATCCACGTGGTGGTAGTCTCTATGAGTTAACAGATGATGCTATAAGAGGTTTTTGTAATAGCAGCATAACTAACAGTTCATATAACATTGTAAGCACTGATGAACTATTAATAAACCTTTCAGGCGTAAATTTCCTGACTAAGCCTTTAACTCCAGCAACTAGCAAAATAGGCAAAATTCAAATATATATCGGATAGGATGGCGGGAGTTACTAGACACTATCCGAACTGAATATCAAACAGATATAGTATTAATGTTCAGGAGCTTTAAGATACTGAATTTAAAATAGAAGTTGGTTTGACGTCATTTAATTTGGAATCTGCCTAAGAAGTAATCCTTCTTTTTATATAATTGAATTGCTGCTACCAGAAATATTAAAATCGCCAATATTATTGAAAAAATTGTGATAGCGTTACTATCATCGCCCGGACTTAGGATTTTTCTATAAACCTCAATTGCCATTAGTGCAACTAGCGTATTAAAAACAGTGGTATAGTCTTTAAGAATAACTTTTTTATAATCAAAACTCATATCAGTTATTGCGGGTTTTAACTCCTTAAGATTGCTAAAGAAACTAAAGGAAATGGGGGTTGAAACCAACTATGAAAAACTTATCAATGCAGAAATCTCTGCAATCCATTATTCAAAAAATATTCCACTTACTGATTATTCCTCAAGTTCTATGGCTATCAATGAGCTTGCTAAACTTAATCTGAACAAACGGCTGGACTTAGACAGAACCAGTTACAGGAATGAAGGCCATTCAATAAAACTGCACGCCAACAGCTATGAAATAACCTTTTACGACAAGATAAAGGATTTAGAGCAAGGCAAGATCAGCGAGAAAAGAGCCTTGGAAAAGGATAATGTAACCCAGCTAGATATATTCAAACATACCCAGATCAAAAAGCCTTTTGAAGTTTTGAGAATGGAAGTAAGGCTTGGTAACAGGCAAAAGCTCAAACAAATATTAAAAAAGGTTAATGAACCTGAAAAAATGACATTCGGGTTATTATTTAATCAGGAAACATCTCAGAAAATCCTTCTGCATTTCTGGGATATGATAAGTGAAAAACTCTATATATCCGCAATATCGGAAAATGATCCTGAAAAGGTGCTGGAATATTTGCTGAACAACCCAGAAAAGAACTTAACCCCTGCAAAAGCATTACAGATTTCAGGGGCATTAGCAGTCATAAACAAGATAGGTGTCAGGGGTATGAGGGCTATACTGGAAAAGCAGCCCCAGAACAAAAGAACTGCTCAAAGGATTATCAAAGAACTCAGGGAAACCGAAATTGCACATAATCAAAGTTTCAGAGCAATCACCAATATTGAAAGTTGCCTCAAAGAGTTTCAACCACTAAGGTTAAAAGACTTTCAGGAAATAAAAAAATATGGAAATTCTAAAGATAGTTGATGAAGTTAGAATCTGAGGGTATGCTAGAAAAAGATACTTATTTAGAGGCTTTAATAATTTACTTGATACGCACTGCGTAATATGATAATATGATCAAGAACTTTAAATGTAAAGAGACTGAGAAAATCTGGAATGGTTATTATTCCAAGAAATTTCCTAGTGATATGCAAGAAAGGGCTTTACGTAAGTTAAGGCAGTTAGAAGTTGCTAATAACCTTGATGATCTTAAAAACCCACCTTCAAACCACTTGGAAAAATTGAAAGGTAACCGCAAAAACCAAATGAGTATCAGGATAAATAACCAATGGCGTTTATGCTTTGTTTTTGATGGCAATGATGCCTTTGATGTTGAAATAGTTGATTATCATTAAAGTTGTAAAAACCAAAGGTAGTAAAAATGAGTGAAAGGAAATTACATAATCCCCATGCAGGCGAAATATTAAAACACGAATTTATTGATGAAATAGGTATCAGCCAAAATGCGCTTGCAAAAGCCCTTAAAGTCCCTGCAAACCGTATCCATCATATAGTTAATGGTGACCGCAGGATAACAGCCGATACAGATTTAAGGCTGTGTAAATTCTTCGAGGTTAGTGAAGGGTATTTCTTACGGTTACAGTCCATATATGAAACCATGGAAGCAAAGAAGGAACTTAAAAACAAGATCGATTCTATACCTTTATATTCAGTTTTTATTAAAGAAAACAGCCAATACGAAGCAAGAGTATAAATAAGATTTTAGGGTATGAAATTTTTCAGAAATACAATTAAAACTTTATTTCCCAAAACTTATATTAAGTTTTGTATAATGAGCTGTAGAAAGAAGTTTGAGAAAATCCCTTTAGGAACAGAAAATTTTAATTATGAATTATTAGATTATGAAGAATGGCTAAGAGAAATTGAAGATAAAGAGCTTATAAAAAAAGCAGAAAAGATGGATGTTTACATAGATGAAATACCATTTCCCGAAAATGACCCAGAAAATTTATATTCTATAGAAAATTCCCATTACTATCACGGCACTTTCGGTAGCAAGATGCTTGCAGATGATATAAGGAAAACCCTTATAAAGAAGATAAGAGAAAGAACCCCATCCTATAAAAAGGAAAGAAGGGAAATATGGGAATTTTGGATAAAATCAATAATTAGCGTATTAGGCGTGTTAATAGGATTTGTTGCCATACTAACTAAAACTAAGGGTTGTTTATGAAAGCAGTAATATTTGCCAGAGTTTCAAGCCTGATACAGCAAAAAGAAGGTTATTCCCTTGATGCTCAAATTGAAAAACTAAGAGCATACGCCTTTAGCAAGGGTTTACATATTCTGCAAGAGTTCAGGATAACTGAAAGCTCAAATATTGGTGAGCGAAAGAAGTTTAAGCAAGTTCTGGATTTTGTAAAATCTGAACATAAAAAATCAAATGAACGAATTATCATAATCTCTGATAAAGTTGATAGGTTGATCAGGAATTTCAAGGACTACCCAGCTATTAATGAGCTTATGGAAAATAACATAGCAGAACTTCATTTTGTTGGTGATGGCGCAATTCTTAATAAAAACTCTACTTCCTCTGATAAGCTAATGTGGAATATGCGGATTGTGATGGCTCAGAACTATATCGATACTATGAAAGATAATGTTAAGCGCAGTATCGACTACAAGATAGATCAAGGCGAGTTACCTTGCAAAGCACCTCTTGGATATAGGAATATCACCAAAGGCAAGGATAATAAATCCGATATAGTCTTTGACCCTGATAAATTCTTACTGGTAAGGCGTTTATTTGTTGAATATTCGACAGGTAATTATTCTATCAGGAACATCACTAAACTCTCAGCAAAATGGGGCTTAAAATCTGATAAAGGTAAACCTGTAACTCAAACTACTATAAATTCTGTCCTTAAAAACAGGTTTTATATTGGTGTAATGAGCTTTAATGGTGCTGAATACCCTCATAAATACGATAGGCTTATAGACGAAGAAACTTTTTACAAATGCCAAGCGGTATTGAACAGGTACAAAAGAACCCAGTTCAGAATATCAAAGAACCAGTTTTTATTTGCTGGCCTTCTTACTTGTAGCAAATGCGGCTGTTCTTACTCAAGCGAGATCAAAAAGAGTAAATATACCTATCTCAGGCCAACAAAGAAGAAAGGAGCCTGTGACTGCTACCAGATAACCGAACAAACCATTTATAACCAGCTTAAAGCAGTTTTTGATTCCATTTATATACACCCTGCCTTACTCGATGAAATGCAGAAGCATTTATTGGAAACCAACAATCAGAAGAACGAATACAGGGATAGTAGTGTAAATTCCCTAAGAAGGGAAAATGATAGGATTAATGAAAATCTTAACTCAGTCTTAGACCTTTTGATCAACAAGAGTATTACTCAGGATATATACGACAAAAAAGTGTATGAGTATAATAACAGGAAGAAGGAAATTAACGATGAACTAAAACTGCTCAATTATGCAGACGAAAACTTCTACGAAAGCCTTTCTACCTTGCTTGCTTTAGTCTCAAGGGCAAATGAATTATTTGAAAATGCCGATAACGAGCAGAAACGGAAACTTATTAGATTCTTATTTCCGAACTTATCTATAAACGGTTCAAACCTAGAGTATTCCTTGAAGAAGCCCTTTGATATGCTAGTGAATTTACCTAAGTGTAAAGAATGGCGGGAGTGACGGGGCTCGAACCCGCGACCTACGGCGTGACAGGCCGTCGCTCTAACCAACTGAGCTACACCCCCGAGGTGTTTTGTCGTCTTGAGAGGGGGCTTATATCCTAATGTTTTCTGTTAAACAAGAGTTTTTTGAAGCTTCGCTTCCTTTATTTTATCATAGTTTAAAACTTTCTCTAATCTAGGCGCAAACAGGGCTTTTCGAGAATCACAAAATAATTATTTACATAATTACCAATAATACTCAGAAAAGCCCTTATATAATAGTCTTAATTGATCTTAGGCAGCTATGGATTCATGAGCCTCAAGCGGAGTGCCGGATTCATCATACATAGACATAAGCGGAGCTTCTTCTATGGCAATGATTTCCTCAGATGGCTTGAACCCGTTGAACCCGGTAGCTAAAGCGCTACCATAGGCACCAAGCTGGCCGATCTCAATATAATCACCCTCCTCCGCATCTTCAGGAAGATAGAAAGGCCCTTTCATAAAGTCCAGAGTATCGCAGGTTGGGCCAAAGAAACTGAACGGCATAGTATTCTCGGAAGAAACCGCGCCATTTTTCTTATAAAGCTTCACCGGGAATATAAATTGAGGAATTCCGGCATCAAAAAGTGAGCCGTAAGTTCCATCATTTATATAAAGAAAGTGAGTTTTACGTAAGTCTACACGCACAATCACAGAACCGCTTTCTGCAACAATAGCACGGCCTGGCTCACACATGAGTTCAATGCTCTTGCTGTTCTTTAATTTGCGGAATTCATCATGTATCGCATCAAAGAATTGCGAAAGCGAAGGAGGTATCATTCCCGGGTAAACAGAAGGGAACCCGCCGCCAACGTCAATAGCTTCAACAGTCACACCAGATTTGCTGATGATGTTTTTTGCCATTCTTAGAGCAATACGGTAAGCATCAGGATGCATACACTGGGAACCAACATGGAAACACACGCCAAGTTTTTTAGTGTGCATACGCGCCCTTTTTAAAAGAGCAGGTGCTTCTTTAATATCCGCGCCGAATTTATCAGCAAGGTTATATTCCGAATAGCTGTTAGGTATCGCAATACGGACAAACAAGCCAAGGTCTTCAGCATTATCTGTTTCCTGCAAGATCTTCTCAAGCTCATCAATTGAGTCAAGCGAGAAATCTTTGACGTTATAGTCAAAATAAGCGCTTTTAATAGCATTACGGGCTTTCACCGTATGCATGAAGAATAATTTAGCGTCTGGCGCTATCTCACTCACAAGCTTAACTTCCGCCAATGACGCAACGTCAAAGTTGGTTATACCGGCTTCATATACCTTTTTTATCATGAAAGGAGATGGATTGGTCTTAACCGCGTACAAAGTCTTCCCTTTAAAATTATTTATGAAGAAGCTCGCGGCTTTGTTAAGAGAACCTTCCCTGAATATGTGGAGTGGTTCTTGTGGAGGCTCCTCGCTGAGGAGTTTAGAGACAGAGTCAAATTTACGCATCTAGTCCCGCCTTTTGGATTGGGAGTTTATAAAAACAACCCAGTCGAATTCTAACAAAAGCTAATTAGAATCGGGTGAAGTAACCTCCACCTAACTGTGCTGTGTAGAAATATATTAAAATATACGCCTACACAGCCCAGGTATTACTTTCTAATCTTCCCGCAAAACCCTTGAGAGGCCTGTGAAAAGTAGTGATACCGAAAAAGAAGACTCTATCTATAGAAAATCTAATAGATGTAAAGAAGAATATACACGAAAATGAAAGTTTTTTAAGTGTTATTATTAAATATTTTCACAGCCCTTGAAATAGTTTTCACAGGTATCTATTTTACTTCACCTTTACTTTGTTCCAAATTTAAGTTTTTATAGTTTTTTCAAACTTTGTAAAACTTATAAATTTGGCAGAACATAGAGAACATAAGCCCCTTCCGCCTATAGCAAGTATCTATGAAAAAGATCTTTGGAAAAACATCGGCCACCTGAAAACTTTCCTGCCTGAATTTGCTGAGATAAAATATTTTGAAGCGATACCCGAAATAGTTATCGGCTGGGGGAAACGGAAAAACAGCATTCCCGCAAAAATGTTCTCAAAATCAACTGCGGCTCCTTATATCTCACTCGAAGAAGGCTTCATACATTCAGTTGGCAAAAGCCAAACCTATCCTGCTCTTTCCATCATAGCAGATAAGGCAACACCTTATTATGACAATAAAACAACCAGCGGTCTGGAAAACTTCCTCCTTTCGGAAGAGATAACCGATGAAAATATAAAAAAGGCCAGAAACCTTATCCAGCTGGTAAAAGACAAACAAATAACAAAATATAATATTGAGAAAGATTATAAGGAATCTTCCTTCAGGTTCTCTGATAGTAAAAACATTCTTCTGCTTGATCAGTTCCGCGACGATCCTTCAGTCCCACTTGCAGGTGCTACTAAAGCTGATTTTGATAAAATGGTGTATTATGCCAGAAAATTATTCCCCGCTTCACATATCGTAATTAAATCTTACCCCGAAATAATCCTCGGTAAAAAGAAAGGCTTCCTGACAAAATATTATTCAGATCCAAATATAAAGATCATCGAAGATGATATAAATATATTCTCACTTCTTCCATATTGTGAAGCCGTATTTACAGTTACTTCCGCAGAAGGTTTGCAGGCACTTATAGGCGGCAGACAGGTTTATACTTTCGGCAGGTCTTTCTACAGTGGTTGGGGCTTCACAAAAGATAATAAGCGCATCATCAAAAACCGCAAGCAAGCTTCATTTGAAGAATTTTTCTATGGTTCATATGTTTCATACCCAAGATATATAAACCCTTATGAAAGGAAACTCTCTGACCTTGAATATACAATAGGCCTTGTTGAATGGTTAAGGGAAAAATACAAAGGCTTTTCAAGATCATACTCCTGCTTCGGTTTCAGCAGCTGGAAAAAAGATTACATTACCAATTTTCTCCTCACACCTTTTAATGAAGTAAAATTCTTCAAGAATGAAGAGACCACCGCAAGATATGCGCGAAAACACAATAGCGACTTTACCATAGCGGCAGAAAAGGAAAATCCCGCCATCTCTGAACTCTGCAAAAACTATGAGGTTTCCATCACAAGGATAGATGATGGATTCATAAGATCATCCGGCCTGCCATCTAATTTTGCTCCGGCATCCTCCTTAATTATTGATGATAAATCTATTCATTATATAGCCGATAAAGAATCCAAGCTCGAAGAGCTTATAATCAACCTTCGCCTTACAAGGGACAAGAAAAACCGCGCCAGAGACTTGATCAACCTTATAACCCAGAAAGATGTCAGCAAATATAATTTCAGCACCGGTGAATTGAAATTATCATTCCCACGCGATAAGAAAATAATTCTGGTAGCGGGACAAATCGAAGATGACCCCGCAGTAAAACTTGGCCGCGGAACAATAAAATCAAATGCCCGCCTTCTTGAGGAAACCAGAAAACGGGAAAAGGACGCCTACATCATATATAAACCTCACCCTGAAGTAGTAGCAGGAAAACGCCTCGGCCACTTACCAAAACGTGAAGCCCAGCGCTATTCAGACATGGTGATCGAACACGCGAATATTCATGACCTTATTAAAAGATGCGATGAAGTTTACACCATATCTTCCTTCGTGGGCTTTGAAGCCTTACTCCGTAGCAAAAAAGTAAAAACCTTTGGCTGCCCTTTTTATGCAGGTTGGGGCCTCACTGACGACTCGATCTTCTTCAGCAAAAGGAACCGCAATATATCATTGGAACATCTGGTCTATGCCGCGCTCATCGAATACCCCATCTATTTTGACAGAGTTTCAAACCTGCCTTGCAAACCGGAAGACCTAGTCAAACGAATAATATCAACACCGGAACTTTTCAAAGATACCGAGAAAAACAATCATTCTACTTTGTTACTGAAATTATTCAGAAAGCATTTCAGATAAAGCGTCATCCTGTGGAATTGCATAGCAATTAGCACAGGATCTCAGAATTATTAAAACTCCGGGATTCTGCGCAATTGCTAAGCAATTCGCAGAATGACGACTATTAACAACTAAATAGCCGGATATTCTTTCGCTAACCTTTCTGATTCCGCTTCAATACGGCTCTCTAGCAATTCCATAAACTCATGTTTTGAAAGCCCCTCAGGCATAGGCTCAAGGTATGAAAAAACTATAGTCCCCTTTTTCCCCAAAAATTCACCTCTTGGCCAGTAATAGCCGGAATTCACCGCCGCAGGAATTATTCTCACACCTTCTTTATATATTGAATAAACCGCAGGCTTATATTTCACCTTTTCCCCCGGACGAGCACGCGTTCCTTCCGGATAGATCATCACCCCCCTTCCCGCTAGAGCATTCCGCTTAACACCTTCAGTTACTATCTTAAGCGCCCTAGCCCCTGCCTTCCTATCCACCGATATATTTCTAAGGAACACATTATACCACCCAAAGAACGGAATATACCCAAGCTCCTTCTTATAAACATATGAAGTTCCCGGAACATAAAGATACGGCACTATGGTCTCCCAGGCAGACTGATGCTTACACGCCACCACAAACCCCCCTTGCGAACTAACCTTCTCAAGGTTTTCCAGCCCAATAACTTTACTCTCCACCCCCGCCAGATGCTTCAACCCCCAAACCACCCCCTTCGCCCAAACTATTGATGCTTTCATAGTCAGGTTAAATGAAATAAAGGACGGCGAGAACAACACCAACACAACAGCCGTCCAGATGTAAAAGAAGGGAGTGAAAAACATATTCGTTATTTATATTAACTTTGTTAACGTTTTATTAACCATTTCAAACTAAGCTTCTTTTTCATAAAAATTGACCCATGGCCAAAACATTAGAAATATCACCAGAAAATCAGGAATTTATAGATTTTCTAAAAAAATATAACATTCAGGCACAGATAGAGTTAAATAATCTTGGTGCTAATTCTGAATTATTAGCATCAATTTCTAATTACATAAAGAGCAAAACTAAAGGTCATGAAATAGCAATAGACCCTCAATTAGGAAAACTAAAAAGTGAATCAAAGAATTTAATTAAGGATATTTTAATTAAATTAAAAGGAATGGGGGCTATAACTGAAGATAACCACAGAGCTTTAATTATTTCTTCTGCAAAAGGTAGAGCAGATAAACCCAATTTCGAAGTTCTTATTGAAGAACATATAAAAGAGAAAGGATTTTTTGATTGTAAAGAATTTGTTCTAACTCTTTTTACTTCTGAACCAACACCTTATATAACTCCCATAGAAAAAAGAATTGCCCCTGAAATTCTTGAACAATATCAAAAACAACTATCCGAAAGAAAGGAAGAATTTAATAATATACAGGAAGGTTTAGAAACTATTCTAAAAACTAGAAAGGATCTGAATAAATCTGATAGGGCAGCTCTATCAAAATTCATTTCAGACTTTGAATTATATCGTGAGGGAGCAGCAGAAGCACCTTATCTAGAAACAAATAAATTCCTGAAACAAGAAATTTATCAAAGATTTGATATTTTAGAAAAACTGCATGAAACCCCAAGAACTAATAATCCATTTAAGGAACACCTCAGGGGAATCTACGCCAAGTCTGTACTTATAGATTATACTGATGTTAAGGACTCTTTTATTCGTCCTGATAATAGGCTTACCATTGATGAGGCGGGATCTAAAAATTTGATTCGTGCAATCCAGAAAATTCTGAATCAATATAATGGAGATTTTTCCAACTTAAGGGATGCGGCGAGAATACGACACTCCTATACACATCCCGATCTCTCATTAGAGTGCTCTTTCTTTGACAGAATTCTTGGACCAAGATATGGGTTTGAAATATCTGTAGAAAATTCTGATATAAAATCAGTCAGTTCTGCCACAACAAAAGCAAAGGAAATTTACAAGTTTTTCCCTAAAAAAGAAAATAATCCTAAAAATGAAAGAGAAGAAAAATATATGTTTTGCGAAGTTCAGCATATGGATGAAAGACAATTAAAATGGGATAAGGAAGAAACTCATAACATATGGGGATCAATAAGACCTTTTATCGAAGGAAGCAGAGGAAATATAAGCTTGCATCATATAACATGGGGACAAGTTTCAAAATTTTACGAAGATGAAGAAAGATATTTTAAAAAATATACAAAACCTTCCTCAGCTCATTTAAAAAGGCTATTTGGCGAAATGAGTGATGGGTTAAAAGAAATTCTTGGTCACGCATTAGAAGAACTCAAGCAGATACGAGATGACGATAGATATAAAATTGCATTATTTACACCAAGTATATCTAAATATTTGAATGATCCCGACTTAAATATTTCTCACAGTGAAAGTGTTTTAGCGGGAGATAGATTATTTCTTGATGTTACTGATAAAACTCAAACTTTTGAAAATATAAGAACAAGAATCTCTAAAGGCATTAATGCTCTCAACAAGATACATTGCGTTATAATTGCTGCTGGTTATGAAAAAGCACATCCTGTAGATAAGGCAATTTTTTGTACTTTGATGGAACCACATATGTCAACAGATGAAGACCGGAAACTTCTTGCAGGCTGTCAAAAAGGTTTAACAGATGAACACCGGGAAAAAGCAAAAGAATATATAAATCATTTTGACTTAAATGGAAAAGCAAAACAGACACTGAAAACTGCAGGAATTCAAATTTAATTATGGTAGAAAAAAATTATAAATATTTTGATTTAAATGGCATACCTTGCAGAGTTGAAAATTATGGGAACTATGTGAATATGTTTGTTGAAGAATATGAACGCGGAAAAGGTTTTGTTCCAGCAAATATGGGAATGGTATTAAATGAAGGAAGAATTATTTCCGAAAAACAGTTTAAAGAGTTAATGCTTATCTTTTTAAAAAGAAAAATTTAACCTTCTCTCACCTGTCCATTACCTTTCACTATATATTTAAAGGTACATAATTGTTCAAGCCCGACCGGGCCGCGTGCGTGCAGTTTTCCTGTGGCGATTCCTATCTCAGCACCCATGCCAAACTCACCGCCATCTGCGAACTGCGTTGAGGCATTATGCATAACGATCGCTGAATCAATTTCATTCAAAAATATTTCAGCAACTTTGTTATCACCCGCAATTATTGCATCTGTGTGATGTGATGAATGTTTTTTAACGAATGCTAAACCTTCCTCAAAATTTTTGACTACTTTTACCGCAACTATTGCATCCAGATATTCAGTATCCCAGTCTTCCGAGCTAGCAGGTTTAATTCTGTTATCAATCGCGCACGCCTTTTCATCACCGCGCATCTCACATTTAAGCTTAATTAACTCTTCAACAACAACAGGTAAAAAGGTATGAAATACTTTCTCATCAATTACTATCGTTTCTGTAGCCCCGCAAACGCCAGTACGGCGCATTTTGGCATTAACGATAACTTTTACCGCCATATCAAGGTCAGCAGATTCATGAACATAAGTATGGTTATTACCTTCCAGATGCTGAAACAAAGGAATTTTACTTTCTTCAATAACGCGCTTTATCAAACCTTTGCCACCGCGCGGAACTATCACATCAATATAGTCAGAAGCTTTAAGCATCGCGCCAACTGCCTCACGCTCACGAAAAGGTATTAGCTGTATTGCATCTTGCGCTATACCAGCTTGTCTCAAACCTTCTTTCAGACAATTCACAATTGCCATGGAAGAATTTATACTTTCAGAACCACCGCGGAGTATCGCCGCATTCCCTGACTTTAAACAGAGAGCACCCGCATCAGCCGTAACATTAGGGCGCGATTCATATATTATCCCGATAACACCAATTGGCGTTGCAACACGCGATATATCAAGGCCATTTGGCCTGTACCAATTATCAAGTATTTTACCTACTGGGTCTGGTAGCTCCGCAATTTCCTTCAAACCCTGCGCCATTGCAGCAATACGCTTTTCATCAAGTTTGAGCCTATCAATAAATGCAGCAGTTATATCATTTTTCTGCTCAGCGGAATCTATGTCTTTCTGGTTCTCAGCAATTATTTTTGCAGTATTTTTAATTATCTCGTCAGCCGCGATCTTAAGTGCTTTATTTTTACTTTCAGTTGATGCCAAGGCAATCTGCTGTGATGCAGCTTTTGCCTTTTTGCATATCTCTAAAACTTGCGTCTCTATATTCATACTACCAATAATATTCCGCCGTATATTCCACCGTATTCTGGCCATTAGCTGGTATAACCACATCAAACCATATCTCATTTGCAGAATGCTTGTCATAAGGTATTGTGGAATTTGTTACCTGCCATTTTCCACCAGCATTTATCATTTCTTTCGCCAGAACTTTCACTTCTTTATCCTTTGCATTGCTGAATTCCATGCGGATCTTATATCTTCCAACCCTTCTGTTCTGGTCACTTGACTGGTCAAGCTGCGTACGTTCAGCAGTTATATCAAAAGCCTTGCCGATCTTAAGTTTGGTTTCAGCATCTTTAGCAGTATGCTCAGAAGTATCCTGCCCCGCCAGTTCAAATTCGCCATCCTGAGCTTTGGAATAAACAGAGAAACGCCCACCCGGAAGCGGTATACCTAAACCGTTTTCCTCAGAATTCTTAAATTTCAGTTCAATTCCTGCATTCTTTTTACCTTCCCAGCCTTCATAAACATATTGCCTTTCTGGTTTAACCTGCAGCTTATCAGCAAAGAGTTTTATCTTTTTAAATGAATAAGGTTTAAGATCAATTTTTCTGTCGATAGTATACATCTGGTAATCAGAAAATTCCTGATTCTGGAAAGAATTTCCATATCCACCACCACTTGCTACAGCAGAATCCATAGCCATTTCAGGTGCAGCTGCCGCTTTCATCATCGCAACCCTAGGCGTTGAAACCTGGTTTACCTGTCCCGCAACTAACTTAACCGCCGAATCATTTATATCTATATTCGTAGAGTTATTCACCTCTGCCCAGCCCTCTAAACGCGCAGTTTCAGTAGTATCATCATAATAAACATCATATGAAGCAGACCATGTTATACCGGCAGTTTTGTAATTATAACTAACTGTTTCCTCGCCTTCATCCTTACTCGCTATAACCCACTTAATTGAGTTACCAGCCACAATACCGCTTTCAGTCGGGAAGATTATTGATGAATACTGGTTCACAAAACGAACGCGTTTTTCATCCTCAATGAATAATTGTGGCGAACCCTGAAGAAGTTTCCCGCGGAAATAGATCGTGCGCTCACCTGCCTGCTGCTCAACTTCAATATCTTTCCCGATCGAACGCGTAAAAAGATCATCTAGTGAAAGTGATGATTTCTCAAAATTCTGCTCCGCAATGATCTTTGTTCCGGAAAGAGCGCCAAGCTTAACGCTTGAAACCTCAACAGATTGCGGCAAATTCTCAACCACTATCTCATTCAGCCCTTCTGTAAATTCATGAACCTTATCAAAATTTATAATGGCAAACCCGCCCGTCTCTCCCTGGTTATACCAGTAAGGCGACTGCCACTGATTAGGTGAGTTACCGTAAATGGTAAGTGAAATAACTTTATCCAGCTCCGCATGCGCTGTAAAAGCAAATAAAAACAATGGTATAGCAGAAATAGAGAAAGCCTTGATTCGTGTTAACATTTTATTAACTTTTAGGTGATATCATCTAACTTACAATTATAAGGGGTTATTATGAAAAATATCAATGAGTTTTTTTATGAACAAGGAATGCAACAACAAATGCAGTCTCCAGAAACAGAAAACTTAGAAAAACTTAACAAAGCGTTAACCTGTTTATTCGGTGAAAATAGCTTTTCAATCACTAGATAAAGATGTTCATGGCATAGGATTTGATTCTAATTGTCTAAATTTTAGCCAAAATTTTAATTTACCTAAAAATACCAAAGCTAGAGATATAACAAGATATTTTTATATTGACCTTTGCTCTGGAATAGTCTCAGCAGATAAAGGAATCAATGAAAATTATGATCAAGATATAACAGAACAAGAGCTTAAAAATAAAACTTTTATAGTTACTACTTTTAGTAATTATGAATTTGTTCAAGATAGGTTAGATTTTATAATAAAATATCATAATTCTCTTAACGATAATCAGAAAAATTTTAAACCTCACTTTAATGTGATAAATGAACTTGAATTTATTTCTATTAGTGTTTCTGCAAAATTTGAAGACGTAGTTTTTAAAAACGGACTCCCTTCATATCCGCTAAAATATTTTGGAAAAGATGAGCAAGAAGCCAACTGGAATATAAAAAACTACTTAGGAACAGACAATTTCAAAGTTGAAGACGGCATAGTAGCACTTCAGCAAAAAGGCTTACAAACTCCTAATTTATATAAAAAACTCGAAAATATGCACGAAGCTTGGAAAACAACAAAAGAAACTACTGAAAAAATAACTAGGTTAAAAGAAACTTTGAATGAACAAATGGAATTGGCTCCTATTCCTCATCCATATAAAGCAAAAGGATTTGTTAAAGAATAATTCTAAACAATCCACCCGCCACCTAAAACACGCGTATCTTTATATATAACACAAGCTTGCCCTCTGGTAATGGCGCGCTCTTTTTCAAAAAGCTCCACCCGGCAATTGCCTTTATTATCTGTCGGGAATATTTTAGCAGGCTTGCGTTTGGAAAGTGAACGCAGGCGAACTTCAACATCAATACCATCTTGCGGAATATAACTGCCCTCACCTATCCAGTTAAGTTCTTTTATTTGCAAGGCCTGCTCGAATAAATGCTCCTCCTCGCCAACTATAACTTTCTTGGTTTCAGGCTCGATCCGTATCACATAAAGCGGCTTCTCATTACCCCCGCCAATACCTTTACGCTGCCCTCGCGTAAAATTTATTATACCTGAATGCATACCAAGAACTTCACCATTTATATGTACAACCTCACCAGCATCAATTGAGGCAGGGCGAAGTTTCTGCACAACGGAAGCATAATTACCATTAGGAACAAAACATATATCCTGTGAATCAGGCTTATCAGCAACTGCCAGATCAAACCTTACCGCATGTTTACGCGTTTCTTCCTTGGTCATTTCCCCCAAAGGAAAATGTATATATCCAAGCTGCTCTTTAGTTGTCGCAAACAAAAAATATGACTGATCTTTCCCCGCATCAATCGCATTATGAAGCTCGGCCCCATTCTCCCCATCAATACGGCGGATATAATGCCCGGTAACAAGCGCATCTGCATTCAGATCTTTCGCAACCTTGAAAAGGTCACGGAACTTGACTGACTGATTACAACGCACGCAAGGTATAGGAGTTTCACCTCTCATATAAGAATCCGCAAATTCCTCCATCACACTTTGCTTGAAAAGCGATTCATAATTTAACACGTAATGCGGAATGCCAAGCTTATCGCAAACATTACGCGCATCTTCAATATCCTGCCCCGCGCAACAGGCATTCTTCTTACCAACTGCCGCACCATGATCATAAAGTTGTAGCGTAATTCCAATAACCTCATAACCCTGCTCATGCATCAGCGCTGCCACCGTAGAACTATCCACCCCACCGCTCATCGCAACTACCACTCGGGTTTCTGGTATCGGTTTATTTTTTACAAATCTGTTCACGAGTTACGTCGTTTAGTTTTTTTAGATAGAATATTGCATTACTGAGAATTTGCTTATATAGAGAAACCCTCAAAAAATTCAAACTAATATCAAGAAATGTCTCACATTTTACCTGTATACGCTAAATCCAAATTCTCTTTTGAAAGGGGCGAAGGCGTTTATTTATATGACAAAGACGGTAAAAAATACCTCGATTTTGCTGCCGGAATAGGCGTAAACTCAATGGGTCATTGCCACCCTCACCTTGTAAAAGCATTGCAAAACCAGGCAGCGAAGCTGTGGCACGTCTCTAATATGTATTCTATCCAAGGGTACGAAGAACTGGCGGAAAGAATAACCAAAGCGACAAAATTCGCCCATTACATGTTCCTCTGCAATTCTGGCGCGGAAGCAGTGGAATGCGGCATGAAAGCCGTAAGGAAATACCATGACGAAACAGGTAACCCTCACAAATTCAGGATAATCACTTTTGAAGGTGCATTCCACGGAAGAACACTTGGATGTATCTCCGCTGCTAAAAAAGGTAAATTGATAAAAGGTTTTGAACCTGCTGCTGACGGTTTTGACCAGGTTGAGTTTGGAAATTTAGACGCAGTTAAAAAAGCCATTACCCCTGAAACCGGCGGTATACTTATTGAACCAGTACAGGGTGAAGGTGGTATCAGGCCATCTTCTGAAGAATTCTTAAAAGGCCTCAGGAAAATTTGCGATGAGAATAATCTCCTCCTGATGTTTGATGGTGTTCAATGCGGAATGGGCAGAACAGGTAAATTCTTCTCCCATGAATGGGCTGGCGTTTACCCTGATATAGTTTCCTCCGCAAAAGGTATTGGCAGCGGCTTTCCTATCGGCGCATGCCTGATGACCAAAAAGGTTGGCGACACTATGACACCAGGCTCGCACGGCTCAACATACGCAGGTAACCCACTTGCGATCTCCGTTGCCAGCGCTGTTATGGATATCATGCTCGCACCGGGCTTCCTTGATAACGTTGTTACCATGGGTAATTACCTGACCGGAAAATTAAATGACCTCATCAAAAAATACCCTAACCTCCTAGTGGAAGTACGTGGCAAAGGACTGATGATAGGTATCAAGACCAACCCTGAAGCTGTAAAAGAAGTGAAAGACTTTGTTGATGGCTTAAGGTCTGCCGGCCTACTTACCGCGCCTGCCGCAGACAATGTTATAAGGTTCCTGCCACCTCTTATCATCACTAAAGAACATTGTGATGAGGCCATTTCTCTACTTGAGAAATATCTGGAAAGTTATAAGGTCTAGTCTTTTCAATCTAATTTATTCGGCATATGGCAAAAACAGCCCCGAAAAAACCTTTTGTAAAACCGGCAAATAGTAATATTTCCGCAGTTAAAAGGAGCGCAAATAAGAACAGGGACTTTATTGATATCTCTGACCTTGAAGAAAATGAACTCAGGAAAATTCTAGACTTTGCAAAGGAACTCAAATCCAAATTGAAAACCTCAGGGCATCCAAGATATCTAGCCGGCAAACAACTTGCCATGATATTCGAGAAGGAATCCACCAGAACAAGGGTCTCATTCGAAGTTGGCATAAATCAGCTTGGCGGTAACGCAATATTTATCAGTGGCGCCCAATCACAGATCGGCAGGGGCGAACCAATGAAAGATACGGCAGGCGTTCTTTCCAGATATGTAGACATTATAATGATACGAACCTTCAGGCATGAAAACATCAAGGAACTTGCGGAACATTCAGTAGCGCCTGTTATAAATGGCCTGACTGATTACAGCCACCCTTGCCAGATAATGGCAGATATAATGACCATTGAAGAACAGCTCGGCAATATCAAGAAACAAAAAATTACATGGGTTGGCGATTATAATAATGTATGCAGAAGCTGGATACACGCCGCTGATAAATTAGGCTTCCAGCTTAATGTTTCCGTCCCTGAAAACCTGAAGTTCGAAAAGTTCGAATCTAAGAATGTAAAATATTATTCAAAACCTGAACAGGCCGTAAAAGATGCAACCGTTATCACAACTGATACTTGGGTATCAATGGGTGAAAATGAAGAAGATAAGGAAAAGAAAAAACTTCTAAAACCTTATCAAGTGAACAAAAAACTTTTTTCACTTGCTGATAAAAAAGCAATTTTTCTTCATTGCCTGCCTGCTCATAGGGGTGAAGAAGTTACCGAGGAAGTTATAGATGGCAAACGGTCATTCATCTATGATGAGGCTGAGAACCGCCTGCACGCTCAAAAAGCAATAATGGTCTGGTGTTTTGGGATTATATAACCTCTTGTAATTGATATTAATTATCAATTGGTTTTTAAAATAGGGATTGACTTATACTCAATTTTGTTTCTAATTTCGCGCCTTGAAACTACATATAACTAATTAGGTACAATATTATGGCAGGATACGAAGAAGTTAAATCCGGAAAAGTAGCTCTATGGGTTAAGGTTTTGGTAGGATTAGTATTAGGTATAGCTGTGGGAGCACTTGTTTATTATACAAATGATCTGCCGGAAGACAGGGCAAAAATCACCAGATATTTATTACCGCTTGGTACTATCTTCATTAATTTAGTGAAAATGGTTATACCCCCATTGATATTCTTCTCTCTTGTTTCTGCCATCACTAATATGGCGCACTCAAGCAATATGTCGAAGATCGGCTTAAAATCAGTTTTGGCATTCCTTTCAACAGCAGCTTTTGCAGTAGTTATTGGACTCACAGCAGGTGCTTTATTCCGCCCGGGTGATGGGGTTGAATTACATCTGGAAAATTCTACTTTCAGCATGCCTACTTCTAACGGCCCTAAAGATTTCCTTGAGATGATAATAAGTATCTTCCCTGATAACGCCATTGGCGCTATGGCACAAGGTCACGTACTTCAGATCGTGGTATTCTCTATATTTGCAGGATTTACTCTTAACATCATAAGGGATAAGGTTCCTAATGTTCTGAAACTTGTTCAGGAATTTGCGCAGTTCTCCTTCAAAATGATCGAACTTATCGTCAGGCTTTCACCTATAGGTGTATTTGGCTTTATGTCATGGATGATCGGTGAAAAGGGTCTTGGCATTGTTGGTTCCCTCGGCAAACTTTTTGTGATCGTGATCATTGCATGCTTCCTACAATATCTTATCTTTGGTTTGCTGATCAAGATATTCGCGAAAGTATCCCCTATACCTTTCTATAAGAAAATGATTGAACCTCAGGTTCTCGCTTTCTCTACAACAAGCAGCAAGGCAGCTCTGGCAACAACCATGAAAACCCTTAAAGAAAAATTAGGTGTTTCTGATACAAGCGCCAACTTCGTTCTGCCACTCGGCGCTTCCATGAATATGGATGGGACAGCTATATATCTCGGTATATGCGCTCTGTTCTTTGCTCAGGCAACTGGCCACGTACTTCAGCCTCATGATTACATAATGCTTATATTCACTTGTACTATTGCTTCAATAGGCGCAGCTGGCATTCCTAGCGGCTCTATCATCTTCATGGGTATGGTTTTAAATTCTATCGGCTTGCCTATCGAATATATCGCTATCATCCTCGGAATAGACAGGATCCTCGATATGTTCAGGACAACTGTTAACATTACTGGTGATGCTTGTATTACCCTCATAGTTGATAGCACTGAGAACCAGCTGGATAAAGAGGTCTACTACTCCAAGACCGTCTAATGGTGAGCTATTAACCAAAATATAAAGGGCCGTTAAACGGCCCTTTTTTATTGTCAAAAAAACTCCCGCCTTTGGTAGAGGGTTTGATAAAGTTAAACATTTATAAGTAAGAGACCCTCCAAAAGAAGGTTATTAATCCTGAGTTTTCTAAATTACTTTAAAGGGAAATAATATACTTTGTGTCATTGCGAGCAAAGCGTGGCAATCCAGTAAGTTATTTATACTGGATTGCTTCATCGCTACGCTTCTTGTAATGACGGTTTGCAAAGACTGAGGTCTAACGAAGGTCTTTATAACTATTCTAAGCTAGTTTAGATAAACCAGTATTATTTAATAGGCCATACCCGCGACCTGCTGCGCTGGCGCAACGGGTCTCGGGATGACACAAGAGTAAAATTTACTTATTAGATAATATCTTCCTTCTACCAACATGGTCAGGGGCAGAGATTATCCCCTCTCTCTCCATCTGATCAATTAAGTTGGCCGCTTTATTATAACCTATTTTAAACACACGCTGAATATAACTGGTTGAAACTTTATTATCCCTTATCACAACTGCAACCGCTTGGTTATACAAAGAATCTTTGCCACCCCCATTATCATCATCACCATCTGTGAACATCTGCTCTTCTTCTAGTATAGTAACTTCCTCAACATAATTCGGCTTACCTTGGGTACGCAGATATTCCGCAATAGCGTGAACTTCTTCATCTTTTACGAAAGGCCCGTGCACACGTGTAATTCTTGAAGCGGAACCCATATAAAGCAAATCTCCCATACCAAGCAACTGCTCACCGCCCTGCTCACCTAAAATGGTACGGCTATCTATTTTTGAAGTCACGCGATAACTTATACGGCTCGGGAAGTTCGCCTTGATTATACCCGTAATAACGTCCACACTCGGTCTTTGCGTTGCAAGTATAACGTGGATACCCGCCGCACGCGCCATCTGCGCCAGCCTCTGTATCGAGCCTTCTATCTCCTTACCCGCAACAATCATAAGATCAGCCATCTCATCAACAACCACAACTATGAATGGCAATTTTTCCATCTCCAAAGGTACTTCCTCACTAACCGGGGAACCAGTATCTGAATCATACCCCGTCTGCACCACACGTGTCAGAACTTTACCCGCCTTTTTCGCCTCAACGATCTTCTCGTTATACCCGTCAATATTCCTCACATTTAACTGAGACATCAAACGGTAACGATTTTCCATTTCCCTCACCGTCCATTTCAGCGCCACTATCGCCTTGGCTGGCTCGGTCACAACAGGTGAAAGCAGATGCGGGATATCCTGGTAAACAGAAAGCTCAAGCATTTTCGGATCTATCATTATGAACTTACATTCCGTAGGTGAATATTTATAGAGCAGCGATAATATCATCCCGTTCAAACCAACTGACTTTCCTGAACCCGTAGTACCTGCTACCAGCAAGTGAGGGGTTTTCGCCATATCAATTACAACCGTAGTGCCTGAAATATCTTTACCAAGGCAAAGCGGAAGTGAGAATTTATTCTTCTTGAATTCTGGCGAAAGCAGTAACTCTTTCAAATAAACTGTTTCGCGATATGCATTCGGCAATTCAATACCGATAGCATTCTGCCCCGGAATTACCGCAATACGCGCAGAGACCGCAGACATTGAACGTGCAATATCATCAGCAAGCCCTATTATCCTTGATGATTTTGTCCCCGGTGCCGGCTCAAAAGAATATAATGTTACTACTGGCCCGGGCTGAACTTCAACTATCTTACCCTGCACACCAAAATCCGCCAATGTCCTTTCCAACATTTCCGCATTAGCCTGAAGTGATTCATTTGAAGGCTTCTTATGCTTTTGGTCTTCCGGGAAATTAAGCAGCGACATCGCGGGCAGCTGGAACTCATCCCGCATTTCCATATCCAGCGTATGCTGTATCTTCTCAGTCAGTTTATGTGTTTCTTCCTTATTGGCGATCTTTCTGTTACGCCTTTTCTTAACGGCATTTTCCTCTTCCACTTCATGCGCGCTTTCAATATTCGCTTCGCTTTCAAGTTTTCCTGAGAACGCATCTACAACAAAGGCAACAAAGGCAGATATCTGGCGACAGATAAATTTGAAGGTAAACGCAGTTGTAAGATAAGAAATTATGCTGAGCTTTAACCATGTTTTAAGGCGCACACTTAAAGTAAAAACAGCAGTCACAGCAAAAAATAAAATAAAGAATACCCCATAGACCAGAGTGCCAATATAACTCTGCAATTTCTCGCTCATCATTCCGCCGATAAAACCGCCATTACTGGCGCTTGCATAATCCTGCGGCATAGTATGCAAACTATCGAACAGTGCTAACACGCATGAAAACAGAACCGAAGAAACCAGCAAAAATGTGAATTTAACAGCCGGATGATTATACCAGTCATCCTCATAATCATCTTCTCTGAAATTCGTGTAGATTATCTTAACACCCCATACCAGGAACACGAAACTTATATAATATCCACCATATCCGAAAAATGCGAGATATAGCGAAGAAATATTCGCCCCCATCACTCCTGCCCAGTTCTTTATCAACGCCGCAGAAGAAAAATTCCACGATGGGTCATAGGCATTATATGAATAAAGCGAGAAAAAACCCAATATCGCAACTAGTACAAACAGCGCACCTGCAAAGATTTTTGATATTCTTAAGACCGCTTCTCTCATAAATTTTGATTTGGAAAAATATACTGATAATAATTAGTGTAATATACACAGTGAATTTTATTTACTTAAAAACTAATTTTGCAAGGAAAATCAGGCTCTTTAAGATTCTTCGCAATGGTTCGAGATTGCAAATGTTGCATTTATTTATGAGTACAAGGGATACACAAATTGAAAGCTTTTTAAGGAATTCCAGCCTTAAGGATTTTACGCGCGATAAGATTCCTGCCGATGCATCCTTCCGGAAATATGAAAGGATATCAAGCGAAGGTAAAAAATATATTCTGATGGACGCCCCGCCGGAAAAAGAAGATGTAAAACCTTTCATAAAGATCGGTGATATCCTTATCTCATTTGGCTTCTACGCCCCTAAAATAATAGCAAGGTCGATCCCGGAAGGTCTATTGCTGCTTGAAGATTTTGGCAATGAAAAATTCAACTCAGTTATTTCCGCATCCCCTGAAAGGGAGGAAGAACTCTACACAAAAGCAACTGACATATTAGTTAATCTTTACCAGAAAACCTCCGCGCAGAAACTGGATGTTCCTGAATATTCAAAAATAAAATTACTTGAGGAAGCAAACCTGTTCATCAATTGGTACCTGCCTTTATTTAAAAATTTCAGTGAAAATGATATCGCCAAGATTAAACCCGAATATGAAGATCTGATAAATAAATTATCTAACGGTCTTAATTATCCAAATGATTGCCTGGTACTCAGGGATTACCACGCAGATAACCTGATGATATTAGAAAACAATAAAACTCTCGGTCTGCTTGATTTTCAGGACGCACTGACTGGAAACACCGCCTATGATCTGGTATCATTATTAGAAGATGCAAGGCGCGATGTTCCCGCAGATATCCAAACTAAAATGATAAATCATTACATTAAGAAAAATAATTTTGAAAAAGGTAAATTCTTGAATGATTATTATTCCCTCGGCGCCCAAAGAAATTTAAAGATACTTGGCATTTTCGCAAGGCTCAAAGTTCGTGATGGCAAAGATAATTATCTCAAATTCATCCCTAGGGTTAAAGCCTATCTGATAAAAGATCTGGAATACAGATCACTCTCCCCCCTCAAAAACTTCATAACGAAATATTTATGATACCAACCAAAGCAATGATCTTCGCCGCCGGGCTTGGAAGCAGGTTCAAACCTGTAACTGACACCATTCCCAAACCTCTGGTTAAGGTAAAAAACAAACCACTTATTGATTATAATATTGAAACCATATTAGTTGCAGGAATTACCGACATCACAATAAACAGTTTTTATCTCGCCGAAAAACTTGAAGATTATTTACATAAGAATTATAAGACCAAAAACCTTAATATAATAAGGGAAAATGAACGCCTTGAAACCGGTGGCGGGTTACTAAACGCCTGCTCTTATTTAGGTTTCAACCCCGTATTCACATATAATAGTGACATTATTTACCCTGAATTTAAACAGAAAAACCCTCTCAAGCTTTTACTGAAAAACTGGGATAATAAAAAACATGATGCCTTACTCGTACTCTGTAAAAAAGAAGATTTCCTTGGCTATGAAGGCACCGGAGACTATTCTTTTAACCAGAATGGCCAGATCGAAAAACGGGAAAATAACGATTTCATCTACACAGGCTGCCAGATTATAAATACGGCAATTTTGCAGAACACGCAAAAAAAATTCTTTTCTTTATCCGAAATTTTCAATCAACTCTTGGAAAAAAACAGGTTAGGAACTATAATATATGATGAAAAAGTTCTGCATATAGGCGATATTAACGGCCTGAAAATAGCAGAGAACTTACTTTAATAATTTTTCAAAACTCAGCTTTTTTGTTTTACAGAGCACAAATATTTTTTACCAAACTTACCAAAACCGTGCTGTTGACACTAATCTTCGGCTATCTTGGCTGGCATCTAGTTAATGGCTCTAACGGCATACTTTCTTACATGAAAGAAAAAAGCCGTGTTGAGCAGGTAGATTTCAAACTCCAGATAATTGAGGAAAACCGCAACCAGCTAAAAAACAAGGTCGAAAGATTATACCCGCAGAGCCTTGATGCAGACTTGCTTGACGAACAATACCGCAGAGCCACCGGCAAGGTAAAATCCAACGAACTTATTTATTTCTACGATAACTGATTTGATTAACTATTTCGGATATAATTTCACGATATATCCCTCAAGTGTCAGTGTTTCCCCTGAACTAGCCTTCTGCCCGGTGATTACTATATCCTGAGATAAAGTTGTATCTTTAGCTGAAGTCATAAGTGCACTGGTACTGCTGCTCCATCCGTTAGAATTGGTCTGCGATATAAAGCCCACTTGTGAATTTGTTGCATTTCTATTACCCCAACCACCATTTATTATATTTGTTATAGTAGTTGTAGAAACCAGAGACCTCATTATATCACCACTCGCACCGCCCCACCTTATCCTTTTCGTTTTATTATTAGCTGAGTTCGTATAGGTCCAAAAAGTAATTATCTCTATAAAGCCATTTGCCCCGAGCGCATTCGCCGGAACCGTTATAGTAGCAAGCGTTGCCTCTGTAGTTACCGCCCCGACACTTGCAGCAACAGCAGATTGCCCGATAATATAACATCCACCTAAATTCCTTGCTGACTCAATTGCAGTTGAAGCATTAGTTCCACCATTCGCGACAGGTAAAACACCCGTAACGCCACTTGTTAAACTGACATTTGTAATGGTATTGTTAGAACCATTTATAGTTTTATTAGTAAGTGTCTGCGTATCTGATGTACCAACCGCAGCCCCCGAAGGCGCCGTTTTCCCCGCCCAGTTATCAAGGTCAGAATCATAAGCCTGAACATTTGTACCTATTACCAACCCGAGTGTTGTTCTCATCGCTGAAGCAGAATTATCATCTAATAAACTACGTGCAGTTGAAGTTATATCAGCAAGCGCCGCAGTTCCACTTCCCGTAAAATACGGCAATTTATCTGCAGCAGATGTAAGCCCCGCAATTGCTGCAAGCTCTGCATCCTGCGCCTGCACATCTGTTCCGATCACCAAACCTAAAGTAGTTCTTGCTGCCGAAGCATCCGCATCATCAATAATTGACCTGCCAAAGGAAGATAGATCAGCAAGTGATGCCGTTCCCGAACCCGTAAAATAAGGTAGTTTATTTGATGCCGATGTCAGACCCGCAAGCGCAAGAAGCTCAACATCTTTCACCGAAAATGTTGAACCGACAAGCTGTAGCGTAGAACCATCCGCCGAATAACTCCCGCCTCCTGAAATAGTTACATTACCCGTGGTCTTATCAATCGTAATCGCGTTATGCCATGTCGAACCATCAGGTGAGACCTTGAAATGGAAATCATCATCACCCGTTAAACCGATCTCTGCACGGCCGGAAAACCCTGTCTGGAATAAGAACGAAGCATTATCACCTGCCGCCGCTTTATTAACCTTTACCTGAATATCATCAGTTTCATGGTTAAATAAGATAGCAGGTGAACTGACTGATAATCTATTAGTAGAATCAGCCGTAGCATTCACACCAAGCTCATCAATATTCTCAAACCCGACAGAAAGAACCCACCCATCTGCCGCCGTAAAAGAATAAAGCGCCTCAACATCATTAATCCTTATTGTATAACCTTCCTGCGGTTCATAGAACTGCCAACCCCATTCAGTAACATAATATAATCCTATTTCCTTTCCTCTTCCATACTCCAAAGCTGGGAGTTTTTCCCTAATTGCTCTGGTACGAAACTGCTGAGCCTTCTTGGCATACTCTTTTTGAGTTTTAACTCCAAAATCACTACTATGTTTACCAAATTTCTTTTTAAGAGTTTCAGGATTTGCCCAGCTGTCGGGAACTTTACTTAAGGTTCCACCTCCGCCAGCCCATTGCCCACCATTTGAGTTTCTCGAAGGGATACGTGGCTGGTCAGGGTTAAATCCCGCTTTGAGAAAATAACTTAATTCCCTCACCTTTAAAATCAGCTCATCAAGCAATATATTCTCTATAGCCGCAAGCCTTTCATATTTTGATCTCATACCGCCATAACCTTACTTTGTACTCTGCCTAGGTTATGGATAAAAAATCATATCGGGAAGTGCTTGCAAATTGGCCCTAAATATTTATAACGCTTTAAGATTTAACTACCTCATATTTGAGATGCCGAAAAGAACAGACATAAAATCCATAATGATAATAGGAGCCGGCCCGATAGTTATAGGCCAGGCATGCGAATTCGACTATTCCGGAACGCAGGCCTGCAAGGCACTTAGGGAAGAAGGCTATCGCGTGATACTGGTAAATTCCAATCCCGCCACGATAATGACCGACCCTAACATGGCAGATGCAACTTATATCGAGCCAATAACTACCGAAATAATCGAGCGCATAATCCAGAAGGAAAGGCCAGATGCCATCCTCCCGACCATGGGCGGCCAGACTGCACTCAATGCAACCCTTGCACTTCACAAGGCAGGAATTCTAGAAAAATATAACGTAAAGCTTATCGGCGCTCAGCCTGAAGCAATTGAAAAAGCCGAGAACAGGAAATTATTCAATGAAGCCATGGCAAGGATAGGCCTCGCCGTTCCAAGAAATGCTATTGTTAATTCAATTGATGAAGCAAAAGATGCCCTCACAAAAATAGGCCTCCCTGCAATTATCCGCCCATCATTTACTTTAGGTGGCAGCGGCGGCGGCGTCGCAACTACTGAGGAAGAATATTACAAGATAGTAAAGAACGGCCTTGATGAAAGCCCAACCAATCAGGTTCTCATTGATGAATCATTGCTAGGCTGGAAAGAATATGAGATGGAAGTTGTCCGCGACAAAAACGACAATTGCATAATCATCTGCTCTATCGAAAATGTTGACCCGATGGGCGTTCACACCGGTGATTCGATCACAGTTGCCCCGGCTCTCACACTTACAGATAAAGAATATCAGGTAATGCGTGATGCATCCTGCGCGGTACTGCGCGAGATAGGCGTTGAAACTGGCGGCAGTAACGTTCAGTTCGGCGTTGATCCAAAAACCGGAAGGCTAGTAGTCATTGAGATGAACCCTAGGGTTTCCCGCTCTTCTGCCCTTGCCTCCAAGGCAACAGGCTTCCCTATAGCAAAAGTTGCGGCTAAACTTGCTGTAGGTTATACTCTTGATGAGATCCAGAATGACTGCACCAAAACCACTCCTGCATCATTCGAGCCATCAATTGATTACGTAGTTACAAAGATACCAAGATTCACTTTTGAGAAATTCTCCGGTGAAGATCAGATACTTTCCTCCGCCATGAAATCAGTTGGCGAAACTATGGCTATGGGTGGTAATTTCTGTGAGAGCTTACAGAAAGCCCTTCGCTCACTTGAAACAGGCCTATGCGGCCTAAACGATAAAGACGACGCCGACCTTGAAGGCCAGCTCGTAAAAAGAACCCCAAAAAGAATTCTCCTCATCGCCCAGGCTTTCAGAAAAGGTTACACAATTGAGAAAGTTGCTGAACTTACCGAATGGGATAAATGGTTCCTTGAACAGATCAAAAAGATAGTTGATCTCGAAGAAGGCGTTAAAAAAGGTGAAGTTGATATCAAAGACCCTGAATCACTTCTATACCTCAAAAAACATGGCTTCTCTGATAAAAGGCTCGCGCAACTTCTCGGCAAAAGGGAGAAGGAAGTCAGGGAAATAAGGCATAAAAATAATATCCGCCCGGTATTTAAAAGGGTTGATACTTGCGCAGGCGAGTTCGAATCTTCAACACCTTACATGTATTCTACTTACCGCGATGCTTCCTATAAAAAGGATAATGTAACTAAAGTTACTAACTGCGAAGGCAAGCCTGATGATAAAAAGAAAGTTATAATCCTCGGCTCCGGCCCTAACAGGATCGGTCAGGGAATAGAGTTTGACTATACCTGCGTTCACGCATGTTTCGCGCTACGCGAAAGGAATATCCAGACCATAATGGTGAACTGTAACCCTGAAACTGTTTCAACCGACTACGACACTTCTGACAGGTTATATTTTGAACCCCTGACAACTGAAGACGTCCTTGAGATAATTCACCTCGAACAAAGCAAAGGTAACCTGCTTGGCGTTAACGTACAGTTCGGCGGGCAAACTCCTCTTAAACTTGCCCATGACCTTGAAAATGCAGGCGTTCCTTTACTCGGAACTTCCAATAGATCCATCCAGCTTGCTGAAGACAGGCAGCTATTCAAAGATTTCATTACAGAAAAAAATCTTAAGCAGCCTAAAAACGATATCTGCTTCCCCAATGAAAATTTATTACAAAAAGCCGTTGATGTCGGCTTCCCCGTTGTTATGCGCCCAAGTTTTGTTCTGGGCGGTAGGGCAATGGCAATTGTAAATAATGAGCAGGAACTTAAAAATTATATCAGGGACAATAAAGACGCTTTTGAAGGCGGCCCGGTTCTCCTTGATAGCTTCCTCAAAAATGCCTCTGAGATTGATGTTGACGCTATATGTGACGGCAAAGATGTATTCATCGCCGGCGTAATGGAACATATTGAACAGGCAGGCGTTCACTCGGGTGATTCCGCATGTTCTATCCCGCCATACTCCCTTAAAAGGGATGTTATTGAAGAACTGAAAAAACAGGCAAGGCTTATTGCCCTTGCTTTGGAAGTTAAAGGTCTCATTAATATCCAGTTCGCTATAAAAGATAACGAAATATATATTCTCGAAGTTAATCCTAGGGCAAGCCGTACAGTTCCATTCGTTGCCAAGGCAACCGGCATTCCAGTAGCAAAGATCGCCGCACTGGTTATGACAGGCGAGAAACTCAGCAAGCTCATAAATATAAAAGAAGCGGAAGAAAAATTCCTGAACCTCAAACATTTTGCAGTGAAGGAAGTTGTATTCCCGTTCAATAAATTCACCTCAAGTGATGTGGTTCTCGGCCCTGAGATGAAATCAACAGGCGAAGCAATGGGTATTGATCTCACCTTCCCGCTCGCTTATGCAAAAGCGCAGATGGGTTGCAACAGCACACTACCAAAAGGCGGAAATGTTTTCATTTCCGTTAAGGATGATGACAAGAAATACATGGTGAATATAGCCAGCGAACTCATCGGCATGGGCTATAAACTATATGCAACCAAAGGAACTGCAAAATTCCTGTCAGATAATAATATTGTTGTGGAAAGGATAAACAAAGTAACTGAAGGCTCCCCGCATATTGTTGATATGCTTATCAAAGGTAATATCCAGCTTGTTATAAATACGACTGAAGGAGAAAAATCCCTGCGTGACAGCTTCAGTATCAGGCGCACTTCCCTAATCCAGAAAATCCCTTATACTACTACTGCACATGGAGCTATGGAGCTTATCAAGTCACTCAAAGAGATAAGCAAACAGGATCATTTTGAAGTAAGGACAATCCAAAGTTACGGTTAAAAATATTAGGTAATATTTATGAGCAAAATCGCGATCACTACAGAAGGTTTCTCAAAACTTGAAGCAGAGCATAAACATTTGAAACTGGTTGAACGCCCTAGCGTTATCGAACAGATAGCAGAAGCCCGCGACCATGGTGACCTTAAGGAAAATGCCGAATATCATGCCGCACGCGATAAGCAAAGCTTCCTTGAAGGCAGGATCCAGGATTTGGAAAACATCATAGCCAATGCCGAGATAATCGACGTATCAAAACTCTCAGGCGATAAAGTCGTCTTCGGCGCAACCGTAGAACTTATTGATGAAGAAACCGAAGAGAAAAAGAAATACCAGATAGTTGGCGAATATGAAGCTGACCTCGAAAAAGGCAAAATATCAATAACTTCCCCAATAGCCCGCAGCCTAATTAGCAAGGAAGAAGGTGACACAGTGCACGTTCAAACCCCAGGTGGCAAAAGAAGTTATGAAATCCTGAAAGTTACTTATAAATAGTAAAACTAATACTTAACTGAACACCCATAAGCCGTTGTATTCTGCTTAGTCACTTCTTTACCTGCAAGAAGTTCATCTAAAGCCACAGCAACATAATTCTCCGCTTTCGCAACATCATCTTTATTAGCAGATGGGATAGAATCTATCGCGCCAGCGTAAACAACCTTGCCGCTTTTATCAATTATGAACATATGCGGTGTAGTGGTCGCCCTGAATGATTTACCAATATCACCTATGCTATCCCTTATATAAAAACTTGAGGAAGCCTGTTTGTCAGTAATAAGTTTTTTCGCTTCAGAATCACTCGCAAGATAACCTTCCCTGCCTTCAGCCGAAGAATTTACTGATACCCATACAACACCTGCTTCAGTATATTTCTTCTGTAAAGCCTGCATGCTATTCGAATCATACTGCTTCTTAACGAACGGGCATTGTGGATTTGTCCATTCCAGAACAACTATCTTACCCTTCTGTGCAGATAGTGAGAATTCCGCCCCGTTAACATCATTGGTCTTAAAATCAGGTGCATCTTCACCCACCGTAACCGCATTTGCTGGCCCTGAAGAGCCGATAAAACAGATTGTCATAAGAGTTAATATGGTTTTTTTCATGGATGATTTTATTTTTGAATTCACACTACTAATATACTTGAGTTAATTATTGCTCAAGTTTTTCTTCATAATATTCTTCACCAATAACTATTTTCTCTCTACCTTTAGATTCGCGCCAGTCATTAGTGTCCCGAAGTGAATATATGCACCCGCAATATTCCTGCTTATAAAAAGCCTCACGCTTCGCAATATCATACATACGCGCGCCGCCGCCTTCACGACGCCAGTTATATGTCCAGTATTCAACATTCCCTACAAGTTCTGCCGCCTTAAGCCCAGAACCGTTTATCTGTTCCATATCCTTCCAGCGGGAAATACCAAGTGAGCTTGAAAATACCTTAAAACCATTTTCCTTGGCATATTCAGCCGAGCGGACAAACCTCATATCAAAACACATGGTGCATCTTTTACCGCGCTCCGGTTCATTTTCCATACCTTTCGCCTTGTAGAACCATTCCTGCACATCATAGTCAGCATCTATGAACTCCAGCCCCAGTTTATCCGCGTATCTTTTATTCTCAGACTTACGAATCTCATATTCCTTTTTCGGGTGGATATTCGGGTTATAAAAATAGATGGTCAGGTCCAGCCCGGCCTTAGCCATTGCCTCTATCACTTCGCCGCTGCAAGGGGCGCAGCATGAATGAAGCAATACTTTCTTTTCACCAAGCGGCGGATCAAGCTCTATTTCCGGCCTGTCATCAAGGATGTTCTGTGGGATCTTTATTTTCATTGTGAGAAGGCTCCTCTAAATGTTTGTGAGCCTCATTATAAGCTTCAGAGTGCCTATAATCAAAGAATTTTATCTGCATTGCATCCAGTTTATTAAGGAACAGATAAGGCACAAACCCCAGCAAAGCCACTGTGCTATATATAAGATAGAATAGGAACGACGCCGCAACCCCAATATCCTTATCAAGGAGCATTATCGCGGCAAAGGTAACATACGTATATTCCCTCAGGCCTATACCCCCAACGGAAACAGGTATGATAGCCACAATATTGGCTATCAGGAACACCACTATATAACCAAGGATATTGCTAGGCGAGCCAAACGATTCCAGAATAAAATATATACCTATCAGGTAAAAGAACTGCACTATGAACGAATATTTCATCGCCCCCAGCTGGGTTTTCAAATCTTCTTTCAGCA
>JANPLD010000022.1:0-31808 GCA_031426355.1 Alphaproteobacteria bacterium | reverse complement strand
TGCTGCAAAATAAGGTCAGGAAGAGTTTGTTTCTCTTCAGGATTTCCTTTTTTCTTAATATAACTGATCTTTAATCCTAATTGCTCAGCCAGAGTGTGATTAATACTGATGAGTTTAAAATACTCCACAACAAGCGGATCTAGATTTTCTACCTTGTGCAATTCAGATAGTTTCTGCGCGAAAATTTCAGCTTCTGCATTAAAATTATGATTTCTTAATAATTGGTCAAAACCTAGCCCGTCTTTTGTTTCATCCCTATAACTATAATCAAAATCTTTTATGGAGTTTTCCTTTAGCCCTTTTAAAATATCAGATGCCAGACCACGCTCTTCTTGATCCATGGTTTCCTGTGAGAGGAGATTGTATAAGATCTTGTGAGGAGGATAAGGTGTGGTTTGAGAAGCTCCGGTTTCCCCGGTTGACATATTTCTAACAAAGCTTGAAGGGCTTTTACCATTGAATATGGATTTTAATTCAGTGCGAATGGATTTTTCACCATCTTTGCCTACGTAAGGAATTCTAACCGTATTGATAAATGGTTTCCCCGGTATTTTTTTAATTTTGTCAGCACTTATTTTAAATTCCGTTGTTGAGCTGGCTTTGTATTTTACATCTATGAATGTACTACCTGCCGCATCTTTAACTGGGGAAAATGTATAATTATCATTTACCTTGTTTGAATTTATTATTGCATAATAATTTCCACGGCTACCTTTTAAAACAGCGTCTGCTTTTTCAGCGGCATTAGTAAGATATTCTTTTTCAACTGCACCAAATTCTGCTGATGCGACATTATTGATTGTTTCTACAAAATTATTTTGTGCTTCAACATTTCCTGGGAATTTACGTATAGTTATTTTTGGTTTTCCTTCTGGTTTTATAGGAATGCCATTAAGATCATAGAAATAAAGCGTAACTTCTGGATTTTTTTTGCTTACTGAAATTTTATAAGATGCGGGATTATACTTTTCAAAGAAAGTTCTTATCCTGACTTCATCCGTAAGGTTTTCTAAATTCAAATTTTTAGCATGGTTTTCTATATATATTTTGGTTTGCCCGACTTTGTCAGAAGGCACCATGAATGAATATGTTACAGGGGAATTATTACCTTTTATAGCTTTAAAAGCAGAATCATAAATTGATATTTCAACCCTAGATAAATCATCACTTTCTGATTTTTCATCAGAACGATAATTAAAATATAATGCTCCTTTTGAAGCAGCTTTTATTAAATCATTAATAATTTTCTCATGCAAATTTAAAAGCTTTGCTTCCTCAGGATAGTTTAGATAATTCAATAAAGCGGTAAAGCTTCTATTATGTGTTTGAGCACTGCTTACTTTACCGGTAACCGTAGTTTTATAATTAAAATCAAACTTTTCTATTAGGATTTTATCTTCTTCATTATTAGAATCAGGGTAAAGCAGCCTATCAAGATTTTTTCTTATGCGTTTTATTATTAGTTCTTTATCAGAAGCTTCAGCGTTAGAAGTACCGTCTTTATATTTTGTCAGCTTAAGCAGATCATCATAAAGAATTTCATGCAATTCTTCTTTTTGTTTTGGCTTTTGCGCTAGATACTGGTAATTTGGTCTTCTTGTTTCAAATGCAGATTTATGTTTATTGGATATTATAAGAATTTTAGGTTGCTCTATGCCAATAATCTCGAGCCCATTGATCAGTTTATCTAATGATACTGCTGTTGGAAGCTGATCCTTGCACCAAGAATTTAAAATATCGAATTTAACTTCGCAAATATTTGCAACTTCTGCTCTTGTTAAATCATTATCAAAAATCAGATTTGCCAGATATTGATGGAAATTCTGGTTTGAAGTGTTTTCATTACTTAAGCCAAGATCAGATTTTAATGCCCTTTTGAGTTTGTTCACAGCAAAATCATTAACCGGAAGTTCGGCTGCCTCAATTAAAGTTTCAACATAAGAATCAAATCTCGATAATTTATGTATTACATAATTTTTATTAAGGTAATTCCTGGTGTTTTGTTGTTCATTCTCAGGTAATTTGCTTGTATCAATTTTGTGAGCAGAGATGAAGTCTTGCAATCCTTTAGGAAACTTTCTTTCAACTTTAACGTCAGTATCATTGGCTAGAACTGATGAAGGTAAATTTCCAAGGTTAGCACCTTTGCCTTCGCCATCTGGATATGTAAAAGGAGGCTTGCCGTATCTACCGGGCTGTACTTGTACATTTGGAAGTTCTTCGCTTTTTTTAAGGGGGGCTGGCTTTTGAATTTCAGATAATTCATCAGCAGGGATTTTATATTTCCTAATAAACTCTTCCATCTTAGCCTGCTGAACAGCAACGTCTTTATTCTCTTTTATTATATTAGCCGCCAGACCTCTTAAATATATCAGGCGAGGGTTTTCACCAACCAGTTTATAAGCTGTTTCATATAGTTTTTCTTGATCTATTATTCCGGTTTCAAGATCTATCAAGGCAGTCAGGAAGCCTAGCCCTTTATCCAACATTATAACTTTATTTTCTTCTGAATCTAAATATTTACCCAGCTTATCAACAATAACCTTATTATCGCTGAGAGAACCATGATCATCTGTATATGCTATGCCGCTAGTTAGAACATCTTTTGCAAAACCTTCTTTCAAATAATTAACTTTTTCCTGAACAAATTCCCATTTAGTTGGAATTGCATCAAGATGTGCAAGAAGATCGGTATATCTGAAGTCACGACTTAGCTGCGCATAATTCTCAATGCTTTTTCTTAAGGTTTGCATTGGTTTCAATGCATTAAAATCAACATCATACCCATTTAGCAGAGCACTATCCAGATCAGATTTTACCTGCAAATAAATATCTTCAGGGGTTTGCCCTTGATTAATCAGATCAGTATTTTTTTCTAAAAGTTTTTTTATTTCCAAAGTTTTTTGGGCTTCAGGCATCTCATCTTTTTCCGCATAACCAATAGATGGTCTGCTTGAAATAAATATATCATTCATTACCCTTAAATGTAATTCATTCCCTAAAACTTCATTATATCTAAGGGGAAAATCTGTTATATTAACAAGATATTCTAAAACCCTAACATCATTTTCGTTTTTATAATTTGCTCTGAAATTTCTTATTCCAAAATGTAAGAGCCTGTCATTACTTGGCTTGCTTTCTATAGAATCATATAATGCCTGCCATGCTTCCCTTGATGTTTCGTCTTTATCAGAATTGCCAGAATGAATTTTCTTTAAAACCTCTATGCATAATCTTTCATCAGGTTCTAGCCCGTTTTTAATTACTAAGCTTAATATTTCGCGGGCTTCAGTTTCCGGCAAACCTAAAATCTTTTCGATTCTTTCAAAATTCAGTGAGTTGGTATTTACACCTTTTTCCAGAAGCGTTTTAATAATGCTAAAATCGCTATTGTCCATTGCGGATTCTAATATAAGAAGACCATTCTTCTTATCAAAAGTTACATGAAGTAATATTTCATTAACTTTTGATATATCAGATTTTGAAACAGCTTCTGATAATGCTATCCTCAAAGAATATTCTTCTAAAACTTTTTTGCCTTCCGGGAACCGCACAAGGAAATTAAGATTTATCTTTTCCTTAATGGATAAATCTCCCAATAAATAGAAGAAAAACCCTTCTTTTTCTGCTGACGTTTTAAAGTTTTGTTTAATATATTCTTCGTAATGATCTGCAAAATCCCATTTTATTGTAGAGACAGGATTATCTTTAGTGAAATCTAATAGTACTCGTATATTCCGGGATATAATTTCTTTATCTGCAATAGGATCAGCCCTATCAATTATATCAAAAATGACATTTTTAAAAAATTTAATATCTTCCTGATTTTCATTATTTATCAGTACTTTGAAAAGACTGTATAGGGGCATGTCTGCTTTAAACCTAAACCCTTCTTCATATAATTTCTTTAAATAGTCGTTATCATTTGGATAAACGGATCTTAATATTAGATCAGAATCTTCTATATTTATCTCGTTAAATCCAACCTGATTATTTTCTATAATAGCTTTTGTAATCCACGATATATCAAGGAAAGTTCTATTTTCCGAAAAATATTTTAAAGTATTTATAAAATCTTCTTTGCTAATGGGCGGTTTATTTATTCCATGATCAGAATCTCCTAATAATATAAGGAGTGCAGCTGCTTTTTCAGTTTTATTTCTTGCAGTAATGTTTATGATGTTAGATAAAAATTCTTTTCCTGAAAAAGCTTGGGAATCATAGAATTTTATTGTTTCAAGAATATATAATTTTCGGGCTTCTTTATCAGGCAAGCTCTTTTCCAATAAATATTCAGCGGAATAATCAAAAAGGTTCTTTGCTAATAAAAAATTAAATTGAAGTTCAATTTTTTTAAACTGCTCATCATTTACGCCATTTTCTGTATTTTTATTGCGTTTTAATGAATTAAAAAATTCTTCATTCAGCCCATAATCACTGATCACACGATTGAGCAGATTTTGTAGTGCGTTAATATTTTTAAAGTTTTCTTTAAGGTAATTGTCAAAAGCGTTGTGTGCTTCCTGAAGATTTTCTTTATCAGAAGATAAAATGCCCTGATATAATTCTTTTAATCTGTTAAACTTTAGATTTCCTGAATTAGGTAAGATTCTGCCAGTTTGTTTATCCTGCTCATTTGAATCAGATAATTTTTTTATAAATTCCGGATAGCTATCACTAATACCGCTTTGTTCCAATTTCCAAAAGAAATCACTTCGCTTATTTGAATTCGTTGGCGTAGTATCCTGATATTCTGCGTTTATGTAATTGATGTAATGATTAATAATTTCACTATATACCTCTTCAAGCCCGGGATAGGCTAATTTCGAAAGTTGAGCTTTTTGCAGATCTGAATGCCGTTTCAATGCAGCGGCTATGTTTTCGATAAAGTCTTTCTCAACATGGGCGTCATTAACATCCAGATTATCTATAATATCAAATGCTACTTTTTTCAATAAAACAGGGTCAGTTATTTTATCATGGATCTTGAAAAAATTCCTGTTAGTGCCAGAGAATCTTACACCATTTTCATAAAGCTCTACAAAATAATTTTCATTATATCTATTAAGTAAGCCTTCCAGAATTTTATTGGCCTCATCACCGGTGATATCAGAATATTTTATTAATCCCTTATCTAAGAATAGTTTCAATATATTCTTGATATCCTGCCCTTGATAACTGAATTGAGATATGATCTGGGTTATTTCGCCAGCTTTAAGATTTATTTTATCAATTCCTTCTTCAGCATTCCCAAGCAATAAAAGTTCAATCACCTCAAATTTTCTATCTTCACTCGGGTCTAACAACATGTCTAAAAAATAGTTTCCCCCGACATTTAATGAATTAAAAGACCTGATACCCTGCTGAAGGTCATATTTTATTTGGTTTTTGGTAATTAAATCAAGCTCACTATCATATGTTTCCGCATTTTGTAAAATGGCTTCCATTAATCTTGTTGAGAAAGTCCATTTCAACTGATCAGATGCTTTGGTTGATATGGTATTTTTTTCAACTAAAATATTCTGTTTTTCAAGACGTGCTACGGCGGCTATATATTCATCGGCAAAATCATATTTTTTCTCATCAAAAATTCTGCTAAAAATACCTTTTGAACTGTAATTTGATATTTGAGCCTGCCCGCCTGATGCAAGATATTTATCAAACTCTGCTTGCGCTTTATCTATTGCAGTTTGCTTATTATCATCATTAAGGTTTTTAGCTGTAGTAATAGCATTATATAGAATCTCTAGTTTATCGAAATTTAAAGGCTCAGGCGCGCGATCACCGCCACCCCCTTGAGAGCTTCCGGTATCGGGCATTAGCGGGCGGTCTGGGCGACCAGTTACTTCCTTATTACCAGTGTTACCTGTAAGAATTGATTGGTTATCAGATGAAGACGCAAAAGCTTTTTCGATATTTGTAATATTATTTTTAAAAACGCCGGTTGCAATATAGGTTTTCCCTTCTATTCCTGCACGCGCCTCGAGATAGCGGTTTTTTAGCGATTCGGTTGGTTCCCCTCTAAAATCCAGATTTGCGAATTTCTTTAGTATGGTTAAGGGTATTTCTGATTTTTGGGCTTCCTTAAAAATTGCTTTTGTTATACTGTCTAGCGAGTCCGACCTGTTATCCATCATCAGATCGACAGCATCCCAATGGCGTAAATCTATAGCCTCTTCTAAAGGTAATTCAACATCAGAGCTGTTTGCTATCAGTACTTTAAGCGCATGGATTGAAGGAATACCCTCTACCGGATTGGCATATAAAGACATCTCAATAGCTTTCGAGTCAGTTATTATCTCTGTTTTTTCCAGCTCACTAAGCCCTAGTTCATCCCAGTATTTTACAATCTCATCTATTTCTGAATTAAGATATTCCTGGGGGATAATTTCAAATACATCTTCCGGAGCGACCTTCATATCACGTAACATCTTTTCAATAGTCATATCAGGATGCGGGTGCTGCCCAACCAGAACAAGATACGCCTGCTCTTGCAGATATACCAAGCGGTAATCTACCCCGACCCTCTCATAGGCTTTTTCCCATAATATGGCTTGGTTGATCTCAGCCGGAAATTTGGAAAAGTCAATCAGAACGAAAGGCAGTTCTTTTAAATTTTTACCACTTAATTTCCCTTTACCAAGTTGTGCTACGTTATTAACACCTGCTTCCCTCAACAACCAATTTTTGAGCGCGGTAACTTCATCTTCTACCAGTTCCCATTTGCTCGGAATAGCTACATCATATTGGGCAACTAATTCTTCAAATCTACTATCATCAAATTTTTCTGCATATTGCAGCATTAGGTCTTTTAGAGTAACTAAAGGTTCATCTTTTCTATAAGCATATAATGATGCCCCTTTACTTAAAGATAACTTTATCTCTTCGTATAAGCTTGTTTCTTTTCCATTACGCTTTGTAATTATATCTATATCTTCTGGTTTAGACAGATTAGACCTAAGTAAATTTATGGCCGTTAATGCCTCACTAACACCGGGAACCTCCAAAATGTTATCAATTTCAAATGGTCGTTTATAGTGAGTAAAGATATCTTTTGCGGTCTCTTCGCTTTTTGGATCAAGAAATATATTCTTAGGGAAGAAAAAATCATTATTAGCTACAAGATATTTATATACGTTAAGTTGCTGTTCATCTTTATAAAAACTTTTGTTTGATAAATAATATAAAACTTCCTTTTCAAAGCCAGCAACTGCTTCGCTTACGTTCTCACCTTTTGTACGCTCTACTTCTTCCAATTGTATTTTAACAAAATCATATAATTTTATCCAGTTATTTTGCTGCTCATCTGGAGCCACAACTCCTTTTAAAATCTCATAAAGAGATTCTGCGTTAACTTTTATTTTGAAATTACTTTCAATTACCAGATCTATTATTCTTTTTACCTGATCATCAGGGAACTGACCAAATGCATTTATATTGGTCTCATTCAGCAGATAATTATTTACTCCTCTCTGCAACAACATAATGGCGATCTCACCATTATGATTGGTCTTAAGCGCTAGATCTAACAAAGATTCGGCGCCAATATTCTTTATTCTACGTAATGAATAATTAACATCTAATTTCTTATTTGCTTCTAATATCTCGCTGACTGTTTCTACGTCACCTTTCTGTACCGCTTCTGTTAGAGATATTTTCAGGCGTCTTGCAGTTATAGCTTCTCTACCACCGGGGATTTGCTCCAAGAAAGTGATGGTTTTATCATCAAACCTTATATATTCCAGTAATCTTGCCAGATCATCTTGTGTGATGTTTAATTTTCCTATAAGCGGTAAATCTTTTTTGACCTTTAACCCATCCAGCGTTTCTATATGTGAGGTATCTCCGGTGAGTATATATTTTATAGTATCAACATTTACCTGATTATCGGAAGCTAATATAAAAGCCTCCAAGACCTGTTCAGGTGAATATGCCCGGGAATTAACAAACTCAAGAATACTTGGGTAAAATTCCGGGAAGTTACCCACCATATATGATCCAGCCGTGCGGATAAGGCGTTTAGCCAAAATGCCATTGAAATTTTCTTTGAATTCTAACAATTGCAGTGGAGCCAAGGTTTTTCCTGCAATACTTCTTTCCAATGAATTAATAATTTCATCAACAAGCTTATAATTTCCTTTTTCAGAAGTAATTAACAAGTCAAGAAGGTTATATGTATAATGATGGGTATCAAAGTTTGTCCTGACAAAATTATCAAAATCAGCACGGGCTTTTTTAAATTCCGTTTCATTGTTTGCTGTTTCTTCAACTCTGTTTTGCAGCTCTTTTAATTTTGTAATATATTCAGAGAATGGATTAATATCCACAGGATTGTTCTGGCTAGCGCCTGGAACTGAAGATTTCGCTGGCATAGCTGGCGGATTAACTTTAGAAGTCTCCTGATATATTTTTGCGTGCGGAAGTTTAGTGTAACATTTTTCTTTAAACCATTCATAGAATTTCTCCGGAGTGTCAGAGAGCATGGCTTTGATATCAAAACTGATCTCGCTTTGGTAAGCATAAGGAGAAAAATCATAGCCGCTTTTTTGCAAGAACGCTTTTGAGAGCATGTCTATTGTGGAGGCGCTCATTTCATCCAGGGGAACATACCTAGAAAAATAAAGAAGTTTTGAGATATCTTTTAAAAAGCTTTCTTCATTTTCATATTGATTTTTCAATAGACTTTTTAAAGCTTCGCTTAATTCTAGTGATTTTTTCTTTATGATTTCTGAAGACGGATAATCAATTAGAACAGCTTTACTAGCCTTATTAAGATACTTTATCTTAACTTCATCTTGAATTCCATCAACAGGTTGGGAAGAAATTTGATAAGATGCATAATCTTCCTGAGTTGGATCTGGCGTTATAAATCCTAACTCCTTCAATATAAGAGGATATTGCAAATTTTTATAATTTTCAATAGAATGTGAGGCTGAACCGGATCTCCACGGGATATTTTTCTCTTCTGTCTCCCACATAAATTCTGGCTCTCCTGCAGTACGGTCAGTTACCCTATCTCTATGCAGCAATGCCAGCTTAAATAATTTTTCAGCAAGATCAGAATCATCAGGATTTAAATTCGTTAACTTATTTGCCAGCTCTCTGGTTTCTATCAGAGAATTTTTTGCAAATTCCGCCTGATTTTTAATAGGCCTATCCTCAAAATAAATCCTTTGAGGATTTAAAAATGAAAATGCTTCAGGATTCAAAGTTTTCTCTAGCTCTTCATATTTTATTTCTATTGGCGTTTTATTTTTCTCTTCTGTTTTGATAAGGGTTATAACCTCTGAAGCATCAGTTGTCGTTTCTAAAACAGGAGTAAATTTATCCTTTTCTTCTTGTGTTAAGATAACAAAATCCTCGGCGGTTTTTCTGATATGGTTTTCGAGGGTGGTTTTTTCCTGCGGTTTTATTCCGGTGATATGTTCAGCAAGTTTTTCTCCTTCTTTAGAAAAGATCTCTAAAATGAGCTTATCTTCACTTTCAGTGATTTTATAATTATTTCCGACGGTTTTATATGTTTTTAAAAATGCTGTTAGAGCATCCATTTTTCTATCAACTTCGGGATAGAGATCAACCCTGAATTTAGAATGATTTTCAATATTGCCCCATGCTATCCCTTTTAAACTGGATTTCCATAGAGTTTCTTGAATATCTTCATCCTTTATACCCGGTTGTTTTGCCCTGATTTCATCCTCTGTTAATGCTGGCTTTTGTAGATATTCCTGGGCATTTAGGTTTCCGCTCCTTTCTGAGCTAGGAAGCACATATACACCTGCATTATTAAGCTTTCCATCATCAGATAGAGTCGGGTTATTCCTTACTACGGGAGGGTTTTTTAAATTGCCTAAATTGTCATAAGCTACCAATCCCTTCGGACCTGCTAATATCTGAAATGCCCTATCCCAATTATTAATCTTAATTTTCTGAGTTGTTTTTTTACCGTCCTTACCTTCAATTTCAACCTCGATCTCACCTTCAGGATAAAACCCTATCATTTCAGCAAGTTCTTCTGAAAGAGTCATTTTTTGCCTTTGACTTTCAGGTATTACATTTCCGGTTTTTGAAAAATCCAGGGTAAATTTTCCTTCCCTAATTTGCTTAAATATCCACTCATAAACTTCACGCTCACCATTTGGAAAACTTCTGTTATTACTAGGGCCGGTAAAGTCGTGGAGAATTAAATTATTTTCACTACCTTTTGAAAACCTTGCGGTAGCAGTAGGCTTCATTGTTTTAGAATCATAAAAAGCAAAAACAAAATATTTCCCACTCAAAAGAGCGTTTGCTTTACCGCCAACGCAGGTATGCATTTTTTTTCCAATACTCTCTAGATCTTGAGTACTGGTAACTTCTTTAAAAACTATATTTTTATTTGGGGTTTTATAAAAACCATTCTCTAGTTCTTCAGGGCCTTTCAATATACTGAAGCAAGTACCTTTAGGAATTATGGTTCTGGTGATATCTTCCAGATTAAATATTTTTTCATGCCATGCATCGGAAATTTCTTTAATAGATGTAAAACTCACTTTTCTATCTAAAAATAATTTCTCAAATAACGCCAGGGCATTATCATTCCTTATTGTTTCTATTCCTCTGTATTCTGTATCAAATATTTGTCTTCGTGACTCTGTTGCGATATATTCAGGCATTATAACTATATTGGTAACGTAATGCACCATATCTTTAATATCTGATATCTGTAGATCAGATGTTTTATTTACTTCATTTGAGGCATTTACCCAATCATTACCGTTTGTTTCATAGATATTTTTTACAAGTTTTTGTACTAAAGATGATCTATTTTTGTTTTCTTCAAGACTGGATACACTAGATCCTGTTACCTCTGCTATTTTGTCTATTAACTTTTCGGCTTTTCTAACTACGTTTAAAAACGCCCCATATTCATAAACTTCTCCCTGTTTGCCATAATTGCTTTTATCAGGTATAGTCAGACCTGACTTTTCTATAAAATCAATGGAAGCTAATTCATATGTTGAATATTTACATTTATGGATAGTTCTTCTCTCATCCAGCGGAGTATTGGGATTTGCCAGCAAGTAATAATATAACTCGGTATCACCATGATAATCAGCATTTTCTTTTGCTATATCATAAACTGACATACCCTCTTTATTTTCGATCCTGACATCCGCACCTTCTTCAGCAAGAATTTTTGCCAAATCAATAAAAGCATCTCTATTATATTCTTTGCAAAGTTTTACTGCTTTTATTAGTGCAGTATTTAAATAATTATCTTGCGCATCAATACTTATTCCGCGTTTTTTAAATTCTTCTATAAGAATTTTCAGCATTTCAGCGTTATTACAAGAAACAGCATAATGCAGCAATGTATAGCCATGATAATCAGTAAAACTGAGATCTGCATTTTTCTCAATTAACAGTTTAAAGATCTTTATATTATCGGCAGCCATTGCGTATTGGATGGCCCGGTTTTTAGTAAACACATCATCAGAAACTGCATTTACATCTGCATTAGAATTTATTATCCTTTCAGCCAGATCTGTTGCGTTATAATGTATGGCGCTCATTAAAGTAGTTAGTCTTCCCTGCTCATTTAGCCATGGTTTTGCCCCGGCATCTAAAAACATGTTGGCAGCTTCAATATTACCTATAGTTATGGCATATTGCACATAATTATAAGCTGCATATTCACCTCCACCAAAATTCACCCGCTTATTAAAATCTGCTTTATTATCTATCAATAATTTTGCTAGGTCATTCTTGCCTAACTTTACTGCCTCTCTTAAAGGCGGGTAATAATTTCCTGAACTAGAATTCAGGTCAGAAGATTTTTCTATTATTTTTCCTATGTATTTATTACATAGATTTTCATTCTCAACTGAATACCCGCCAGTATTAGCATGATAAGTAAGCCTGTGCATAACCTTGGCAACAGCGTAATTTCCATTTTTGCCTTTTGCTCCGGTATCAACATCATATTCAAGTATTGCTTCAACAATATCCCAATTTTTTGATTCAAAAGCCTTATCCAGAGCAATATTAATTATCGGGTCTTTATCAGAATAAACATTTGGATTCGCCCCCTCTTTTAAAGCAGCCTTAGCCTCCGCTAGGTTATCGGATTTAACTGCTCCAATTAACTTTTCGTCAAGGTTTTCTTTGTTTTCTTTTTTATTGTCTAACTCCTCTGAAAGCCCTTCAACTTTATTTAAATCAAGTAAAGAAAAGTTACTTTGCATATTTTTAAATCTTTCTGAATATTCCGGAGAGAGGAATTTTTCCGAATATTTAAATAAGTATTTTGCATATGTTTCATGTAAATTTTTAGTTCCCGGATATCTATTACTTAAAATGCGTACTACTGCATCCATTAATGAATCATTAAAATCATCAGCAGATGTAAAGCTAATTGCACAGGCCTCTACTTCATTGTTTAAAGCCATTCTGGTGTATTCAAACACCTCATCAAATTCGATCATGTATTGTGCAAGCGCTTCTTCGGTAAGATCAGAAACACTATAACCACTGTTACGTATATGTTTTGCAACATGATAATTTACATAATTATCATTTATTTCTTCATGCCATAATTTATCTTTCCCTTCATACTGACCGAATTCCCTTTTTAGGATTTTATATATTTCACTATCTGACTTTTTTTCTAGTAATAACTGAGTGTGCCTCTCATATATCTGCTGAGCTGCCTCCTGATTGCTATCATTAGGAGCAAGTAGTATAATCCTATATTCCTGAAATATTGGATTAGCTAATAATTTAGCGACCTCATTTTTCCATTTTATAATTTGTGAGGGCAGTTCTGCCTGCTGATTTTTATCATTTTTTGCTTCTGCAAGCATTATAGTAGCGCTTGCTACACTCACCGCATGATTAATCTCATGTTTTGCCGTTTCAGCATCAACTGATGCTACATAAATTTGATTATTATCAACGGAAAATTTTCCTGAATTAAAATAATTAAACTTCGTTTTATAATCAATTTCTTTAAGATTAATAAAAACCTGTAATAGTTCATTGTCTATAAGAAATTTGATTTTATATTCCGGTAAAAAAGCCAGCTCATAAATTATACTGTATAACGCATCTGCTTTTTGCTTCTTTAAAAAAGTACTATCTGTCTCAAGATTAGAATTATACTGAATACTTAATGCACCTAATTTATTTCTGGTTTCATTAAGCCATGAAGAATATTTTTCAGACTGGTTATTATCAGTTATATATTTTTTTATTAGCTCTTCAACACCGCTTGAATAACCCTTTTCAAATTTTAATCTTTCAAGATCAATCTCTGCTATAACTTTTTTAGTTATATTATAATTAGCACTTACAAGCAATTCACCGCCTTGGGTAAACTCGTCATATATATAAATAATATTTCCAGTACCAAATGTTATTTTTGGCCCTAGAGCTTTAGTTAAACGGGCTACTTTCTCTTCATACTCTGGTGAATTCTCTATTTCTTCAATTTCTTTATCCGAATATCTAAAATACTCTAAATTATTATAGGATTTAAAACTTTTTGCTGGATCTTCCGGTAGTAACGGGTTTGCTTGGGGAACTGCAGGTTCGCCATTTGATATATTGGCGGCTTGGTTTTCTTTTCTATTAACAAATTCTTTGCTTATCAGCTGCTGTGTAACCTTCTGCATAAAGGCATCTGCCTCGTTAGCATTAAGAAAGCTTTCTGTTAGTTTACTAATGTGAGTTTTTTCTGTCTTGTTCTTCCATATACCAATTTGTATAATTATCTTGCCAGTGATCTTATCAACGGACTTATCAACATCAAAATATAAAGTTTTTCCTTCATATTTTGTTTTTATGTTATCAAGTTTTTGTAAAAAACTAGTTTCCCAGGATGATTCTGTAGCCGTTTTTCCATTAGAGGATTTGCTTTTATAAGCGTCAAATTTTACTCTTAATGCGCCGTTATTGTCGATTAAAGGCGAATATCTTTCAAATTTTTCAGATTCAAAAATTATTGATTCTTTCCCTGGGTTCTCCTCTAAATATTGACTATACAAACTTAATAATTTTGTAGAATTTTCTTTTATTAAATTATCAACTTTTTCCGGCGTTTCCTGAATCTTGTTATAACAAACATTAAGATATTCTATTATTAATGTCGCGTCATTATATCTCAGGATCTTCCTGAGCATTCCCTCTTCACTGTTATCAGTGAAAGCAGAAACAAAATCTCCGTTTTTCCCATTCCGCGCCGCGGCACTTAGAGTATGATTAATTGTTTGTTTAACTTTGCTGATTTTTATCTGATCCGAACCATTTTCTTTCAACAATTGCAGTTGTGAATTTTCTTTTACAAATCTTGTAAGTGCCGTATCTATTCCTGACTCTTTTTCATTAAAGACATATCTTGCAGATACATCAAAAGAAGTTGCCAGAGTTTTGGACTGATAATCTAAATAATTTTCGTAACCATATGTTTTTACAAAAACTGTTTTTAAATTTTCCCTGAAATCAATTTGAGGATCATAATTTTCAAATAGATTAACAAAAAGGGATTTTTGTTCATTACCACTATTTTCTCCTGATCTGGAAATGCTATAAAAATATTTATCAATTTCGTTGTTTAAATTACTAACGAACTTTTTAAATTCGGAGCGATCTTTAAATTCTTCATTTATATATATTCTGATAATAGTTGGATTTATTTCAGAAGATAATGCTGCGATTTTTCCTGCAACTTTATGTAGTAATTCCTTTTCAAAAGTTGGTAAGAGATTTTCTTTCGGCAATTCTTCAGCTATATCAGCTTCTGGGCTTTCTGCTTCGACCGGAGTTTCTTCTATAGTTACAGGTATAACTGCTATTTTTAGGACAGGTGCTATCACCAATTCAGGTGCAGGTTGCGCTTTTTTAAAAGCCGCTTCTCTTGTTTTTATTTTTTCAGGAATTTCAGATAGGAGGTTTCTCTGATCTTCAGTTAATGTAGTTTCATATTCTGCTTTTTTTGCCTGGTAAGTTCTTGGAGGATTTAAACCTAAACTTATAAGGCTTTCGGCTATTTCTAAATACGAATATTCTTTGTTTTCCCCTTGAGGTAAATTAAAAGCCTTAAGTTTAAATACTCCTCTTTCTCTCTTTTTTAATTTTTCATTGATTTCCAGATTCCATAAATTTTTATTTTTTGCCAAAGCAAAAGTAGCTAACTCATGAGAGTTTTTAGCCTCAATAATATAATCTACCACATTATCTAAAGCAGAAGCTGGCTTTTTCTTCTCATCAACTTTTTCAGACGCTTCTGACTGTGATTGCTCTCCATCAGGGTAATGAACCTCTTCGGGTTCTTTATCACTCATTTCCATAACTTGTATTTTTGGCTTATAAGGAATTTTTTTAATTAATTCACGGGCCTTGGCTTCATTTTCTCCAAAAACAACAAAGCAGGTTGCAGTTTTCATCTTTCTAACGGCACATTCTTCCATGCTGAACTTATGTACTTTACCATCATAAGTTATTTCCAAATATTCCGGTAATGGAATTCCTTTTTCTTGATCTATATACGCTTGTCTATGAGCTGACCTTAAAGCACCTATAACATCAAATGTTTTTCCATCATTAGATTTTAAATCACTTGCAGTTTTTTCATTTGCGCCTTTTTCTTTTAAAACTTTAGAAAAATAATTTTCGCCTTCTGATCTGGAAGGAATTTTTTGATTCAAATCATTTACTTTTTTTTCATTCTCACCAAAAACAACAAGAAAACCTTTTTCCCTGAAAGCTAACTCCGATGTGCTGAATATGTATTTATCCCCACTATATTCAATAGTAAGCTCTCCCGGTAATGGAATTCCTCTATCTTTTTCGTTAATTAATGCCTCTTCATATTGATTCCTTAAGGCCTCTATAACATTAAGTTTCTTGTCATAACATTCTAAGTCAACTGCTGATTTATCACTTTCAGTTTTCTTTATTAGATTTTGATCATAATATGCATATGTTCCGCAATATTTAGCTACGGTTTTTACATTTTCTTCACCTAAAATAACAAAGGAAACATTAGGACCAGTTTTTCTAAAGGCTAATCCTGATGTTTTAAATTGAGACTTAACCTTTTCTGCCCCTTTATCATTTTCAATAGTAATATACTCAGGTAATTCTAACCCTTTTTCTTTCTTCTGAATTAATGCTTCTTCATATTTTGCCCATAATTCTTTGTAAAGATCATCTACTTTATCACTTTTTACTATAGCCTTTAATTCTGAGAAATTATTCTCTCCATCTATTTTCTTTTGCAATTCAAGATCATAATATGCATATGTTCCGCAATATTTAGCTGCAGTTTTTATATTCTCACCCCACGCAACTAAAAGAGTATTAGCTCCACCCTTTCTAAAAGCTAACTCCGATGTGCTAAAGGCATATTGTTTTTTATTTTCCCCTTTGCCATATTCAATTATAAGCTCATTTGGTAATTCTGTCCCATCTTCCTTTTTGTGAATTAATGCTTCTTCATATTTTGCTCGCAATTCCTTATAAATATCAAATACTTTCGCGCTTTTTACCACGTCTCTTAAATCTACAGAACCATATTCCTTCTCTTTTTTATCTTCTAATTCCAAATCATAATATGCATAGGTTCCGCAATACTTAGCTATTGTTTCTATGCATTCACCGCTGATAACAAAAGAAGAACCAGGGACACCACTTCTAAAACCACATTCAGATGTTTTGAATGTATATTGTTTTTTATTTTCTCCTTCACCATACTCAAGGGTAATCTCTTCCGGGAATTTATCTATTTTTTCACTATGAAAATTCTTTAGGGCTTCTTCATATTTGGCTTTTAGGTCATTAAAAATCGTTGACGAGTTACCGGATTTAACTTCCACTAAAAGACGTCCAAGACCAAGCTCTTCTCCGCTTCTATCCTTTAAAGGAATGCGATCCGGTGTTAAATCTAACGGATTTTGAACAACTGGAATTATAACCTTTATTTCCAATAGCTCTGCTGCCTGGATTGCTGCATCTTGAATATTTGCCCTTTCATCCATACCACCTGCATGAGGGCGGTAACCAAAAGATTTTGAACCTTCTCCTTTAGGAAGTTTTACATCAACTTTTTTGCCCTCTAGATCATAGAACTCAGGGGTAACAACGATTTTACCAATTACGCCACCACTTGCCTGATCAGCTTTTTTAGTATCAGGTTTATCATTGATTCTAAGTCTTACTTCTAATTCCGGACGAGCCAGTTTGGCTTGTTCTATTAATCTTTTTACTGCTTCAAAATCTTCCCCTGCTTTAGATAAAATAGGGTAAGGATCAGACCCGGAATATTTTAATATCGCGTTATTAATCTGTTTTAATTCTGTGTCATTTTTATAATTAACACTTTCTACGGTAACATTGCTATTATTTTGCCCGTAAAAATAAATATACACCTTCCCGCTTCCATCCGACGAAAAAGGAATATGAGTATCATAGGCAATTGCTTTACCTGTTGCTTTATTCCTTTCAAAAATCTCTTTTATTTTATTATCATTATCTAAAAGGGTTGTGCCTCCACTTTTAGGCATTTCTGTCGGGGTCATGCCATGCCTATTTTTGCCATCTGAAGTAGCTTCTTTAGTACCAGTATCAGTTTCCCTCCGAGCAGCCATAAGAGCGTTTTGTGGGGTATGGAACCCTGGTTGACCTAGTAGCTCAATAGCTTTTGCGCGGATTTCTGAATAAGGCTTGCCGTTATTATCAGTGAACTCAGGGATTATATTGCCTTGCTTTATCATTTCCGCTTCTATTATCAGAAGGTTACTGTGGATATTTTCTGACAAGGTTTTTTCAAATTCTTCTTTGGCATTAAGGTAAAGGGCCTTTATCTCCTGAAACTGATCTTCAGCTGAAAAAAGAGTTCTTAAAAATTCCGGCGCTATTTTCTGGTCAAGGTTAGAACCAATTTTTTTAATCGCTCCAAGATATAACTCTGCTGCATTAAGGGATTCAGGGTGCAATATTAGATCGCCAATAAGTTCTCTGGCAGTATCCCATGATCCAAAGCGTATTTCTCTCTCAATTAAACTTTCATCCTGTCTATGGCCATTCTGTTCAAGTAATGCGATAAGAGCGTGATTAAACTCAAATTTTTCAGGATCATAATTTTTATCCTGCCTGTTTTCGTTTGAGCCTTCTAAGGCTCTTTCCAATACATCCTTATCAATAATTTCTGCTTTTTCAGCTTCGGTAATGCCCGAATCATTCCAGTACTTAATTACATCATCTACATATTCATTTAGTTTACCGGGAGGAATAAACAAAATTGCTTCATCCGGAAGCACTTTATACCTTTTTAGAAATTCCAGCAGACCCTCATGAATCTCATTTCTTTCATGTACAATATTATCAATATTATACTCTAAAAATCTTTTGCGGTAATCTTGACCCGTAAGTTTATTTGCTTCTTCTACCAACTGATTTTCTTTTACCTTTTCATACTGAGGTGAATCAAGCAAATCTTTACCAATTATACGGCCATGAATTCTCAAATATTCAATATTATCTATCAATATTTCAAACCTTGAGGGTATGGCTTCATAATGTGCTATTAATTGATCTAATTCACGTGTAAATCTCGGCTCGTTTTTAAGAGCTGCATATAAATATAATTCTTCTTTAATGCCATTTTTGAAAAGGAGTTCATCATCATATTCAGAACATGAATAACTAAGATAAGCGCCTTTATCCAATCTTTCTTTAATTCCGTTTATAGATAATAATTCTGTCATACCTCCTATATCCTCAAAACCACCATTTTGAATGGCATCTATCAGCTCCTCAGAATAATATATTTGACTTAATTCTGGAACATTTGACTTAATTAAAATATTACCTGGCTCAAATTTTAACTCTTTTTTACTATCGGCTATCACACTTGATAAAGCTTTTACCCATTCGCCAGTTGACTTAGTTATCTCTTCTATATCTTTTGTCGGGATTTCCTGTAGCCTGCTTAAATAAGCTTTAAAAAATAACAGGTCATTAGGTTCAATTTCACTACCATAAGCAGATAATATTCCTGATGCTGTTTTTAGATTATTTTGAAACCATTTATCCGGAATGTCAGCTGTGATTTTGTTAAATAACTCTATATCTTGCCCATATATTTCTCTTAATAACTCTACCACCTCCTCATCCATACTCTGCAATCTTTTACCTTCACTATGAATTACAAAATCACTGGCCGTAATAATAGCTTTATCTAAAAACAATCTTGTGAGTTTGGAAAGGATTTTAGAGCTATTTTCATATAAAGTAGCTCCGCATAGAGCATTAATGGCTTCTGTAGAGGTATACTTAATAGCTGGTATTCCGGCTTTGCGCTCGCCTGTAAGCAGGAAGTCTATAGCAGCCAAATTCTTATCATTTAATGATAATTCATCTGCTAAACGAGATAGACAATAATAATTGAAGCCTTCTGTAGTCCCATCTGGCTCAAATCCATTTATGCATTTGATATTTTCAGCTAGTTTTTGGGAAAGCTTTGTATTATTTGGATTTTCTAAATATAAATTTGCCAATTTAAGCAAATCCGACATGTTTTTTTCAGAAAACTCATGTTTAAGATCTGGAGCTTCGACATAAAAAGCAGGTTCATTTTGTACGCATTCTATATATTCCCTGGCGAAATTTGGTTCGTCAGTTTCAAGAATTTTCTTAAAAAGCTCTTCCTCCTTTGCTTCTTGTCCTAATCGATTGCTCTGGTTTTCTTCTGTCGCCCAGTCATGTAAATATTTTCTGAACTCTGTTCTTATTTCGGAAACATTATTACCAGACAGCTCTGCTAGTCTTAGCTTTTCATATAACTCTTTTAGCTGCTCAAACATTATTTTCCCTTATCGAATATGGTTCAATTCAGGCCGATAATAACAAACATTGGTTAATTAAAGGTTAACAATATATCTTATTTTATATATTCAATCATAAATTGTTTAATTTATGTTATGAATCAAAAGGTTATCTTTGATAAGTATAGGGATGATCTATTCACTATTAATATATAAATGCAAATTACTACCAAATCACGGTGATTGAAAAGGATTTCGGTATGATTTATCAAATAAAACTGAATAAATAATTCATCAATTGATACCGTTAATAATATTATTATTTTTGACTATATTCTGCTCTTATTTATTCTGCTCTTATTTAAAAAGTCAATCAGATGAGGTACTTGATTTTGATCAAATCCTACTACATCTGCTATGGAATAATTAAAAACAAAATTTTCAAACGGACAATGGCTTCCTTTAATGTTCATGGGCCTAATGGGAGTCTCAATACTCGCTTATGTGATACTTGATGGATATGACCTTGGTGTCGGGATATTAATGAGCCAAGCCACCGATAAAGAAAAAGACATAATGATCGCATCCATAGGACCTTTTTGGGACGCCAATGAAACATGGGTTGTACTGGGGATCGGTATTTTACTAGTAGCATTTCCAATTGCGCATGGAATGATTCTAACAGCGTTATACCTTCCGGTTACGTTAATGCTTACAGGGTTGATACTACGAGGTGTATCATTTGATTTTCGCGCTAAAGCACGGGCCAAGCATAAGCACCGATGGGATAGAGCATTTATGGCCGGATCAATACTCGCCACAGTTTCCCAGGGATATATGCTGGGGTCATATGTTGTTGGATTTGAAGTAACACTTCCTAATTTTATATTTGGTATTCTGGCCGGAATCTGCCTTGCTTCAGGATACTGCTTAGTAGGAGCTTCGTGGCTTATAATGAAAACTGAAAATGAGTTACAGAAAAAATCCGTAACTTGGGCTCATTTTGGATTATGGGGAACTGCTCTTGGAATAGCAGTTATTTCGCTTACTACTCCCATGGTAAGTACCCGTATCTTTGAAAAATGGTTTACCCTGCCGGAACTTTTCTTTCTTTTTCCAACACCTCTTATAACTGCATTTCTGATAATTTTCTTGAATATTACTTTAAGAAAATTACCACAGCAAAATGAAAAATATTCTTGGCTTCCTTTCGCAGGGAGCATAGGTCTATTCTTTTTCGGATTCATAGGACTTGGCTATAGTTTCTATCCTTATATAGTTCCTGAAAGACTATATGGGAAGATGCAAGTGCACATGAATCTCTTATGATAATATTTATTGAGGTATTGATCGTGCTTCCGTGTATAGTCGGATATACTATATTTGCTTACTGGATCTTTAGGGGTAAAGTTAAGGAACTTACTTATTATTGATTTAAAGATATGCTTATTCTGAAGTATGGTAAAGCTTCATTGAATTGTTTATTGATAGCAATCCACTGTTTTTCACTCGCCATCACTATTTTACAGTTTGCCTTTCAATAAAAAAAGTACCTTTTATACTGGATTATAGTGGATATTTTACTATACTTTCTGCTACACTTTTGTAGCTAGCATCAATCCCAATATCTAAATGAACCAGGTAAAAGTTCTCATAACTGATCCTCAAGGTAAAACTCACGAGTTGGAAGGTCTTGAAGGCTGGCGTTTAATGGAAGTTATCCGCGATAATGAACTCCCGATAAAAGCAGAATGCGGTGGTGCGTGCGCCTGTGCAACATGCCATGTTTATGTTGATGATAAATGGGTTCCAAAACTTATCCCGGCAACTGATGAAGAAACAAGAATGCTGGATGATGCATTTTTTGTAAAATCTAATAGCCGCCTTTCATGTCAGATATTACTTAATAAAGATATTGAAGGGCTGGAAGTTACAATTGCCCCATCATCTAATTAAACTACTCCCAGATCTTTTTATAAGTATCCGCATCAATATTCCCGCCAGAAAGTAAAACTAGTATGATTTTATCTTTAAGATTATTTTCCTCTATCCATCTGTATGCACCCGCCATTGCCACCGCTGAAGTAGGTTCCACGGTAACTTTTAAATTAAGGAATAATTCCCGCGTCCAATGTAATATTTCTTCTTCAGGGATTTCAAAGAACCCATCAAATTTTTTGATATATTCAAAAGTACGGTCAGAAATTTTTGGAGTTCTCGCTCCATCTGCAATCGTTTCCGGCGCAATATCATAACTAAATATTTTCCCCGTTTTATATGATATCGCCGCGTCATTGGCCATTAGCGGTTCACATGAGAACATTTTTGATGAAGGTGACAATAATTCTTTCGCCAGATAACTGCCAGATGTCCATCCGCCGCCACCGCACGTCGCAAATATCGCATCAGGCTTTATATCATCATTCAGAACTTCGTAACACGAAGTTCCTTGCCCGGCTATCACCATATCATTATCAAACGGAGCTATCAGATATGCACCTTGCTCCTGTAACCCTTTTACTTTTTCCTCAGCTTCCGCCCTTGATTTGGTAAGTATAACTTCTGCACCATATGATCTTGTGGCTTCAATTTTATATTTTGAACAGAATTCCGGAATGAATATCGTAGCTTTTATCCCGAATAATTTAGCCGCATAAGCAACTGCCTGCGCATGGTTACCGGAACTGAATGCCGTTACATGCTCAGGTAAATTATTTAGCTCCTTAAGCGAGATTATCGTATTAAGCGCCCCTCGCACCTTGAAAGCACCAGTTCTCTGCAACCCTTCAAATTTAAATAATATTCTTGAACCTGAAATATTATTTAAAAATTCTGATTCAAGGATTGGCGTTTTAATAATGTAAGGGGATATTCTTTTATACGCTTTCTCTATTTCAATAGGATTAAGCATAGGCGATTAATTTCCACTTTTTCTAAGAGAAAGTATCTGCTTTATCCTTGCAGATTCTGTTTTGAAATTCGCCAGGTCCCTTCCGCCAAGCCTTCTCCCAGCTGGAAGTGCAGCTGCAGCCGGATTTATATATTTGCCATTCTGCAATGTTTCAAAATGTAAGTGTGGTCCTGTTGATCTGCCGGTGCTTCCCACATACCCAATTATTTCACCGCGTGAGACTTTTTTCCAAACTCTCATGCCTGAAGCATATCTGCTCATATGCCCATAAGCTGTTTGCCATACGCCATCATGCTTGATACGTATATAATTACCATATCCGCCGTAACGTCCTAACTTAACAATTGTACCATCACCTGCTGCAGGTATAGGTGTTCCCGGTGGCGCGCCGTAATCCATGCCGCTATGGAACATCGTTCTGCCTAGAACCGGATGTTTTCTATATCCGAAACCAGAAGTGATACGGTATTTTCTCGGGAATGGATTATTCACAATAGATTTCTTAAATGCAGCGCCCGAAGCATCATAATAATCAACAAGGTTATCATTATTATTCACCGAAAATCTAAAAGCCTCAAAATTCGCAAGCTTTGCTTTGATACCAATATAGAATACGCGACCTGAATTTATTATCCTGCCTCTGGTATCGTATAACTGCTCATAGAGAATATCAAGTTTATCGCCCGCATGTATCTGCGTTGAAAGATCAAGTTTATTTGCCATTATACGCGTTGCATCAGCAACAACTTTACTTGGCACGGTAGCACGTGAAGCTGATGCGATTATACTGCCGCTGACAGTGATCTGTTTATAAACATATTTCGAGGTAACTTTTTTCTTATCCTGCTGAACTGTTATTCTGCCATTCGCATCTCTTAGAACTTTTATTACGTTTAAGCCGCTTGGTATCTCAAGTGAAACAAGGTTCCTACCGGTCGCATCAACCTTTTCAGTGAATATGAATTTCTGCCCGAATATTATCTGTGAAGGGTTATATCCGCCATCAACAATAAGTATCTTTGAAAGGCTTTTTATAAAGTTGGCATCATAACCCATACGTGAGAATATCGCCCCGAAACTATCGCCGCGCTTAACTATGTATTCCCTTTTAAATAAACCGGCAATCACCGGAACTTTCGGTTTTTGCACTATCGAGGTTATAGGCTTTATAGTATCAGGAACAGTAGCATTAGCAGCTACTGGAACGTGTTTTACAATAGCAGGATCTATTTTTATGGCAGTTACCGCAAGAAATAACTTTGCCGCTGGCGTAACTTCATTTGATGCAAAGCTCAGCATGGGCACGTCGTAAGAATTTTCAGGAGCAACTATTGCAAGGTAGCTTTCTTTCCTTTGTTTTTTCTGTTTTTTGAATTTCCGGATTTTATTATCAATTACATTGTCATCAATAAAAGTAATCTCCGCTTTTTTTTCAGAATCAGGTATTGTAAGAATTTCCTGATTTTCAATTTTTACAGATTCAGGTTTTTTGCTGCCAACTATCTCAAGGATATTTTTTCCCGGAGTCTTATCTTCAACCTTTTCAACTGGTTGCGCTTCTTCAGTTTTAGTTTTTTCCTGCGTAACCTCAGCAGGTTTTACTTCCTCAGTTTCCTCTTGAGCTTTTATTTCTTCTGGAGTTTCTTCAGGAACTATTTCTTTTGTTTCCTGAATTGGCTCTACAGGCGTTTCCTCTTTAATCTCTTCACCATTTAAAACAGGCTTACCACTTACCTGAAGTGCCTCTTTTGCGCTTTGGATATATTTTCTTTGCGCTTGGCTTAAAGGTTTGCCGTTAATTGCAGCGCGCGTTATTTCTGATCTCAGTTTTAAACTATATTTCAGCGCATGCGCTTCACCTTGCGGGTAAACCGCGAGTACAAATGCAAAAAATATTAAGGAAAATAATCTCAAAATTTATAAAATAAGTGAGTATCCGACTTATTCTATACATTGAGATTATTCAGTTGAAAACCCTTTTAATCTTCTTGCGCGTGAAGGGTGTTTTAACTTGCGTAAAGCCTTGGCTTCGATCTGCCTGATACGCTCGCGTGTAACAGAAAACTGCTGGCCAACTTCTTCTAAAGTATGATCGGTATTCATACCAATACCGAATCTCATACGAAGAACCCTTTCTTCCCTTGGTGTAAGTGAAGCAAGAATTTTAGTCGTAGCTTCGCGAAGATTTTCCTGCGTTGCTGCATCAATAGGTAAAACTGCGTTTTGATCTTCAATGAAATCCCCGAGGAAACTTCCATCATCATCACCAACAGGTGTTTCTAAACTCACCGGTTCTTTAGCGATCCTCATTACCTTTTTGATCTTATCAACCGGCATTGAAAGTTTTTTTGCGATCTCTTCAGGCGTAGGTTCCCTGCCGATTTCAGCAAGCATCTGCCTTGATGTACGAACGATTTTATTTATTGTTTCGATCATGTGAACCGGTATACGGATAGTTCTTGCCTGATCCGCAATAGAGCGCGTAATAGCTTGCCTTATCCACCATGTTGCATATGTCGAGAATTTATAACCCCTGCGATATTCGAATTTATCAACTGCTTTCATCAGGCCGATATTTCCTTCCTGAATAAGATCAAGGAATTGTAATCCGCGGTTCGTATATTTTTTAGCAATTGAAATAACTAAACGAAGATTCGCTTCGATCATTTCTTTCTTCGCAGTTTTAGTTTCCGTTTCACTTTTCTGAACAGAGCTTACTATAGTTTTAAATTCCGCGATCTCCGTTCCCATTTTCTCAGCGATGGAAATTATATCACGCCTTATCTTGATGATTTTCTCTTCATTTAAACTGACAAAATCTTTCCACTTCTTATCTTTGCTTACACGAAGTTCATCAAGCCATTCAGGGTTCGTTTCATTCCCTTTATATTTTGCGAGGAAATCAGCAAATGGGATCTTAACTTTATCTGCGACAGCTTTCAAGCCACCTTCTAAGCGAAGTAAGTTCTGATTTTCTTTATATAATTCCAGGATTATTTTAACCTGGCTTGATTCGCTTAAGAAAAGTTTTTTTATTATCTCAGCTAAATTCTCAATATGCTTTTTATAAGTAACTTTATCTTTCGGATTTGGTTTTTTGCTATCAAGCGCAATTTTGAGTAAATTTTCATGATACTTCAAACCTTTTGTAGAAATGGAAACACCTTCTTCAAGCAGTTCCAATATTTTCGGTTTAAGCGTATCTTCCATCGCAGTAAGTGAAACACTTGCGCCAAGATCATCAAAATCATCTGCCGCCGCTGCAGCTGCCGCTGCCGGGTTCGCGCCTTCTTCACCTTCAGTTGCAGTTTCTTCTGCTTCCTCTGGTTCATCAACTGCTACATCAAATGTAGTTCCTTCTTCACCTAAAACTATACCCATCTCACGCGCGTAAGCTGTCTCAACATCTATCAGGTCACGAAGTAATATTTTTCCGCTGGTCAGGTCGTTATACCATGAGATAATACTTCTCATTGCAAGCGGGCTTTCGCAAAGGACACTTATTAAACTGTGCTTGCCTTCTTCAATCCTTTTTGCGATCTCAACTTCATCTTCGCGTGAAAGCAAATCAACACCGCCCATTTCGCGTAGGTACATTCTAACCGGGTCATCAGTTCTGCTTCCAACAGCAGCTTGCGCAACTGGTGCTGCAACTTCTTCTGTAGCTGCAACTTCTTCAGTAGGTTCTTCTTCAGTGTAAGTAAATTCTTCTCCGTCCTCAGTTTCAAGGTCAACATCAACATCATCATCAGCCGAAGGTTTTTCAACTATCTTAACCGCGCGCTTTGCCATTTCTTCGATGATCTTTTCAATGAAGTTGGGATCAATGAAATCTTTAGGGATGTGTTTGTTTACTTCATCAATAGTAAGGGCTTTTCTGCCTTTGCTTGATGCAACAAGTTTTTTGACCGTCTCATCGACAACTTTTTTCAGGTCGGCTTTGCGTTGCTTTTCCGTTTCTTTATCAATCTGCTTTTGAACTTTATTCGCTTCTTTAACTTGCAGCTTCTTTTGCTTTTCCTTATCTTTAGCAACTTCTTGTACGGATAATTTTTTTGCCATAGGACTTTTTTTGTTAAATTTCGTTACTTGTTGATTCCTCAAAAACTCTTCTATTATAATCTCTCTCTTTCCTGAGCGCGTTTATTTGTGACTGCAGGTTAATAAATTTATTATCGTCATTCTTATTTTCACTGAAGAAAATATCCATTTCCCTTTCAGCCAAAATTAAGTAAAATTCAGAAAGCAAATACCCCCATGCAAGATTAATATCCTGCTCGGTCGTACAATGTCTGAATTCCTCCTTTAGAGATGTATTTTGAAGATAATTTAACTGGCTGTCATGACCTTTTTCAATAAGGTAATTTTCAAAGCCCTTGTAATTTACCCCTTCAGGTGAAGAATACGACAGAAACTCTATAACCAGACTGCATATATTTTCAAGGTTTTTGTTTTTAGAGGAGAGATTCCCAAGGAATTCTTCTTTCTGGCTATCAATGAATATTTTGGGGTACAAAGTAGAAAATACAATTATCTTTTCCTTTATACTTTCTATAACGTCCTGATTAATAGAGGTTTTTACTTGGGTTGGTGGTAAATTCATCTTAGGAAAGGCTATTATATTACTACCTTTCTTCTTATTAGCATACATAAAATCATTTACCCTTTTCTTAAAATCCTCCTGATAAAACCTACCTACAGTTGTATTTTTGATGGATTTTGCTATCTCAAAAAGGTTTTCTGCAAACTCCGCCTTTTTCTCAGGGGTCGTCGGGTTAGCATCGCGCAAGCTTTGCTCCCAGATAAAATCTGCCAAGTTAGTTGCTGAATTGATTATATTTTCCATAGCCTTAACACCTTTCACCTTGATCACTTCATCAGGATCTTTCTGCTCTTTCAAAAAGGCAAATTTCATTGAATATCCCGGCTCCAGTATTGCAATATAGTTCTCCGCCGTTTTCTTGCTCGCCCTTAAGCCCGCATTATCACCATCCAGACAAAACACCGGATCTTTACATATTTTCCACAGGTGTTGCATATGGAATTCCGTAACCGCAGTGCCCAGTGGCGCCACAGTATTATCAAACCCTGCCTGATGCATGGCAATAACGTCCATATATCCTTCAACAATAATTATCTGCTCCTTCTTATAAGCTTTATCGCGCGCGAAATTATAACCATAAAGAACATAGGACTTCTTAAATAGGTCAGTTTCCGAGGAGTTCAAATATTTCGCCACCTCTTTTGTGTTATCCAGTATTCTGCCCCCAAATGCGATCACTTTCCCGCCTGAATCAAATATCGGGAATATTATCCTCCCCCTGAACCTATCATATATCTGGCGCGTACCTTCTGCTTCCCCAACTAGCCCGTTCGCTAATATAAGATTCTGCACAACTCCTTCATTCTTCAAATAACTGTTCAGGCTATCCCTGTTATCAGGCGCAAACCCTATGCGGAATTTCTTTATGGTTTCCTCAGTTAAACCTCTTTCTTTTAGATATCTCCGAGCTTCAATGGCGTTAGTCTGGTGTAAGTTGCTCTCAAACCATTTAGCCGCAAGCTCCATTACCTCATAGGAATCATCAATCCGTTTCTGCTGCTGAACGCTTTCTTTTGAGAATTTTGGAAGCGCTAACCCAGCCTGTGCGGCAAGATCCTTTATCGCTTCAGGATAGGATAAACCTCTCTGTTCCATCACGAATTTTATCACATCCCCATGCACACCGCAGCCAAAACAATGGTAAAAACCTTTGGCATCACTCACGGTAAAAGATGGTGTTTTCTCCTGATGAAAGGGGCACAGACCGGTAAATTCACCTTTACCCTTAGGTCTTAGGCGCACAAAAGTTGAGACAACATCCGCAATGCTGACTCTGCTTCTTAAATTATTGATAAATGTCTGGTCAAAGAACATTGATTAGATAACTAAAATTACTATATATAGTCTCATGGAACAGGAATTTAACATAACCGCTAACGCAATCAATAGAATAGAATATCTGCTGTCTGATGAAAAGCCGGATAGCAAATTCCGCATTCAGGTAGATGGTGGTGGCTGTAATGGTTTTCAATATAAGTTTGATTTTGTTAATGAGATACGTCCTGATGATAAGATTTTTGGCACAGATAAAGTTAAGATCGTCATCGACAATACTTCTTTAGAATTCCTGAAAGGCTCAACCTTTGATTTTGTTGAAACTTTAAGCGCTTCCAATTTTGAATTCAAAAATCCTAACGCTGCATCTTCATGCGGTTGCGGAAATAGTTTTTCAGTGTAGATTGGGCAAAAATTCTTGCCATTAAAATGAACACCACTTTAAAGATCACTACGTGGAACGTAAATTCCGTAAAAGCCAGAATGACTAACGTTCTGGAATTTCTCAATGAATACAAACCTGAAGTTGTTTTGCTTCAGGAATTGAAATGTCAGGAAGAAGCCTTCCCTTATATGGAAATTGAGGAGCTTGGATATAATTGCGCTGTATATGGCCAGAAATCTTATAATGGCGTAGCGATACTTTCAAAATACCCGCTTGAAGATATTAAAAAAGGCCTGCCTGAATTTCCAGAAGAGCAGGAAGCCCGCTACATAGAAGCGCTTGTAAATGCAAATGGTGATGTATTTCGTGTCGCTTCTGTTTACGTGCCAAATGGCATGGATGAAGCCAGTCATAAATTCCAGTATAAACTCGATTTTTTTGACAAATTATATAACCATTTAAATAATATCCGTAACCTTGATGAAAAAATAATTATCGGCGGTGATTACAACGTCGCCCACAAGGATATTGATGTTTATGACCCCATGGCATTCAAGAACAGCATCTGTTTTTTAGAAAGTGAAAAAACCAAATTCACCAAAATCCTTACCAATAAATATCTTGATCTTTACCGAGATTACTATCCCGACACGCAGGCATTCTCATGGTGGGATTACCGCGCCAATAGCTGGAGTTATAATAAAGGCATGCGTATTGATTATTTGCTAGCCAACCCTTTGGCAGCAGACGCCTCAATAAATTGTGAAATAATCTCTGAACCACGTGGTAAGGAAAAAGCTTCTGACCATACACCGGTAATGGCAGAGTTTAAGATACAGAAAATAACTCCATGATCAATTCCCTAATCTGGTTCAGGCAAGACTTACGTATTTCCGATAACCCGGCATTGATTAATGCTATTAAAAACTCTGAAACAGTTACAGCAATTTATATTTATGATGATTCAAAAAATATTCGTCAGTTAGGTGGCGCATCTAAATGGTGGCTATATTACGCGCTTAAAGATTTAGAAAAATCTTTAAAAGAAAAATATAATATCACCCTTATCTACCGAAAAGGTTCACCATCAAAAATTTTCGAGGAGATAATAGATAAGGTAAAGATTTCCAATATTTACTGGAACAGGCTTTATGAACCTTATCACACTGAGCGTGATGAAAAAATAAAATCCGCACTTAAAAATAAAAATATTGAAGTTGAATCATTTAATGCATCTCTTCTAGCAGAGCCTTGGGAAGTTAAAAACGGTTCAGGTAATTATTTTAAGGTCTACACCGCATTTTATGAGTCATCTTTAAAAAACCATAAGCCACGCGAAGTTTTAAAAGCGCCAAATAAGCAAGACAAAGTCTTAAAAATAAAAGTTCCTTCAGACAATTTAGAAGATTGGGGTCTACGCCCGATAAAACCGAATTGGGCAAAACCATTTTACCCTTATTGGAAAATATCTGAAGAGGCCGCACAAGATAGACTATATGATTTTCTTGAGAACGCAATTGCTAATTATTCTGATAACAGAAACTTCCCTGATATTGAAGGCACTTCGAAACTTTCTCCCTATCTGCATTTCGGCCAGATAAGCCCTCATCAGATATTATCGGTTTGTAATTTTCATAAAGAAACAAAAGGCATTGAAGGTATAGATAAATATATAAGCGAGGTTTACTGGCGGGAATTTTCCTATTCTCTAATGTTCAATTTCAAACACATGGATACGAAGAACTTCCGTCCTGAATTTGATAATTTTCCCTGGGACAATAACGATAAAACTCTACGGGCCTGGCAAAAAGGTGAAGCTGGCTATCCGATAGTTGACGCCGGCATGCGTGAACTGTGGAGTACCGGTTGGATGCATAACCGTGTCCGCATGATAGTAGGCTCCCTCCTTACTAAACATCTGCTCACACACTGGAGCCAAGGCGAAGAATGGTTCTGGAATACCTTAGTTGATGCAGATTTAGCTAATAACTCCGCAAGCTGGCAATGGATAGCAGGTTCCGGCGCTGATGCTTCCCCATATTTCCGTATCTTTAACCCTATAACGCAGGGAGAAAAATTCGACCCAAAAGGAAATTATATCCGTAAATGGGTTCCTGAACTAAAAAATGTTCCTGATGAATATATCCACAAACCTTGGGAAGCTCCGCTTTTACATAATTATGTAAAACCTGTAATATCCCATGAGCAAGGCAGGAACAAGGCTCTGGAATCTTATAAAAAGATGAGAAATCAATAACTTTATATCAGGAAATAAATATACCCTTATTATTTCTGTTATGAAGAGGTGCATTATAATCTGATGTTGGAGAAAGGCCGCACAAACCCTTAACGACTTCTTCAAATTCTTTTAAATTTTCGGGTTTTAATTTTAGTTCATTATATCCCAGATCAATTTCTTTTAGCCATTTGAATTCAGATTCTTTAGATAATTTTTCAAATTCAGTTTGAAACCTTTTTTTGAGGTATATTTTTCTTTCTTCAGAATTTTCATTATTAATAGCTGTTAATATCAAATCTTTTGCTTCTTGAGAGTCGTTTTCAAAAGCAGGTAGCCAAATTTCTAATTTTTTAAGAAACATAGAGTCAAAAGGATATGTAATTTTTTCTTTATTAAGCACCATGGTTTTAACCATGTTTCTTGCTGTTGACCTAAGTATGTCTTTTTTACTTTCTATTGTAACAGCATCCTTCCATGTATCAAAATATTCTATACAATCACTTGGTCTCTTACTTAATGAAGCAGTCTTTGCTGCTATCCCAAGTATTTCATTTTTATCTTTGTCATTTTCTATTAAAGGTAGCCAATTTTTA
>JANPLD010000021.1:0-28428 GCA_031426355.1 Alphaproteobacteria bacterium | reverse complement strand
CAAGTTGGTATAATAGGTCACTTAAAGATTGGTAAAGCCGTACAGATCGCCGCTCAGTCGGGTGTATTTAAAGACCTTGAAGATAAAGCAATCGTTGGTGGTTCCCCTAGTGTACCACTAAGGCAATATCACAAACAGGCTGTAATACTTGATAGATTAGTTAATAAAAAACAAGAGAGTTAGAAATGGAAATAAATCTTGAGAAAATAAAGGAACTTATACCACACCGCGATCCAATTCTACTGGTGGACAGAGTTATTGACGTAATAAATTCTGAATCCGCAACGGGAATAAAAACCGTTACACCAAATGAACCTGTTCTTGCAGGCCATTTTCCAGGGCACCCGGTATTCCCAGGCGTTTATATCGTTGAAGCAATGGCGCAAACCTGCGCTATATTGGTCGCTCATTCAGTTGATGATGCCAAAGGCAAGATCGTATATTTCACTTCCATTGAAGAAGCAAAATTCAGGAAACCAGTAGTTCCAAATGATGTCCTGAACATTAAAGTTAAAAAACTCCAGAACCGCAGAAACTTGTGGAAGTTTGAGTGCAGTGCCTATGTTGGTGAAACACTTGTTACCGAAGCTATTATTTCCGCAATGATAATGGGATAAAAAATGAATAAAATCCATCCTACTGCAATAATTGAAAACAGTGTTAAACTCGGTAACAATGTTGAAATAGGCGCGTATTCAGTTATCTCCGGCAACGTAACTATCGGCGATAATTGCAAGATATATAACCACGCCAGTATTACTGGTAAAACAACTATCGGTAACGGCAATAAATTCTTCCCGTTCTGCTCCATCGGGATAATCCCGCAAGATCTTAAATTCCATAATGAAGAATCCTCCACCATTATCGGTGACAATAATAGCTTCCGTGAACATACTACAGTTCACAGCGGTACTGAAGGCGGCGGCCATAAAACCATAATTGGCAATAACTGCCTGTTCATGGTTGGCGCGCATATCGCACATGATTGCAATGTCGGCAATAATGTTATCCTCGCAAATAACGCTACTTTAGCTGGCCACGTTGTTATTGAAAACCACGTTATAATCGGCGGCCTTTCTGCTATACACCAGTTCGTACGTATAGGTTCCCACGCTATGGTTGGCGGCATGAGCGGCATTGAAAGTGACGTGATACCTTATGGCAATGCCTTCGGTGAACGCGCTTCACTGCAAGGCTTGAACCTGATCGGTCTAAAACGCAGAAGCTTTACCCGCGAAGCTATCTCCATACTCCGCGAAGCATTTGACGAAATATTTGATAAATCACAAGGCACCATAAACCAGAGGCTTGAGTCACTATCCGAAAAATACAAGAATAATGATGAGGTCATGCAGGTCATCAATTTTATAAAAAAAGCTGATAACAGGGCAATTTGCCAACCTAAAAAATAATTATCGTGTCCAAACTCGGTATCATATCAGGCGCAGGAAATTTACCGCAATTAGTGGCAGATGCCGCCCGCGCGCAGCATATTGAACCATACATGATACTTCTAAAAGGCTCGGCTGAAAATCACCTTGAGAAAAACCCAAACCATCAATGGTCCAGCGTTACTTCTGTGGGTAAAATATTTGGCTATTTCCGTGAATATGATGTTAGAACAATAATTCTCGTCGGCGCCATGAAACGCCCTCCCCTGTTTTCCATGATACCGGATATGACAGGTGCAAAACTTCTCGCTCGCATCCTTAAACTTGATAAGGTTGGCGATAACACTTTACTTAAAGAAGTTATAAAATTTTTGGAGGAAGAACATTTCCGCGTGATCGGCATACATGATATTGCGCCGGAAATATTAACACCAAAAGCAATTCTCACCAAAAGGGCACCCAGCGAAAGGCAGAATTATGACATCAATTATGGCTATGAAGTTGCCCTCGCACTTGGTGCGCTTGATATCGGCCAGTCAGTTATAGTTCAGGATGGTGAGATACTGGGCGTCGAAGCTGCTGAAGGCACTATGGAACTGATAAAAAGATGCACAAAATTACAGAAAGGCGGTAAAGGCGGCATACTCGTAAAAACCTGCAAACTGAATCAGGAAAAGCGTATCGACCTTCCAACCATCGGCATCCACACAATTGAAAAGCTCGCCTCATTTGGATATGCAGGCGTAGTACTTTCCGCGGGCGATTCAATAATCCTCAACAAAGAAGAACTGGTTGAACTCGCCGATAAGAAAAAAATGTTCGTGAAAGGGTTTTAATACGCCAAAAATTCACTTTTACTTCATACCCGCAAAACCCAAGTTCGCCAAAGCGGGTATCCAACTTTAGATTCCCGCTTCCACGGGAACGAAACTTTTATACTACTTCACCACCGCCGCAACCGGGCTGAAGAACAATGTAAGTGAACCTGCTTCCATCCTTGGTGAGCCTTCAGGCTTACCAATATCTTTAAGCATCTCAATTATCTCATCCATCTTTTTATAACCTATATCAAGGTGAGCATTTTCACGGCCTTTGAATTTCATGGAAAATTTAACCTTATCACCCTCACCAAGAAATTCCTTAGCATGTTCAATACGATATTCCAGATCATGTGGAGTAGTATTGTAACGTAATTTTATTTCTTTTAAGTGAACTATCTTCTGGTGTTTCTTAGCTTCTTTTTTCTTTTTCTGCTGTTCATATAAGAATTTACCGACATCCATTATTTTACAAACCGGTGGCTCCGCATTCGGGGATATCTCTACAAGGTCCATATCAATATCGGTCGCCATATTCTGCGCTTCGCGAAGTGATATCACCCCTACCATATTTCCGTCCTGGTCAAGTAACCTTACTGGATCAGCTTTTATTTGCCCGTTAGTTTTAGGGCCGTCATTTCTTGGATTTTTACTGAATCTATCGCCAGTATTATTGTCTTTCTTGAAGGGAGGTCTGCTACCCCCACCACCGAATGGCGGTCTGCTTCCTGAGCTATTGAATGGCCTGTTAGCCGTGAAAGGTCTTGGGCCAGATGGCTTATTACCTGATCCTGAATTATTAGTAGTAGCTATAGTATCCTCCGTTTTGGTTACAAAAAATCATCAATTTCAGGTAGTATCAGTTAATTAGATACGTTTGTCAAATGTTTGAGGGGGTTATTTCAAGTTTTATCAAGCCTTTACCCTTATAACTTCACCTATAGATCATCTAAAAATCTATATAAATTCTCCATGTGGATTTAAATACTAATCTCCATTTAAAATGTCAGCAAACAGCTTTACCAGGATATTCTCAAAATCCTCATCAGTACCGTGCTTTTCTTTCATTTCTTTTTTTATCTCATCAGATGGCTCTTCCCCCTCACCGGAACTAAGAATTTCCCCAAACTTTGTGATATCAACATTTTCCCTTTCCAACGCTTGTGTATAAGCTAAATACATCTCAAGCTTAATGCTTAAATATGCCCACCGCTTCTTACCATCCTGCGATTCACCCTTTATCAAAGTAATTATACTTCCCATTTTATCAGGATCCGCCAAATCAAAACCTAATTTAAACTCTTCGGACATTACCTCGCAACTCCTTGCACATCTTGCTGCTTACTAACATTGGAATAATATTTCGCCAAAAGTTTATTCGCGCATAAGGCGTTCATACCATGGATCATCATTTGAATACCATATCCTTGTGTTACCGGATCTTTATCAATAAAAAAACCATGGACAGTTTTTACTGCCCCAAACCCTATCGCTGCAATACTTGAAATGCCAGCCATATCAAAAGCTAAAGTACCTATAGATTTAGGCTTACCATCTTTATCATTTAAAAAACCTTTCATTTTATCATGAACAACTTCAGCAGTTTTTTCAGGGTCAATATTAAACCCTTTCATCATTTTGAACTGGATATTTTTTTAAAAGAGTTATAAGCAACCGTATCCTTTAATGTTTCCACAGTTGCTTTCCGCGAAGCATCCATAACCCATATCATTGTTGCCGCACCGCCAAGTATGGTATTTCTCGCCTCTTTAAAAAGCACTTCACTTACCTTAAGAAAATCAGTTTTGCTGATATGCGCAAACTCCACAGCACCTTTCGCAATAGCAGAACTAGCCGCCAGAGAAAACGTAAACCCCATGAACTCATCAAGATATCTTATTTTTCTACCTTTAAAAACTGAAGTAATAGGATCAAAAGTTTTTAGTAATTGCTTTTTCCAAACCTGCTTTGCCTGCGCTAATTTATTTTCCCTCTCATAATCCTTTGCAGTAGGATTAAATTCCTGGTTTATTTTTTCCACTTCATTCTCAACCATTCTGGAATAATCCAAAAATTCTTTGATTTTTTGTTTTACAAAAACCTTCGGATCATTATTTTTAAAATTAAAATCATCTACTTTTAGAAGTAATTTATCATCATCTAATAATTTCACCCTATTATTTTCCTCTTTATCAAAATAAAAACACTGAAAATTAGCCCTTTCATTAGAATTAGTAATAGAACAATTAGAATTTATATTTAATTCCATCACTTCATCTTTTACATCATCAAATATTTTTTCTATCATACCATAAAATGGCGATAAAACTTTTTTCATTTTTTAGTTAGATATACGCGTGTGTATTCCAGTGGCAATCTTACCAAGTACAAACGTACCAATATTTTTACCGATATTTTCCTTGTAACATAAAGTTGAGAATAAAGAGGTTCCCAATTGCATGTCCTCATTATAATTTTCTTCTAAAAATTTGCCTATCTCTTTTCTTAATTCAATAAACTTAGAGGCTTTTTGCTGAATGTACGTAGATAATACATTAGTATATATAACATCCCTCTCAATAGCACTTCCCGGTTCAACTTTTAGCTCATTTTCGGCTATGAATCCATATATTTGCTTTATGTATTTTTCTCCGACATCATTATTAATTGTATAATCCTGTTTCTGCTTGTAAAAATATGATAGCGCTGAAGCCAAAGCTATACCACCCGCACCAACCGTTTCAGTTGCCGTTAAAATTGCAGTTGCATCTATTGGATGAGCACTTGCTATATTATTTGCTAGTAAAGTTATATTTGCCGAAAGATAAAACAGCGCTGATGCGCCATCCAATGCCAATCCAGCCTGCTTAGGATTTTCATTCCATACTTTGCTTGCCCATTTGCCTACCTGCGTATGCTCTGCCAGATAATTTGGAAGCCTTTGCGTAATACTCGTATGTATCTTACCAAATATCATCAGGTTTATTATAACTTTTATCCATACTATAATGGTAAAAAGTTAAATAAACGTTAAGCTTTCCTGCTTTTTATCTCAGCCAAAAGCGAGTCAAAAACCTCTTTAAAATCAAGGGTTTCCTGCTTTTCGCTGCCAAGGCGGCGTATATTCACTTTATTCTCCGCAACCTCCTTCCCGCCAACAGTAAACACCACCGGTATTTTAGCGAGCATATGCTCACGTATCTTATATGATATTTTCTCATTCCTGAAGTCAGTAAATGCCCTGATACCATTACCTTGAAGCTCTGCGAGAATTTTATTGGCATATTCGATCTGCGCAGCATCTTCAGTGATAGTACATATCACTATCTGCTCAGGTGCCAGCCATAATGGAAATTTCCCCGCATATTGCTCAATCAATATACCAATGAACCTTTCAAAAGAACCTAGTATTGCACGGTGCAACATTACCGGGCGGTGCTTTTTATCATCCGCACCAATATAACTCGCATCCAGTCTTTCCGGCAGAACAAAATCCACCTGTAAAGTACCGCACTGCCATTCACGCCCAATTGCATCAACTAAAGTAAACTCCAGCTTAGGGCCATAGAAAGCGCCCTCACCCGGGTTGAGTGTCCAGTCAAGCCCACTAGCATCTGCTGCCTGTTTAAGCGCCGCCTCGGCCTTATCCCAGGTAGCATCATCCCCTGCCCTTGTTTCTGGCCTATCAGAGAATTTGATCTTTATTTTGTCAAAACCCAACTCATTGTAAACTTCTTTGAGAAGTTTACAGAACGCTATCACTTCACTTTCAATCTGCTCTTCCATGCAGAAGATATGCGCATCATCCTGAGTAAACCCACGCACACGCATCAGCCCATGTAATGAACCACTGGGTTCATTTCTATGGCACGAACCAAACTCCGCCATCCTTAGTGGCAGCTGGCGATATGAATGAGTCTCATTATTGAATATCTGCACATGGCATGGGCAGTTCATCGGCTTTATCGCTAGCACGCGCTCATCATCAGATTCACTGGTAAACATCGCCGCACGATATTTATCCCAGTGCCCTGATTGCTCCCATAATTTCCTATCAACCAAAATCGGAGTTTTAACTTCCACATAACCATTAGCGCTTATCTTATCACGAATATAATTCTCAAGCGTACGGTATAACGTCCAGCCATTAGGGTGCCAGAACACCTGCCCCACAGCTTCTTCCTGAATATGGAACAATTTTAATTCCTTCCCGAGTTTTCTATGATCACGCTTTTCCGCCTCTTCTATCATCAGCAGATATTTATCCAGTTCCTTTTTACTTGCGAACGCCACACCATAAACACGTTGCAGCATCTGGTTTTTCGCATCACCACGCCAGTAGGCACCTGAAACTTTTGTCAGTTTAAATCCATCAAGCGGTATCTGCGATAGATTCTGCAAATGCGGCCCACGACACAGATCCACAAATTTTCTATCCTCACCCTGCCAGTAAACCGAGATCTTACCTTTTTCAGTAGTATCATCATCTTTTGCGTTAGTGATAATATCAACTTTATATTTCTCACCTTTACTTTCAAAAAGCTCAATTGCTTTCTGCCTATCAAGCATTTCACGTGTCACTGAATTTTTCTCAGAAATTATCTCACGCATCTTTTTTTCAATACGATCAAAATCTTCAAGCTTAATTGTATCCTTAGTTTCAACATCATAATAAAAACCATTATCAATGGTTGGCCCTATCGCCAGTTTACAATCTTTATAAATTTCTTTAAGAGCCTTAGCCAGAACCTGCGCCGTTAAAGTATGGCGCATTACATCAAGCCCCTCTTCATTACGAAGAGTCAATATCTCTACTGTTGAATCTTCCGCAATAGGAATATAAATATCCTTTTGCGCTCCATTCACTTTTGCAGCGATCGCCGCCTTGGCAAGATTCGGTGAAATATTCTCAGCAACCTGATACGCACTTACCGGTGCATCAAAATCTCTGACAGAATTATCTGGGAGTGTAATTTTCGGCATTTTCTATAATTTCCGCATATGTTAAGAGTGTTATTTTAGATACTTGCTTTCACCAGTATCACAAGAAAATTATTTATCACTTGAGAAATTTCTTACCCCTCAAACCCTACTTAAATATAACAATCACTTGATAGTTTAAAACTAAACCTTAAATTCTTTATTCTATATTATAACGCGCAGTATAATGACAACCAGACCTATTACAAAAAAATTTACGATTGAAGATGATGGCCTTGAGGTCAGGCACATCGGTAAATCATACGGTAATAAGCCGGTTGTACGCGATATAAGCTTTTCACTAAAACCCGGCGAAGCTATTGGTATTTTAGGCCCGAATGGCGCCGGCAAAACAACAACATTTTATGCAGTAATGGGCTTGGTTCAGCCAGATTACGGCCATATATTCCTACGCGGTAAAGAGATAACGTATTTACCAATGTATCAACGTGCACGCATGGGCCTTGGCTATTTACCTCAGGAAGCTTCAATTTTCAGGGGCCTCAGCGTTGAAGATAATATTATGTCAATTCTGGAAATAACAGAACCTATAGTCTCCACAAGGGTTGCAAGGCTTGAAGAATTACTCGCAGATTTTTCTATAACCCACATCAGGAAAACTTTAGGCATTTCTCTTTCAGGCGGTGAACGCAGAAGGGCTGAGATAGCACGCTCCCTTGCAAGTGAACCGTTATTTATGTTACTTGATGAACCTTTAGCCGGTATTGACCCTATAGCCGTTGCAGAAGTTCGCACTTTAATAGCAAAACTTAAAGACAGAGGCATCGGCGTACTTATTACCGATCACAATGTACGCGAAACATTAGGAATAGTTGACAGGGCATATATAGTTCATGATGGCAGCATTCTTCAGGAAGGAACACCTGAAGAAATAGTTAACTCAAAAATAGTTAAAGATGTTTATCTGGGTGATAAATTTAGCCTTTAAATAAAAAAATTTTAGGCCCATTTTTCAAAATTTTCCTTTATCATTTCTCTTGAATATAAAAAAGAATACTCGTATACAGTGTTTGGTTGTACTATTTTGAGACAACCTGGGGTTGAGAAGGAATCGTTTAATTCAACTTATGGCTAAAAATAAAAAAGAGAAAGATAATATCATTGGCAAAAAACTACGCCAGTTGCGTAATATGCGTGGAATAAGCCAAAGTATACTCGCTACTGAATCAGGAATTACATTCCAGCAAATACAAAAATATGAGAAAGGCGTAAACCGCATATCCGCCGGCCGCCTGCACGACTTTGCAAAAATATTGAATGTTGATGTGGATATTTTTTACAACGAAGTAGATGAAGAGATTCCTCAAACAAAAAAATATTCTTTAGGGGAAAAGGACTCTGATAAATTTTTAAGTCAGGATATTTTTGATTCAAAGGAATCAACTACTTTGATAAGGGAATATTATAAGATCAAAGATAATTCCAAACGTAAAAGTATAATTGATTTTATCAAGGCAATGGGTGATGGGGAGAAATAATTTCTCCAGCTATATTAACTACGCTGATTACCAATAGCAAATTCAGGACTAATATCCTTAGGTAAAACATTTTCTAATAAATCAGAAAGCTCATTAGATGTTCTTTGAAAACTTTGTTGTGGCCCTATAACTTTTTGGTGTATATCTTGTGACATATATTATCCCTTATTATTTATCTTAGTAAAAAATTCCTCAAATGCAGAATCGATCTCTTTTTTCGCTTTGAGCATTTTCATTTTCTCAACACCTGACAAACCCTTTCCTGATTTCATATATTTTTCAAGGTTATCAAGCAGCACATCACAATTTTTTTCAACCGTCTCAACTACTTTCTCAACATCAGGAACCAGTGGCTCAGAAATTTCTGCAAACTCCTCAACCAGATCAACCGCACTTTCTGCGTGATCATAAATTTTCATGATCGCATCGTAAGTTTGTTTTTGTGCTTCTGATGGCATAGTCTCTTTTCCTTATGAGTTTAAGTATACCAATCAATGGTTAAGGAACTGTTAAAATTTTAAATAAATTATAGTTTATTTATCATCATTAATGTATTATATATACAACAGTGTAGTCAATCAATACAATTAAATGGACTATTATTCTAACAATTCAACCCTGGATATAACTTTTATTTGCACAGCAACTGATAATAGATCGGTTAGCAAAGCAATAGAAGCAGTTGAACAATTGCGAAAATTCAATAGCACTATAGATGAAAACAGGCAAGCAAATTGGAATACTAGAAGCTTACTAACTGCCCATCACATTAAGTATCGCGTGCTTTGCGATAAAGGTTATGCAAATGAATTTCCACAAAAAACTCCTATAAAGATTACTTCAAATAACATTCTTATAGATTTCATCCGCCCCGATAAGATCGCCCTATCTTCTTTTTCGGCAGAAACTTCTGATAATGATATAATAGCTTACACATGGAATGTATGCATACCAATCACACCTTCAGCAAATATCTCTTTTAAAAATCCCAGTAACATTAGAGACAGATTATATACACCTGATCAACTTCACAAATTCCTCGCGAGACATCAAGATAAAGGAATAGGAATCTAGATTAGAAAGCCGCTATAAATGGCCCATTAGTTTCCCAGCCAAAATATGCACATGAAAATGGAATACCGTTTGAGAAGCATCTTTCCCGGTATTAAAAATAGTCCTATAACCACCTTTTTCTACACCTAATATAGACGCAATTTTCTGAACTGATTTAAAAAAATTACCTACCTGTTCCACCCCTGCCTTTTCAGAAAAATCATGGAAAGATATATATTCCCCCTTAGGAAGCACCAGAACATGTACAGGAGCTGCAGGCTGTATATCATGGAATGCAAAACAATACTCATCCTCATAAACTTTCTTACAAGGTATTTCCCCACGCATTATTTTTGCAAAGATATTATTTTGATCGTAATTCATGTGACTTAAGTAGCTATGTGATTAGTGGCTAAGAATACTATTTGGCAAAAAACCACTTGATCACAAAACCACCCAACCACTTAAATTCTAATCTCTCGGCTCTTCACCTTCACCATCTTCAGAGTCAGATACATCCTCTGCATCATCCTCCTCTTTTTCGCCAGCATCGGAAGTGTTAAAACCAGCTTCTTCAAAAGCCTCTTCATCATCCTGAACAATGTCAGTTTCGCCGGCTTCTTCAATAGCAGCCCTGATATCAGCTTCTTCATCTTCAATACTGATAGCAAGTTCATTAGAGTTAGCAGGAGCAATAAATGCTTCTGTACGCTCCCTTTCTTTCTGGAGGGAATTTATTAGACCATCACGCAGGCCATCAACTTTTATAGTTCCTTCTGCTATTTCACGGAGTGAAATAACAGTATCCTTCTCACCTTTACGCTCAATAGTAAGTTGCGCACCGCCGGAGATCTCCCTTGCTCTTTGAGCCGCTAAAGCGACAAGCTCAAAACGATCATCAACTTTCTGAACACAATCTTCAATTGTTACACGAGCCATATTTTCTAGTTTTTGGTTGTTTAGTTATTAATTGCGCAGATGCAGACAATAAATCACCCGCACCTGCACTAATATTATTATCCAGCTTTCTTCTTTTTATTAGCTTTAGCTTCTTCAGCAGCACCGGCAGATTTTAATGCCTGACCTAATATACCACCAAGTGTCGCACCTGAATCAGCAGAACCGTATTTCTCAATAGCTTTCTTCTCTTCATCAACTTCGTGGGCTTTGATAGAAAGTTTGATATCTCTGGTTTTCTTATCAACAGATATAACTTTCGCATCGATCCGGTCACCCGCAGAGAATCTTTCTGGCCTGCACTCAACTTTGTCTTTAGAAAGTTCAGCACGCTTGATGTATGAATTGATACCTTCAGATATTGAAACATCTATTCCATCAGAATTAGAGTTAACAACAGTGAATGTATAAACCTTACCTTTTTCATATTGGTCGAACGCCGAAGATACCGGATCAGCAGTAAGATGCTTGATGCTAAGACCGATCTTTTCTTTAGCAGGGTCAAGATCAACAATCATCGCCTGAACTTTCTGACCTTTAGCATATTTCTTGATAGCTTCTTCAGCAGTTTCAGACCATGAAAGGTCAGCCGCGTGTATCAGGCCATCAGCTTCAGCTGCATCTTCAAAACCGATAAAGATACCAAAATCAGTAACTGATTTAACTGTTCCTTCAACAACATCACCTTTTTTGTGGCTTTGTGCGAACTGGCTCCAAGGGTTATCAAGAGTTTGCTTGATACCAAGTGAAAGCCTTTGTTTCTCAGGCTCGATTGAAAGTATCATTACTTCGATCTTATCGCCTTTTTTGTATATCTGAGAAGGATTAACGTTCTTTTTGCTCCAGCTCATTTCAGAGATGTGCACGAGGCCTTCGATACCAGAACCAAGTTCAACGAATACACCATAATCAGTGATATTAGTGATAGTTCCCGTGTGTTTAGTGCCTTCACCATATTTACCGTCTGAATTATCCCAAGGATTATTCTTAAGCTGTTTAAGACCAAGAGAGATACGCTTAGTCTTCATATCGAACTTGATAACTTTGAGTGTAATTCTTTCGCCAAGTTTAAGAACTTCAGAAGGGTGATTGATACGGCTCCAAGAGATATCAGTAACGTGGAGAAGACCATCAACAACGCCAAGATCAATAAACGCGCCGTAATCAGTAATATTTTTAACTGTACCGTCAAGAGTGTCACCTTCTTTGATATTATCAAGGATTTTAGATCTTTCTTCAGTAAGTGATTCTTCAAGGATAGCTCTTCTTGAAACGATAATATTTCCGCGAACCCTATCCATTTTGATAACTTGGAAAGGCTGAACGATATTCATAAGTGGCGTTACATCTTTAACAGGGCGTACGTCAACCTGTGAACCAGGTAAAAACGCTAAACAACCGCCAAGATCAACAACAAAACCACCTTTAACTTTAGTGGTCATCACACCTTCAACATTTTCAGTTTTCTTCTGTGCTTTTTCTAAACGCTTCCACGTTTCTTCCTGAACAGCTCTATGTCTTGAAAGAACGATCTCCTGCTGCTTATTTTCCATTCTCTCAACGAAAACAGAAACTTCATCGCCAATATTTAAATTGTCCCTTTCAGATTCAGGAAAGTCTTTCAACATTACCCTGCCTTCAGTTTTGAAGCCGATATCAATAACTACAGCTTCATCATCAACACTAATAACAACACCTTTAACGGTACTGCCTTCTTCTAATTTTTCGATTTCTACTCCGCTCAATAATTCTGCGAAGCTTTCATTGGTTTGATAATCAGATTCGAACTGATATAACGCTCTTGCTTTACCCATTGCAATTCTCCATTTGGAACAGATGCTTAGTTTAAATATCTAATACACTGCTTTAATCTCCCGCTCACACAATCGGGGTTAAGTTAATAATATGTAAGGGACCCTGTGGTTTGTGTGAAGAATGAGCCTTACGCCTTAAATAGCGTTCTTTAATATAGGTTTACACCCAAATTGCAAGTACAAATTAGCACAAACTTACTTCTGCCAGGTAGGCTTTTTAGTTACAAAGCCAGCACCAGTATTAATATAACCATTTTGCACACCTGGTTCATCATTAAATATACTAAGATATTTTGCGGCATCAATAGCATCTTGTATATCAGAACGCTTTTCCGAAATGGTTAATGAACCTGCATTATTATGCGATGCTAGAGCTATATCGACCACATCAAGTAAATCATCAACATCTGTACCGCCCTTTATGCTAACTTTGGTTTCACCACTCTTATATATTCCAGTACCTTTTTTACCCTTAACCTGAATTGATAATCCACCTTCCACATCAACCTTATTACCATTTATCATGGCATTTGGGATCTGCACAAGCTCAACTCCCCCATCAGCGGATTTTATCGAAATAAAAATACCTTCATTATTTTCTAAAAGACTTACATTTTTATCCTGTTGCTCCAACTCTTTATCTGCTTTGCTAACTGCTAAAGCCGGATTTATGGATGGCTCGGCAATATAACTAAAACCTACGAATGCCCTTATATATTCAGGCGGTATATCAGCCAGAGTATTAGACTTTTCAGCATAACTAATAATTTGATCTACCTCTTCAGGGGCATAAAGCTTATTTACAAATTTATCTTCTTTTATAAGTGTAGTTTCAAAATCGGAAAACACCCTGCCATTGTTTTTATTTTGCATCCTTTGAATAGCAAACGCCTGAAGATTATAAGTAAGATCTTCACTGGCACCCGTAATCTCCCCAAGTCCCATTAACCTTGGGCTTAAATTTGAATCTGCAAAATCAGTTATATCTTTAAATTCTGACTCAAAACGTATGGTTTGCTCTCTTTTCAAAAGATCAAGTTTAGCTATGTTTTCAGCAGAAAAGCTCTCTGGTTTAACTGTAGCTATTGCATCAAACAAACTATAAAGCTGCGTTGTACGATGCAATGCAGCACCTTCAACGGCAACATAACCAAGCGAACCCTTTTGAAGCTGGTTAAAATCCTTAGGTGCCTGATACCCATACATACAAGTGAATATTGAAATATCTGTTCTGCTTTCAACAGAATTTACTGATTTTATAAAATCATTGGTCTTACTTGATAAGACATAATTCATCAAAAAATATTTATCTCCTTCACTCATTTTTGAAAAATCCTCATCCAGAGCAGAAGGGTCTGCCCCTTTTAACCTGCGCTCGGTACCCTTAATGGAGTTTAAATCCTCAGGTATATAAAAAGCCCTTGTTGTCATTGCACCATGAGAAACTATTATAACACTGGCTGGGCCATTTATAGATTTTCTCACTCCCTCCAAATCTTCAGGAAAAAGTGGAATTTCTCCGACTTTATAAGGTGTATCAGTATAGCCATTCATTTCTGCGTAAATGCCTGTAACAAGATGCACCCTAGCACCTGCTTGCTCCAATTGCATAACCCATTTTTTTACATCTTCGTGATTTCCCGTGTTACCACCCATTGCCCCCCGGTAATCGCCGGCAAATAATATTACATCCTTAATAGGCTGATCTGATAACCCGTTATATTTTGCATGAAGACTAAAATTAACACCGTCAGAAGAATAGGTTCTCAATTGCGAAATTTTCTTTTCATCCGAAAAACCTGAAGGTAACCATTCATATTTTTCTATATACGAAGCTTTATCATCCGCTTGCACCTTATCAATTCCCGCAATGTTTTTTAAGCTCGATAATCCAAATGCCCTTACAGAATCAATATTATTTATATTTATATTGTCGCTTAAATATTTTATCTCACCCAAAACTTCAGATGATGATCTTTGTAAATCAAAAGTAAGCAACAATCCTGATGGCACTAGGTGTGCCTGCTTACCTTCTGCGGAAGTTATCGTGTAAAGAGAGTTTGCGGCAAATATATTATTAGTATCATCAATCTCAATTTTCATTACGTAGTTTTCAAGAAAACCTGAGAGGCTTTTAGCCCTTAAGTTACAATTGGCATTATTCAATTCTGTATCTGTAATGGGCGGAAGATCATAAAAATCAGCATATTCTTTATATTGCCCTTCAGTCAGCGCTATTTTTAATAAAGCACTTATCTGTTTTTTCTTTTCTTCGTTCGCATCATCAAGATTATTTATATCAAGCCTATTATCTGAAAGGGATAGATTTATTTCATTATTTGCCATAGCAAATTCTACTCTCGCAGCAGTTTTATCCTTTATTAAATCAAGGTAAGAATTTATCTCATTAAATTGTTCTTTAGTAATTTCAGGCAAGTTGAGTGGCATAATTCTGCATTATATTATGCAGCAATTTTAGCATAAAAAGATTAACGAAAGATTAACAACTAAACCATTGATAACAATAGCGTTTAGTCTACATATTTATGATTCTACACACTTTCTCAAACACTTCCTCAATAGATAACCCTGAAGTATCAATATAATGCGCACCCTCAGCAACAGTGAGGGGAGCAATCTTACGGCCTTTATCCCGTTCATCACGGGCAAGTATATCATTCAACACCTGTTCTTCGGTCAGGTCTTTATTTTTTAGTTTCAACTGGTCATAGCGCCTTTTAGCCCTAATCTTCGCATCAGCCGTTATAAAAAATTTAAAATCTGCTTCCGGACATATTACCGTTGCTATATCCCGCCCATCCAGAACTGCGCCATTGGGCAATTTCGCCACCTTACGCTGGAATTCAAAAAGATTTTGCCTCACCTCCGGTATTGCTGAAACTATTGAAGCATATTTCCCCACCTCTTCCGTTTCCAGCCTATCCCCTTTCAAGTCTTGTGCCGTTATATTTTTAGAAGCCTCAACTAAGTTTAAAGTTTGAAGTTCGAAGTTCGAAGTATCTATTTTATTACTTCCAACTTCCATCTTCCAACTATCAACTACCTTCAGGGCAACCGCGCGGTAAAGCCTCCCTGTATCCAGATATTCAAGCCCATATTTTTTAGCCACCATCTTGGCAACGGTTCCCTTCCCGCTTGCTGCTGGCCCATCAATTGCGATCAACATGTAATAATTTTTCAAGTTTCTCAGGAAGTTTTAGATAAATAAGAATATTAAGTCCATAAAGAGTTTGTCTTTATAGATATTAAAAATAGAGTTAAAAAAAATTCTCTTATGAAAAATATAAAATATCTCCTTCTGTTTCTTCTTATGCCTTCAGTTTGCTTTGCACAGGCACTGGAAGAAAAACTTTTCTTTGAAAATTCTGTCGCAGTTCAGATTCCAAGCAATTTCGCCCCCGCAAGTGATGAATCTGTAAATATCCGCTTCCCTGATGAAACAACCCGCCCCGCCCTTGTTTATACTGATGATGAAGGCTTTGCCACAATAGCCATGAGCATTGTTCCAAAAGCCCCCGAAGTAAAAACCATAATCCACTTCTTCACTGATATTAAAAATGACCTCCGCACTTCCCACCCGGAACACCGCGTTATTACCAGCGATGTTATCCGCAACAGAACCCTCGCTTTTATTGAAGTTATGCTACCAAATGGTGAAGGCAGAATGCTCTATAATATGATGGGTTTCCGTTATATCGGCGACAAACTTTTCACTTTCAACCTCTCCTGCCCCGAAGATGAAATGAATAAATATCAGGATACCGCAAGGGATATAGTCAAGAACATCAGAATGCTTGAGAAGAGATAATTAATCACCCTTACAGTTTTTAATTTTCTTCCACAAAATCACCAAAGCCAATGGTAAGGTTACAGCATTAGCAATAATGATAGGCAAACTGCTGATCAGCAATCCATACACAAGCCACAAAGATATCCCTACACTGAACGATATATACATCCATAATGATATGGATTTCGTATCATTAGTTTTTATCACTTTAATAACTTGTGGAATAAAACATATGGTGGTCAGCGTTCCCGCCATCATCCCTATCAACTCAACATAATTCATGCAACCAGACCATCAGACCCGACCAATTCACGGTCTTGTACATTAACGCGGAACCCTTCAATTGTTGAAAGTTCTTTCTGAACCTGCTGAAGCAAAGAAGTTTCTCTCTGGGTTAATTTCCTGTCACCAATATCTTCGAGGCTTTTTAAAAAACTCCTTCTAATCTCACTTGTATCCCTAACATTCAATTCAGGCTCAAATGTTTTCCCAAAACCATTAGCCTTGTTCAGCGACACATTTATCTTATCAAGCTTATCAAATTCATTACCGGTTATCCTGCCCTTATTCAGATTATCAAGCAGATCGCTTGCCTGATTAGCAAGGCCGGAAATTATATCATCTGCCTTTTCTAGTATCTTATTATCAGGAATATCATTATCCCCGACCGAAGTTTTTATCTCTTCACGCAAACTTGATATTTTTGAAAAATCCTCTGCCGTAAGATCACGCCTTTTTGATATTTCACTAAAACCCCTGAATTCAATAATATTCCTCTCAAGGCTTTTCTGCGTATCCTTTAAGGTTTCAAGGTCTTCCTTCGATATCTCCCTAACCTGGAACCTGTCATTTAAATTCTCTGTTTCCCTTAACTGCGTCAGCGCATCTTCGGAAAGTATTATCTTGTCTTCTTTCTTTTCTACTTTGTCATCTTTTTCAACTTCCCTGATATCCCTTTTTTCAATATTATTGATATCAAGCGCGCTGTTATTCTGCGGCTTGTCCAATCTATTGCTAAGTGAAGTTGCGGCGTTATTTATTTTAACTGACTCTATGGCCATAAATTTATCCCCAATATTTCTTTCCCAATTTATCCTCATCTATTATAACAACTGCAATCAAAAAATCAATTGCCCATGTCCGTCAGAAATACCAATAATACTCTCAGAAATGAATATATCAGCAATCTTTACGCCCCTGAAACCCCAGCTCAAAGGCACATCAGAGCCAGTATTGAGCAAAACAACCTTCGCCCGATCAACCTCAATTCCCCTGAGGCAAAAATTGTTCAGATTTTAATTAAACTGTCGAATATCAGGAAAATTGTTGAATTTGGCACACATGCCGGCTATTCAGCTGCCTCTATGGCAGCTGCGCTCCCCGAAGATGGCAAAATATACACCTTCGAAAAAGATCCAAAAACAGCAGAGATCGCCCTAAATAACTTTAAACATTTAGGCCTGGATAACAAAATTGAAGTTATCATCGGTGACGCCCATGAGAACCTCGAAACCTTCAACCCTTCAGAAATTGACATGGTATTCATTGACGCTGAAAAACAGGGTTACACCAACTACCTGAAATGGTCTTACGATAATCTTAAAAAAGGCGGCCTCATAATCGCCGATAACACTTTCCTGTTTGAATCCATGTACGACCCTGAAATAGCCGCCGCACAGGAAAATAAAAAACTGGTGAATGCCATGCATGAATTCAATAACGCCCTCGCAGACCCATTAAAATTCGAATCAATAATCCTGCCGACAGATGAAGGCCTAAGCGTTGCTATCAAGAAATAGTTAAAAGTTTTACTTCCAACTTCAAACTAATAACTTCCAACTAATTAATCTTCCCTGAAAGCCTTCATGAATGTACGCGTGATAGGCTCGATCATATATTGCAGCGGGCTTCTTGCGCCAACTGTAATATAAACTTCAACAGGCATACCCGGGAATAGTATCTGGTCATGCGGCTGGTCCAAGTGTTTATTAACTTCCTCCACATCTATCTTAACTATACCTTTATAAAAAGCCTGCTGGTTCTGCGGGTCTTTAAAGTTATCCGCTGAAATATATGTCAGCACACCCGGCATCATCGGTACGTGCCTTGCGGAATATGAAGATAACCTTACGCGGCACTTTAATCCTACCACAACAATATCCCTGTCATTAGGTGGTATCTTGATATCTGCGATCAGATCATCAGAACTACTTGGCACTAATGTCATTATCTCAGCACCCGGCGGTATAACACCATGTAATGTCTTAAATTTCAGGTCTTTCACATATCCTGTAATAGGAGCGAGAATTTCAGTCCTTCTTAAAGTATCACTAGCTGCAGTAGTCCTTTCCTTAAACTCATTTATTTTCGCCTGAACTTCCTTCATCTTTTCAACAACCTCATTAAGGTTATCATTTTTGATGTTCACCATGTTAAGTTTATTTTCACCAATACCCTGCTGCGCGCGTGAAACAGATGATTTAAGCTCCCCTATCCTTCCCTCAATCTCAGCTTTTCTGCCTTTAAGCGCCAGAACACGACTCATGGTAGTATTGCCCGAAGCAAGCAAACTTTGCGCTGTCGCAAGCTCCTGGTTATTGAATTGTAATTGTTCCATTGAAGAATTTATCTGTGACTGATAACCAGATATCTCACTTGTAAGCTGGTTATTTCTTTCACCCAGAATACCGATTTTACCAACTACAGCTTTACGCTTTTCATCAAATATCTGGTTCTGTGCATGCATATATCCTTCATACCTCTCCCTGTTCTGGGGCGTATACCACTCACGCGGATACTGCACTTCTTTAAGCCCGTCCCTTTCAGCAACAAACCTGTAATATTCTGCTTCCGAAGCATCAAGGGATGTCTCGATGATCTGCTGGTTTGCAGTGGCTGAAGTTTTGCTTAATACCACTAAAACTTGCCCCTCATTAACTTTATCACCTTCTTTCACATTCAGCACTTCAATTATACCGCCTTCTAAATGCTGCACTGTTTTGTTATTGCCACCAACCGCTATCTCACCTATGGCAACTGAAGCCTTATCAATATTAGCCGTTACCAGCCAGTAACCAAATCCACCAAGTGTGAATATCACCAGAAACACACCTTTCCAATAAGTTTTCCTGATAACTCCTTTCACGCCTTTAGTAAGCTTGTTAATCTCACGGGCATTTTTGCCGTAATCATCATAATCCTCTATCTCAAGGCTGATGGGTTGTTTTGGTGCCTGTTTTTTCTCTGCCATATTTTTTTAACCTATTTACCGTTATATTTCCATTAACTTCCCTCTCCATTGCGGGAGAGCTGGGGTGAGGGATACTAACTAACCCCGCTTGTATCCTCAATCTTTACAGGTGTATCTGTCTTCCTCGCCTCATCAATTATATTCGTATATGATTTCATATTCGCGCTGGATTTAGCATATTTACCCATGATCTCCGCAGTGCCTCCAAACTCGGCAAGCTGCCCGTCTTTTATAACCGCGATCTTATTGGTGATATTAACTATCGAAGGCTTATGCGTTATCATAACTATTGTCGCGCCAGATTTTTTCGCAGTGAGTATCGCATTTAGAAGCATCCTCTCACCAACTTCATCAAGGTTGGAGTTCGGCTCATCAAGCATTATTATCTGCGGATCACCATAGAACGCCCTTGCAAGTGCAACACGTTGCCTCTGTCCACCTGAAAGCTCCATCTTACCTTCACCAACTATAGTATTATACCCATCCGGCAAACTTAATACCAGCTCATGGCAACCTGCCTTTTGCGCTGCCTGAACAACATCTTCATCCCTTGCATTTTCATCAAAACGGCAGATATTCTGCTTAACTGTTCCACGCAATAGATCAATAGTTTGCGGCACATATCCCAGATACCTTCCAAGGTCTTCACGCCCCCTTTTTGAAATATCACCACCATCAAGCCTTACCGCGCCCTGATATGGTTTGTAGATACCAAGCATCAATTTCATTAACGTAGATTTACCTGAAGCCGAAGGCCCTATTATCCCAACAACATCACCCGGCTCTATCTTCATGGAGATACCTTTGATAACAGGCACAGGCATCATACCGTTACTTCTTGCAAACACTAATTTATCAACTTCGATCTCCCCAGCCGGCCTGCCAACTGCCATTGTTTCAGGGCGCTCATTTGCCACATCAAAGAACTGGTAAAGCCTTCTGAATGAATCCCTCATATTGGAGAATGAACCCCACACACCCATCATCGCATCAAACGGCTGGATAGCCTTTCCCGCCAATGTTGAACAGGCAATAATTCCCCCGAATGTTAATTTTCCCTCAAGCGCCAGATACACACCCACAGTAGTTATCAATATCTGCAATATCACCCTGATAGCTTTCGAAATAGAACCTATCGTCGTTGTGATGGAAGCCGTCTTCATGTTCCTGTCAACAACAAGGTTGTTATCCTTTTCCCACACCGAATAGGTCGCAGGCAACATTCCCATTGAGTCAACCGTTTCAGAGAACCTGATATACTCATCAGCACGCCTCATATTCGCCTGGTGGATCTCATTTGTTTCTTTTATCTCAGGCTTGGTTTTTACTTCTTTTATGTATGTCAGGATAAATAATATTATCGTAACTCCCACAACCAGCAGGCATATTTCCGGGCTTATAAGATATATTACGAACAGGAACACAAAAGACCAAGGAATATCAAGAAGCGAGAATATGCTCGGGTTAGTAATGAAGTTCTTCACCGCAGATGCTTCCTGAAAGAACTGGCTGTTCAGCCTCTCACCAGTCATTGAAGCATGGTTAACCGAAGTTTTAAAAAGCTTTTCCCCAATGGTTTTGTCAAGCCAGCCCGAAACCCTGACCAGCATATTTTCACGCACCGCATTGAATATACCGTATAATGTGAACAGGAACACCGCTATCAACGTTAAAGCCCCGAGCGTCTCAAGGCTGCCGCTGGACATAACCCTGTCATACACCTGAAGTGAATAAATGGGCATCATCAGCATTATGATATTCGTAACGGAAGTGAAAAAGAATACCCCCCAGAATGCGCTCCTCAAAGATTTCTTAACCAGCGTTAAATAATTCTCTTTTTTATCTTTAGCCATTTGCTTTCTAACTATATGTGATTATTCTTGGTGTAGTACGTTATAAGGGTTTTTACAGAAAAATCCATAGGCTGCAATCCATAACCCTTAACCAGCCTTAACTATGTGATAAATTATCACATGGAAATTTTATAACTCTCCCTATATAAATGTTACCTAGAACAAAATAATGAATCATGAAAAAGATATTTTTACTGCCAATACTTATGCTTTCCGCCTGTTCCAGCTCCGCGCCAGACTTCGGCCAGCAGCTTAAATCCTACGGAAGCACCTATAACCAGCTTGGTGATGACTGGCTCAAAGGCAAAGCCATGGTTGAAGATGGCAATAAACTGAACCAGGAAGGCCTGCAGCTTATCGAAAAAGGAAATGCCAAAATAACCGAAGGCAACACCCTGATATACCAAGGCGAAACCCTAAAAAACGCCGCCCAAAGCAAATTCAACACCAGGATCCCTAGCAACTACGGTTACTGATTCATACTTATTTCAGATAAAAAATTATCATAAATAAGGTGTCATACCTGCGAAGGCAGGTATCCAGCCTAAACAATACCAGAAACTCCAACTTCTCTGGATTGGCAAACCTGCGGTTTCCCGCCTTCGCGGGAATGACACACGAGTTTCACTATCTCACTCAATTATAATTACTACATGCCTTCGGGTCTGAAGTACTGACTGAATTAAAATACAACCACTTCCTCACCCATCTATTATGGAGCGTTCTATCTGCATCCTGTTTTAAGGTCTCATAAGATTGTTTCTCATATAATTTCCCATCCCTCTCAAAAGTAACTTTAGTATCGCGCTCCCTTTCCAGCACATTCAGCAATTCATAATAAACTACTTTATACCCATTATTTGCAAACAGGTGAAGCTGCGATCTTTTGCTTATCTTTTTTATGGAAACAAGGTCATCAAGATAATTAAAAACTGATGGCGGCTTAGTGAATATCAAATGATTACTTTTCCCGCCTTCCAATTGCAAATTAGCGAACATATTTATTGATTGCTTGGTCTTCAGCCCCAGATACGGGCTTATACAATTCACAAAAAACAATACCGTAACAATATTAACTATTAACATTGGCGATATAAAAAACCCTCTCTCCATATCTTTCTTTTCCGGCTTCGCATAGGCGATCACAAAACACACGAATGGAATAAACACCATCAGCCACGGCAGCGCAGAAGCCATTTTCATCACATCATTAACACTTAATATATTCATCAGTAATTGCAGGAAGAATATTCCCGACAAAATATGATACTGCTTATTCCTGCTTGCTGGATTAATTACCCATTTATAGAATTTACTTTTCCTGAAATTCCCCAAAGTATCTTTCGGCAAAAATAGCGTGTGCAGCATTACCGAAAAACTTGAAAACGCCAGATATGAATTGAACACACTTGTCGCCAGCATCATATGGAACAATATCCCGACCACCACACCATAATAATGCCACCTTCTGACAAGCAGGCACACTATAACAAAACCTTCAATTACAAACGTACCGTATATCCCGCTATACTGCATGAATACATTATCCGCAAAATATGAAAGCACCGGCATCTTATGCATCAGCATAGTGGCGCAGCTAGTCGCAGGATTTAAGAACCCTTCATTTATCTTATGGAACACCCCGAAGAAATACATCATTATCAACAAACATCTTCCAACCGGCGCAAACCCTTTAAAGAAATCTTCAAAATTCCCCGCCTTCACCAGCCAGTTCCACAAACCCGCAAATGCGATCCCCACCACCAGAAAATCCAGCATTATCGTATGGTTCGAGGCCGTCGGCGCATGCAGCCACCCATCAAATAGCAAGGCTATTACTGATGCAACAAATAACCTTTTTGATCCCGGGTTACATATCAGCAATATCCCCAGCACCAGATTCGCCCAGCTCGCCGGGTAAAGATGCGCCCTATAACTGGTCGCATAAACTATGAAATGATAAACCGAAAATATCCCAAATAAAAAAGCAAAAATATGATACTGGTCTAAGGTCTTCTTATCGCTCTTATTATTTATCCTTCCCTTGCCCATCACAAATAAAGCAGCATTACGCCCTGCCCTCAGTACTGGATAGAATATAACAGCCAGCCACTTCACCGAAAAAATAATATTATTGATGTAGTTAAATATATTTGAAGGCGAGCCTAGCAACGCCAGAATATTCATCGCCTCAGCCCCTGTATAATACTTCCCCTTATATTTCACCACCATCCCTTCATCAAGCTCAAACCCCAACCTTTCAAGCTCTTTCAGCGAATCTCTATCCTCACGAACATTCACAAGACTCAATTTCCCTACAGTCTTTTTCAACTGCAATCTACTAACATAATTAGAGCAGAACGGACATTCCCCGTCATAATAAATATCAAGGCCACTAGAATTCATAATTGAATTTCCTTGCCGTATCTCTTGTAATATCTTTTATCATCTGAATTTCTTTAACGCTCAGGTCAGGCGTATAATATGAAGGCCTCTGTATCTTTTTCTCAAACTCATTCAGAATCCCAAGGTCTTCCTTCACATCGCAAAATGAAGTTATCCCCCTGAGCTTTCTCATCACATTTTCACACATATCTTCATACCGCACAATTTTTATATGCTTGGCCATGGCATCATTTTCCATGAGTTTCAAAACATGCCCGTAAGCAGATACCCAATACTCCGCCCAAGCTTCCGCCTGATTACCTTCTTTAAATTTCTCCAGTATCTCTCTCGCAAATTTCTCGTCACAGAAATTGATCGGCTTTTTATTAAGGCCAAACTCATAATGCTGCGTAACATTAGTATGAGTTAATTTTTCTTTATCCTTTAACTGCTCCTCAGAAAACATCTTGTCCTGCTTTATTGAAGATGCCACAAAATCAACCGGGCTTCTCACCATCACAATAAACAGCGCATCACTGAACTGTGATAAAATATAAGGTATACGGCTCAAATTATAATTCGCCTTTGAGAGATATCTCTCGCCTTTTTTTGTATATAATAATTTGCGTATATGCTCCGCATAAAAACTTTCAAACGCACCATTACTCCACCCTGCATCCATACAGTTATTTTTTAGCGGATTATGCAGATCAGGGAAAAACTGCGCCCAGATCATTTCCTCCATAGATTCAGGGCTGGCGCTATTTACCATCATCCCGTCTCTATGAGCACGCTCATATTTCTCAGTTTTCTTAACAAAGAATTTATTGAGATTATTCCAGAAATAAGGCGTTAACACGAATGGATAATCAGAATAGCTATGGCTGGCAAACTCCTTATGCGCACTCAAAAATTCCAGAGTAATGGTCGTACCTGAACGCGCCAGACCAGTAACATAGACAGGTTTTACTATCTTTATATCCGCTGTTTTTTTCTGAAGTAACTTACTTTCAAAACGGCTGAGCGCCAGCAGAAATTCAGGATTCTTATAAATATAACTGCTAAGTTTTTCTAACATCATCATTATCTTCTTTAATAGAAGCCTCGCCCTTTTTACCTTTCTTCGTCCACTGCTTGAACTTTATAACATGTATCCACACAAAGGCTGAACACGCAATAACCCCCGCCACTATAACCGATATCAACCAGCCCAGCCCGCCGATCAGCGGTATAAGATATGCATGCGCCTGCGTTGGTATAGTGCTAACGCCTATCAGCGCAATTATCGCAATCCAGAAACTTAATATATTCTTTTTCATAATATTTAACCGAAGGTACTTTTTTAGTATAAGGCACCATTGCCGCTTTCCTGTCATGTATGGTGCGAAGCTCCCAGATGATCTCACCTTTATCATCCACCTGTAAAACGCGCCCCGTTTCAGCAGAAGAAACTATCATCGTTCCATTGTCCAGCTTTTTGTAATAACCGCGCCAGTAACTATACATTTCTTCTTTTGAGCGGTTAAAAAACAATATCTTGGTCTCATTGGTCATCGGATCATATTCAACCACTCTGGGCTGCTGCCTGAACTCAACCTTGCCCTTACTATCTTTACCTATGCTGGCTCCACCATCATTATCATATATCATTATAGTGCCTTCATCAGTAGCATTAACATGATGCTGGTGGCTCCACGAACCGCGCATAGCCCACACTATCTTATTTTCGCTAGGTCTCAATATTGCTATAGTGCTATTACCCCTCATGGAAATAAGCAAGTCTCCCTCTTTCGCAAAAGCCATTTTTTCCACCTGTTTCGCAGTAATATAATCCACCGAATTCAGATGCAGCGGATCATACAGATCACTATCATCTTTAAGTATCGTTTCCTGAACCGGTATATCCAGCGTAAACACTGAAAGCAGGTTCTTGAATTTCGAATTCGCGAACGCATCCTCAACTGATATCTTATTCAGCACCTTCCCATCCGGCGAAATAACAGTTATTTTTCCGCTTAAATAAGATGAATCCTTGCTTTTATCACGGTCAATATAAGGTAAAGAATTTTGAAACTCAGACCCCACCGTATAAATATTCCCATCCTCCGCCAGTATCATATCATGGTGGAACAGCCCCGGCACCTGCCATATGATATTTGAATCTTTATCCATCTTGGCAACTCGCTGCGAACGGTAATTATTCAGCTCCAATATTGACTGCGAGAATATAACGCTCCCATCAGGAAGCAATATCGCATCCTCAATACCATACACCGCTTCCTTATCTGTTTTGCCGTAATCCCTATGCTTACTCAAAACTTCCTTATTAAATATCCTCTTCTCAACATTCCACTTATGCAGAACCTTCCCGTCAGAATTCACCAGTATAACCGCCGGGTCATTTATCCAAAAGCCCCCTATCATGATCAACCCGTCATGCCTTTTGCTTTTATCCTCCGTCCACACCGTAATGTTCTTATCCAGCGATGAATCTTTCTCCCAGCTTATCATCGAAGATGCCACCAGCCTGATATTATACATTATCTTATTCGCCAGCTTAGTATCCTGCCCAATAGCAAACCCCGCCCCAAAAAATATCAGGCAGTAAAGAAGTATAAGCACAAAACTCAAAATGCGGTTGATCATTATAACGTAATTGTTTGATTTTTATCAGATGACAGAATCATATAACATCATTCCATCCTGAAAGTAGATGATTTTAATTACCAAAAGATTTTAGGAAACTTTTATTTAATAGCTGAAACTGATTTACCATCAGATAATTAAAGAACTTGGCTCGCCATCCGAAGCCGCAGGGAGAAGGATGGTGCGGTTGAAAGGATTTGATTCTCAGAACACCTGCATAACAACTGGTAACAAATTAAATATCAATTATATATCAGCAGCTTACCAACCCTCTCTTTTTGAGAGTAATGTTAATAATGGAATGAATTGTAGCAGCGTTTAGTAGCCGAAACAAGATTAGTTTTCAAATAATGCTACCAGATTAACAATATATTTAGCAGAGATAATAACCACCCTATGGGAGGGGGTGCAGGGGACAAAGGGGGGTCTCTGGATACTGATATATGGTCTCGTATGAAAATTTCTAAAAATATTTAGAAAACCAAATTCCTATGAAATCTATAATTATTGCTATGCACTAATAACATCAGTTATCTGTTGTACATCCGGCTTAATTTCAAGTATTTTCTGAACATATTGGTTCATTTTGCCATCAGTATGTCTATCAGCTCTTCTAATAGTTTTTAAATATCCGCAGTATATATCTCCTAAACCTTTTATTATGTCATCCTTTATTGAGGTAAATGCACCTAATCCAGTAATTGCAAACATATCAGTATCCACACCTACGCCAGGAGCTACTTCAGCCCTTTTCTTTGCAAAATATGTCGCCTGAAGAGCTTTATATAAGGGCGAGGCTTTTGTATGACCAGAAAACATTAAATGTGAGTCCGCATGCCAATAACCTGCGCCAATTGCAGCAAAACCGACTTTATCTTCGCATCTAATTTTACCATTTTCAACCACATAAATATGTGGCCCAAAGTTATCAATTCCAGTAAATATTACTCCAGAATTAGGTATTTGATATTTGTACATATTATTTGCAATAAGCTCTACAAGATTAGGTTGCATATTTGCCTGCAATTCAATAAACTTATTTCTATCTAAGCCTAAGGGTTTAAGTATATCTCTTTCAGAACACTTTATTTTTAACTGCTCATAGTACTGTACATATAATTCAGCTACATCTGATACTTTCAACCATTGCTGAGGATTATTTTCTAAATGGATAGATATATCAGAATTAATTTTGTTAAAAATATCTGCATGAATACCTACATCACCAGCTATCATACCAGTTATTGATGTAGTTAATGGCCATACTTTTGATTGGGAAGGTTGAAATTGAATATCCCCCGCAGTTAACATTCTATCTGATGCGCCAACAATAAATTGATTCTCAAAAATCGCTACTATACATACTGTCATATAACTCCATAATTATTTAATATGACCCTCTAAATAAGCTCTTTACTTAGAGGGCTAGCATTTAGAAATTATCTTTTACCTTTTGTCTCATCTTGTCCTAAAACTGAACCTCCAAGAGATTTTATCTCCCCAAGAGTTAAAGGTTTACCCCTAAGGGCTTTAGAAGCAATTTTTGATAGTTTATCACTCGATTCTTTTTTAGCCATATACCCAGCTTTATTTTCCCTTGCTCAGACATATTGAATTGAACCAGTAATGAAGTTATGACCTCATTAACTTTTAACTTAGCCAAAGCAAAATGAGAAGTCTTAAGACTTTTCCAGACATCTTTTCTGCCTAGCAGCTTCTGAAACTCCCTTGGGATTTGAACTCTGCAATAATATGATTTATTTCTGAGGTATAGATTGTTTCTTATTCTCTGCATTGTAGCACTCCTTTGTAGCAACTCTCAGATTTAAGAGTAAAGGAGAAGACAAACTTATGAAATACAATGAGTTATCATGGTGCGGTTGAGAGGATTTGAACCTCCACGCCTCGCGGCGCAGCCACCTCAAGGCTGTGCGTCTACCATTTCGCCACAACCGCATACATTTATAAGGC
>JANPLD010000020.1:0-27951 GCA_031426355.1 Alphaproteobacteria bacterium | reverse complement strand
AAAAAAGTCCGCGCAAGAAGAAATCTCTGCTAAGGAAGATTCTCAGGATAAAGAAGTATAAAACAATAAAATGGAATAAGATACTATGGCACAAGGCCACAGCCCACTTGAACAATTTAAGATAAAGCCCCTTTTTAATGTGGAGCTTGCAGGATATGACTTGAGTTATACTAACTCTTCATTGATGCTTACCCTTGTTGTTTTTTCTATAATTGCATTTTTCATGATTGGTTTGAGAAAAGCAACGCTTGTTCCGAACAGGCTGCAGGTTGTTGTGGAGATGCTATATGAATTCATTGCCGGAATGGTACGCGAGAATGTCGGGTCTGAAGGTAAAAAATATTTCCCGCTTGTTTTCAGTATGTTCCTTCTGATACTTGGCTGTAACTATGCTGGTATGCTACCTTATTCATTTACTGTTACAAGTCATATAGTAGTTACTTTTGCGCTTGGGCTTTTTGCTTTCATAATTGTGAACATAATTGGTTTTGCTAAACACGGCGCGCATTACCTCCGTTTATTTATACCTGAAGGTGTGCCATTATATATGTTACCGCTTATCACGCCGATTGAGATCATTTCATATCTTATCCGCCCTGTAAGCTTAGGTATAAGGCTTGCTGCAGCTATGACAGCAGGACACGTTGTTATGAAAATATTTGCCGGGTTCATTATCAGTTTAGCTGGCATATTCGTATTGCTCGGCGCGCTGCCTTTTGTGTTCGCGGTAGGGCTGGTCGGGCTTGAACTTTTGGTTGGTTTTATACAGGCATTTATTTTTTCAATTCTCATTTGCATTTACTTGAACGATGCTGTAAATATGCACTAAATTTTTTTCAACCATGCTTGGAAGTGGCTTTAAAGGCTGGTTCTGGCGGGGGAATCAAATAACAAATAATTAACAACTAAACTAGAGGATAAAAATGGAATCAGAAGCTTTAAAATATGTAGGTGCAGGTATTTCTTCACTTGGTCTTATCGGCGCGGCACTTGGCGTTGGTATGGTATTCTCAGCCTTCTTACAAGGTGTTGCACGTAACCCTTCAGTTGAAAACAAAATTAAAGCTCTTACATTTGTTGGTGCTGCATTTGCGGAGGTTCTCGGGCTTCTCGCATTCGTAACTTCAATGTTGATACTTTTCGTTTAATTCTGGAATAGTGAGAATTCAGTGCCTCAGTTAGAGCAAATAGATACTTTTATAGGTCAGATATTCTGGCTGTTTGCAGCATTTGGCGTGATCTATTTTTTCGTGTCAAAAAGCGCAGCTCCTAGAATGGACGATGTTATAAACCAACGTCAGAACATTATTGCTTCTGACATTGAAACTGCACAAAAATTCAAGGAAGAAGCTAAAATAGCTTTTGAGACCCTTGATAAGAAAATGCAGGGTTCTAAATCTGAGGCGCAATCACTTATTTCTTCTTCAACTAATCAGGCGACCAAGTTTTATAATGCTGAACTTGCGCTTGCTGAGAATAAACTGAAGGAAGAAACTACCTCTGCTGAAAACCAAATATTAGCGGCTAAGAATTCAACAATAGAACAGTTGAGGAAAGAATCTGCAACCTTTGTTGAAGATATTCTGAATAAACTTGCTGGTCTTAAGGTTGATAAGAACACACTTGAAAAAGTACTTTCACAAACTAACTAAGTTTAAGCGTAATAATTAAATTATTTATATGAATATTTTACATGATCCTGCATTTTGGGTTTCTGTAGCTACCCTTACTTTTGTAGTGATAGTTTTCAAGCCTGCAAAAAAAGCGATACTTGCTGCTCTTGATTTAAGGATATCAAAAGTTAGAAGTGAACTTGATGAAGCTCGCAGATTAAGGGAAGAGTCAGAAAAAATCATAGCTGAAGCTCGCACTAAACTAGCAAAAAGCGAAGAAGATGCAAAACAGATTTTGTTACATGCTAAGAATGAAGCAGACTCAATTATTAAAATTACTACTCAAAAGCTTGAAAAAGATATAGAAATCAGGAAGAATCTGGCATTATCAAAAATCCAGAGCCTTGAGGAAACTTCGATAGCTGACATCAAGAAGAATATATCAGCCTTCACTATCCTTGCGGCACACACGATATTAGAGGAAAATATTGATGAAGAGACCACAAAAAGGCTCGATGAAGACTCTATTGAGAAGATCATCAAAACTTACCATTAATTCGCTTTCATTTTTATCGTTATCATTCCCAAGTGTCTCACTGGCTTCCGCTTGGAACCAGCAGGAAGGGCATACCCAGCTCATAAATAATTTCTTTTATAATCACATTAATTCTTATTACGACAGAAACTCTGAAGAAGTTTCACAGCCGGATTTCGTCAAGTTTGAATATAAGCCTTATGTTGAGTATGGTTTAACTAATGATATCACAATTGGCGGCGGTGCATCACTACAGGCGCTTGAGTCAGAAGGCTTCCTTACTAAAGATATTGATAGCAATTATGGCTTGGTATCTTCTGAAGCTTTTGTCAGAAAGAATTTTTACAGATTCGAAAATCAGGTTGCTTCATTTGAAGCTATGGTTGAGATACCGGGTTTCTATTCCTATGGTGAAACTCCGACATTTGGTAAAAAAGATTATTTCGGCACTTTAAAAACATCTTATGGTATTGGTACTAATGCCTTTTTTATAAATGCCGATACGGCAATACGTTCAAGATTTCATGACACTATTGATACCGAGCTTGGTATGCAATCAATCTCCTCAATAAAAGGGGGGCTGAAACATAAGCAGTGGGAATTGATACTTGGCCTTAATTATACAAAATCACTAACTGGCTATACGGGTTTCAGCAATACTAACCGTTATGGTTTCGATGCACTAAAAAATGATATAACAATTGCAAAGCATTTCGGTAATACAACTATTTCTTTTAGTGCAGTAAGTGACATGTGGGGTAAAAATGTAGGAAAAAGCAACATAGGCATAATCTCAATATCAAAAAGCTTTTAAATTCTCTAAAAGAATTGTTATTATAGCTTAGGTTGAAATATTAAAAACAAATGTCAGATATAAAAAAAATCGGTGAGCATCTTATTGATGCAGGAGTTATCAGGGAGCAGGATGTTGCCAGCGCCTTAGAAAGGCAGCATCAAACCGGTGCTAAGCTTGGCGAGATATTGCTGGCTGAAGGCAAGATATCTGCCTTTAAATTTTATAAGGAGCTGGCTGAGCATAAAAAACTCCCCTTCATTGACCTTGATAAGTATTCTTTAAATTTTGATATTATAAATGAGAGCTTCCAGGATGAATATATTGAGCGCCAGTATATTCCTTTTGATCAGGTTGACGGCAGATTATTCATAGCAACTGCAAATCCTGATGATCTTAACATATCATACCTGCGTGATAAATTCGGTGATTTTGATCTCTATATAACTTCTCCTTACGATATATTATGGAGCTTGCAAAAACGCTTTGCTGATATCGATATAGAGGATGCGAAAGAAATAGTGGAAAAGAATCTGCCGGAATTCTCAAGCAAGAACCTTGTTTTTAGTGACTTCAGTGTTTTTGCTTTTTACATTATTTTTGCATGCATATTATTTGCAATGACAAATGAATATATTTTTACCACTTTCATAATATTGAGTAATATATTTTTCCTTTCTGTTCTGCTTTCCAAAATATGTTTTGTTTTAAAAGGTGCGCTTTTCCAGCCAAAACATAAAGCCGAGGAGGAGTCATTCTCACTTGAGATAAATGAAGGCATATATCCGCTTTATTCTATTCTTGTTCCGCTTTACCACGAAAATGAAAGAACAGTTAACCAGCTTATAAAAGGGTTAAAAAACCTTGATTACCCCCAGGAGAGACTTGATATAAAATTTGTTGTCGAGATTGATGATGTAGATACCGCTGATATAATCAAATCCCTCAAACCGCCTTCAAATTACCAGATAATCCGCGTTCCATATTCCCTGCCGCGAACAAAACCAAAGGCATGTAATTACGCACTTAAATATTGTAAGGGAGAATATATAACTATCTATGATGCGGAAGATCAGCCAGATCCTCAGCAGCTTAAAAAAGCTCTCAGGATTTTAAATAAAGGCGGAAAGATCGCCTCAGTTCAAGCACGCCTTAATTATTATAATAAAGATGAGAACCTACTTTCATCACTTTTTGCCATTGAATATTCCACATGGTTTGATTTTATGCTTTACGGTTTAAGATCCATGAAGCTTCCAATTCCACTTGGCGGCACCAGTAACCACTTCACCCGCGAAACCTTAAAATCAATGCATGCGTGGGATCCATATAATGTTACTGAAGATGCGGACCTGGGAATTAGGATAACTGTCGCAGGTCTGGAAACGGAACTTACAGACTCACTCACTCTTGAAGAAGCGCCGATACATCTTAGTAACTGGTTCACCCAGAGAACTAGGTGGCTCAAAGGATATATCCAGACATTTTTTGTGAACATAAAGAATTATTCTTTGCTGAAAAAGAATGTTGGTGCGAGAGGCATTGCTGGTCTTTTCTTTTTTGTAGCAGCTCCGTTTATGATCTACATTCTCGTGCCACTTGTAGCGCTCACTTCTCTAATAGCTTATATTATAGGCAATGGTCTTCCTGAATGGGTTGAGATGCTATGCCTGATAAATCTATATACATCTATAATTTTCCATTTTGTTCTTGGCAGCTGGGTAGTTATAAAAAATAAATGGTGGGGACAATCTTTCGCAGCGCTTTATTTCCCATTCTATTGGGTGTTACATTGTATCGCAGCATATCTTGCTTTCTATGAATTCCTCAAAAAACCACATCACTGGAATAAGACGGAGCATGGCCTTTCATCAATCATACCTGAAATAGTAAGATGAAAAAATATACTGCACTTGGATTAATGAGCGGAACATCGGCAGATGGTGTGGATGCATCTATAATTGAAACCGATGGCGAGAAGATAATCTCTTTCGGCAAAAACCATTACAAGCCATATCCGCAAAAAATAAAGGATAAGATACTTAGCCTATATAATCTGAAACGCTCTGCTGAAAAAAGTTTTATTGAAGAGACCGAAAGGGAACTTACGGAATTCCACGCTCTAACGGTGAATGAACTGCTATCGCAACTTACTGTTAAAGATAAGAGTCCCGAAGTAATAGGCTTCCATGGCCACACGATTGATCACCAGCCTCATAATGGTTATACATGGCAAATAGGCGATGGACCACTTCTTGCAAAAATGACAAATATTGATGTTATCTATGACTTCCGTAGTAACGACGTAAAAAATGGCGGGCAGGGTGCACCTGTTTTACCAATATATCACAAAGCTATAATACCAGACGAACTTTATCCCGCCTGCATTCTAAATATCGGCGGAGTTTCTAATATCACTTATATTGATACAAATAACCTTGTAGCTTTTGATACGGGCCCAGGTAATGCATTGGTAGATGATTTCCTTCGTGAAGAAGGCCGCTATCAGTTTGATGAAGGCGGCAGATTCGCAATGCAGGGTAAACCTGATGAAAAGATTCTAAATGAAATTTTGCAGCATGATTTCTTCTCTCTACATTATCCAAAATCTTTAGATAGAAATGAATTTAGAAAATCCGTTTTTGAAAAAATAGATGGCCCTCAAAACCCATATTTGAGAACTAAAGCTACATTTTTCTACGATAAGGTAGCAACTATTGCAGAGTTAACAGTTCAATCCATTGTAAAAGGCATTAAATTACTGCCAAACAGACCAAAGCACATGTATTTCTGCGGCGGCGGCGCCAAGAACTTCTTTTTCCTGAAAAGAATATCGGAGATATTAAAGGACATTAAAGTTCAACCTATCAGCGCAATAAGCGAAGAACTTGATACTGATTTTATAGAATCGCAAGGCTTTGCCTTCCTCGCAGTACGTTCTTTGCTGAATAAGCCAATAACTTACTCTTCAACAACCGGTGTTAAGACGTCTTCGGCAACTGGCGGCGTTTTTTGTCGAGTTTGATACGGCCACGCTTTTTAAGAGGCTCAGAATATATTTTGATATATTGAGTTAAATGCTGTTCCAGATCATCACTTAAACCTCTGAAAAAATGGTCGCCACCGCGAATTACTCTGTAATCGATCTCTATATCCCTTTGTGAGTTGAGCTTGTCAGCAAGCTTTCTTACTGCTGCTTCTTCAACTATGCTGTCTTCATCACCCTGAACTATCAGTCCTGAGCGTGGGCAAGGTGAAAGGAAAGCAAAATCATACATGTTAGCTGGCGGGGAAACCACAACAAAACTCTCTAATTCTGGCCTTCTCATAAGTAATTGCAGCGATATCCAAGCGCCGAATGAAAAACCTGATATCCAGAAAGTTGATGCATCAGGGTTCATTTTTTGAAGCCAGTCAAGACAGGTAGCTGCATCAGTAAGTTCACCAATACCATTATCGAATGCGCCTTCTGATTTACCAACGCCCCTGAAATTGAACCTAAGAGTAGAGAAGCCATTTACTGCGAAAGCTTTATAAAGGCTATATGCAACCTTATTGTTCATAGTTCCGCCATGCTTCGGGTGCGGGTGCAGAACAAGCGCTACGGGAGAATTATTATCCTCATTATGGTGATACCTTCCTTCGATTCTTCCTTCTGGGCCGGGGATAATTACTTCAGGCATTTTATACTGACTATTTGAGGTTATCTGATCTGAAGGTTATTTAGGCTATAAATGCAAACTATGCAACCCCGATAACTTCACGAAACCGCTGTAATATATTTATAAAGATTGTTTTGTATAGATTTTTTTATTATATCGGAAAATCTTAGACTCAAATATTAGAGCCGTAATTATGTTTAAAAATATTATTGAAGAAGTTGATTCGTTTTTCTCACGTGATCCTGCCGCGCGCAGTCGTCTGGAAGTTATACTCTGTTATCCGGGTTTTCACGCTTTGATAATACATAAGCTGGCGCATTTCCTGTGGAATCACCATATGAAGCTTCTTGCAAGATTCATATCTGCCACCGGGAGGTTTTTAACTGGTATTGAGATCCATCCCGGAGCAATGATTGGTAAAAACCTTTTTATTGATCACGGTATGGGTGTTGTTATTGGTGAAACTGCAACCATCGGTGATGATGTTACTATCTATCACGGTGTAACCTTAGGTGGTGTTTCTCCTCAGGATGTGGCTAAAGGCGCTAAAAGGCACCCGCAGATCGGTAACAATGTAGTAATAGGTTCTGGCGCGCAGTTACTTGGCCCTATAAAAGTTAGTTCTGGCGCGAAGATAGGTTCCAACGCGGTGGTTATTAATGATGTTGAGGAAAACTCCATAATGGTAGGCATTCCAGCACGTAAGGTCATTAAGAAGAGCGATGTTGAGCATCCTGACCATTTCACCGCCTATGCAACAACTTCTGTTGGCGATATAGATTCCCGCCAATTGCTTATTGATAACCTCTCTAAACAGGTAAAAGAAATTGCAAACCGCCTTGAAGAAGTGGAAAAAGAGAGTAGGGGCGCTGAAAAAACCGCTGAAGGCTGGGTTTCTAATTAGTCATTAGTACCAGTATCAATTGTCAGTTAGTTGACATGCCGCTTAATATATCTAAATATTACTGATACTAACAACTGATACTGGTACTATGCTTCTAACATCCAAAGGTAGATACGCCATAATGGCCCTCGTTGATATGGCATTGCAGGAAAAAACCTGCGATGTTCAGAAAGCCGTTTGTTTGTCAGATATTTCCTCTAGGCAGGATATTACAGTTCCTTACCTTGAGCAGATATTTTCAAAATTAAAGAATGCTGGTCTGGTTTCATCAGTAAGGGGACCGGGTGGCGGCTATATTCTTATAAAGAAACCTGATGAATTACATATTTCAGAAATTATTGATGCAGTAGATGATACCGTCAAAATGGTAAGATGCGCCGTTGAGGCGAATGAAGGTTGCCTATCTTCAAAAGCCAAATGCGCTACCCATGATCTCTGGGATTCCTTAGAAAAACAGATAGGGAATTATCTTTGTTCCGTAACCGTGGATGATGTGATAAATAAGAGGACAGATAAAACCTAGGACAATATTATTTTAGGTTTTTCTGCTTTCTTGATTAAGATATTTTGTTGATCAGCTTTAAAATCAGGAGATAAGCAATATCCGAATTCCAGTGCTGCATCCTTAAATCCAGGCATTTTATTGAATTTGTCTAAAGAGGGGTCATTATACCCTAAATCTATAATAAACTTTCCATCTTTCTTGAGCCATTCAAATTCCCAATTATCAGAATGACGCATATTATCTAAAGTCTTTTCGAATTTAGGTTTTAATTCAGGTTCTACTTCAATAGCTTTTTTAAGGATTTCATTTATAACTTCCGGATCTTTTTTAAAATGACTAAACCATCTGGCCATATCCGAGGGGTTTTTTAAAAGACTATCAGGTTTTTTTTCAGCACAATTAAGAAATTTTCCCCTCATTTCTTCGATTGTGTAGTATGTTTCCAAGAGGTTAAAAAATGAATATTCAGAAATTAGCTCTGGTTTAGAGTCAAAAATCTTATCTAATATTTCTTTTTTTTCATTAGTGGGTGTTATATCCCATGCTGATGATATGAATTCGCCTTCATAACCCAACTTAGATATAAAATCTTCAGGATTGCTTAGGCTATAGGCTTTTATGGTGTTGATTTTTTCCCGGTCTGAAAATTCATTATACATCGAACTAGCATATTCTCGCGTAGTAAAAAACTCCAAAGCTTTTGAAGGATTATCTGAAATAGCTTTCTGAAATAATGTATCTCTATTGGGTGAAGTTGAAATGAGATCTATAAAACCTATTATCGGATGAGGACTTTTTATATCATTTAGAACATCATATTTTTGTTTTTCACTCAGTTGTTTAAAAATTTCTCTTGAAGGGTTTGTATTTAAATTATTCCAGTCGGAAATGCCGGAAATAAATTCAGATAGAATTTCGATTTTTTCACTATCAGTAACAAAGTTACTATACTTTAAAGTAATATCAAATTTTTGTTCTAGGGTTAAACTTGAAAAGTTTTGTGATATTATTAAGCGTTTATTTTCTTCATCTAACCTTTTGTAATGCATCATAAAAGGCTTAAATAAATCAGGGTTATTTTTTGATTTTTGTAACAATTCGTTAGCCAATCTAATTATAAATTCTTCTCCAAACTTTTCTTTAAATAGATCCTGTGTATTATCTAGATCCTGTGTAGTATCGTCAACATATGATAATTGAAACGGGTTTCCAAATTTGCCTGCATGAGTTACTATTAAATCTTTTACTTTTTCTTTATTTTTTGTCTTATCGATTACTTTTATCCAATCATTTGTATTCGTAAAAAGCAATTCGGGGCTTTGTTCTAAAATATCCACAACCAATTTTTCGGATTTAGTAGAACCCTCAGATTTCTGGTATTCAGGAAACCAGTTCCCGATAGCTATAACCAAAAGTTTATGTTCGGCAGAACCTTTCTCTAACAATTTATTAACGGCTTTAACGGTTAATTCAGTTAATTCTCCCCTGTTATCACTATAGACTTCGTTTAATGTATCTTTATATTCTATAATTAGCGTTGGATGGCTATCTGATATATTATTTATAGTTTCTGCAAAGATATTTTTAGCGTCTTTTTCAGGTATATATTCTTTCCAGAATTTATAATTGGATAAGGCTGATTCCGGGTTATTAGATGCTAGATTTTCAATGTATTCCTTTCTTTTTTCTGGATCAGATATTCCGCTTAACTTTTGAAGATTAAAATATTCTACAACTTGCATCTGTATTTGGATTGATATCGGGGTAAGAAAATTGTAGTTTCTCATAAACCTACTGTCTTTGATGAATTATTTGGATAATATACTAAAATGGTTAATAAAACATTAAAATGAGTAAAAATGCCCAAGTTTTTTTCGATTATAATGCTACAACTCCGCTTCATGATAAGGCAAAAACGGTGATGTTAGAGATAATGGATGAACCTTTAAACCCTTCATCAATCCATTCATTTGGCCGAAAGGGGAAATCAATTCTTACAGAAGCCAGAAACAAAATCGCTAAATATACGGGTAGTGAAGGGCAGGCGATAATCTTTACTTCCTCCGGAACAGAGAGCAATAATATGGCTCTCCAATGCCTGCCAAAAGTAAAAAATATAATTGTTTCTGCAATCGAACATGTATCAATTTTGAAATCGGTGAGGCATCCTTCAGTGGTTGGTGTAGATAATAATGGAAAAATAAACCTGGAGAGCCTCGCAAACCTGATAAAATCTTTTAACGGTGAACCATTCTTAACTTCAATAATCCTTGCAAATAATGAAACTGGAATAATTCAGGATATCAAACAAATATCTAAAATTATTTTTGCAAATAAAGGTTACTTGCATACAGATGCTTCTCAGGCTTTAGGAAAAATTCCGTTTAATTTTAATGATCTTGGCGCCGATATGGCAACTATTTCCGCCCATAAGCTTGGTGGTCCAAAAGGTATTGCAGCATTAATTGTAAAAAATGGATTACCAATAGAACCTTTTATAAAAGGCGGCGGGCAGGAAAAATTCTTGCGGGCCGGTACAGAAAATTTAACCGGTATAGTTGGCTTTGCAGCAGCTATAGAAGAATCGGTTTTGAATTTAGACGAATACAAAAAACACGTTTCTTCTTTGAGGAAATATCTGAAAGATGGAATAAAAGAGATTTCGGATACAGTATTTTTTAGCGATATTAAAGATGGTCTGTTAAATACTATCAATTTCGCTATTCCAAATCATCAGACGGAAACCATGCTGATAAATTTTGATCTTGCTGGAATTGCAGTAAGCTCAGGCTCTGCATGCTCATCCGGCCGGGTAAATATTTCCCACGTTCTGCAAGCAATGAATGTTCCTGATGATATTGCAAAATGTGCGATCCGTATAAGCCTTGGCTGGAACAATACTAAGCAGGAAGCAGAAAGGTTTTTAGAAGTTCTCCGTAAAATCACTAATTAATTATAAGGCTTAGTTATAGTGTTTTGCAAATTCTTTGCGGCTGCTACTGAATCTTCTCCTTTGAATATAACTTTATCAGGAGTTAAGGTAACATTATAACTACCTGTGCCGGAACCATGGTCCTCAACTGCCTGTCGAGTCACTTCATCGTCAGCATCATAAGGATTATACCAAGAAGGTAAAGGTACCTCTATTTTCTTTTTATCATAATTCATGTATCATATTGTAACGTATTAATTCATTTTTTTAAAAGTGTTAAAAAGATTTTTTTACTTACGTTAAAAATGTTAGTAATGTTGAGATTAAATTTAATTATCACTTATGGCAACATATCGCATAATAACCTTTGATGGCGGCGGGATACGTGGAGTTTATACCGCAACTTTACTTGGCAGGCTCGCTAAAAAATTTCCCTCACTCCTGAAATCAGTTTCTCTTTATTCAGGAACTTCAACAGGCGGCATAATTGCCCTTGCGCTGGCAGCAGGTTTTTTCCCGGAAGTTATAATCGAATGGTATCGTAAAAAAGCGAAAGATATATTCAGCGATTCACTGTTTGATAATATAAAGGATGTCGGAAGCTGGATCGGTGCAGATTACAATCCTAAAAAACTTAAGAAATATCTTGTAGAATTTTTCGGCCAGACATCTATGAAAACTCTGGGAGATCTTCCGGTTAAAGTGCTTGTGCCATCATTTGATCTTGATCGTGAAGATGAAACTCCGCGCACATGGAAACCAAAATTCTTCCATAATTATCCAACGGATTCTGATAAGGGAGAATTGATTGTTGATGTAGCGATGCGTACAAGTGCCGCACCAACTTACTTTCCATCATATCAAGGATATATTGATGGCGGTGTAGTGGCGAATAACCCATGTATGGCAGCCCTTGCTCAGGCGCTTCATCCTACAACCGGAAAGCAGAAGCTGGATAATATTAAGCTTCTTTCGATCGGAACCGGTGCAAACCCGCGATTTATCTCCGGACAAAATCTTGATTGGGGTAAAGGCCAGTGGGTAGAGCCTATAGTTGATGTACTTATGGATGGAACCATGCATGTGGCATCATATTATTGCCAGCAGGTTCTTGGTGAAAAACAGTTTCTACGTCTGAATGAGTATCTGCCAAAACCTATTGATATGGATGCAGCTGATAAAATTGAAGAGGTAATAGGCTATGCTAATCAGGTAGATCTGAAAAAAGCAGAAGCTTGGATACAGAAATTCTTCCTGGCCTAATGGCTGATAACCATTATCAACTATCTGATTTTTCTTGTAAAAGTCGAAATTTATCTTGAAAAGACCGCAGAAATCACTAGATAAAACCCTAGTAATTTAGTAAACTATTGCTGACTCAATTTTCGAGTTCATAAATATGAAAGCTGCGACCAACATAAAATCTTCCGAAAGTAGCAAAAACATGCCGATATATATGGATTATCAGGCGACGACCCCGCTTGACCCACGCGTATTTGAAGTGATGAAGCCTTACTTCCTGGAGAAATTCGGTAATCCGCATTCGCGCTCCCATCAATATGGTTGGGAAGCAGAGGACGCAACCGAGATCGCCCGTGAGCATGTTGCAAGCGTTATCGGTGCTGATCCGAAAGAGATAATTTTCACATCAGGTGCAACAGAATCAAACAATCTGGCATTACAAGGTTTGGCTGGTTTCTATGGTGATAAGAAAAATCACATCATTACGGTTAAAACTGAGCATAAATGCGTTTTGGATACTTGCAGGCATCTGGAAAGACAAGGCTTTACAGTTACATATCTTGAAGTTCAGAAAAATGGACTGATAAATTTAGATGATCTTAAAAACGCGATCCGTGAAGATACATTGGTAGTTTCCGTAATGGGTATCAATAACGAGATAGGTATCATCCAGCCACTAAAAGAGATCGGAAAAATTACGCGTGAGAAAGGTGTTTTCTTCCATACAGATATTGCTCAGGCATTTGGAAAAATTCCGGTGGATGTTGAGGAGATGAATATTGATCTGGCGAGTATCTCAGGCCATAAAATTTATGGGCCGAAAGGTATCGGCGCATTATATGTAAGGCGTCGCCCACGTGTTCGCTTGGAACCATTATTCAATGGTGGTGGGCAGGAAAGGGGCTTCCGTTCCGGAACTCTTGCAACCCCGTTAGTTGTTGGACTTGGTGAAGCTGCACGCATCGCAAAATTAGAGATGGCTGATGAAACGGTTAGGCTTCGCAAGCTCTACAATAAAATGTATTCTGCTCTGGTGGATGGCATTCCTGATGTTTACCTGAACGGTGATAAGGAGCTTGGCTATCCGGGAAACCTGAATATCAGCTTTGCTTATGTTGAAGGTGAATCAATGCTAATGGCTATCCGTGGCCTTGCGGTATCAAGCGGTTCGGCATGTACATCTGCAAGCTTAGAGCCTTCATATGTTCTCTACGCACTTGGCGTTGGTGATGAGCTCGCGCACACTTCCATACGTTTTGGTATAGGCAGGTTCACAACTGAGGATGAAGTTGACAGGGCAATCGAGATAGTAAAAAGCAATGTTGAGAAACTCCGCGCCATGAGTCCGCTCTGGGATATGGTGCAGGATGGTATAGATATTAGTAAAATTGAATGGAAAGGTCATTAATAAGTTTGAAGTTAGAAGATGGAAGTTTGAAGTAAAAATTACATCAAACTTCCAACATTAAACTAAAAACTAAAAATCGGAGATTTTTTATGTACGGTGAAAAAATAATAGACCATTACGAAAACCCAAGAAATGTTGGGCGTATGGATGAGAAAAATAAGAATGTAGGCACTGGCTTAGTGGGCGCACCTGCATGCGGTGACGTTATGAAGCTTCAGATCGAAGTTGATGATAGCGGAGTTATCCTTGATGCAAAATTCAAAACTTTCGGATGCGGTTCTGCAATTGCTTCCTCCTCACTTGCAACTGAATGGCTGAAAGGCAAATCACTTGATGAGGCCGGGACGATCAAGAATACGCAAATTGCTCAGGAATTATCGCTGCCACCAGTAAAAATCCACTGCTCAATGCTTGCTGAAGATGCGATCAAAGCGGCAATTGCCGACTATAAAGAGAAAAATGAAAGCGCCAATAACAATAACTGATAACGCTGCAAACCGTATAAAGGAACTGCTGGAAAAACGCGGCAAGCCTTCCGAAGGAATACGCGTGGGCGTTCGCAAAGGTGGCTGTTCAGGCTTAGCTTATACGGTTGAATATGCTGATGACGTCAAAAAATTCGAGGACGTAGTTGAAGATAAAGGTGTGCGTGTGATAATTGATCCCAAAGCAACTTTATATTTGATCGGCACAGAAATGGATTTCGTTGAAGAGAAAATGAAATCAGGTTTCGTATTCGTGAACCCTAATGAAAAGGGCAAATGCGGCTGTGGTGAGAGTTTCCATATCTAATGATAGATTTTTTCCAAATATATGCGTTCCCTCCCAAATTCAGGATAGATAAAAAGCTTTTGCGCCAGAAATATTTTTCCCTGCAGTCACAATTCCACCCGGATAAATTCATCAAGGCTGGTGAAGAAGAAAAAATATACGCCCTTAAAGCTTCTGCTGATATCAATGAGGGTTACAAAATACTAAATGATGATCTGCTCCGTGCGGAACATCTTCTCGCACTTAAAGGTATTGTTGTTAATAAGGAAAGGGATAATAGCTTCCCATTATCCAAGGAATTGCTTCTTGAGCAAATGGAATTGAGGGAACAGCAGGAAGAAAATAATAACTCTGAAGAATTTAAAAATTTAATTTTAGAAAAAATTAAAGAGGCGATCTTATCTTTTGAGCAGGGCTTTAAGAAAAAAGATTTGGAAAAAGCGGCAGAAGCCGTTACAAGGCTAAGATATTTAGAAAAGATAAATTAGTAAAATGCTTCTGCAAATTCACGAACCAGGACAAAGCCCGTTACCTCATGAAGGCGAAGATATCGCTATTGGGATTGATCTTGGCACAACCAATTCCCTTGCAGCAATTTCTTCTGAAGAAACACCAAGTGTGATATGTGATAAATACGGGCATTTTATTGTTCCTTCAGTTCTTAACTTAAGTGACCGAAATAATATCTCTGTAGGTGAGGGCAATAGCGCGACCGTTAAATCTATATCTTCAATAAAAAGGCTAATGGGTAAGGGTTTAAGCGATATTAAGGATGACCTCTCACCATTTGGGTTGGAAGTAATAAAGGAAAAATCCGGTAAAATAATCCATCTTAAATTTGGTGACAGTGAAATAACTCCTGTTGAAGTCTCTGCTGAAATTTTAAAGGAAGTAAGATCAAGGGCTGAAGAGTCCCTCCAGAAAAAAATTACCAAAGCTGTCATAACAGTTCCTGCATATTTCAATGATGCGGAGCGTCAAGCCACCAAAGATGCTGCAAAACTTGCTGGCTTAGAAGTATTACGTCTTATTAATGAACCAACCGCCGCAGCGCTTGCCTATGGACTCGATAAAGGTTCGGAAGGTATTTACGCAGTATATGATCTGGGCGGCGGCACTTTTGATGTATCAATACTCCAGATGGAAATGGGCGTGTTCCGCGTTCTGGCCACTGGTGGTGATACCCAGCTTGGTGGTGATGATATTGATCTAGAAATTAGTGATAAACTGATGGTGGATGGTGGTGGTTTAAATAAGCAGGAATTAAAAAAATTATCCCGTAAAATAAAGGAAGAACTTTCCATTAAAGAAGAAGTCGAAATAGAATTAGCTAAATCCAAATTTAAATTAAATCGCAGTGAGTTAGATCAAATAATTAAACCAATTATAGATAAAACTATTTCTATTTTTTCTGAAGTAATAAAAGCAGCAAAATTAAATATTGGAGATATTGAAGGTGTAATTATGGTTGGTGGCTCCACCAGAATCCCTCTGGTTAGAAGTGAAATTGAAAAATTCACAAAATTAAAACCACTTACTGATATTGATCCTGATCAGGTGGTAGCACTCGGCGCAGCAATTCAGGCGGAAGCTTTAACCCGCGGTTCAAATTCCCTTCTTCTGGACGTTACTCCGCTTTCATTGGGGCTGGAAACTTACGGTGGACTCATGGAGGTTCTTATTCAGAGAAACACTCCAATACCTGCGCGTATTGCACAAAAATTCACTACCTATGAAGATGGCCAAGCTTCTATTAAAATACATGTTCTGCAAGGCGAGCGTGAGCTTGCCAAAAATTGCAGAAGCTTAGCAACCTTTGATGTGCGAAATATTCCCCCTCAACCAGCTGGAACTGCCGTAGTTGAAATATCATTCATACTAGATGCAGACGGCATATTAAGTGTTTCCGCTATTGAAGAAGTGACCCGAATTGAAACAAAAGTTGAAGTCAGGCCATCTTATGGTCTAAACGCCGAGGAAATGGAAAAAATGCTCATATCCAGTATGGAGCAAGCCCAAAATGATATAGCCGAAAGGCTTTTGCAGGAAGCCCGTGTTGAGGCGGCTGTAGCCGCTAAGGCAATCAAATCAGCACTTGAAAAAGATGGTGATATTATTGATAAAGAATATCGGGATTTGATAGAAAAATCTATAAAAGCGCTGGAAAATGCGGCTAAAGGTGATAATAGGGAGCTGATCCACTCTCTGGTTCAGAATCTTGATAAGGTCGCAACTGATTTTGCAGATGCTAGGGTCAGTAAAGCCCTAAAAGGTTATCTGGGTGGAAAAAAAGTTAACGAAGTAAAATAAGTTTTTATAATGGCAAAAATTACATTTAAATTTCAAGGTGGCGAAAAAATTATTGATGCACCAAACGGCATATCACTTCTAGAAGTTGCCCATAAAAATGATATCCCTTTAGAAGGTGCCTGTGAAGGTTCACTTGCCTGTTCAACCTGCCACGTAATAGTTGAAGATCAAAAATTCTACGATGCCCTGCCAAATGCAAAAGAAGATGAAGAGGATATGTTAGACCTCGCCTTCGGCCTAACCCACACTTCGCGTCTCGGCTGCCAGATAATGGTTAATGACTCACTGGATGGATTGGTAGTCCGCCTCCCTGAAGCCACCAGAAATATGGTTAGCGGTAAGCATTAAATTATGGTACAATAAACGATCAACCAGAAGTTAAATGCTCAAATGGGTGATGACAAAACAGAGCTTAAAGAATTAAAAGAGAAAATAAGGGATGAAGCTGGAAATTTTATAATTTCCAATTCACAACTTTATATAACCAATCCTATTGGTGCGCCTTTATCTTATTCTGAAAAATCATTTGAAAAAGAATCTAATAAAATAGATATTTCCGATTTATTTGCACTTAGTATTGCGGCATGTGAAAAAGCAGATGAATTTGGGAAAGATTGTTTAGATAGGCAAAACCGTCCATATTTTAAACATTTTGCTAAAGTTGCACTTTCAATCTTGGTAATTGATGAAAAAAAATATATTAGTGAAAAGCTAGTTGGGAGAAAAGCAAAACATACAAACCACCATGAGCTTTTAACGAAAGTTAATGAGTTTCTTGAAGGCGCAAGAAAAGTGGGAATATTACATGATCTCATTGAAGATTTTAATGGAAAGGAAATAGAAGTTTCAGCTCTTAAAAGTTTAGGTTTTAAAACTAGTGTTCCAGAAAACCTAATTAGTATCAGTAAAACTGGCAAAAAAGTTGTTACAGTTGGTTTTGATTTGCTTCATGGCTTGGGTTTAGAGAAGGAATTGGTAGATGCTGTAAAAATACTAACAAAAGACAAGCAAAAAACCAGTTACAATGGATATTTGCAGCAACTTGCTGAGTCAGGCAATAAATATGCAATTGTTGTTAAATATTTTGATCTTTTGCATAATAATAGTTCTGAAAGAATGTCAGGCGATTTCTATAAAGGGAAAGGCTATGATTTTGTAATGAATAAAAGAAGTGAATATAAAGATGCGATGAAAAAATTAAGGCCTCATCTGATTAAAATATTTACTGATTATCTCCAGATATCACCCAAAATTGTGGAAGAGTCCTTTATGAAGCGCAAAGAAGGTGTATTTATTGCTACCCACGCATTACCTAAAATGAGAAGAGACTTATTTCAAGATGACCAGTTGGATGAAAAAATAAAGTTTGTTGGGAAACAAAATGTTGAAGATATGTTAGGAAATAATAAAAAAAAGAAAAAGAAAACTTCCCTCCCGCAAATTGAAATTAACTTGATAGCACATATAACCGCTATTAAGGAACATCAATATGATAGAAATCCTGATTACCTAGGAATATAAAATATACTTGCGTTCAAACTAACCTTAAACTATCTAGTCTTTATCATGGGGCTTTAGCTCAGCTGGGAGAGCGCTTGCATGGCATGCAAGAGGTCAGCGGTTCGATCCCGCTAAGCTCCACCATACAATATAGTATACTTGATATCTACAGCAGCTATGGCGCGGTATTGCGCCCCACACGGCATTATCATCTACATCACGAGCTTAGTTTTAAGAAGTTTTAACCTGAAATACCGGATTTACATCAGATGGAATTTTGCGACGACCTTAGGTTAAAAATAATTAGGGGGTAATATGGTTACTAGTTGTATCAGGAGATAAAATATTAGCAATTTCATGCAATAATACTTTTAATTTATCTCTATCAACTCGACTCATTTCATGTTCAATTGATGATGACCAATGACCCCGGCGATATAATGTCTCAGCTTTTTCTCTAATATCTCTCGCTGCCCTATCTCTAATCTCTTGAGTAGGTGAATCAGGCTTTGCAAGATTTTGGATTATTTGTTGTTTTAGAAAATTTAATGCCAGTAATGAATCTGGTAATAGAGCCAAAGTAGCCAGAGCATACACTGATCTCTCTAAAATTGCCCAGCCAATCTGATGTCTGCCACCTTCAATTCCCCAAGTTAGTAACAAATCTTTGGATGTTTTAAAAACACCTAAGCTCTTATAAGCATATGCATCTACAGCCATCTCAAATAAGACTTCCGTCATTTGATAACCCTCAAGTGTTGCTACAGTTTCTTTATCTCTTGGTATCCATGTTAAAGTTGAAGCAAGCCAATTTGCGTGCCTTTCAAGATTTTCTTTATCATCATGATCACATACCTGGGATGTTGAGATTGCTAAAAGTAATTTAACCACATGGGTATCCCAGCGTATAATATCAAAAGCTAAAAATGATTTTTGCTTTATAGCGAGAAGTAATAATTCTTTTTGAGGTTGATATATACCATCTGCCCAATCCTCAATGTTTCCTATAACCTCTTTCATTTCTAGGTCATTTTCCTGTGCTTGTAATATCTTATTAGTGGCCTCAGTTAAGAAAGTTATAAAAGTTCCGGTACAAGAATAATAAGGTTTTAGGTATGTGCTGTGCGTACTCATGAGAGGTTTATCTTTTGCATTTTTCAAGAATAAATCGGCAAGCATTGTCAGGTTTTGTCTTACTTCATTCATTGCATGCTGTAAGTCATGATGTTTAGAGCTTAAAAGCCACCCTGTTAAATTTGTTAATTGCTGAACAGCAGTTAATAATACTGGTCTATGGCTTTCATTTGCAATACCAGTTGCACCTATTAATGCAATTTTATCAGCTGATGAGACTATGTCGTTGGGTTGTGCCAATATAAGGAAGCTTTTTGCTACATCACTTATTAACCTTATACCTTTCATTAATATATCCGGCATATTATGTGGAGCAACGCTTTGAATACCTTCCATGAGATATGATGATGCCAAATGAGCATGGGTTTTTGAACTGTATTCTGTAGCATATTTAATTTGAAGATATATCTGCACCAAATAGGCTAAAGCGTTAAAGTTTTGTTCTATTTGTTTTTCATCTTTTCGAGAGATAGCAACTTGAATATTTTGTCGCAAATGCTCTAAAGTGTCATTTATAAAATTATCTGTTGTTAAAGGGTTTTCAATAAATAATGTATCTGAATAAAAAGTATTTCCCTTCGCCTGAACATAAAGTTGGTTTATAGAAATTATAGTATTAAGTGCCGTTGCCGATACCTCATAATCTCCATATTCGGTATATTGGCGGGAAAAAGCTATGCAGTGATTAATTGCTCTCTTAACTTCATTTGCCCAATGGTGATTGATTTTAAAATATGCTGTAGCAACAAGATCTGATCCTGTATTATCCAAACTTAGCCTTTCTTTTGGACTTTGATATAAAGGTTTTGCTCTCTTGAAGCGTTTAATCCATGCATTTAATTCAATTTTAACAGCATCCTTTATATGCTGAAGTTGTTTCAAAGGATTTATTAACGCCATTGCTCTTTGATATGCGTAAATAAAAAGTACAAATATCGTTATGATAATCCAAACGGATAGGTAAAGTAGGTCAATTATTTCTAAGCTATCTGATCCTAATGATATAAATGTTAATGTAACCGATAGCAGAAAAGTAGAACCAAACACTCCAAGTAATTTGAGGTCTGTACTGAATTTACTGAATAAACCTATAGGTAAACGCTCAACATTTATCTGCATAGCAAACATGATAAAAGAAAACACCAGAACTGTTGCACCTATTAATGCACCGCCAACACTGAGAAATAATTCACGACAATGATCAATTTTTATTTCATCCCAGTCTTTAAGATAGCCGTATATATAATCATAAGGATATAAGCTCAGGCAAAACAATGCGAACAGACCAAACAAGGTTACGCCAAGCTTATGTCGTCTCCACCAGATTGTTTCACTGTATTTTACCCAATAAAATTTGTTCCAGGCTTTAGCTTTTGAGAGTTTAATTTTCCCTGAGGTATATGTCCGTAATACAAATAATTTGAAGCGTAAAAATCTGTAACCAAGTTTAAGCTTTTTGGTATTTACGATTAATAAATTCAAATATCTCTTAATTTTCATAAGGAAATCCTATATCTTCTTAAAAATAGGACAAGTAGGAATTACTAAAATATATGAAAATATTTCAACTACCATTTCCATTATTGCGGTGCTAGTATTTTCTGCTCTTCCCAGCACCAGATGCTACTTATTAACCTTTCGATATTGATCTGCTCAGATTTTGGGTTGAGGATTTTATTGATAATATCTGGTGCCAGATAACGCTGGCGTAGAGCGCGCTTTATGTAGGGCTTGCTGTGGTTCTGAGCTTTTGAGATCTGGTCGATGGTCATGTATGTACTGTCCTGAAGCAGTTTTCTCCAGTAGAAACCTTTTGCTACGAAAGCAAAGGTCTTGTCATCTGGGTGGCAGTAATTTTTTTCAATATCAGATAATTCCTCTCTGGTGTTGGTGATGCATAGTTTTATTCCAAAGCGTTTATATTGAAGTGGTATGCTGATTTTAGCATCGCCATCTAGGTTAAGGTGCAGCTCAATATGATCAGGAAATAAAATAGCTTTTGATATAACATCCATTGGATTGTCTTTTGCATTGCGTAAGGTTTTCAAGTTTGCAGAGATAAGCTCTAGATTTTTAGAGTTAGTGATTTCAGATATTTTGTTATCAATTATTTTATAAACCTCAGTTTCAACTGTTTGGTCTAGATAATCAGCTCTGATCCTTTTGAACTCGGAGGAAGTCTTTCCCATCTTTTTTATTTCACGGTTTATATAATACCGCATTTTATATCTACCGTTCTTAGAATATTTATATGAATATGTTGGATACAATTTGTTGCCATGATAGTCATAGATCTTGCCAGCCAGCTTCGGCCTCTCTGAATGTGCTACCAGGCTCTTTACAAAAGATGTTTTTTTAAGCCTTGCCTGGATGTTATCCCAGATGTCTTGAGATATTATCGCTTCGTGCTCACCATCATAGATTTTATCCTTATGCCTGATCTTACCCACATAGATTGGGTTACGAAGTATTTGTGCAATCTGGTTTAGGTTAAAATCTTTACCCACAATACTATTGCCTGTCTGGCTAACATATGACTTGTTGCGATAACCTTTTGATTTTAGCTCTTCTAGTAAATTTCTCAGCGGTTCCTTTTCATCGCGCTCAAGAAATCTGGTAAATATATATCTTACGATCTCTGCTTCTGCTGGTTCTATAAGTAGCTTTTTATCTTCGCGCTTATACCCAAGCGGTATAACACCGCCCATCCACATGCCCTTTTTTTGGATGCCGCAACCTTGTCTCTGATCCTTTCGCCTGTCACCTCGCGTTCAAACTGGGCGAAGGACAGCAATACATTTAGTGTTAGTCTGCCCATAGACGTAGTAGTATTGAATTGCTGCGTTACTGATACAAATGATACATTGTGCTTGTCAAAGACCTCTACCATTTTTGCAAAATCACTTAATGCTCTTGAAAGCCTGTCAACTTTATAAACCACCACCACGTCAATTTTACCGGCCTCAATATCAGCCAGAAGTTTTCTAAGGGCAGGACGTTCCATATTACCACCGCTATAACCACCATCATCATATTTTTCTGTTATTGCCTCCCAGCCCTCATGTTTCTGACTCTTAATAAATGCTTCGCCTGCCTCACGCTGTGCATCCAGTGAGTTAAAGTCCTGCTCTAATCCTTCTTCAGAGGACTTTCTGGTATAGATAACACAGCGTGTGATCTTCTTATTCATGGCTATGCTATTTTTTCATTAGGTTTTCTAAAACCGAAGAATATCGGGCCTGATACTGCATAACCAGAGATCACTTTAGCTAGTTTTGATAGGCTATTATAATGATCGCCGTTATACTCAAAGCCATTTTCCAGAATTTTTACTTCTAGTTTCTTGCCTTTCCATTGTTTAACTATAACTGCTCCATCATTAGGTAGGTTGTAGTTTATAGCTTTTTTACGAGCCTTAGGGTTTTTAACAAGCGTTTCGCCGATGCGTTCAAGGCTTAGTGCTACCTTTGGATCAAGCTTACCGAATAGCATCTCTTGCACATGATATAAAGTCTCACGCTCTTTTCTCGACATCTTTTTAGCGGGATCATTATAGGTTTCTTTTGCCTTATCATATAAATCAGATAACCAACGAGCCTCTTGCTTAAAAAATACGCGCAATTGCTCAAAAGCGGAACTGGCAGTTATCAGACGCTCAATTTTATTACCGACAGGTTTGATTTCGGTGCAATATATATTTTCAGCACGAAACTGTTGAATCAAGGATGTGCCTGAACCTTTATCTTCAATCAATATGTAATCTGGATGATAGCTCTTCTTCCTGCGTGAACTTCTTGATGAGGTTACGGATCTCTTCGCTAGTCTACGGTAACATAAAACTAACATCATTCGTTAACGACCCATTAAATTTTTTATTAGTAGCTTTTTTAGACATATTACACTCCTTTGGTTATTGTTAAACCAAAGCAATGCTTCCTTTACGGTACTAGTCGAGTAGAAAAAGCTTGTATTGTAAGTATTTCGGAAAAAGTGGCCTATTCTCTAAAATATAAGCAAACCTATCCTGTATCTTAAAGTAGTCTTACAATGAAAACTAATATTATTTATTGATGAAGCACGCGATATTTAAAATGAATTATATTTTATATTTCACCGGGTTCGCGGCAGCTTTCTTACGCATACTATCCGGCAGTCTTGTTCTTAGATAATGTTTTGAAGTTTTTTCATCAGCTTCATACCCAATGAATCCCTTTCTACCCTCCCATGCTGGTCTGCCGGGAAAGTTTTCGGTCGTTGCCTCTAACCATTTTTCCGGAACAAAAACTTATGCGGAGCATATTTTAGGTAGAAGTTATGGAGTTAGCTCGGAACAGCCGTAATGTATACGGGATGATGTATTATATGGACGGTATTTTGTGGAGACGGTAGGAAACGCCAGTGAGGAAGTGATAAGGGAATATGTAAGGAAGCAGCTCAAGGTGGCGGACCAGGGAGAGTTGTTCTCCAGTTAGTTAAACCTTGGGGGGTTAAAACTCGGGGGCTCGCTCCTCAGTTGTTTCATAAAAATTTCACTTTCTTAACCATTTCTTAACCAATGTTTGCTATTGTCAACTGCTTTAAATTGAATCAGTTGAGGAAAACGCGATGTTTGATGAGTTATTAAATTTATTTAATGCCTATATTCTTGCTTACGAAAGTGGTGATGGAGAAATTCCTTTAGCAGAGTGGAATGAGCTGGAAGAATTTATATCAGATCACAGTGAAGAAATATTCGCGGCAAACGAAGAAGGTTTGTTTACTAAAGTATGTGAAAGTGGCAACTATGGCCTCGCCCAGTATATAATAGATTTTTACTCTGACTCTTATAGTCCGGAAAAAGCTGAACCGCTTCTGGAGATATTGGAGCAGCATCGTATTAAAGCTAACATTGATAAAGATATTGTATCTCAAGTAGAAAAAGCTTTACAAAGTATAGTTGATAATAAGTCTGACGTATCAAAAAAATTAGATCCTCACCAGATCGAAGCAGTTGAAAGTATATTGAAGGATATCAGGTCCGGAAATTATGGTGGAAGCTTGCTTATGGCAACCGCTACCGGCAAAACCAGGATCTTTGATGGTATAGTAAAACGATTGGTAGATGCAGGTATTGATGGGCAATTCGTAATTGTTTCTTCAAGGAATAAAATTTCTGAACAGAATCATAAAACACTTCTTGAGACATATGGTTTTAGTGAGGAGCAAGCTGGAATTTATGATTCTTCTCAAAAAGCTAAGGATCGGAAAGCCGCCTTAGGGAAAAAAGTTCTTTTTACGTCTTATCCTTCATTGGTAAGCCTCTGCAAAAGAGAAGATAGAGAGGTTAATTTTGATCCCAAAAAAGTTATATTTCTGGCATTGGATGAATCTCATAATGCCATGGGAGAAGTAACAAAAAAAGTAATACAGGAAAATTTTCTCACAAGGGCATTTGTTTTCGCTTTTACAGCTTCCGACACATATCTCCGGGCAGGCGCATTAAGAACTGTGCATATGGAGTTATTTGGAAGGGAAGATCGTACACATAATCTTCCTTTTAAAGCTGCAATGGATAAAGGCGTGCCTACCTTGGTCCCAAAAGTTAAAAATATAATTCTAGAGACAGGAATCAGTGAAGATGTAGAAGATGTATATGCAAGGGATTATTCTGAGCCAGAACTCGATAAAATAATAAATACAAGAGGAAGAAGGCAGGCAATAATAAAATTCCACGCTAATTATGTAGACCCTGAAACTGGTGTAAGGCTAAGGGATAAGCCATCAATATGGTTTACAAGCGGTACTAAAAACGCAGAATCTCTTGCTGCGGAGCTTAATGCAGAATTCGGGGAAGGATATGCCCTTTTCATAACGGGTGAGATGTCACAGAATGAAAAAGATGAAATATATAAAAAAATAGAAAGTGGAGAAGTTAAGGCAATAGTATCTGCCAAAATGTTATTGGAGGGATTCGATTATCCACCTTTGGTAACAGCTTATATGGAAACGAAAACCAAGTCTCTATTCATTGCAACTCAGGCTCCGGGTAGGATAACCAGGTTTTTTGAAGGAAAAGAATGTGCCTATGTAATTAACGTAACCAGTAATAAGGATGCTGCCAGAAGAAACGATCAGATATATTTCGGTGAGGTCGCCGGTGGGATGGTAATAGAAAATACCGGTTATAAAGATAGAGCGCCGTCTGCAAAAAGGGGGGGAGGGAATACAGGTATTACAGAAATCCCGAAGGGAATGCCTGAAGGTTTTAAAATAAATGCAACTATTGATGAACTGGCTTTGTTTGAAAATGCTATAATGAGTAAATATAATAAGGATTATGGACCACTTCCTGAAAATATGATAGGCGGTTTCGGAAGGCTTCACGAATTTGCGAAAGAATCCGGATTTCCTTATGCTATTGAAGGCCTGGCGGCAATAAATTATTCAGTATTGCATAAAATATATGCCGCGCAGGAGAAGGGAGAAGCTTCAATTACCATAGGCGACCAGACTTTTGAAATAGGAAAAGATGTAGGGATATATAGTTCCGGAGGTAAAGCAAACAGAAATTATGTCTGGTTCAATCCTGAAATGGTCCTTCAGGAAAAGTTCCAGAATTTATACTACTACATTAACAGTGAAATTGACTATAACACCAGGATAAGAGGGGAGTTTGGTGCAAAGCCGGAAGGAATGCTCGGTGGCACAAGAGAAGTATTCGATTTTTGCACAAGCAAAAATAAGCCATATAAGAAATATGTCATTCAGAATATAACCACTGAAGCTATTTCTAAAATATATGAGGCAATAAATGGTGGTAAGGACACAGTTATTATTTATGGTCAGGAATATAAGGTCGGAAAAGAAGTAGGTCTATATAGTTATGGCAGGCTTGCAGCGGCATGGTTTAGTCCTGAAGCTGTAGACAGCGAAAAATACCAAAACTCTTACAGTGAATATGTAAAAGTCAGGCAAACGGTTTTAGAAGAAGATGCTGCAAGAAGCAGGATTTCAATGCCTGAAGGCATGATCGGTGGAAAAGAGAATATGATTTCTTTTTCCAAACAGGAAGGTCTCGGATTTTCCATGAAAGGCGTGGATAAAATTTATCCGCAGTTATTGGTATTATTATTGGAAGCAAAAAAATCCAGCCTGAAAGAAATTACGATAAACGGCATTATTTTTGATGTGAATAAAGATATCGGCCTATATGACGAAAAAGGCAAGCCTAATTTGATATGGATATCCCCGGAAGCAGCTAAAGGAAAATTCGAGAAGCTGTATGAAGCCAGCTACAGGGCTGATTTAGGTTATACTGGTAAATATGGTGATAAACCTAAAGATGCCTTAGGTGGATATGTTGAGGTGGGGACTTATATTGTAGAAAAAAACCCGGATTATAATGCATATGGAGCATTAAAATTAATTGGCCGCAATGACGAACTTAAAGAATTGCTTGTTAAGGCTTACGAAGAACAAAAAACAGCTCCTAATAAAAATGAGCCTAAATATATAGAATATGCCGGAATAAAGCTCCAGTTAGGAAAAGATATAGGGATATATAGCGCTACTTCAGTTGATCCTATCTGGATAAGCAAGAAATTTGCAGATAGTGATAATTTCAAAACCATTTACATACATATAAATGGAGATTTAAGGAAAAATTACGGAAAAGCGCCTAAAGATGCAGTAGCAGGGAAAGATAAACTCTATGCTTATTCCCAGGATAATAATTTAAAATATTCACCTAATGGTGTCGGGGAATTTATAAAAAATACCCTCCCTTTACTAGAGGATGCAATTCAAAATAATAAGAGTTCAATAGTCATAAATGGCATTACCTGTGATGTGGGTAAAGATATAGGGATATATACGTCATCAAATAATTCTTATTATTCGGTGTGGGTCAGTCCGGAATTCTATAAAAGTGCTAATTTTAAAACTGTTTACAACCATTTTTATTATATTCCCGGGCCAAAACCTGATGGTAAGTTAAATATAATTGAAGCAGCCGACTATTGCCCCGTCGAGACACTCTCCAATAAAGTAAAAAAGATCAAAGCTCTATCTCCACAAATAAATGTTCTTCTGGCTGAAGCAAGAACCTCTGGCGGCAAAACCATAACCTATGCCGGAAAAACATGGGTAATAGGTAAGGATGTAGGTACATATCTTAGTGGAGGGAAAACGGCAGTCTGGCTTGATCCAAAAGTTATTGATAATGGCGATCTCCAATCAATGGCTAAATATTTTGATGGGCAGAAAAATATTTCTGTCACTTCGTCTGGCAGTCGTGATCTGAAAGATCACGCTACTGGTTTTAATAAAGCTATAATAGTTACAGATCCTCAGGGTAATGCAACAAGGATTGAGCCCTCCATTACTGACGATTATCAGAAATATCTGAAGCAGTTACAAAATGCTGAAGAGGGAGCATATACCCTTGATAATATTAGGTTTGAAGGAGAACAAAATTCATTACCTGAGGTACTTCAAAGCAAAGACTCTGGTGCAGCAAATGCAGATCCGCTTGTTGTGGAGTATTTTAAACTCATCAGTATTAATCACACTCTGGCTGAGCAATTAGGATTAAAGATCAGTTATATTAAGAAAAAAGGAAATCCTGAAGAGAAACAAACTCTTCCTGACCTTATTTTGCAGCA
>JANPLD010000019.1:0-1637 GCA_031426355.1 Alphaproteobacteria bacterium | reverse complement strand
ATTGACGGGTTGACCTAACTTAAGATAGCCAAGTCCGACACTTTCCAAAGTTAGGAAAGGTTCGATAATCTTTTTGCTAGAACCAAATCTTTTGAAAAATTCAATGGCCTCACTCACAGTCATCTCCAGGATGTCGTGAATGGATTTTCCGTGAAGCTGAATCGCTAGAACATGGGGTTGATAGCGTTTGCCTTCGCATTCGGAGCAGCGAACAAATAAATCGCTGAGGAATTGCATTTCGACTTTTTCAAAGCCGATGCCATTGCAGCGTTGGCAGCGCCCTGTGCCACTATTAAAAGAAAAAGTACTAGCAGTAAAACCAGCCGCCTGGGCTTCCGGGCTTTCAGAAAATTGTTTGCGCAATTCATCGAATACTCCGAGGTAAACTGCTGGTGTGGAGCGAGGGCTGCGGGCGAGGGGAGATTGATCGACCATTACGACTTGATCGACTGCGTGACCTCCTAATATATTTTTACACTGGCCAATAATCTCACCAGTGGGCAGACCTTTGATACGCAGAAGATTCTCGTGCAGAACCGTGTGGACGAGGCTGGATTTTCCACTGCCGGAAACTCCTGTAACGCAGGTGAAAAGGGCTAAAGGAAACTTAACGTCAATGCCTCGTAAATTATTTTCAGTCGCACCTTTAACGGTTAACCAAAGCTTGGGTTTGCGGCGTCTGGAAGGTAAAGCAATGGTCTTGCGACCATATAAATAATCTCCCGTCAGTGATCGTTTATTTTTTACTAACTCCGAGGCTTTTCCTGCAAAGACGAGTTCTCCACCAGCATTCCCGCGTCCTGGCCCGATATCAACCAGGTAATCGGCTGCACGAATGACCGCCTCTTCGTGTTCTACTACTAACAGAGTGTTACCTTTGTTTCGCAACTGCTGCATCACGCCAATCAATTTACTAACATCACGAGGATGCAAGCCGACTGTAGGCTCATCCATGACAAACAGGGTGTTAACCAGAGACGCCCCGAGGCAAGTGGTTAGGTTGACGCGTTCCACTTCGCCACCGGAGAGCGTGCGAGTACTTCGATCGAGATCCAGATAACCCAGGCCTACTTGATCGAGATAGCGCAGACGGGTGACGACTTCTTCCCGCACCATGATCCCGGTTTTGTCTGACGTTGGCACATGAAAAGTTTCCAGCAAATGAGCAAGCTGCCGGACGGGAGTACGGCTAAGTTGCGGCAGCGTATAACGTTTTCCTAGCTGATCGACTAACTGGAAATTCAATGTCGCGGGCTGGTAACGTCCACCATGGCAATCCGGACACTCGGTGTAAGCGCGATAGCGGCTCAGGAAGACGCGGACATGCATTTTGTAAGTGCGGGCTTCCATCCAGTCGAAGAAACCTTTGACGCCATACCATTGGTCGTTTTGCCAAAGTTCCTCATTACTAACATCGAGTCCACCTTCACCATGGAGCACCCATTTTTGATCGGCGGTGGGTAATTCGGAAAAGGGAACATAGACATCGACGAGTTGCCGTTTGGCGTGTCGCATCAGGTCGGCCTGGCACTCTTTCGATTGTCCACTTTGGAAGGGTTTTACCACGCCTTCGGCAATGCTGAGTGATTTGTCGGGGAGCGCACGATCGAGGTCGAGTCCAATGGTTCGGCCAAATC
>JANPLD010000018.1:0-44145 GCA_031426355.1 Alphaproteobacteria bacterium | reverse complement strand
TTTTTGGCGAATGCGCTTCCTCAACTTTTTCGTCAGATTGAGTTTGTTCAGGTTTATTAGTTGGCTGAATGGCATGTTTAACCCAAAGATCGTACAGATTTTCTTTATGTTCTTCTGTTACTTCCGGAGAATAAACTAATTTTGGCAACATGCCTTTATGCTCAAGGCTATTAGGGTCAAAAGATTTTTTAGTTTCTGCAATCCAAGGGGTAATTGCACTTAGCTCAGGCTTTTCAGAATTCTTAGGATCAAAATTTGATCCTGCAGAGATTATGTTAGGGTCAATTCCGTTTTCATGATCACGTCCAAATATTACAATACCGCTATCAATAGATTGTGAAGTTATTACTTTACCAGTTTTATTAACCTTTTCTATTATTTCACGTAATACTTGATCCTGAACCTCTTTGATCATTACTATTCTGCTGGCATCTCCTTTCTTATTAAGATCAGCAATATCAGCCCTGTTATCTTTTGCTTCCGGAATTTGTGAATTTTCAGGAACATCCGCAAAAAACCCATAATTAATGAAAAATTCAACATTTCCACTTGCAATATCTTCAGGAGAAAACTGCATTTTTATCTGCTCTACGTAATTAGAGAGATATGTTCTGGCTAAATTTTCAGTGATTTTTTTTCTTTTTTCCAAATCAAAGTTAACACGCTGCGAATTAATTTCCAATTGTGCATTCAGTGATAACCAATCATGGCTAAGATGTGTTGAAACCTGAGTATAATCACCAGAAATTTTACTTCTTGAATTTTTAAGTCTAGCATAAACTGTTGGGCAAGTGGTGCGTTCATCAGTTACATGGATATCATTTTTACCATTAGTAACAAGAATCTCGCCCTGATTACCATAATAGGCCTTTTTGCCATTAATTTCTAAAGGTTTACCTTCATAATTTAATGTAGCTTCCAGAACAGGTTCAATTGAGCTGTTACTTGTTTTGCTGACAGAACCAGTTTTATCTGTCATAGATACAGATTTAGCCTTGGTTTCCTTGGTATTTTCAGTTCTTACAACTTCCTTTTCAGTGAAATATGATTCCATTTTTGGAACTACATATTCATTATCCTTTAGGTCATAAAGTCCTTTTACACGAAGGTTATTACATACAACAATCCCTAATGTAGGGTTTTTCCCTTTAGGCATTCCGAAATCCCTTTCTGGATAAGCTTCTTTTAATATATCTTCACTGATCACCGTAGCAAAAATATTATCATTAGAGCTAAGTGCCCATGCTGATTTAGGATCAGTACTATTAGTAATTTGATCTATGATTACCTGAGCTTTCTCAATATCAACCCCTGATTTTTGTAAAAATGGTTTAAGAGTATTGAACTCACGAGTTATATCTTCTTTTAGATAAGTGAAATATTGCGGAGTTGCTTGAAAACCAAGTTTTTGCTGCACATATACAGAATTTTCTTGAGTAAGACTGGTTTCAATTACATTAGCACCTGATTTTTTGGCTATTTCGTATAAATTATACAAATTCTGCGAAAAGTTACCTTTTGCTTTTTCAGAATCCCTTATAAAAAAGGCATCAAATACTATATTTTCCGGAGTGATATCTATTTTATATTTTTGTTTTTCCTGACCGGCTGGCCCTGATATAGTAACCTTATTAAGACCCGGAGAGAACTCAACTTTCAAATCACCAAAATAATCAATATTATTGAATATTATCTTTTCAAATTCAGAAATTGATATTTTTTTACCAAAACATTTTTTCCAATATTCTTCTTTCTGAGATTCAGAAATGCTTTCTTCGAAAACTAATTTTGGCTTTTCTTTAACAGTATTTTTATTTGCAGCTTTTTGGGGCTGAGTGGTGTTTAGTGAAATGAGTGTTTTGCCAATACCGCTAGAACCTATATCACCAATTATTAATAAATTATGATTTAAATTTTTAAGATCATTAAAACTGGCTATGCGTGTATTTATTCCCTGTTTTAATAAGTTCTCACGAACGTTTATTGTAGTGTCATAAATTACTTTTGCTTCAGCTTCGGTTAATAAGTTTTGTCCTTCCTGATCACTTAAATTGCTAATTGCGCTTACTGTGTTTTCTTTAAGATTGGACCAATCTAGATAGAAGCCTGCTTTCCTATTTGTTTCAAGAGTTCTTAACGCTATAATTTTATATTCAAGAAAATCCTGTGCTCCATTGGCATTTAGTTTGAAGGATTCCGTTAGAGTTTCATCAGAATATTGCGTATCTAATAAATGATTCCTTTGATAATCATCTCTTATCAACTCTAATTTGCGAAGCTCCATATATAATGGGGTAGTATACGATGCTTTCAACCTTTCTATTTGTTTCCACACATTTTCAAATTCACTATCACTTCCATTGGATTGAACAAGAAGAGTAAAATCTATGCCATTCATTTTGAATTGCGTTTTACCCGTCAAGGTCAATTGGGCAACTGCTGCTTGAAGTTCACTTCTGTGGGTACGGTTTGCTTCTTCAATACCATTTAACCCTAAGATTGTATGGCATAGATCATGCATCCCCACTCTTTCATTTCTTGCTACAAGATTATACTTCTGCTCATGCTCGCTGACTTTATCGCCTATTGTTACAGGGTTTATTTTGCTTGCAGATGTGGATCTGTCAGACATTTCCGCTGACCTTCTAGATTTAACAGGTTCTTCCTTGCCGCCTTCTTTAGATGCCGCGACTTCTGCCATTATATTCAGGATTTTTTCTGGTATTTCAGGCATTGCGCCTTTTTTTACTTGGGCAAAATTTGTTGTTTTGTCTGTATTGGTATAAACCAGATAAGATGCTTCTATTGTATAACCCTTTTTAGTAGCATTAGACTGTATAATTTTCATTACACTAGTTACACCAGCATCAAGATCTTTCTTATCCATCGGGATAATAGTAGGTTCGCCTTGAGTAAGAACCTTATAGTCAGGATCCACCGGTTTAACTGCAGTATTTATATGATGATATTCGATTTTCCAATGAGGGACCCCCTCTATCTCCACAATCGTTAAATCTGCACCATTAGGAAATTTCAGGCTTCTATCTTTAGATTGGTTATTCAGCTTGGTAGTATCAGGCATACCTGCTTTAATAAGTTCACCTATCGGAGGGCGCGTGCTTTCATTAACTTTGGTAATTGCTCTTGTAAATTTGATCCTTTCTGGAACATTGTGTTTATGGATGCCTTGGTCAAGATAAAACATTAAATCTTTAGTATTTAATGATTGGACAGGAAGAGCAACCCTGACCGGTTCTATATTTTTATCATCATAAGTAAATTCAAGCTCATATTCACCACGGCTGATTATTTTACCATTTGAATTGGTTTCCGCTTTAAAGAAAAGCCTTGGTTGCTTAACAAATTTATTAACAATGTCTTTATTTGCCATTATTAACTGGATAGCTGCATAATCAGAAACTTTAGGATTATGCTCTGCTATTTTTTCCTGCATTTCAGCAAAAAACTTTTCGGCAGTTTCAGGCTCTGAAAACTGTAGTTCTATATCTTTTGAATTGCCAAGCGCTGAATCCGTTTCAGTTATTATAACACGTGCATCTTCTTCGATCACAATTTCATATGATCTGTTTATATATAATTTTGTATTTTCACTTGCCTGCTTAAATTCCAGATTTGCAGTAAGCTTTTTATTTTTTTGTGCTTGCTGCCTTTCCTGTGACTCGATTTTTCTCTGGCCAGCTCGGGTTTCATCATAACTTTTTAATTCAAAATATTCGGCCTGATGCTGTAATTCGGCTTTAGCGGCTTCTTTATCTCCAGAGTTAAAAGTTATAGTTCTTAGCAAAAGATTACTATCTTTTATCTCATTTTTAAATGTTATAGGCTGTTCATTTTTATTATAAAATTGAAGTCTCATAAAGCCGTTACCTTCTTCAAGTACTTTATAAAACCCTATATCACTTCTCATTGCGTATGCATCCAACATAAGCTTTTTGATGCCTTCCACGCCACTGTAATTGTATAAAGGAGCAAAGCAACGACCTGATATAATAACATTGTCGTTCTGTTTCTTATAGTTTTGAGCTTCAGTTAAAGCTGCTGCAGCAAATTCAGATGCTTCATAATTACTGTTAAAGCTAAATTCACGGACTGTTTTAGTTTTTGTCTGATAATTTATCAGATGAACCTTAACAATATGGTCAGTTCCATAATTCATTTTTCTTTCAAAGAAGCTAAAGCCTATATAATCAGGCGCCACTTCAGGTTTGAAAAGATTATCCTTTAATGAGCCAACACATGAAGATACCCATGTTTCACCATATTTACCCTTAAATTCATCATGATATTTATTCTGTATAAAATCATTTATTTCCCTTTTGAATTCAAGGTCTTCATGATTTTCAAGAAGTGGTAAAAAGGTTGTTTTATTTCCAGTATAAGATTTTTCCAGAGCTGTCTTGAAAGCAGCTTCCAGCCCTTTAAGTTCTTCTTGTCTCTCAGGATGTTCCAATACTAGCTCCCTTAATCTTACCAGCTCTTTATAATCACCGTGTAAATAGTCAATAAATGCTGCTTCTGCTTTACTGGTTATAGACTGCTTGATCCCACCAACTTCTCCCAACGCTGTTTTATGAACAACTACAGGTATGCCACCTTTGCCATCAAGGCCGGTTTCGGTATAGAATTTTTGAGTTTTAGGAGAAATGGTATCCACAACATATCTATCATTATGAACTAACCATTTCTGGTCGGCGCCTTCACCTGCATTATTTAAATAATAACGGAAATATAGTGATTCTGCCGTGATGCTATTTGGCCTTTTAGTTGGCGGGTCGATAGATATATCAATGCCAGCTGCTTTAAGTTTTGCTTCGTCAATAAGCAGTAAGGTTTTTCCATCTACTTTTTTTGTTTCAAAAATTCCTGTTTTATCATTATACCTTAAGTTATTTATAAATTGTACAAGCCCAGGTTTTGCACCTTTCTGAGTTATTTCCTTATAAGCAGAGATTACCTCAGGCTGGGTAACTGCATCAAATATAGGGAGCATTACTTTATCAAACAGATCAATTATCTTATCAGCGCCAGGATATTGCACTTTCAAACTTGATATGGCAGCTTCACGAGACCCGCCATTTTTCTTGAATACATCATTATATTCATCGCCGAGGAATGCTAAGGTTTCAGTAGGTCTGGAACCTAATTGATAGTTACTCAAATGATCAATCAGTGCATTATTTTTAGCGTTAAAATTATTTCTAAAATAATCCTGGCAAAGAAATGGCCATTGTCCATTAGCGCTTAATTGCGGAATATTACTATCAAAAGTTTTAAACACATCAAAAGCATACTGTTCCACCAAATGTGTGAACTCGTGGTCTAATATATTATAACTATTATAAACGTTATAAGTTATAGGAAGTATAGGACTAAATAAACCTTCACCTACAGTTATTTTATTAAGAATATATCCGTATATTTTTCCTTCATTTGATAATACAGTCTTAATTTCAGATTGTAGAAGATATAAATTCTGCATCCATGTTGGTGCTTTTGATATTTCAGTGGCCATTTCCTTAAGTGCATCCTGGCCTTTAAAAAATTCTACTTGGTATTGCCCATCAGTAATATTATCGTTAGCTGGAGTTAGTGATGAATTAGTTTTTCCCTGCGACCTTTCTATAGTTTCCTGCTGGATTTTCTCAATCTCTGCATGTAAATTATTATCACTATAATTTTGTATAAAAACCAATTGCTCAGCGGTTAATTTATCAGGATTTGGAATTGATTTTTTAATATCAAACTTATCTGCTATATCTTTAGGCAAACCTTTATTGTTTTGAATATAGGTTTTCAGCTTGTTTCTTATATCTTTTATTATAGCATCTTTTACATTTGTTCTGAGGGAAGTTTCCTTAACCTCAGACACATTACCTTGCCCATCTTTGATAGAAGTTGCATCTGCTTGCAGTAAGCTTGTTCTGTCAAGGGCGGCAAGCGGAATGATTTTACCTGCTTTTCTATCTTGTTCGGTGTAGGTATTTTGTATTACTATTTCACCCTTGCCGTCATTTGCGGTTTTATCGATACATATCCACACCAATGATTCAGGCGCGCGGAATTTCACAATATTCCTGAGCTGATTGAAAATTTCCTGCTGTTTTGGTGTTAGGTTTTCCGATTTTATTTCTTCTTTCGTTAAATCTGGACTACTAGGAAGATTTGTAGATTTAACCTCTGTTTTTGCAAACCTATATTTGCTTTGTAAATTTGCTACTTTATCGACATTAAGCAAATCAAAATCAGGATCTTTTGATACTTTTTTTACAAGGGCAATATAATTAGCAGTATGTCTATCTTTTTTGCCATTATATACAAAACCAGCTTTTAAAGCATATGCATCAACAAGTAATTTAGTAAATTCTTCGGAATCATTATTATAGAAATTTATTGCTCTGGTAAAATCTGGCTTTCCAGGAATGGAAAAAGTTATTCTTATACCACCTGCTGTTGATTTAATCTCATTAGAGTCTCTTTTAGTAGAATAAGTTTTATAATTTACATTCTTAGCTTCTGAAAATACCTTTAAAATATTTATAGTTGAATCCAGAACCTCTGCATTTTCAATAATTTGTTTAGTTTCTTTTTTGTATTCTGCCTCTCTAAATCTTGAACCATATTTTGAAATTTCCTTTATATTAGGTAATAATCCCTCTTTACTCATTTCAGGATCTAAATCTTGCTTCAAGAAATTTTCTGCTTTTTCTTTTGAAGAAAAAGTTATCCGCATAGTTTTTGATTGTAATTTACTATCTTCGTATTTATGTAAATTTATTAATACTATATAATCTTTCTTTTCCACTGAATTTACAACTCTCGACTCTTCTGAAATGGCAGTAGAATATAATTGACGATTCGGATTCTCTTTTAAATAATTTTGTAATTTTTGAAGATTAGTTAAATCGATATTTCTTACTGGAGCTTCTATATTATAATAATCTGCCCACATTCCTACTTGTTGCAAAATTAGATTCTTCTCTATCTCATTGCCATATTTTAAAGTAAACGCTGATTTTGTACCATCAAAAGTAATATCAATATTATTACCATTATAGTTATACGTACATTTTTTTATTCCAAGTGCATTTTGTTCACGAAATTTACTTTGTATTAGAAGAACTCTATTTTCTTCAAAAAAGTTTATTACTGGTGGTATAAGGTTATAAATATTTGATAACTTACCAACAATATATTTTATATTCTCATTTAAATTAACATCCGGACTTGAAGAAGGTATAGTGAAACCTACTTTAGGACGTTCATCGTTATTAGAAGGATGATATTGGAAACCGTATTGACGTCTATCTTTCTGATATGAATACGCATATGAAGTAGCACCGCTTTTTGCCACAGTCGAAAGCTTTTCACCTATTAAATTTACAGTACCTAATGAAACATCAGACCTATACAATTTATTGGTCTTTTCTTTAGTTGTCTCATCATCTAGATATGCTGATTTTGCGTCAATGAATTCCGAAATAGTAGAACTAAGTCCCTCAACACGAAGTACACCTAAATGACCTTCAGGGAATTTGCGGTTTTTATTTGTTTTTGAGTAGGCCTCTTCAGTAGTAATAATTCCAGTTGGAACATCAGGTATTTTATTAAACCCATCCAGCAGATCTTTTCCGGCTAGAGATTCATCAGTATTTTGCGAACCATGGACCAATACCATGTCAGGCATTGTATTGGTTTTATCAAAAAGATATGATCTTGCTTCTTCTGCTGATCTTACAAAAACAACTTGAGATACTTTTTTACTTAGTGTTAGGTTCCTTTTGTATTCTTCTATTTTATCTTCCGAGCAAACAACCAATATTTTTCGTTTTTTATCAGTTTCAGATACTGACGTAATAGGTGCTTCTTTAGTTTCTGGAACGGGTTCAGTTTGTTCACTTACCTTAATAGCAGCTTGAGTATTTACTTCTAAAGCAGTTATGGAATTTTGATAACCATATTTTATTGCTATATCCCTGATGTCTTCAATATTTCCGATATCCAACGGTTTTTCCCTTGATAGTAAAATATCGATTTTGGAGTCATAAGTACTATTATTCTCATTCGGAAATTCTGATTTATTATTAGTGACTCTAATTCTTGTGTCATCGCTTGCAGAAGGTATTATTTCCAATTTTCTGGCTTCAGCATCGATCAGGAACAGAACAAATTGTGATGATCTTTCATCACAGTTTATAACAGAAGTTGAGGTTTTATTTGCTCCATCAAGGAATAAGATGGTCACCTTGTTATTTTTTACTTCGGTAGTGTATTTTACTACTTGTTTTGATTCCACAAAGTCAAACACCTTTTTAAGCTCTGAAGAAATAGTTTCTATCGTTACAAGTTTCTCATTTCTAGAAGGGCTGAGGTTAGCTTTGAGTTCGCTGGCATCATTGATTACAGTGTATGAACCAATTATTTTTTCTCTTTCACCGGCATTAATATCCGCTGAATATAAAACTCTCGGGGCTTCATATATTTTTTCCTCATCAAGACTTGATCCAGCAAATCTTTTATCTATCCATTGCACAAACTGAGGTTTATTTTTTTCTTCTATCTGCTCATTGAATACCACTCCACTAGACAGATCAAAGCTAACACCTCTGGATGACTTACTGCTTTTATTTTGTTTTCGTTCTTTTGCAGTTTTACCTTCTTCATCCAATAATAGATTATAACCTCTTTTATAACCTTCTCCTAAGCCAAAAACCAGAGTACCGCCGTGTTTTACATTTTCAGCCTTAATATTTAATAACTTCTCAAGAGTACTATCCTGAGTATTTTTGACTGTTAGGCTGTTTGTCTGCATGCCGTTATCCCACTGGGCATTGGCATATTTTGGAGAGCCATCATAAGGAGCTTTGATCAGGAAAATTTCAACCTGATTGTTTGCGATCTGCTCTGGAGTAAACTGGGCTTTAAATGCATTAACAACGTTAGTTAAATATTCAGTTGTTACATTTTCATTTATTTGAACTTTTAGCTCTGCTACTTCAGCAATTTTGTTTTTATCTTGGCTAGCAAGATCTTCAGTTGATATCTGCTCTCTATAAGCTTTATCAATACGCCTGTTCAGTTCATCAAAATTGATATGTGTGGAAACCTGGGTATAATCTCCGGCAATTGTGCTTCTTGCGTATATAACGGGGCAGAATAAGCGCCTTGTAGTAACATGAAGATCATTTTGACCTTTGGTAACAAGAATATCATTCTGACCGAAATAAGAGGCCGTTCTATTTTTTAAACTTCCTATTTCTTTGCTGCCAAACCTGAAAATATTATCTTTTTCATATTCAGATACTTCCTGAACTTTAGGCAGAGTATCTAAATTACTTGAGTTAGGCACCACTTCAGGAGATGATTGTATAAATTCATCTAAAACAAATACCTGCGCCCAAATCTCTTGTAATCTACGTTCAATTGCGGGCGTTTTTTCAAGATTATTGGCTATATAATCCCTTTCCTTAAAGAGATCATCTAATTTTTGTTTAATTTGTTTTAGATCATAAGGTTTACCGTCAAATATCTCTTCAATTGTAAATACTGGAGGTTTTTTTAAATCATCAATATAATTAGAGTTACCGTTTTGTCTGAGATAATTTTTGTATAAATCCATTGCAGGGGAATATATATCTATAAGCCCGTTTTCATCAAGACATCTAAGAGAAACTGATGTTTGCCCATTATAATTAACTAAAGTTATATTTCCTTTTATTTTTAACTTAACACTATCAACCCTTATACCATTTTCATCATTAGGAATTTTTGCCAGTCTTTCTATTTCTGGAAGTTGGTTATTAATTTCATTAAAAAATTTAGTAAGTTCTTCCTCATGTTTATCGGTTACAGTTTCCATTTTTGTTAATAAATCCGCCGGAACCACAACAAAACCCGGAAATTTATTTTTATCAAATACAGGATATTCAGAAGCTTCAATACGTGAAGCACCTATTTGCAACACTGGTTGTGGGAGCTTTTCTGCAAAATCAGATTGCTGTTTGTAAGTGTTAAGCCTTTCTGATGCGATTTGTGCCTTGGCATTTTCAGCAGCAATATTTTCTTCTAATCTATTTAGATCACTTTCATTTATAATATCACGGTTAAAATAAATGCGTTTTGAGGCAGAAATAGCAGTAGGTATTATGTAAGCTAAATCAGAAGGAACAGAAAGAGCATAATCTTGCATCATTCCAACAAGTGATTTTGAATCAACAACTTGGCTTCCGCAATTAGTAAATACTATATTTCCATTTATTGATTCCCATTCTTTTTGCGCTTTATTAAAAGCATCAATAACTTCCCAATCAGCTGTAATTGTAGGGTTTTCTCTAGCCCCCCTTTCCCTTATAAATTCCCTAATAGATTCAGGATTTTGTCTATCATAACCTAAAATCTCAGCTGACATATCATTCCAGCCTTTGCTTACTCTGGTTATTAGGAATGTTCCGTTAGGTTTTCTTAAATCTGCAATTTTCTTTATATGAGAAAGGATTTCTTTCGTCTCAAGCATTATACCAAGCTGCAAACGGTCTTTTATTATTTGCTGAAGTTCCGCTGGATATTCAGATATTATACCGTCTTTTTCTTCATAGATCATATCACCGAAAAATTTTGCATCTTCGGGAGTTTTAACAAATGGTATGGAAATCTGAATATGCCCTTGATAATCTGACTTCAAAACAGCGTTTATCTGCGCTTTGATATATGCACGGTACATATCAGGATAAAGCCGACTAAATAATGCACCATGTACTTCTTCAGGGTTTTCCGGAACTTTTATACCTCGAGCTTCTCCAGCTGCAGTGTAGCTTTTCTTAAATAAAGCTATCTTATTTTCATCATTAATAATTTCGCTAGCGACAAAGTCTGGCAACCTTATATTTACTGGGTAGGAACTGGCTCTAACCTTCTTGCCTTCTAATATTGCAGATTCGCTATAAATAGCTTCAAAAGTTTTCTGCTGGTCAGATACAAGATCAATAATAATTTGTTTCTGAACTTCAGTATCATAAGGGGATGTAAGAAAATTCACTAAAAGTTCTTGCCTGCTTGGTGCTGTTCCAGGAGTTCTGACTAAACCTATACCTTCTGATAATTCATTTGGCTTCTCACCAGTAATAAAAATTCTTCCTAAATTTCCTGATACCTCTCTTGTGGCTTTATATATTATATTAAGAATATCTCTTGCCTGAGGATCAATAGATACTTCTGTTATAGGCAAGCTGGCAAAATATACTTTCTCCCTGCCCCCATCTAATGTTATTTTTTCCCCATTTTTAAAGTCATCAAAACTTGCTTTGGTATCTGCAAGATAAGGTTTTCCTTCAAAACTGCTTGATAAATGCCCCGAATGATAAGTATTACTAACAATAACTCCATCAGCTTGTTCAGGCAGTTTACTATATAAGTGATGCATTTTCTCAAAAACCAATATAATATTTTCACCCTTCCCTTTATGAGCTTTTATTTGATTTTGAACTTCCGTAATTATTTCATCACAATTTGATGGACTCTTAGGATATGCAACCTTTACAACTATACCAGCAATTGATTTTCCATTACTTTCGCCAAATTGTAATGACTTTATTTTTTCTAATTCTTTCTCGTCAACATTCACTTGGGGGAGCAATGCCTGACCTATTTTTTGAGGATTTATTGAACTTAAAAATTTATAAGGCGTAATTTCATTTCTTTTTAATTCATCTAACTTTCTTTTACCTATTATATCTTCCAGTTTTTTACCTAAAATATTAAGTGCAGTTTCAGATTTACTAGCTTCTAATTCTTTTTTGAGAGGTTCCTGTTGGAGAGGTTCCTGTTGGAGAGGTTCCTGAAAATTAGATGTTGTTATATTATTAGTAACTGATAAAGGAAATCTTCTATTAAATTTTTTCAAGAGAATAGGATCTTTTTTCTCTAAAAGCTCTTTATAAGCAGTAATTACAGGCGAATTAACTACTAATGCTTTGGTATCATGAGGAGCATATATATGTCTTGGATCGGAATAATATTCCTCTATATATTTCTTATCTTCAATAAGACAATTCAGAGCAACTATTGTCTCTTTTTGATGATAAACTAAAATTATATCCTTATTTATCTCAAGTTCAGTAGAACCAATAATTATAGTATTTCTACTTTCTGGATTTTTACTCAACTTATCTTTTATTTCAGGAATATGTTTGTTAATTTCAGCAAATAATTCACTGAATTCTTTATATTGAAACCCTTTATTTCTAATTGATTTAAGCAAATAACCTGTATTTGGAGCAAAGCCAGGATATGTTTTTTCATTAAATTGAGGATATTCTTTTATAACGTGAGAAGCTAATTCTTGCTTGATTGCCATATTAGCAACTTTATTGGTCGTGAAAGCGGCCTTAACTTCATTAAGAACTACAAATTTATTCTCCGCTTCATTATAAGGGACCTTTATTATACCTGAAGTACCATCAAGATTTGTATATTTTACTTGAATGAAAGTTTTATTTTCTTCGATTATAAAATTCGTTTCTGGAATACCAGCCTTTATTTCTTTATTTGTTATTTTAGATCTAATTGCTTTAAAGATTTTTTCTCTGGTTTTGCCTTCTTCAGTTTCAACTATTTCTCTGCTTATTTCAAATGGCAGAACATTATTGGTATGCTCTTTTCTATCTTGCCTTCTATCACTCACATAATCTGCATATTTTTGCTCTTTACCAACCGGAACAATTATCTTCTTTATAAAAGGATTTCCATCCTCATCCAAAATTATTTCACCGTCTTTGGTAACAGAAATGGATACTACCCCTTCTTTTCCTTCAACGGAAATATCATAATCAAGGTCAATCCACCCTAAAGTCAGATCTATGCTTAATTTTACCGAATCAATATTTTCAACTTTATTGAAATTTGCTTTGCTTAAAGCAGCTTCGGCTTTAGTTATAAAATCGGCATTATAAGGTATATTAATAGCATTATAATATGCTGCTCCGCCTATAAATTTTTGAGCGTTAAAGTTTTCAACATCTATAACTTCATCATTTTTATAAAAATAGATTACAGGTCTGCCTAAACGCTGAATTATTACATATTGGGTGCATCCTCTTTCTATTGCATTTTGAATTTCATTTTCCATAATTTCAGTCGTTTTATTTTTTGTTTGTGGCTCTGCAGAAACCCCATCTTTTTGTGAGAGATCATTTTTTTTTGTGGCTTGTTCAAAAGCTTTGTAAGAAGCCCATTTTTGTTGGGCATAATTCATATATTCCGGCTCTCTTCCTGCGGGAATGGGTATAACTTCCACTATAGAATCTTCAAAAGTCTCATCATTTACAGTGCCTTTTATATTAAACGTAAGAGATATGGTTCCATCATTATTATGAGTAGCAGAAGCAAACTCTACATCAAAACTGGAAGATTTTCTGGTATCAATTATAGAATTGATACTTAATTTGGCCATATCAAGATCTCCTGCCTTTTGTAGGCCCCGAAAAACAGCAATATCTTCTATAAACGTACGATAATATTTATTAACATCACTATTATGTAAATTTACAGATTTTTTGTATTGTACAACATCTCTGAAATTGTCTTCTGTAACTTCCTGATCTGTATGGTAAAAATAAGCAACAACATCATTACCGCCTTCACATACAAGCAAATATTTTTTAAATGGGTAATTATCAAGCATAAGCCCCATAACTTTTAGTTCCTTATTAAGGTCTAAAATTTCTGGAACTGTAACTTTAGAGGCAATAGAAACAGGTGTTTCAATAGTAATATTGTTCTGACTGTAAATTTCATTTAACCTAACAAATTTGAGTAAATTTCCTTTAAGTTTTACTCCATCTTTTTTTTGAGAAAGGAATTCAAGATAGGCAGAACCTACCGGCGATTTAATTGATAGCTTTTTATCATAATGAATCCGGGCTGGGTTTTTTTTCTCAGGAGCTATATTTTCTTCAAGGAAATTCAAAGCTATTGTTGTTTTCCCTCTATAAAAAACACATATTACATCTGTTCCTATTTCAAGCTCCGAATTCCCGATTTTTATTTTAGGATTTTTTCCATTAGATGCTTTTATTATCTGCCCCTTTTCATCATAATGTTCCTCAGCTTGTTTTGTTACCTTACTAAAAAACTCAACAAATTCCTTTTTTTGAATGCTTCTAGTACTATCAAGTAAATAATGTGCAGATGGAGCATAGGAAGAATGAATTTTTGGATCAAAATTTGGGTATTCTCCCTCATGTAGAGTAATATGATGTGCTGATTCTTCTTGAACTGCCATCTTGGCAACTTTTGCACGTGTGGGAACAATTGCTTCCTGAGTTCCTGAGTTTACTTTAGAACCATTTTCAACAAAAAAACCTTTTACGCTTTCTGGTAATAAAGGGGCTTCTGCTTTAGACGAGGTTTTTCCTTTAGGTATTATTAAGTCTGAATAAAGGTATGTTTTACCCGAGTCTATGTCTATATAAGATATATATGAAGGATAAAAGCCCTCTTTAGTTTTCCCTTGAGAAAACTCAGATACCTTTTTCATTATGTTAAGTGGTGTATCATTAGCTTCAACCGGAAATTCAACTGGTTGGCTATTAATTTTCTGAACACTTGAATCAAGTTGCTTACGTAAAAATTCTACAGTCCAATAAAATTGTTTATCTTTACCTTCACCTTTTGCAACAATACTTATTTTAGCTGAATTGGCCGTAACAGTATATGAATCTTCTAATTTTTTGATGATATTATTATCAGAATTTGTAAGAACAGTCGATAATTTTTCAGCCTGATAACTTTTTGAAGGAAATAAGTTAAATTCACTTTCTAGTTTATCTCCTATTTCAATAAATTTTAAATTCTGTCCATCTTTGTCGTTACAAAATATAAGAAAACGCCCTTTTTCAATTTCTGAATTACCAAATCTACTTTTTTCCTTAATTATTACACGAAGACTTAGTTTCTCTCCTTTATTTTTTTCAATCTCAAAAGAAGTTATATTTTTTTCTTGTAGTCGCCACTGCACAATATATTTCCCTATATCATTCGCACTTTCAACTATTGGCGTTTTTGACTTAAATAAATCTGATTTAATTTCATATTCTTTTGCTGCTTTATTTCTGAGTTGTTTAACCTTACGCTCTGTTAAAGCCGAGGTTCCCTCACCCGCAAATTTTATATCTGGATGACTTATTAAACCTTCTTTTTTACCTGTATTTTTAAATTCATTCACATAAGCAAGCATTTCCCTAATATTTTGGGCGTATTCGCCATTCACATTATTTTCTGGCGGGATTATTCTGGTTTTTTCAGTTATTGGATCTGTTATTATCAATGCTGGCAGTTGGCCAGTGGCATTATCTCGTAGTGAAGAAATATTAGATAAATTTTTTGTCTGACTGTTAAGATGCGATGCTTCAATAGGACTAATTCCTGAAGCCTCAAGTAAGTATGTGCTAAATGCGGTAGGGTTTTCTAAGAACTTAATTAGGTGGAGTTGAGAGTCCAATTTCTCTCTTTTTATGAATTCTTTTTCAATAAGAAGTATATCAATATGCAAGCTATCTTTCTCTGACGGATCAATTGAATTATTCTTTTGTTTTACTAAATTTACATATTTGGCTTTTAAAGTAGCGACGTTTGTATTTTCAAATTTGCTTAATATTTCACTTGTAATATTCGCATCAATATTTTTGATTTGATCCGTATAATATTTTTCCGCATGATTTCGAAGTTTGTCATACATTGCTTTTGCAAAAGCGATGTCTTCCCCATTATCACCAATTTCATCAGAAAAAGCGCCGGGTTTCTCAGAACTTTCTTCTGCAAATTCAAAATCTTCCTCTTCAGGATATTGGTCATCCTTACTGAGTTCATCCTTAGCATTTAAGCCAAGATTTTTTAAATAAGATTTAAACCGTTTTAATAGAAGAGAATATTCTACCGGAACATCATTAAGAAAATCTTCAGTTAAAGCATATAAACCACCATATGTTGTGGTTTTAGTTTTTTGAAACAGATACTTAGCATCATCATAAAGATTTTTATCTAAATTAATTAAACGTTCCAATAAATAATAATATTCTATGCGGTCACTATCCAGTTGAATTTTTTTTGCTTTAGTTCTTTTCCAATTTTTGTTTCCTTTTTCTACATCAACATATATTATCCTTAATTCTTCAATCAGATCTTCAATAGAAATATTCTTATATTTCGCATCTAATTGTTGTCTTTCTTGTTCTGATGGAAAACTTTTTAATTCATCAGGAGCGGGTAATACAAACTTACCATTTTCAAATGTTGGAAGAGCTGTTACGTCTGAATCTTGCTCTCTCACTCCACCAAATTGATCCCAAAAAAACTTATCAACAAAATCTCCTTTTTCCTGATAGTCTTTAAAAAGATCATTTAAATTACGATTAGATCTTAAATTAAGCTCAGGTTTTCTTTTTTCTTCTTGAGTCTCATCTTGCTTTGGTTTTATTTCATATTGTTTTATTAGATTTTGGTATTTGGCAAATTCTTTACTATTGATTTTATCAAGTGAAAATAAAATAAAAGGTACACTAAAATTAGAATTATTTACTATTTCTTTAATTTGCTCAGCATTTCCTTTCTCAATAAATTCATTAAGTAGAGGAATTATCTTTTTCGAAAAAGTAGTTTTTTGCTCTTTATTAGGTTTTTCTTTTGAATTGAATGCTTTGCTTGCATCTGATAACAATACAATTAATTCATTGAATTTCCTTACGCTAATTCCTTCTGACGTAACTTCTTTCTGATTTGAAATAGCTTGAATAACATATTTTTTTGCGGCTTGTATTCTTAACTTTTCTACTTGCGCCTGATTTAGAGTACTCTCTTCACCTTCAAATTTTACATTGGGATCTCCATTCAGCATTTCTCTTATATGCTGGGCGTATTCGCCATCCACATTATTTTCCGGCGGGATTGTCCTGGTTTTTCCAGTTATAGCATCAGTTAATATCAATGCTGGTAATTCACCGGTGGCATTATCTTGAAATGGCTGAATATCTAGTAAGTTTTTTACCTGGTTGGTAAGCTGCGATACTTCACTGGACTTAAAGCCTGAAGCTTCAAGTAAATATATATTAAATATTTTTGGATTTTGTAAAAATTTAAGCAGGAATTTAGGGTCAAAACTTTCGTTTCTGATAAACTCCCTTTCAATAAGCAGTATATCAGTCTGAAGTTTATTTTTTACGTCCGCATCAGCTATCGCTTTTTGCCTTAATAATTGTACATATTTAGATTGTAATTCTGCTTCAGGCAGACTTACAAATTTATCAAAATCTGATCCTATAATTTGCTTATCATAATATTCTATTGATTTCTGTCTTAAAAGATCAAATTTTGCTTTGGCAAGTGCAGCTTCTTCAGGATCTGCTGGGAAACTAAGGTTTTGTAAGTCTTCATAAATCTTACTTTCAATAGCAAATGTCTCTGCATAAGAAATACCTAAATTCACCAAATAATCACTAAAATACTCTTCCACTACGGCATTTTCCAATGAAACATTTTCAGAAAAACATTTAACAAGAATTGTATTAAGAATTATATTCACAGTTATAGAATCATTCTTAAATTGATTATATAAGAACTTCGCTGTTTTAAAATTTTCTGGTTTATAATTAACTATAAGCTCAAGAAAATAATCTTGTTTTTTATATAATTGATTAGTACTTTTATTGATCTCATCTATTTCTTCAGCAGATTTATCATTCCAATCTATCTCATTTTGCTCTGAAATCTTATTTTTCACACTTCGTAATTCAAGCAACAAATCTTCATATGTCATTACCTGGTCATATTCTTTATTATAGATATCTCTATCCTCATTAGAGATATCTGCTTCAGGAAACAAAAATTTTCCATTTTCAAAAGAAGGAAGTTCAGCTTCATTTTTAAAATCACTTTTGTCTTTCCCAACTTCTTTTCCAAGACCTAGTTTGGCAATCCCATCGTTTTTTTCTGTTAAATTCACTTCTTCTAGTGCTTTATCAACTCTTCCTTGGATATCTTTTAAAAAACCTCTCTTTTCCTCAATTATCTGTTCAATTTTAATTTCAAGGCTAGGAAATTTTTTCTTCAGCTCTTCAGCCAAATTCCTCATTTCCAAATTTTCAAGCGCAGTAAATATGGTAAAATCCAGAAACTCAGCAGACGAAACTGATGCTTTGATAATTTCTTCTTCAGTTATAGTCGAACTCTTCAGTAACTTTTGAATCAAATTCCCAATCTCAATTATATCAGGATTATCTACAAATGTACTTTCATCTAATAACTCAAACAGTTTTTGTAATTCTCGTGGATCCATGTTTCCCTTAATGGCAGTAAATTGCTTATTATTTTTCGAAAAATAACATAGTTAGGTTAATAAATGGTTAACAAAATTCATTTTGTTTTCATTTGAACCAGAATTTTGTGACATTATTACAACGGAAGTTTTTATAAATAAAGAAATATTGTAAGCTGGAAAACTAAGTTCAGCCTTGAGTTGAAAGGAGCTCGTTAAATATAATGGCTTGTAACGGTCAATTTACTTAGCTGACTTGCCCGAAAGAGTGTTTAGAACTATGTTTGTGATGTTTGATGCAAAGCGGTTGAATGGAGATGATTGTATCCATACCTTACCAGGGCCTGTTATAGTTGTGAGGAACAGGTCCTCACCGCCAAAGAAGATATTTTTTATACCTCTTACCATTTTGATATCGAACTGCATACTTGCCGTAAAAGCTACCAGGCATCCGGTATCAATATAAACTGATTCATTAACGCCAAGTTTCTTCTCCTCTACCCCACCAGCTGCGTGGATGAAAACAACGCCATCACCGGAAAGCTTTTGCATAACAAAGCCTTCACCGCCAAATAATCCGAAACCGACCTTTTTACTAAAGCCAAATTCTACCGCAACACCTTTGGCGCCGCATAAGAAAGTTCCTCTCTGGCAAAGTACCTGTCCGTCATTATCTTTGAGATCAATTGCAGATATTTTACCGGGATATGCTCCTGCAAAAGCAGCACGCTTAACTGTGCTGGTATTATTAGTAAAAAAGGTAACAAATAAGCCTTCACTGGCGAGCAGTCTTTTACCAACACCGACCAATGTGCCGAGGATTCCTGAATGTTTTTCACTGCCATCACCAACCTTGGTGTTAAACTGTATACCTTCATCCATATACATAAGGCTGCCGGGCTCGGCTATTATAGTTTCGCCGGGATCCAATATGGCTTCAACATATTGAAGGTCAGCCCCTTTGATCTGATATTCAATATCGTGTGATTTTCTATTATTCATAAGAAAAGTTTTTGATATATATTATATATGACTATCCCAGAAAAAAATATTTACGCAATAGACGCCCAAAGCAACTATCTTCAAACCCTTGCAAAAGAAATAATGAGAATAGTCTCCTGTGATATGGAGAGGTTATCTAATGCGGTAATAATGCTGCCCTCCAGAAGATCAGGCGTGGTGCTTAAGACTGAGCTTCTTAATGTGAATAATAGGAAGAGTTTGCTTATGCCTAAAGTACTTTCACTTGGTGATATAGATGAGACTGAACTGGAGCTTGGTGAATTAGAGTTTGATTTAGAATCAGCGTCAAATGTTAAAAGCCTGAAAGTTATACCAAAGCATAAGAGGATCATGCTTCTGGCGGAGCTTGTTCGTAAGGCGGGAATATTTGGCTATGATATGAACAAGCTATCAATGCACCAGTCTGTGAAGCTTGCTTATTCACTTGCTGAGCTGATTGATGACTTCCAGAAATATGGAAACCTTAATACAGCTAATCTTAAAGAGATATTACCGGAAGAGCTTTCAAAGCATAAGCAATATACGCTGGATTTTATCAGTTTTATTGAATTGGAATATCCCAAGCTACTAGAAAAAGGTGGGTATATTGATGCGGTAAACAAACGCAATATTCTGATCGATAGATATATTAATCTGCTTAAGTTAAAAAACCCAGCTAATGATATTATAATAGCTGGTAGCTCAGGCAGCCAGCCTTCCACAAGAAACTTAATAAAAGCAGTTCTGGAGTGCAATAACGGCCATTTCTTCCTGCCTTATTTTGATGAAGATAATTTTGGAAAGGAAGACATTTCAAAAGATAATCACCAATGTTTGGTTTATGAACTTCTCAAATATCTTAATGTTACTAGAGATGAAATAAAGTTTCTGGGGTTACAAAATAGCGCTTCGACCAAAATAATAAACGGGATATTTTCTACAGAATCTTTAGCTATTCAGGCTTTGCAAAATGATAATATATGGATAATTGAAACTGATAACCTTATTGATGAAGCAAAGATCGCTGGTCTTATAATCAGGGAACATATTGAAGATAAAAAGAAAACAGCTTTTGTTACTAATAATAGGAACCTTGCGAAGCTTACTAGAGAATATCTCCAGAAGTGGAATGTGAATATTGATGATTCTTCAGGGATTAAATTCAGTGATACCGAGGAAGGGAATTTTATCCTGCAGATATGCGAGTTTATAGGCAGCGGTGGAAAGACTATGAATTTGCTTTCACTGCTCAAAAACCGGTTTTCCAATACTAGAGGAAGTACAGTTTTAAATTTAGAGAAAATGATAAGAGAAAAAAATATTTTTAAGATTAAGCCTGATGATGTTGAAGATATAAAAATAAATGCTGTTGTTTCTATTGTAGAAAAATATTCGGCAAAATTCAAAGAAAAGATATCCAGTATTTTTAAAGATGTTTATGAAATAATAAATTTGCTGGGCAATGATAAAGATTTTTATGAGCGGGAGAATATTACCGAAGCAATTGATATCCTTAACTTTCTGATAAATGATGAATATTCGCAGGCAGAAACCGAGATAGAATATTTAAGCGAATTCACGAAGAATATTTTTGATATTGTTACCATACGCCCCAAATTTGGCGTTACTTCCAGCGCCTCTATATTATCACCTATTGAGGCACGATTGCTTGGTTTTGACTGTGTTATCCTTGGTGGTCTAAATTATGGAAGCTGGCCTAAAAGGATTTCTTCACCATGGTTAAGCGACAACATGAAAGACAATGCAGGTCTGCCGGAGTCAGATTTTTTTACTTCACTTTCAGCACATGATTTTGTAGCGCTACTTCATGGCAAAAAAGTTTTCATTACCAGAAGTAAAAAGGAAGGGGGTGAGATAACGGTTGAGTCCCCTCTTCTATCAAGGCTCAAAGCTTATTTTAAAAAAAATGATCTGAAATTTGCAGAATCAAAATATTTTGATTATCTTGAGCAACTTGAAAGGCCTGACAATATAAAAACGCCTCAAACCAAGGTATATCCTAATCCGCCAGCGGAAGCGCGACCTGACAAGTTATCCGTTACAAATATAGAAAAGCTTATCTATAACCCTTATGAGATATATGTTTCAAAGATACTAAAACTAAAAAAGCCTGATGATATTGAACGTGAAGGAGAAGCTAGGGATTATGGTACTTTTATCCATGATATACTTGAAAGATTCACTCTATTTCATGATCTTGATATTGATAAAATAACAGTGCAAAATTTTTTGAATATCACTGACGAGGTTTTTGTTGAATATAAAGCAAAGAACATTGCAACTGAGGTCTGGCTTTATAATTGCAGGGCTATTGCAAATGACCTGATAAATATTGAAAGGGAGAGAGCAGAAAAAACCAGAAATATATTCTGCGAGAAATCGGGCAAGATACAGTTTATTTCTGATGGAAAGGAATTTAATATAAGCTGCAAGGCAGACAGGATAGAAATATCAAATGATAACAGGTTAGTTATCATTGATTATAAAACAGGCTCAGCTTCAATACCAACCGACAAAGATATAAAGACACTTAAAAAGCCACAGTTACTTTTGGAATTACTGATATTTGAGAATGGTAGTTTTGAGATGATAGATAAGGCAACTCTTGGCTGTATTTCTGAGCAGGAGATAGCTTATTTCCTTATTTCAAAGTCTGCTAATGGCCCGAAGATCGAAGAGAAAGATGGTTTTGATTTGGAGCTGATAAAGGAAAATCTGGCTAACTTAATAAGGGATTTGCTTGATCCAAACAAACCTTTCCTTATCTCTCCAAGGCCTTATTTAAAACCTAAATTCAGGGAATATGCACATCTTGAGAGGATTGAAGAAAACTAATTTTTAGCTGAGGCTACAAATCTTTTGAAAATATTTATGTCTTCATCAGAGATTAGATATTCAGGGTGCCACTGGGTTCCTAGAACGAATTTCTTATTTTTATGTTCTATCGCCTCAATAATACCATCAACACACATAGCTGAAGTTAATAGTTCAGGGGCGGTTTGCTTAACTGCTTGATGATGTGCAGTATTGACACCGTATTGCAGACTGCTGGTAATTTTATTGAGAAGTGAACCTTCAGATATTTTAATATCATGGGCTGGCTTGGTGCGGTCTTTCACTTCATGGTTCAGCGCGCCTTTAACTTCTGAAGGTATATCCTGTATAAGTGAACCACCGCAAACCACGTTAAGAAGCTGCATGCCACCACAAACGCCAAGAACTGCTTTATCAGCATCAATGAATTTGCGCGTCATGCCGAATTCAAAATCAGTTCTTTCACGCTTAGTAACAACGGTTTTATGAACTTTATCATCGCCGTAAAATTCCGGCGGGATATCGAAATTTCCACCTGCTATAACAAGACCGTCCAATATGCCAAGATAATCTTCAATTGATGCTGTTGCATAAGGTATTGCGAGTGGAATGCCACCTGCCATTATTACTGAATCAAAATAGTTTTTGCGGAGCGCGTAAAATGGGAACGGCGAATATTTATTTTCCGAACCCTCTTCACTATCAAGTATTATGCCTATAAGAGGTTTTTTCATTTTAACCAAACCTGCCAGTAATATAGTCTTGTGTTTGTTTGATCTTAGGAGTGGTAAATATCTGCTCCGTTTCACCGAATTCGATTATTTTCCCGAGGTGGAAGAATGCGGTAAAATCGGATACACGGGCTGCCTGCCCCATTGAATGCGTGACAATTATTATACTGTAATTCTTTTTAAGCTCGTCGATGAGGTCTTCAATTATTGCTGTTGCGATAGGGTCAAGTGCGCTGCATGGTTCATCCATAAGGATAACTTCCGGATTTACTGCAATTGCGCGCGCGATGCATAGCCTTTGCTGCTGACCGCCGGATAAAGATGTTCCCGATTCATTAAGCCTATCTTTTACTTCTTTCCAAAGGCCTGCACGAGTAAGAGAGCGTTCGACTATCTCATCATATTCAGATTTTTTAGAGGCAAGGCCGTGAATCCTTGGGCCGTAGATAACATTCTCATAAATAGATTTAGGGAATGGATTTGGCTTCTGGAATACCATACCTATTTTCTCGCGGAGGAGAACTACGTCAACTTTTTCATCATATATATCAAAGCCATCAAGGAGGATCTTTCCGCGAACTGTGCAATTTTCGATAGTGTCATTCATTCTGTTAAGGCAACGCAGGAATGTTGATTTACCGCAGCCCGAAGGGCCTATAAGCGCGGTAACTTTATTTTCCGCGATATCAAGTGTGGCCGAATATATCGCCTGTTTCTTGCCGTAAAAAACATCAACGGATTCAGTTTTTATCCTTGGGTTAACTATGCAGACATTATGAACCATAAATAAAACAAATTACCATTTAATTTCAAATTTCTTTCTTAAATATACAGCTAAAGCATTAGCTAAAATCAAGAAAATTAGAAGTATTATTATTGCAGCAGAGGTCTTTTCCACAAATCCTGCTTCAGGAAGATCCGACCAGATATATACCTGAACCGGAAGAGCGGTTGCGGGATCCATAAAACCGTGTGGGATATCACGCACAAAAGCCACCATACCTATCATAAGCAAAGGTGCAGTTTCACCAAGCGCGCGTGCCATGGAAAGTATAGCTCCTGTCATAATGCCAGGGGTTGCCAGTGGCAGAACATGGTGGAACACCACCTGCATTTTTGATGCGCCTAAACCGCGTGCTGCATCACGGATTGATGGCGGAACTGAAGCTAGGGCGTTACGCGTGGTAACCACCATAACCGGCAGAACCAGTAATGCTAATGTTAAGCCACCAGCCAGAGCTGAGGAGCGTGGCAAGCCGAAGAAATTCAGAAATATTGCAAGGCCAAGTAACCCGTAAACTATTGATGGTATAGCCGCGAGGTTATTTACTGAAACCTCAATTATACTTGTCATTTTATTTCTAGGGGCGAACTCTTCAAGGTAAGTTGCGGCGGCAACACCAAGTGGGACCGCAAGCAGCATACAGACACCAATAACAAAAATAGAACCTATGAAACTGCCAAGTATACCTGCCATTTCAGGCTCACGGGAATCTCCAGTGGTGAAAAATGTAGAGTTAAAGAACTTGCCTATGCGGCCTTCTTTTCGAAGATCCCTTACATAATCAGCCTGTATCGCAGATACTTTGCTATTGGGATTTTCTGAATCACGCTTAACATTTCCCTTAACATATTGGTCGATCAGGGAGCCAGTTGGGAGCCAAATCTCAATTGGCTTATTCTTAAATATCTTTTTATTTTTTATCTCATTTGAAATCTCTTCTTTTGCCAAAATAAATGAATTTCTGGAAACCAGTGAAAATAATTGTATTACCTGATCCCTTCTTTTAGCTTTAGGGAACATTTTTCTGAGGGAATCATTTACGATATTTCTATAATTCAAGCCTTCCAGTATCTTTTCATCCTGTCTGGCTTCTTTAACATCAATATATTCGGTTATATCAACCGATATCCTGATCTTTGTTTGCAGAAATGCCGTAAACCCATTTGAAAAGATAGTGAATAGCAGGAATGCCAGAAAGCCAATGGAAAGCATTATAGAAAAATATCCGTATAGCCTGAAACGCGTTTCCGACCCTTCCCTTTTCCGCAAATGTTTATGGGAGGGGTTAGATGAGGATATTATGAAAGGATGTACTTTATTATTAGTCATATTTCTCCCTATATTTGCGAACTATCACAAGCGCCGCAATATTAAGCAATAGAGTTATCATGAAAAGTGCAAGGCTGAGTGCAAAAGCTGCCAGTGTTTTGGCGCTGTCAAACTCCTGATCGCCAACCAGTAATTTTACTATCTGCGCAGTAACTGTTGTAACTGAATCAAGCGGGTTGAATGAGAGTTTTGCTATAAGGCCAGCAGCCATTGTTACTATCATGGTTTCACCAATAGCACGCGATATGGCAAGCAGGAACGCACCCATAATCCCCGGCAACGCGGCAGGGATAACAACTTTTTTTATAGTCTCAGATTTTGTTGCGCCTAAACCAAGTGATGCTTCCCTTAAAGAACGTGGAACAGCGCTCATTACATCGTCAGTAAGCGACATAATATATGGGATTATCATAACGCCCATAACAAACCCTGCAGCTAACGCGCTCTCGGATGCAACATCAAGTCCAAAAAAATCACCAAATATCTTTTTTACTAATGGCCCTAATGTTATCGCAGCAAAATATCCGTAAACAACTGTAGGTATACCAGCCAGTATCTCAAGTATCGGCTTCATAGTTGTTCTGAAAGCCCTGGACGAATATTCATTCAAATATATAGCGCTTAGTAAGCCTAACGGGATTGAAACCACCATTGCCACGCAGGTGATCAATAAGGTTCCCAAAAATACCGGTATCATACCAAACTTGCCGGAACTACCAGCCTGATCAGCCCTTAAAGCTGTTTGCGGGCTCCACTCCAAGCCAAAGAAGAAATCAATAAAGCTGATCTTCTCGAAGAATTTAAGTGATTCAAATAGAACGGAAATAAATATGAGGAAGGTAATGGAAACACATATGCCAGCGCATAATATGAAAACACCTTTTATCCACCCTTCATAATGTTTGCGAGCATTAAAAGCTGGCTTCAAGAACAGTAAAGAAATTGCGAATAATGAAAATGAGATAAGAACGGTTAAAAGTAAATTATTGTGCTTCCAGAAACCATCAAAAATATAGAAAAATGTAATAGAGAGGAAAATGGCTGGAATGGTGCTCCACAAAAGGGCGCAGTAGCCGTAGTATTTTGCTATAGAATAAGTTGATTTGGTAAAACCGCTGATATTAAGCGCCTTCTTTTTTGCGGAGATAGTGACGATTTTTCTGCCTGCATAAAAAGCAAAAACTGAGAAGAATAAGACAAATATTAAGCTGTAATAAAAAGGCATTTATTCCAAACTGTTGAGCTATTATTTGATTATGTTCGGCTTCTATATTAGCAGGCTCAGGAATTCAAGAGGTATTTGCACCAAAACAGCATTAAAATGCTTCATCTGCGCTTTCTATAAATTTAGAACTCATTTTATAGTTTCTGTCAGTTGCGCCCTTTAAGTTAAGGAAGAATTTAGGACCATCTTCAAAGAACAGATATACGGTTCCATTATATTTCCTAATAAAGTTTGGTGTATCAGAAATAGAAACTATGTATTTTTTACCGCTGGATATCAATGACATAACTGATTTTATCCTCTTCTCATTGAGCCTGTCGCTTATATATACTATGTTGCATGAAGATAATTCCGGCGAAGATGCTGCAAGGCTTTTGAATTCAGCATTTTTTAGGCGTGAATTTGCGGCGCTGGCCTTTTTTATGATGTTAAAAATATTATCATTACCTACAAAACATATTGTAGAAGAGGATGGGTTTTCATCTATCAAGTATTTTAATATGGTAAATATCTGTAAAAACCTGATTTTATCTATGTTAGAATTTTGCGCCTGAGGCGTAAACGGGGTCAGAATCAGTATAATACTGATGAAAATAACTAAAATATTGTATGCCAAGCGCTTTATCACGTAAAAACTGTATTATAAATAAAAATAAAAATTGATTTCACAACCAATTTTGGCATTATCACCGCGTTTCAGAAACCAAGCACGAAGGCGAATAAAATTTAATTATGACTAAAGCAACAAAAATTATTTCGAATTTTATATATTGTACATTTTTTATACATTTATTCCTACCAATTAATTCCTTCGCTGAAAACTGTTTTGAAGGTTATTATTGTGGAAATGCATTAAAATTATTTGGAAAACCAACTTTTGAGACAAATATAAAACAGTTCAAATATGTGAACGCCGATGCACCAAAACGTGGCAGCATGAATTATGCTTCCATAGGCACTTTTGACAGCCTTAACCAATATATATTAAAAGGTGTTTCAGGCGCTGGCCTTGGCCTTATCTACGATAACCTGATGGTATCAAGCAGCGATGAGATATTTACCAGATATCCATTATTAGCAGAAAGGGTGATGGTAGCAAAAGACCGTTTATCAATTATATTTGTGATTAATAATAAATCCGCATGGCATGATGGAGTGCCAGTCACGGCAGATGATGTGGTATTCACCTTCAATACACTTATTGAAAAAGGTAACCCTTTTTATAAATCATATTATGCGGATGTTGAGAATATTGAGAAAATTGACGACCTGACCGTTAAATTCAATTTTAAACGTGATAATAATAGAGAGCTACCTTTCATAGTAAGTGAACTTCCTGTTCTGCCTAAACATTACTGGGAAACTCATGATTTTGACAAAACTACTTTGGAGCCACCTTTAGGAAGTGGACCTTATAAAATTCGTAAAGTTGATGCACCAAGGTCTATTGAATATATAAGGGTGAATAATTATTGGGGTAAGGATATCCCAGTTAATGTTGGCAGATATAATTTTAACAAGATAAAATATGATTATTACCGCGATGAGACCGTTGCAGTTGAAGGCTTAAAAGCCGATGGTTATGATATCAGGCAAGAGAATATAGCAAGGATATGGGCTAATTCTTATAATATACCACAGCTTGAAACCGGTGAATTTATCAAGCAAGAAATACCACATAAACTTCCTACGGGAATGCAGTGTTTTGCCTTTAACTTAAGACATGATAAGTTTCAGGATATCAAAGTAAGGGAGGCGCTTGAGCTGGCATTTGATTTTGAATGGACAAATAAAACCATTTTCTATGATGCTTACAGAAGATCAAGAAGCTATTTCTCTAATTCCATTTATGAGGCCAGAAGTGTTCCGGAAGGTAAAGAGCTGGATATACTCACGCCTTATAGAAATGATGTTCCATCACAAGTATTTACTGAAGAATACAATCCACCCGTAACTGATGGCACAGGTAGGAACCGCGTAAACTTGCTCAAAGCCAGGGACCTTCTTGCTGACGCGGGATGGAAAATTCAAAATGGAGTACTCAGAAATAAAAAAGGTGAAGTTTTAGAAATTGAATTCCTCACTAACTCCAGCACGTTTGACAGGGTGATTGAGCCTTATGGTAACAACCTCAAAAAACTTGGGATTAGAGCTACCATAAAATATGTTGATCCTTCACAATATCAAAAACGTGTCGATGATTTTGATTTTGATGTAGTGGTGACTACTTTAGGTGGAAGTATGGTTCCCGGTAATGAACTGGTTGATATGTTCCATTCATCCATGGCTGAAGTTAAAGGCAGCGGGAATATCATGGGAATTGAGAACCCAACGATTGATAAACTTGTGGATATTATAATTACCTCTGAAGACAAAGAAACGCTTATATCCGGCGCTGAAGCTCTGGACAGAGTATTGCAACATAACCATTATGTTATACCACATTGGAATTTACCTTCTTTCAGACTTGCTTACTGGAATAAATTCGGCAAACCGGATAAGAACCCTAAATATGGCTTAGCGCTTGATACATGGTGGGCTGAGAAAAAAGAGGATAAAGACTGGGTGATAAAGAAGGAAAAGGTTTCTAAGAAAAAGAAGACTGACGATTAAAACATTTTCTTAAAAAGATTTATCTTATCAAAGTAATAATGTTTTACAGCGGCTAGAACGTGAAGCATTATCATGATAACAAAAAACCTTGGCAGGTTTTCGTGAAAGAACCAGACAGTTTTGTCGAGAGATTTATTTTCTGATATCAGATCAGGTATATTAAGCCCAAAAAATGGTACGGGATAGCCGCCAGCATCACTGGCTATATATCCGCTTAAAGGCATAGCTATCATAAACATGTATAATATACTCCATCCTATTTTAGCCGCAAATATTGGGGATTTACCAAGCTCTTTTGGCAGTTCAGGTTCTTTAGTAAAAATCTTGACTAATACCCTTGCAATAAAAAGGAAGACCACCAACATTCCAAAAGATTTATGCCAGAAATAAAAGTGCGGCTGAATATCCTTTGGCCATGAAGGTTTGGTAAGGCCGGAAATAAGAAGGCCAATTATTATGATGGCCATGCCCCAATGAAGTATGCGCGCAAAGATATGGTATTTCTGGTTATCCATGATCTTGAGAATTACTCAGGCTTCCTGAGCATTTTTTCAACTTCAGAAATGTGGGTTTCTTCATCAGTTATCATTTTCCTTGCGAATTCTTCAAGGAAAACTGATCTGTCTTTTACCAGCTCCAGCAATTGCTTAAGGTTTTCAACCTGTTTCTTTTCATGCTCAAGGCTTTCAAAAAGAATATCTTGAATAGCATGTTTATGCGTTTCAAGCAGATTTGCAATTTTGAGAGATGGATGGCCACCTAAAGTGGTAATCTGCTCGCCAACCAGAACCGCGTGATCCAGTGATTCGGTCGCCTGATCGCGCAGCCATTTTACAATAGGGATACGGTTATAACCAAATACCATCAGTGAATAATGCGTATATCTTACAACTCCGGCCAGTTCGAATTCCAATATTTTATTGAGAATATCTATTATTTTATCTTTATCCATATCAGCTCCTAATTATTGAATTCCTCTAATTTATAATCACCGCCCTCACCTTTCACTATCTTCTCAACTTTAAGCTTGGCAGAATTAAGTTTTTTCTCACAGAAATTGATCAGAGACGAACCCTTTTCATATATTTTTATAGCCTCATCAAGCTCAAGGTTGCCTGACTCAAGCTTCTTAGTGATATTTTCCAGCTCACCCATTGCCTGTTCAAATGATTGGCTTTCTGCTACTGGAATATTTTCTTTTTTCTCTTCTTTAGTCATTTTCCTAAAATATATTTATTCACCTTAGTATAGATGCTAACAATATAAGAAACAAAGTAAAGCATATGATTAACAAAAATCAGGAAGTTAAATCTATCTCTAATTTTTGGGTAAACTCCTTGGGGGCAATAATTTTCTTCACCTCATTTTTTCTGATGCGAAGCCATTTCAGCCTATATGATATCTCATATATAATTATCTGCCTGTTTGCGGGTATGCTGCCTATTATGATCTATGAGATCTACCGCGGCTATATCTCAAAAGATAACATAACCTTAAATTTCAGGCACAGGAATAAATTCAATTTCAGCAGGATCGCTTTTAAGCTTATGGGGATGGTAATAACTTATGGCGTTATCTATTACATATACAGGCTGTTTCCCATTTACAGGGATAATTATTTTTTTACATTCTATAATCTGCTGTTTAAAGTTCTGGATTATATTTTCATATTATCCGTTCCATATTTTATCATTACAGACCTGTTCATGAGGAAACCTGAAGATTCCTATTACCAACTTGGCAGGATAATTACTTTTAAATTCTCTGAGATAGATAGCAGGATTATCTGGGAACATTTTAAGACATGGATAGTTAAACTGTTCTTCCTTCCTTTAATGTGCATGTACTCACTTGGTAATTTCAACTTCCTCTATAATTTTAACTTTACGAATATTGCTACATTCCAGAATGTGTATGATTTTCTATATACGTTTATATTTACGATAGATGTAGTTTTTGCTGTTATCGGTTATGCGATGACCTTAAAATTATTCAATACACAGATTCAATCTGCAGAGCCTACCATGCTTGGTTGGGTGGTGTGCCTGATGTGTTACGAGCCTTTCTGGACAAAGGTTTTCAATGATTCCTTTTTTGCATATGAAGATAATTTCTTCTGGGGAAATTATTTTTCTATCAATGGCCCGGGATATATTATCTGTGGAAGCATGATATTATTATGCCTTATTATGTATTCCCTTTCTACGGTTGCGTTTGGCCTACGATTCTCAAACATTACTTACCGTGGCACAGTAACTAATGGGCCTTATGCCTTAACTAAACACCCGGCTTATTTCTTCAAGAACCTATCATGGTGGCTGATTTCAATTCCGATGCTTGGTAATTTGCCTTTGCTTGACTCCCTCAGGAACTGTGCATTATTATTTGGTATAAATATTATATATTATTTACGCGCAAGAACTGAAGAGAACCACCTTTCAAATTATCCGGAATATGTGGCTTATGCTAATATGATGAATGAAAAAAGTATCTTTGCGTGGATAAGCAGAATACTGCCATTTATGAAATATGATGTTGAGCGCGCCAGAAGATCAGGCAGTAAAGTCTACCAGAAATTTGTAGGCCGAACTGATCTGGTTTTCGAAAACCCTGAAGTAACTTCAGTTAGGGAACATAAAGAAGTTAGCCTTAAAAAGGCTGTTTTTGAAAAGAAGAAAAAAAATGCTTAAAATTATTCGTAAGTATATTCTTTTGAAGGGAATTTTTCTTTTCTAACATCATTGCAGTATTCTGAAACGGCTTTGGATATTTGGGATTTTAAATTAGAATATCTTTTTACGAATTTTGCGGTTTTATCAAAAAAGCCTAACATATCTTCGGCTACCAGAACCTGCCCATCACAATTTACGGAAGCGCCAATACCGATCACAGGAACTTTTGCTTTCTTACATACTTCATCGGCAGTTTTTTTGGTAACTGATTCAATCACTACGGCAAAAACTCCGGCTTCTTCAAGCGCTTTGAGATCAGCCAGTATTTGTTTCTTTGATGTATCGGTTTTACCCTGAACGCTATAACCACCTTCAATATTAAAATATTGCGGTTTAAGCCCGATATGACCCATCACAGGAATTCCTCTCTTGGTAAGATAGTGAATTGTCTCCGCCATTTCAGCTCCACCTTCTAGCTTAACGGCGCTGCAGCCGGTTTCCTTCATAATTTTAGCGCTATTCCTGAAGGCAATCTCTTCTTCTTCCTGATATGAACCAAATGGCATGTCCACCACCACCACCGCATTTTTGCTGGAATTCACCACCGCGCGACCATGATTCACCATCATCTCGACTGATACTGGGAGCGTACTTTCAAAACCGTATAGAACCATACCGAGGCTATCGCCTACCAGTAATATATCGCAATGCTCATCTAATATTTTAGCATAGTTAGCAGTATAGCAGGTAAGAACAGCGATCTTCTGCTTTTTAGACTTAAGAGAGATTATGTCTCTGATGGTTCTTCTCATAAATGGATATTAACATAAAAAAAATCCCCGACCAGCGGGGATTTGAATATTGATATCTATAAAAATTACGCAGCTTTAGGAGAATTTTCCAGAGCTTTGCGGATCTTTTTTCTTAAAGTGATTGCTTCAGAGCTTAAAGTTGCAGCCCTTGCATTAAGTATATAACTATCCAGACCACCGTTTTTCTCAACAGTTCTGATAGTACTTGCTGCTATAGTAAGTTTTACAGTATTCTTAAGCGCGTCGCTATAAAGAGAAACTGATTGTAAATTAACTCTGAAAGCCCTTTTACTTTTGCTGTTAGAGTGGGAAACTTTATTACCGATAGAAAGTTTCTTGTTTGTGATTCTGCATTTCGCTGGCATGATAGCTACCTTAAATTATTGATTGGAACAGGTTTAATAACGGCTTTTGCGTTTATGTCAATTAAAAATCTCTATTTAACATCTGCCCCGACGGCTTCTTTTATACTCATAAAACCATCTTTTTCAAGCAATTGCACCAAGCCTTTATTTATCTGATTAACCAGAGAAAAACCTTTATATATCAATGCAGTATATATTTGAACCAAAGAGGCGCCGGCACGTATTTTAGCGTAAGCATCCTCAGCTGAGGAAATACCCCCGACCCCAATTAACGGAACTTTACCACCTGTCAGCTTATAGAATTTTCTAAGCGCGAGAGTTGACCTATCAAGTAAAGGTTTACCACTTAAGCCACCTTGTGAGTGTTTTTCTGCAAAACCTTCAGAAATATGATCTTTATTAACGGTAGTATTGCTAAGTATAACGCCTTCTATTTTTCCGCTTAAGGCTATTTCAGCGATATCGCTTAGAGCCTCATCAGTTTCATCAGGCGATATCTTTAAGAACAGAGGAGTTGTAATAGCTAACTTATTAGCAAGTTCATTCCTTCTGTCAGAAAGTTGTTTTACAAGAAGTTCTAACGTTTCCTTTTTCTGGATATCCCTTAAACCCGGAGTATTGGGGGAAGATATATTAATAGTTACATAATCACAAAGACCGCAAACACGCTCAAAACATTTAAGATAATCGCTGGCATCATTCGGCGATTGTTTGTTTTTACCGATATTTGCACCTACTATCAACTCGTTAACGCCAAGCTTACTATATTTCCATTGGCGTAATTTCTGGGAAAATATCTCTATACCTTTGTTATTAAATCCTAATCTATTTATTACAGCTTCATCTTTTATAAACCTGAACATCCTTGGTTTTTGATTACCCTTTTGAGGAATCGGCGTAACCGTCCCAACCTCTACAAAGCCAAAATTCTGATGCATTAGGCCAGAGATACATTCAGCGTTCTTATCAAAACCGGCAGCCATTCCAACTGGATTGCGGAATTTAAGGCCTGCAATTTCTGTTTCGAGTTTTCTGTCAGTAAATTTCTGGTTATAAGGCAACCAATCATTGCTTAGCACAAAAACGGCTATATTATGAGCCAGTTCCGGCGGGAGTAAGAACAATACTGACCTGGCATATTTGTAGTAATCAAACATGATTAAAATAATTGATATATTTAGCGCTGCAAGCGCCCTTAAAAGCGGCGAAGTTATTGTTATACCTACAGAAACAGTATATGGAATTGCCGCAGATGCAAGAAATAATGCGGCGGTAAAAAGAATTTATGAAATTAAAGGCCGTCCATATACAAAGCCGTTACAATTAATGGCCTATAACCTTGAACAGGCTAGGAAATACCTCAAATTTACAGACAGAGAAGAAAATATAGCTAAAAGCCTGCTACCCGGCCCTTTAACTATGATACTTGAAAAAAAGGTGAATCTACTAGCTAAGGAGATAAATACGATAAATAATACTATGGGCTTGAGGATACCAAACCACACTACTCTGCTTTCACTTTTAGAACTGATAGATTTCCCGATAGTTGCAACAAGTGCAAATATCTCAGGTGGAGTTGATCCAACAACTGTTGAAGAAGCAATAAACAACTTAAATGATACAGCTCTGAATTACGCGGTTGATGGGGGGAAGTGCCTGATATCAAAGCCATCTACCGTGGCTGACTTTACTAATGAAAATGAAATTAGGATTATCAGGGAAGGATCAGTTACTATTGAAGAGTTATTGAGCCACAAATAAAAAAGCCGTGAGAAATATCCCACGGCTTAAATATTATAATTGAAGCTAAGAATTAGTCTTGCTTGTCTTCAGCTGCTTCTTCTGCAGCTTCTTCAGCTGCTTCTCTAGCATCTTCTTCTCTTTCGTTTTCTTTGATCTCTTCAACTTTGTCTTCAACTGCTTCTTTAGCATCACGAGCTTTTTCTTCTACTTTATCAGCAGCATCTTTCACAGCTTCTTTAGTATCACGAGCCGCTTCTTTAACTGCTTCTTTAGTATCTTCAGCTGCTTCTTTGATAGAAGCTTTAGCGTCAGCAGCATTTTCTTTAGCGTCTTGTTTAGCTTCTGCAGCGTTTTCTCTTGCAGAATCTTTCATTTGTTCAACTTTAGATTCTGTACCAGTTTCTCTCGCTTTGTTTTTGTCAGCGTTATAAGCAACTGCGATAGCAGCAACAACAACAAGAGCTATTATAGGGAAAAGTTTTTTCATGGGATCATTCTTTTAGGTTAATTAAGATGTGTGAAAATTCACACTCTGAAGCTTGCTTAGTTATTTTTTTGGCTTTTCACAATAGAAAATTTATCTAATTTCAATATATTGGTATTAAATAATTTAAAAAAATAGGGATTTATGCCACATCAGAAGAACGTTCTAAGGCTTACGAAGCTAATTCCAAGCATAATTACCATGTCCGGCATATGCTGTGGCGTAAGTGCCATACGGTTTGCCCTTGATGACAGATGGGAAAGAGCGGTCACTTTTGTAGTTATAGCTACACTTCTTGATGCATTAGATGGAAAATTTGCCCGGGCACTTAAAGCGACCAGCAAATTCGGCAGTAATCTTGACTCCCTGTCAGACTTCATTAACTTTGGCTTTGTGCCGGTATTCCTGCTCTATTTATGGAGTATGAATGAAGTTCCAAAATTTGGGTGGGCGGCAGTATTATTCTATGTGGTATGCTGCGCTATCAGGCTTGCACGCTTTAACAGTGACCTTGAGGTTGAGGAAAAACCCGCTGAATGGAAAGCCCGCTTTTTTAAAGGCGTGCCTTCACCCGCAGGAGCCTTAGCTGTGCTTGCGCCTATGATGGTTATCTTTGCCGTTGAGAAGAAATTCATAGCTAAATATGATACTTTCGATTTTCTTATAAATCCGTATTTTCTAATATTTTACAGCGTGTTAATAGCACTTTTAATGGCTAGTAGAATTCCAAGTTATTCACTTAAGAAAATACTTATAAAGAAGAAGTTCCTATCACTTTTCTTTATATTCGTAGCAGGGTGTATAATTTGTTTCTTTATCCAACCTTGGCTTATGATCGTATTTACTGGGTTAGTATATTATGCGTTAATACCAATAAGCGCGCTGCATTATTATAGCTTAGAGAAGAAAGATGCCTAAAATATTCATAATCGCCGGAGAGAAATCAGGTGATAATTTAGGTGGTAAGCTAGCTAAATCTATCAAGAAGCTTGATAGTAATATTGAGCTTTATGGGATTGGTAGTGAAGAAATGGAGAAACAAGGCATAAGCAGCCTGTTCCCAATGAGTGAGATAAACCTTTTCGGGTTTGCTGAGATAGTTCCGCACCTTCCTAACCTTCTAAACAGGATAAACCAGACAGTTGATGAGATAATCAGAATTAATCCTGATGTGGTTATAACTATTGATTCCCCGGGATTCAATTATAGGGTTGTCAAGAAGTTAAGAGAAAGAAATTGCAGGGCAAAACTGGTACATTATGTAGCGCCAAGCGTTTGGGTATACAAAGAAAACCGCGCGCTTAAGACCGCTAAATTGTTTGATATGCTTCTATGCCTGCTACCTTGGGAGCCACCTTATTTTGAAAAACATGGTTTAAAAACTGCTTTTATCGGTCACCCTGTTTTTGAGGATCTGGATTTTATATCTGATGGTGAGAAACAAAATTTAAGAGAGAAATATTTAAAGGGTCAAAATAAAAAGATCATCTCGATATTACCGGGCAGCCGCCTTGGTGAACTTAACAGGTTGTTACCCATTATAAAAACCTCAGTACAAAAACTTAAAGAACGGTTTGATATTCTACCAATCTTTCTTGGAGTACCTTACCTTAAAGAACTTCTGGAAAAGAACTTAAGTGATATAGAAGATAAGATAATAATCACTGATGTAGCAGAAAAACAAAAGATACTTCAGATAAGCGATGCGGGGATTGTAAAATCTGGCACTGTGAGTGTTGAGGTTTCCGCATTGAAGTGCCCTCAGGTTACTTTTTACAAAGTCAATCCTATCTCCCACGCGATAATAAAGATGATGATAAAAACCAAATATGTGAATCTGGTGAACGTATCAGCAGGCAGGGAAATAATCCCGGAATTTGTCCAATATAAAGTTACGCCAGATAATATTGTGAATAATGTTATCCCACTGCTAGAGAATAAAGATTTTGCACAGAAACAGATTTATGATTCTGAAACAGAACTGAGGAAAATGGGTTATCTTTCTGGAATCAGTTCAAGTGATAAGGCGGCGGCTGAGGTTTTACAATTGATCAACTAGCCTTCTTGTGAATCTGGTATGTATGAATATTCAGATTATCATTAGTAAGTAGGAATTTTGGATTTAGGGAAGCGGTGTTCGGGAGTTTTATTTTTACTTTTGGTCCGAGTTCGGTTTTGAGATTCAGTATTACGGGAATATTTCCAAGGTCGCGGTTATCGGTCTGGTTAAGCAGGGAGAATTTTTCTTTGGTGTAATCTTTTTCATCTATCTCAATTTCTGCCACGAGGGATTGCTTTTCAAAATATTCAGAGGCTTTGATTATATCATTGGCGATCAGCCTAAAACCACCTTCATCGCGGCGAGCATCAAGGTTTATGACGAGAGCGTCGGCCTGCTCAAGAATATCGCGGCATTTATTTATGAGGGAATCCTCAAATATGTTTATTTCTGTCATGCCGGTTGGGTCTGACAGGTTGAAGTATGCGAACCTTCTGCCACCACGGGAACGGTGGACCACGCGGCTGGCTACACCAACAAGATTTGTCCTGATGCCCTGCTGGTAAATTTTCTTTCCGGTTTCCGGGTTTATCTGCGGGGCGCTTGATATAGGAATTTTATCCTCAAGATCTTCAATGAAAGTGAATGATTCCTTTGGGAGGATCTTCATGAATGCTTTTACCGGGTGATTATCAAGATAGAAACCTATTGATTCAAATTCCTTTAGGCTTCTCTCTTTATCGCTCCATTCATCAATATCATTTAGTTTTATTGGTCTTTCGGAAACAGTTTCTACTGCGCCGAATAAGCTTACCTGTGCAGTTTTTTTCTCTTCTGCTATAAGCTGATTAAAGCGACATATAGTAACTGCATCCTCAGCTATCTGGCGGCGATTTTTATGTAGGTCATCAAAGGCGCCGCACATGGATAGGGATTCCATTTGCCTTTTATTCATCACCATAGGGTCTACACGGTGAACAAAATCAGATATGGTTTTGAATTCACCGTTCTTTACACGCTCATTTTCGAGCGCCATCATTGCATCTGCACCAACATTTTTAAGTGCGCCAAGTGCGTAGCGAATTGCTTTTTTGCCGTCTGGAAGTTTTTCAGGTTTGAAATATGCTGAGCTTTTATTTACGTTCGGCGGCAGAACCTGTATCGCGAGTTTGCGGGCTTCCTCACGGAAGAGCAATATCTTATCAGTATCCATAAACATCTGGTTCATTGAACATGATAAAAATTCTGCAGGATAATGAGCCTTTAGATAGGCTGTCTGGTAGCCGATCACAGCGTAAGCCGCCGCGTGGGATTTATTGAATCCATAACCGGCGAATTTCGCAACAAGCTCGAATATTTCTTCGGCCTTCTTTTTATCAACGCCTTTTTCAATTGCTCCGGCAACGAATATTTCCTGCTGGGCATCCATCTCAGCTTTGATCTTTTTACCCATGGCACGGCGAAGTAGATCAGCGCCGCCAAGTGTATAACCACCCATGATCTGGGCGATCTGCATCACCTGTTCCTGGTAGATTATGACACCGTGTGTTTCCTTGAGACACGCTTCTAGCATCGGGTGTAAATAGTCCGGTTTTTCCTTACCAAGTTTGCAGGCAATATAACGCGGGATATTTTCCATCGGGCCCGGGCGGTAAAGCGAGATAAGTGCGATAATATCTTCAATTGAATCGAGCTTCATCTTCCGCATGGAATCACGCATACCAGCAGATTCCATCTGGAACACGCCAACACCCCTGCCCTCTGCAAGCATTTCAAATGTTCGTTTATCATCGAGCGGAATAGTATCTACATCAATAATAACACCTTCATTCTGCTTTATCATCTCAACTGTTTTTGAGATGAGCGTTAAGGTTTTGAGTCCTAAAAAGTCGAATTTAACCAACCCGGCAGATTCGCAATATTTCATTGAATATTGTGTTACCGGCATGGTGGATTCACCATCAAAATATAGTGGCACCATTTCCATCAGTGGCTTGGAACCTATTACTACACCAGCCGCATGAGTTGATGCATGGCGGTGCATGCCTTCCAGTTTCAAACCTATATCAAGAAGGTGGGCAATGGTCTCATCGTTTTTGCGTTCCCTCTGCAGGTCAAAATCCATTTCAATGGCTTTCTCAAGGGTAACAGGATCAACCGGGTTGAACGGTATCATTTTACATATCCTGTCAGTCACAGAATATGGTATGTCCAGCACGCGGCCTACATCTCGCAATACTGCGCGCGCCTGAAGTTTACCAAAGGTAATTATTTGCGCGACCCTATCAGCGCCATATTTATCCTGAACGTAAGTTATAACCTCACCGCGGCGTTCCTGACAGAAATCTATATCAAAATCGGGCATTGATACCCTTTCCGGATTCAAGAACCTTTCAAAAAGTAATCCAAAACGAAGTGGGTCAAGCCCGGTGATCTCCATGGAATATGCAACAAGTGAACCTGCACCGGAACCACGGCCTGGCCCCACGGGAATATCATTTGCCTTGGCCCATCTTATAAAATCAGAAACTATTAGGAAGTAACCTGGGAATTGCATTTTGCAGATAACCGCTACCTCAAACTCAAGCCTGTCAAAATAAGTTTTAAGAGGTGAATCAACGGGAATATTTTTCCCTTCTTCTTCGGAGATTTTCAAATGTTTGCATAATCCTCTAAAAGCAACCGCGTGTAATTCCTGCTCCTCAGTTCTTCCCGCTTCTGTGGGAAATTTTGGAAGTATAGGCTCAGAGCCTTTATTCATGTATATGCAACTCTGCGCTATCCTGATGGTATTTTCCAAGGCTTCAGGAAGGTCCGAGAATATCTCCACCATTTCATCCTGAGATTTAAAATAATGTTCTGCGGTGAATTTACGGCGGTTATCATCATTAACCTTAACGCCCTGCGCTATGCACATTAGAATATCCTGAGCCTCATGCATTTTGCGCTCGGAAAAAAGTACGTTGTTAGTTGCAACAAGTGCGATTTTATGTTTTTCAGCTAATTCCAGTAGAGTTAACTCAGTTGCATGCTGCTTGTCTTGGCCTAAACGGTTGAGTTCAATATAAAGATTTTCACTAAATGCTGATTTAAGATCAAGGAGAAGTTGCTCGGCACGGTCTTTCTGGCCATCAACTATCAAAGTATCAACTATTCCGTTATAACCGCCGGTAAGGCATATCACACCTTCAGATGAGGCTTTTAATTCATCCAGGATTATTACAGGGTTTTCCTTATCACTACCATTCTGGAATGATTCACTGACAAGCTTTAAAAGATTTAGATAACCTTTCTCATTTTTTGCGAGGAGGACTATTTTCTTATAGGGGTTTTGCGCAGTTTTTGCTGACTGAAATTCACGGGAATATCCAAAATTTGCTTCAACGCCTGCTATTAATTGAACACCTGACTTTGCGCAATAGATTGAAGTTTCAAGCAAGCCAAATAAATTTCCGCTGTCAGTTATAGCAACGGCAGGCATATCATGCTTTTTGCAAAGCTCCGGTATCTCATCTACCTTTATTGCCCCTTCAGAAAGTGAATAGGAACTATGCAGGCGAAGATGAACAAATTTGGGAAAGTTGATTTTTTTTATATTTTCTGTCATCATTTCTTTTTTCCACTTTTATGCATAAAAATGCAAGACAAACTTAAAAATACACTCGGGCAAAAACCGGAAATAAAACCTCAGATAAATAACTGGCAAAACCATGAGCTTGATGAGAACCTGCATGTTAAATATGATCCCACCGAGAAAAGATCTGTTAGCCATTTAGATGCCATACTTGCGGATATTAATGAATCTTCACAACAGGTAGAAGAGCATCTTAATAAAGAATATGAATTAAAAAACCTCGCACTTCAGAACCTTAATTTTCTTGGTGATCTGGCGGATATAGGCCTTGGATTGAATTTTTTAAATAAAGATGAGGCGGAGAAAGAAAGAAAACATCGTGAAGAATTAAAGAGAGAAAGGGAAAATCTTTCTCATAAAAAACCTGACAGGGATGTTTAAATTTTCCAAAAGTGGTTCACGGGATTATGACCTGCTCCAATTTGATATGAATTCTTAATTGCGCCTTGCAGATATTCGTGGGCCTTTTTAACTGAATTTTCCAGATCAAAACCTTTTGCTAGTAAACTCGCTATTGCAGAGGCGTATGTACAACCTGTTCCATGGGTATTATTAGTCTTTATCTTCGGAGTAGATATTTCCAGAATAATTCCCTTATTTTTTTCAAAAAGGATGTCTGTGAGAGTTTCACTTTTGAGATGACCACCTTTAAGCAAAACAGCGTTGCAACCTATATCATTACAAATTTTCTCTGCGGCTTTTTTCATATCATTTGCAGATGATATTTTAATACCGCTCAGGACTTCTGCTTCAGGAATATTAGGGGTTATAAGGTAGGCTTTTGAAAGTATATTACTTTTTAAAATATCAATTGCAGAATTATCCAGTAATTTATGGCCGCCTTTTGCAACCATTACCGGATCTGCGACCACAGGGATATTATTATACTGTGCCAAAGTTTCGGAAACCGCAGATATTATTTCTTTTGTGGAAAGCATGCCGGTTTTAATGATATCTGCGCCAATATCAGAGAGAACTGACTGTATCTGGTTTGTTATTATAGCTTTAGGAAGGTTAAAAACATCCTGAACGCCCAAAGTATTTTGGGCAGTTATTGAGGTTATAGCAGTGGATGCATATACGCCAAGCGCACTTGCCACCTTGATATCAGCCTGAATGCCAGCTCCCGCACCTGAATCAGAACCTGCAACTATAAGTATTTTTGGATTTTTTTTCAGATGGTATAATTTTATTTTATTATCAAAATTTATAATCGCTTAAATAAGTAATGGCAAATTATACAAAGCTTTGCTAACAATTTTATAATAAAAAATATTAAAATGAAAAAACGAAATTTAAGAAAATTCATACGGGGAACTTATCGTAACTTTCCTTTAAATTTATGGTTATTGATACCAACTATTTTGATAGGTCTTTTCCTGAGGAAAAAACATAATAAACCTTATTATTTGTCGGTTTGCGCTATGTTCAAGAATGAAGGGAGATATCTTAAGGAATGGATAGAATATCATAAGATAGCGGGGGTAGACCATTTTTACTTATATAATAATTTCTCCAGCGATAATTATAAAGAAATTCTTGAGGGATACGTAAATAGAGGTGAAGTTACACTTATTGACTGGCCTGTTAAAAGCGGTCAATACCAAGCCTACCAGCATTGCATAGATAATTATAAAGATTCAACCAAGTGGATATTATATCTTGACCTTGATGAATTTGCCGTGCCGAAATCTTCAGATAATCTTCAGGATATAATAAGAAAATATGAACTTTTTCCTTCATTTGCAACGCATTGGAAAATGTTTGGCAGCTCGGGGCATATTGAAGATAATAAAAATGCCCTGGTAATGGAACGTTTTACTGTCAGCGAGACTAGACTAAACCCCTTTGTGAAGACCTTCGCTAATATGGACTGGGCGAAATACCTGGTTATATATGAGGCGCATATTGTATATGCCAAAATACCATTCTTTTTTGTAAAAAAATTATATCCTGTAATGGAAAATCTGGATTTCTGCTTGCATCTCAACAACACAAATTATAAGCGGAATAAGAAAATGCAGATAAATCATTATTCCATAAAATCTTATTCTGAATTCGTTACTAAAAAAATACCGGATGGTCTTTCAGACAGAGAAGGCTCTAGAAAGATAGATGATTTTTACAGGGTGGATATGATGTGTGATTCAGAAGATCATACTATATTCCGCTTTCTAAGCAGGTTAAAAAACGCTATGGCGCGTTAATTTATAATTCCATCTATTTGTTTATATACATCATAGATATTATCAATCTTACCGCCCAGAATAGAGAATATCTTTGGATGGATGGCTGTTTCTTTCCTGAATAGAATCGGCCTACCGTCACTGGATTCATTCTGAACAAGAACAGTTTTTACCTCAAACATAGAGCGTATATATTCAGACTTTCTTAGAGAAGGCACATATCTTGCAGCATCAGCTACCATGTGATTAAAACGCGAAGCAAGGTTAGCTTTTTTTAATTCTTTAACCGGGTCAATAGCGCCGTCCTGATCAATAAAATACGAATGTGGGGTATAATTAACATGAGATATGGAATGGCAATTCTCCGCTGGAAAGGGCATTACGGAGAAGAAATATCCATCCATTATGGTTACTGAGGCATTTTCAAATTCTGGCGGCGGTTTGATCAGACACATTTCAGTAAACTCGTGCTTGAGATGAGTTAGCTCATTTTTACCTGAAACTATTTTATTCAGTCCTGAATATGTACAGTTGAATAGCAGGGAAGAATCAATTTCTATTTCAGAGCCATCTTTTACAGCAGATATTTTTATATTTTCATTATCGCCTGCGACTGACTTTACTTCTGTTCCGCAAGATAGCTCAATATTTTGCTGAGAGAATTCTTTCATGAAATGATCCCTGAACTTTTTAGCATCAAAACAATATTCCTGCGTAAGATATACCGAAGCAACCATTCTCTGGTCAAAACATTTTCTATATTCCCCGTGGGCTATATCAAAAGGTATTCCAAGATCACTCATAAACCTTTCAAACTGCGAGGGAGTTACTTTTGAATTCTTTCTTGAAATAGCATACAGGCTTACGAAATCTTTCTTTAATGCAAAATCATAATCTTTTGAAAATATGGGGAAGTTTACCTTACTTCTTATTCCGGTAATAAAGCTTCTGGGATAATGATACCCATTATGTACCCTTGCCTGATTATGATATGAGGATCTTTTGAAGATTTCGTTTTCACGCTCAATTACCAGAATATCAGACAATCCTTTTTTCTTAAGATAAAGCGAGATAGCGGAACCATAAAATCCACCGCCTATAATTACAGCATCATATTTTTTAATCTGGTTCATTTCAGCACTTTCCAAATATTACTATTTATGATTGAGTTTTCCGGTTCGCGCATCTCAACAGAAACCCAGCCATTATAATTTTGATCTTTCAAGAGGTTAAGGTTTTTTTTGTGATTCACCAGAGGTTCTTCAAAACCGCCCAGATCAGGTTCACTTATATGAAAGTGGCATAATATGTCAGATATCTTATCCCAATCTTTTTCCATATCATCACCTTCAAGGAACATCCCAGCAGCATCAAGATGCAGCTTGAAACCTTTATGGTCAACCTTGCGA
>JANPLD010000017.1:0-2667 GCA_031426355.1 Alphaproteobacteria bacterium | reverse complement strand
GCCGGCCTCAACTCCGGCAACGGCCTCCCCGCGACCAATGTCGGCGGCAGTCCGTCCGGCACCAGCACGGGCCTATCCGGCTCCTGGGGAGCGACTACCAAGGTCGTTGCCAGTCTCACTTATACCCAAGGCACCAAGATTCTCGTCACCTCTGCCAACGCCGCCCAGGTCACCAACGCGGACTGGGGCGGCCAGCCTTATGTGTATAAGTCCATGACCACCGATCCATTTCTCGCTCAGCGCGTGGACGGTGTGAACAACGGCAACTTCGGAGTCGATGGCACCAGCCTTTACGTCAGCCTGCTCGTCTCCACCAGCAGCGCCAATGTCGACGCCTTCCGCTTTAGCTTCAAATACGATGGCAGCGCCAACTTCTACTTGAGCAACACGGCCACCGGCTGGAGCCTCAATGGCACGGCCGCCACCAACGCCCCGCTGGCCGTGAATACGCCCACGTTGATGGTGCTGCGCTTCGACTTTGCCGCTGGTGCCACCGACTCCGTGCGCCTCTGGGTCAACCCACCCCTCGGCGTGGCCCTCGGCACGCCCAACGCCACCGTGAGCAACATCAGCTTCCCCGGCTTCAGCAACTTCCAGACTCGCTCCTCCGTGGCCAATGCCATGACCCTCGACGAATTCCGTCTCGGCACATCATTTGACGCCGTCACGCCTTACACCGAAGCGCCCACGACCCCAGCCGCGCCTTCCGGCCTCGTCGCCACCGCCGCCACCCAGATCACGCTCAACTGGATCGACAACGCCACCGATGAGACTGGTTTCAAACTGGAACGCAGCCCGGATGGCTCGACCGGCTGGACGCAAATCGCAACTCCTGCCGCAAACATTGCAACCCATACCGATACCAGCCTCAGCGCGGGTACCATTTATTACTATCGAGTTCGTGCAACCAATGTCGGAGGTGATTCGAGTTACAGCAATATCGCCAGCACGATTACGTTCACCGGCCTGCAAGCGTTTCGCACCACCTATGGTCTTGCTGCGAACGGCTCGCAGGATCTTCTAACACCGGCCAATGACGGCGTAGCCAACCTCCTGAAATACGCCTTCAACATGATGGGCCGCAGCACAGGACAAGGCGAATTTCTCACCACTCCCAATACATCCGTTCTAACACCCACCGGAAGCGCTGGCCTACCTTTCTTTGGCATTGATGGCACGGGAAAACTAACTCTCACCTACATCCGCCGCAAAGCTTCGTCCGGTCCGGGAATCAGTTATGCAGTCGAGTTCAATGGCCCTCTTACTAACATATGGGCCACAAACCCTTCCGCCATAGAAGCGCCACCCGTCTCTCTGGATACCACTTTCGAGCGCGTGACCGTGACGGATTCTCAATCGAGTTCCAATCGATTCGCGCGAGTAAAAGTTTCCGCGCTTCTTACAAACCCCGGCAATGATATTTAGATCCGTATTCCCCAAAGTCATCGTATTAATCCTACTGCTGGTCACGTCCTCGCTACAGGCCGCTATTTATTACGTTGATAATACGGCCCCCAACGACAACGCGGGCGGCATGTCGACTACCACCCCCTGGAAGACCATCGACAAAGTCAACAGCTACGCTTTCTCGCCCGGTTTCACTGCGGGCGACGAGATCCGTTTCCAAGGAGGCCAGACGTTCACGTTTGGAGCCGGTGCCGGGCTCTACATCGCGCCCGGCAAAGGAGGCACGCTGGCCAGCCCGATCACCTTCACCTCCTACGGCACCGGCAAGGCCACCCTCGTCGCGGCCAACGACAAGGAGTTCGCCTACGCCTACAACGCCGCCGGCCTGAAGTTCACCAACCTGATCATCAAGGGCAACGGCTCCACCACCCACACCAAGGACGGCATCGCCTTATATGCCGACACCTTGAACACCCGCTACGCCGGCATCACCCTCCAGAACGTTGAGATCTACGGCTTCGGGAAATCCGGCTTCGTGGCGGGAGGCTGGAATGGCACCGCCGGCTTCTCGGATATTCTCATCGAGGATTCGTCGTTTCATGACAACGCTACCGGGGGTGCAGGCACCTACTCGCAGGGTCTCTACGGCATCCTCAACATCACCGTCCGACGCTGCAAATTTTATAACAACACCGGCGTGCTCAACGCCCTCGAAACCTGGGGCAACGGCATCGTCCTCGGCGGTGCCCAAAACGGCCTCATAGAATACTGCGAGGCCTACAACAACGGCACACTCAACAACAACCCCGGCGCCGGCCCCGGCGGCATCTGGGTCTATCGCGCCAAAAACATCGTCATTCAATACAACGAGTCCCACCACAACCGCACCCAGAACGCCGACGGTCTCGGCTTCGACATAGACGGCGGCTCCGAGGACTGCGTCATCCAATACAACTACGCCCACAACAATGATGGGGCCGGCTATCTCTTCGCCCAATACGTGGGAGCAGGAGCCCCCTTCCGCAACAACGTCATCCGCTACAACGTCAGCCAGAATGATTCGCGCAAGACCGGCTACGGCGCGATTCACCTCTGGGGAGGCATCCGCAAGACGGAGATCTACAACAACACCGTATGCCTGTCCCCGGCCGCCGCCGGAACGCCGTACGGCGTCTTCAACAAGAGCTCGTCCTATACGGCAAACGACCTCTACGAGGTCCATTTTCGCAACAACATCTTCCAGACGACGGGGGGCGTACG
>JANPLD010000016.1:0-3903 GCA_031426355.1 Alphaproteobacteria bacterium | reverse complement strand
CCTCCACGCCTCGCGGCGCAGCCACCTCAAGGCTGTGCGTCTACCATTTCGCCACAACCGCATACATTTATAAGGCCACGCTATAAATCCAAGAAGCGCAAAGCGCAAGCGTAAAGTGTAGAAAGGTTTGTAAAACTTGTATTAATACTACCTCCACTAATCACTTTCACTAATCACTTCTTAATACCTATATCCAGATTCTTCAGCCTGTCTTTTTCCATATCCTTGAGCAGGTCTTTATTCTGCATGGCTTCATCCATCTTATCATGAACAGCGCTTTTCATAGTATCTTTAACTTCCTTCAGGCTTTCCATCAGTTTCTGCTTATCATGCAGCGCGTCCAGTTTCTTAAGCGTATCATCAGTTTTAACTGATTCCTTAACTTCCGTCTTTTCCTTTGGGTCAAACTCAACTGGCTTTCCCACAGCCTTGATAGCATATTTCAAACTCGGGTCTTTTTCCTGATCTGTGACGTCAGATGCCTTCTTAGTAGCTTCCGGCCTGTCAGAACCGATCTCACTCTTCACTCCCTCTTTGTGGTTTTCTTTTTTCTGCTCTTCCAGATTTTTCTGCCTGTCGGAAATTGCATCAAGCTTATGCAGATCTGATTTCAAGTTCTCGTTTTTTTCTTTTCGCTCAACTTTTTCACTGCTGCCGGTTTTATCTTTAAATGAACCAACCTGCTCATATATCTTTAACTCAGATGTAACCTCATACCCTTTTGATTTTCCATCAGCAGATGTTGAACTTTCCTTTTTAACTTCCACAACCTGCACCACCAGATTTTCCGCTGGAATGGTTTTCTTCTCACCTTTTATCAGAACCTCATATTGCATCTTGCCTTTATCATCAAAAGATATGCCAAGTATCTTGGTGTTTTCAGGCATTTTCTGGTTCATTGATTCCACCGCAGAACTTTGCGCCTTTTCAGCTTTCTCAACATCAGCGATTAATTTATCAGCCTCACCTTGCGGAACATTTTTCGCCTTCGCCAGATCTTTTGAATTAACTTCACGAAATTCGATCTTCCCATCCCTCGTCCTCACTCTTGTCGTAACAAAAGTTTCCTTACCACGACGCGATACTTTTGAAACATCGCCCAATCTGCTTCTCGCTTTTTCTTCCTGACGGCGAAGCTGCCTGTTAGCAGATTCCACCACTCGTAACTGGCTCTGCATCCTATTCATAGTTACTGATGGATCCTGTTGCTGCCCACTACTACTGCCAACAATTGAACTTAAGGCCGCCTGTGTCTGCTGCGATACCGCCCCCATTAACCTGCTAAGGAACGTTTGCGCTTTCGGGCTGCTGACATTCTTACTTTTATCTTTATCCTGACTTTGAGATTGCCCGCTCAAACTTTGCAGATAATCAATACTCGCTTCTGCCTTCCTAGACTCAATAACTTTTGAGATACCACCAATATCGATCTTAGCACCCTTATTCAAGGTCAGATCTTTACCATCAAACTCAAGTATCTTCGCAAGCTTTTGAATATCAACCTTAGAACCATTATCAAGTGACTTTTTAAGATGGAATGCAAAACTTACTTTTACTTCAAGCTTTTTCAGCTCCTCATAAGATAGATATTTTTGCAGCTCGCCACTTACATCCCCCTGGAACATTTGTGCTATTTCTGCCTCTGTAAAATCCGACAGGGAATTTTCACTTTTATCAGTTTCCTGTAATGCACCAACCTCTTCCGCCCGCTCTTTTTTTACTGAAACCAGAAGGTCTATCAGCTCCTGCTTGGTCATGCCAATTTCAGAAAGCATTCCTTCAATAACTTTCGCTTTGCGATTTTTTTCTTCCGAAAAATTATTTTCTTCTCTTAAATTCAATTTACTATTATTCAGTTATGTTATTTGTATATTATCATATCACAAGTTTGGAATTTTAGGCAGAAAATGGCTGACAATCAAGAAAAACAAATGGGTTCTGACTCTAAAAAGCCTTGGCAGAAAAGAAATGGTGCAAAATCCTCCCGCAATGGATTTGGCATTAACACTTTATTTCTCGTCATTAATTTGCTGCTGCTTGGCTTACTTTGTTTTCAGATATTCCAGATAACAAAAATATATTCTGAAAAATCTAAAACTGAAATTTCCCGAGGCAAGAAAATAATCATCAACGCTACCAATAATGAAGTTGAATCACTGAACCTTTCCGAAGAAGAAATAAAGGCTTTCAACCCTGATATTAAAAAAGCTTCAGACCTTAAAAAATCTGATTCACTTGATCTAGGCGATGGACTCATCGGGCCACCGGCACCATCGGCTGAGCAGATCGCCGCAAACTATTCAGAGGCAAATCTTTCCGTCATAGTTACTGATCTCGGCCAGACAAAATCAGGCCTGTCACTGGCGGGTGCATTACCAAAAGAAGTATCCTTCGCTTTCTCACCCTACAGTGATGACCTTCAGAATAAAATGACAAGAACCATAGCCGATGGCAGGGAAGTTTTACTTAACCTTATATTAGAACCTTCCGGTTTCCCCCTCAAAGATTCCGGCCCGCTCACTATCCTAACTTCAGCAGATAAAGCGCAGAACCAGACAAAGTTCGACAAAACTGCAGCTGAATACACCGGCTATATCGGCTTCCTCAGCAACTCCGGGGAAGTTCTGACTAACAACCTTGAAGTTGTCACCCCAACGCTTAATAACACTAAAGATGCCCAGAAATTCTTCGGCTATTACAGAAGTGCTGCCAACACTTATCTTGAGAATGATGTAAAACCTATGGCGGTCGATATTGTCGTAGTTGACTACCTTATTGATGAAACCATCTCAGAAAAAGATATCAGGAAAAAACTTGATCAGGCGAAATCTGACATGATATCAAAAAAGAAAAAAGTAGTTATAGCCCTCAGGCCATTTAAACTCTCAGTTGATGTACTGCAGAGATGGCTTAAGGAAAATCTTGGTGAAAATATCAGGATTGCCCCTATATCTTATTTTGTTACTGATAATTAATTTAGATCATGCCTCACCAACCTGAACATATAGATAGAACTAACCTGCCTTACAGAAAATGCGTCGGCATAATGCTCCTCAATAAAAATAAAGAAGTTTTCGTCGGCCAGCGTATAGATAATAAATCTGATGCATGGCAAATGCCCCAAGGCGGCATTGAAGAAGGCGAAGAAGTTGAAACCGCCGTATTCCGCGAGCTTGAAGAAGAAATTGGCACTGCAAATATAAAACTCATCGATAAAGCCCAGGGCTGGTATTCTTATGACATACCAGATTTCCTCATACCAAAATTCTGGGGCGGTAAATATCGCGGCCAAACGCAAATGTGGTTCCTCGCCCATTTCCTCGGCGATGATACCGAAATAAACATCAACACAAAAGAACCCGAATTCTCCACCTGGCAATGGGCAGCACCCGCAACCCTACCCGCCATAATAGTCCCCTTCAAAAGAGACCTATACATCGGCCTCCTCGAAGAGTTCAAAAACCACCTGAAATAATTCTGTATGACATCCATCGCAATCCTTGGACTCGGAAAATCAGGAATCTCTGCCATAAATTATTTCCAAAAGAATGCTAAAAAGTTAGGCATTTCCAAAATTTTCGTCTGGGATGATAACTCAACCCCTAACTCCCAACTACTAACTCCTAACACCCATTACCTAAAACCCGAAGAATGGGATTGGAAAAATTTACAGTCAGTAATTTTCTCACCTGGAATACCCACTGATTTGCCAAAACCTCACATTGCCGCACTATTTGCGAAACAGAATAATGTACCAGTAATTTGCGATATCGAAATTCTATGGCGCGATAAAAACCCTGATTCAAAAATTATCACCATCACCGGAACTAATGGCAAATCAACTACCACTGCCCTTATCCATTACATATTAAAAGAAAACAATATTGATGCCCAGATAGGCGG
>JANPLD010000015.1:0-23002 GCA_031426355.1 Alphaproteobacteria bacterium | reverse complement strand
GGTGTTGGGTTAAGTCCCGCAACGAGCGCAACCCCCGCCCTCTGTTTACCACCGGGTCATGCCGGGGACTCTGAGGGGACTGCCAGCGATGAGCTGGAGGAAGGTGGGGATGACGTCAAGTCATCATGGCCTTTACAAGGTGGGCTACACACGTGCTACAATGGCGGTGACAATGGGTTGCTACCTCGCGAGAGGATGCTAATCTCTAAAAGCCGCCTCAGTTCAGATTGTAGTCTGCAACTCGACTACATGAAGTCGGAATCGCTAGTAATCGTGGATCAGCATGCCACGGTGAATACGTTCCCGGGTCTTGTACACACTGCCCGTCACGCCATGGGAGCTGGTTCTACCTTAAGCTGGTGAGCTAACTGCAAAGAGGCAGCCATCCACGGTAGTGTCAGTGACTGGGGTGAAGTCGTAACAAGGTAGCCGTTTCGGAAGGAGCGGCTGGATTACCTCCTTAAAGATTTGTTATGGTTAACTCGGTTTTCGGACCAGTTCTATAGCTTCAATCATTATTTATTTGCCGACACCGCTGTCCTTCACTTCCTGATAAGATACGATTTTAAAAGAAATCTTCACAATAGTTTCACACTTTAAAATTTTCTTCTTAATTTACTCTTCGATGTAAACTTGCGTTTCATTTGATGGTATTTTATGTTATTCAATTCTCGCCTCATTTAGTGAAGTGAGAATAATATAAAATAATAACATGAACGAAGTTCTTCAAATCCTGATACTCTCAATACCGGTGCTTATATTCATAGCGCTGCTGATATTTTTTATTTTTTATACGATACAGATGGCAACGGCATTATTCGTATGGCCGCCTAGCATCCCGACAGATAAAAAGACCAGAAAAAATATTGTTAATGAGCTGAAAAACTATTTCACTCCTGATAAAAAATTTAAGGTTTTTGACCTTGGTTGTGGTTATGGTGGCCTCGTAAGTTATCTATCTAAAAACTTCCCGAACGCTGAAGTGATTGGCGTTGAACTCCTATCTGTCCCTTATAAATATTCAAAATTTCGTTTCAGGAATAATCCCAACATAAAAATAATTAAGGGTGATCTTATAGATCAGAATTACCGCGACGCCGATGCAATAGTATTCTTTTACAAAGAAAATCTGAAACTTTCTGAGAAATTAAAAAATGAACTGAAAGCAGGTGTTCCAATACTCAGCAATAATTTTGAACTGCTTGAATGGCAGCCCTATAAAATAATCGAAAAACCTGATGTAATAAGAAAATGGAAACTGTATTGTTATAAAAAATAATAATATGTTCAAAAAATTCTTAATCCTGGTGTTTATGTCTTTAAGTTTCTCCAAACCGGCAATATCAGCAGAAGATAACGCCTATCGATTCTCTTTTACTGATATAAAAGGTAAGGAATTAAACCTTTCTGATTATAAGGGCAAATTAATAATGATTGTTAATACTGCCTGCCTGTGCGGTTTTACTCCCCAGTTTGCAAAGCTTGAAAAATTATATGAAAAATATAAGGATAAAGATTTCATATTGATTGGTGTTCCTTCAGATAATTTTGGTGGCCAGGAACTGGATTCTGAAAAAGATGTGGAAGAATATACCCAGAAAAATTTTAAGATAACATTTCCGCTAACTTCAATCACTGATGTAAAAGGTGATAAAGCCCATCCATTTTATAAATGGGCGGCCACTAAAGTTTCCATACTTGGAACGCCAAAATGGAATTTCCATAAATATCTGATAGATAAAAATGGAAATTTAGTTGAGTGGTACGCTTCAACTACTTCTCCAACTTCTAAAAAGATCACCCATAAAATTGATAAATTGCTTAAATAAATTTCATAATTTATGTCTGAGCCAATAATACTGCCATTCAAAAATATTCATCCGAAAATCCACCCGACTGCCTTTATTGCACCGGGCGCGGTGATAATTGGTGATGTTGAGATAGGCGAGGATTCAAGCATCTGGCCGGGATGTGTTATACGTGGTGATGTGAATTATATCAGGATCGGCAAACGCACAAATATTCAGGATGGAACAGTTATTCATGTGACCAGACCTTCAGTTGTAGTTAATACTTCAGGACAGGGCGGCATGACTATCATTGGTGATAATATAACTGTCGGGCATAAATGTATGCTGCATGCGTGCACTCTGGAAGATGAATGTTTTGTCGGTATGAGTTCTACTGTTATGGACGGCGCTATTGTTAAAAAAGGCGGAATGGTTGCAGGCGCAGCTGTTATAACTTACAGAAAAGAAATTCCTGCCGGACAGATATGGGCAGGTAACCCTGCAAAATTCCTCCGCGATATGAAACAGGAAGAAAAAGATTTTATCTTGAGATCATCAGATAATTATGTAAATGATTCAAGGGATTACTTGAATGGCTAAAATTATAAACTCCATGTTTGCCAAGAGTCTAGGCGGGATTGAGCAGGCCTTTGTGGATTATACTGAAGGATTATTGCTGCAAAATAATGAAGTTGTTTGTGTAATTAGAAAACATGCAAAAATTCTAACAGAGCTGCGGAAATTAGAGAATTCAAAATTAGAAATAATAGAAATCCAGCAATTAGGTAAATGGGATCTAATTGCAAAATTAAAAGTAAATAATCTAGTAAGAAAAATAAAACCAGATGCGGTAATAGCCCATGGCAACAGACCAAGCTCCTTATTTAGATTGAGTGCAAAATATAATAAAGTTCCACTTATTTCAGTTGCCCATAATTATAAGATCAAGCCTTTGTTAAAGTCAGATCATATTTTTTCAATTACCTCTGATCTAAAGAATTTTATTTCATCACAAGGATTCAAAAAGGAAAAGATAATTGTGATACCTAATCTGCTTAAACTGCGAGTTAGTAACAAAGAAAATTCCCAAGGCCTAACTCCCAAATCCCAAATCCCAACAATTGGCGTAATGGCACGTTTCGTTAAGAAAAAAGGTGTTGATGTATTCCTTCGTGCTTGTGGGGCTCTAAAAGATAAAGGCTATAAATTTAATGCTGTAATTGGCGGAACGGGTGAAGAACAATTTACTTTGCAGACACTTCGTGATGAACTTAAGTTAAATGATATCGTAAAATTTACAGGCTGGGTGAAAGATAAAAATGAATTCTATGATTCAATAAATATTTTCTGCTTGCCTTCGCATCACGAACCTTTCGGGATCGTGATTTTAGAAGCTATGTCCCATAAAATTCCTATAATTACAACTGATTCGGAAGGGCCTTTAGAAATATGTGAGAATGAAAAAGATTGTTTAATGGTTGAGAAAGGCCACGCCGGAAAGCTGGCGATTGCTTTGGCAGATTTGATTGATAATCCCGAAAAAGCTCAAAGCCTTGCGGAGAATGCCTATAATAAACTAATAAATAATTACACTCTTGAAAAAATATCCGAAAGACTAAATAATGCAGTACAAACAGTAATTGGCAGGTAATATGATAAAATTAGATCATGGCATTATCAGGGTGAAAGGTGCGGATTCTGCTAAATTTTTGCAAGGCATTATCTCAAATGATGTTAATAAAACGCTTAAAGGCGAGGCTATATATACATATTTTCTGACACCTCAGGGAAAATACATTGCAGATTTCTTCGTTGTAAATGCCGGCGGCCATGATTTTCTGATAGATTGTGCTTTGGCAGATAAAGACATGCTTCTCAAAAAACTAAGCCAGTATAAACTGCGTTCTGATGTCGAGCTTATTGATGAAACGGAAAGCCACAATGTTTTTCAAACTCTTGATGTGACTAAGCACGCAAGTATAAAAGAATCATTTGCTGACCCGCGAAATAAAAAAATGGGTTTCAGGCTGATCACCAGTAAAGATTTTATTCCATTCCATAAAGCAGAATTAAGCGCTTACAATAAGCTTCGGATTGATAATCTGGTGCCTGAAGGTGAGTTTGATCTGGAAAAGGAAAAATCATTTCCACTGCAATTCAGGATGATCGAGAATAATGCAGTAGATTTTAAAAAAGGTTGTTATGTAGGGCAGGAAGTGACCGCCAGAACGCAGCATAGAGGCACGGTTCGTAAAACTATCTATAAAGTTTCAGCTGATAAAAATCTGGAAGGGTTATCAGGTCAGGATATTATTTCTGACAAAGCAACTACTGGAAAACTTTTAACCTCAGTTGAAAATGAAGCGTTAGCACTGATAGAAGTTGAAGCGGCAGAGCAAAATAAAACTTTAACTGTTTCGGAAGTTCCTTTAAAACTTCATAAATGAATATCTCTTCTGCAAAAACGATCGTAATAAAAATTGGCTCATCAACTCTGGTTGATGAAAAATTCGATTTGCGCGAAAAATGGCTAAAAACATTAGCTCAGGATATTTTTGACTTACAGAAGAAAGGCAAAAAAGTAATCGTTGTTTCATCCGGAGCAGTTGCTTTGGGAAGAAAATTATATGGTAAGGAAAAAGGAAAACTTAAGCTGGAAGAAAAGCAGGCGTTAGCTGCGATTGGTCAGCCTCTCTTGATTAATAGCTACAATAAATTTCTCTCCAAAAAGAAGTTAATTACCGCACAAATATTACTCACAATTTCTGATACAGAAAACCGCAGGAATTATTTAAATGCCAGAAATACTTTTGAAACATTACTCAAGAAAAATATCATCCCGATAGTTAATGAGAATGATACGGTGGCAACAGAGGAGCTGCGCTTTGGTGATAATGACAGGCTCTCTGCCTTTGTAGCACAGATGGTTTCAGCTGATCTGCTCATAATACTTTCCGATGTGGATGGTTTATATACTGATAACCCCTCAAAAAATAAAGATGCTGAGCATATTGCTTCAGTAGAAAAAATTGATGCGGAGATTGAAAAACTTGCAAGTGGTAGTGGTTCAGAAATTGGCAGCGGCGGCATGATAACCAAAATAAAAGCAGCGCAGATTGCCTCAGAAAGCGGATGTTCTACTATTATAGCTTCCAGCAAAAATAATAATTCGATAGCAAATATATTCTCTGGCAAAGCAAAATACACTCTGTTCAAATCAACTCAAAATCCTGAGAAAGCTCGTAAGACATGGATACTCAATTCACTCGTCAGTAAAGGAAAAATTTATATTGATGAGGGGGCAGAAAAAGCACTGAAATCCAAGAAAAGTCTACTCGCTGTAGGAGTCAAATCTGTAGAGGGAAATTTCGAGAGAGGTGAAAAGATATCAATTTTCTCACATGATAAAAAAGAAATTGCTAAAGGAATAACCGCATATTCCTCCGATGATATTACCCATATAAAAGGCAAAAAATCAGATGAGATAGAAAAGATTTTAGGCTTTTCCGGTCGTGAAGCAATTATTCACGTAGATGATATGGTTATCATCTAGTCTCTAAGTAATTCATTTATACCAGTTTTGCTGCGGGTTTTTTCATCAACGCGCTTTACTATAACTGCTGCATATAAATGTGGTGCTTCCGGAGTTTTACCAGGAAGAGTGCCTGCAACCACTACACTGTATGGTGGAACTTTACCATAGAATATTTCTCCAGTAGCTCTATCAACTATTTTAGTTGAAGCGCCGAGATATACACCCATTGAAAGAACTGAGCCTTCGCCAACGATAACGCCTTCGGCAACTTCACTGCGAGCGCCGATAAAACAATTGTCTTCAATAATAACCGGGTTTGCCTGAAGTGGTTCCAATACTCCGCCAATACCGGCGCCGCCGGAGATATGGCAGTTTTTGCCAATCTGCGCGCATGAGCCAACTGTTGCCCAGGTATCAACCATTGTGCCTTCACCAACATAAGCGCCAACATTCACAAAAGATGGCAGCAATACTGCTCCTTTCGCGATGAAAGCAGATTTGCGAACGAAACATCCCGGTACAGCACGGAAACCAGCCTTTTTAAAATCTTCTTCCTTCCAGCCTGTGAATTTAAGCGGAACTTTATCGTAATATGAAGCATTCTGGCCCTTAAAATTAACTCCAAAATCCATAAGTGCGTTATCATTCAAACGGAATGAAAGCAGGATAGCTTTTTTAACCCACTGGTTAACTTGCCACTCACCATTTATTTTCTCACAAACCCTGAGTTCGCCTTTATCTAAAAGATTAAGTGTTGAATCAACCGCGTCGCGCGCTTCACCTTTAGTGTTAATATTAAGGCTTTCCCTTTCATCCCAGTTTTTTTCGATTATAGATTTAAGCATAAGTATATTTTGTTATATTTTATTCAGGTTATAAAGTGATGTGCCTATGTATCAAGAGAAAATAAGTAAGCTTGCCGAAGAGATAGTTAAAAAAGCTCAGGAAAAGGACATTATGATAAGCCTCGCAGAAAGCTGCACCGGCGGGCTTATTGCTGGGGCGATTACTGAGATCGCTAGCGCTTCAAAAGTTTTAGATAGAGCGGCTGTAACTTATAGCAACCTTTCAAAACAGCAGATGCTGGATGTTAAGGCTGGAACTCTGGAAAAATTAGGCGCAGTTTCTGAAGAATGCGCCAAGGAAATGGCGTGGGGAATAATGCTAAAATCCTCTGCTAATATTTCAGTTTCAGTAACAGGAATTGCAGGGCCGGATGGTGGCAGTACAGAAAAGCCGGTTGGTTTGGTTTTTATAGGTTTTGCAGAGAAATCACGAGGGTTAAATAAAGCGTATAAGTTCAATTTTACCGGAAACAGGCAGGAAATCCGGTTGCAAGCAGTTGAAGAGGCGTTAAAAGTTATTTTAGAATATTTAAAAAAATAAATCAGCTTTAGCTCGTGCAGATATCAATTTCAAAAGAACCATTGGATTACGCGGAAGCCCTTCAGCATATGGAGGAGCGTGTCGAAAAAATAATCTCAGGTGAAGAGACAGGCGAAATATGGCTACTTGAACATAAGCCAGTGTATACTGCCGGAACTTCTGCTAAAGTTGAGGAGCTTATTGATGATAATGGTTTCCCAATATTTAATGTGGGTAGAGGCGGTAAATATACATATCATGGCCCGGGGCAACGTATTTGTTATCTAATGCTGGACCTTAAAAAACATTATCCGCAACCTGATTTAAGAAAATTTGTCAGTGATATTGAGCAATCTGTAATTGATACTCTTGAAGAAATAGGGGTTGAAAGCTTCAAGCGGGAAGGGCGGATAGGTATCTGGTGCTTTGACAAGCAAAATAAGGAAAAGAAAATTGCGGCAATTGGTATCAGGGTTCGTAAATGGGTTTCATTTCATGGGCTGTCAGTAAATATAAATCCGAACTTGGAGCATTTTAAAGGAATAGTTCCATGCGGAATATCTGAGTACGGCGTTACTTCACTTAAAGAACTTGGAATAAATATTTCACCATTTGAATTTGATGAAATATTCTTGAAGAATTTAAGGCTCGGGAATTTAACTATTTAGTTAGTCGGCCTAATATCAATCGTCGGACCTGTTTTGTCTTTTGCATCTTGAACTTCAATGCTATTTTGTAGAAAAGCTGAAGGTTGCTCAAGTCCTCCTAATGTGCTGCCTGAAAGATTCTATAACTGTTTTAATGCGGTAAGCCTTCTTTGCTCTTCAAGAGATAAATGAGAATTATTAAAATTTTCTTTTTCATTCATAATAGCTAAATAAATCGTTTTTATACTTTTCAATAGGTGCTATTAAATATCCCAATTAATCTCATAACATTCGCGTGCCGCGGCAAGTGAGGCAAGGCGGGCGATGAAACCTTGAACTGGACAATCAATCGCGGATTGTTTTTCTTCACATTCAGAATTCTGAAAAGTCATACCTTTAGAGTTTAGATTACCAAATTTATCTTGGTTGCTATTTATTCTATATGTACAGCCAACCGGAGCGGAATTAACCAGATACATTAATGGCTCAGCAGTAAATCCATTAAGCGTATCTATGGTAGGAATACCTTCCTGAATTATCACTTCAGAGTTTTCTACGCCTTCCTTAATATTGCTAAGGCTGTGACGTTCTTTTTTATTTATCTCTTCAATTTCAGCAGGGTCTTTTACAACCATGATCCCCATACCGTATGTGCCGCTATTTGCCTTTACGAATATATAAGGTTCTTCGTCTATTTCATATTGGTCATATTTTATTTTTATCTTTTTAAGAATTTCAGAGGCATTATATGTTACGCATTCTAGCCCCTCTTTAGTACGAAAATTTATATTACCGCATCTGGTAAAAAGGGTTGAAATAAGCCATGGATCTATCTCAAACTTCCTGCCGAAATCACGTGCAACTATGCCATAAGATTCAAAATGCCCGGTTTTTCTTCTGCGGTGCCAGCCCATATCAAGTGGCGGAAATGCTGGTTGTTTTATATTGTTTAAAATTTCAGGTATACCGCCTGTCATATCATTATTAACAAGGATTATATCTGGGGTAAAATCACCCAAAATTAGCTTGTCACCATTTCTTGATAGTGGATTGTAAATGATTTTTTGCCCTTCTGCCGTTTCATGCTCTTCATCAGTGGTAATATCAAACCTTGATAAGCGAACTTCCATCCCGGCATTTTCCATTATGTTTTTTATGGAATAAACATTCTGTAGGTAATATTTATTGCGCGTATGGCTTTCAGTTATCAGCAAAAGCTTTTTTGCGGCTGGAAAATTTTTCTTGAAATAAAGCGTCGCCTGATCACTGGCGTTTTGCCTTTGGTGTTCCGTAAGAAGGTTAAACCCCGCAGGAAATAGATTTGTATCAACGGGCGCTAACTTGTAACCACTATGGCGTACATCAACCGAAGAGTAAAATAATTTTGGCGTTGAGCCATATTTTTCATCAAACCACGCTTCTATATCATCCTTTCTGCTAATGAGGATATTATGAAGGAAAGGTTTGATCTCAAATTTTTCCTGCTGTTTTTCAATTGTCATGTTCATGCTAATTTTTCCACCATATCCCAATAAATTTTTTCTGATCTCATACCATATTCATTAAGGCCGTAAGTACCACCCGGACAGGTAATATTAACTTCCGTCAAATAATCGCCGATAGTATCAAAGCCGCAAAACATTATGCCATTCTCTTTCATAACAGGCTTCATTGCTTCGCACATCTCACGTTCTTTTTTAGTAATACCTATCTTTTTAAAAGTACCGCCGCGAGCAGTAGCCGCCTGTAACTGGCCTTTTGGCGGTATGCGCGTAAAGCAACCCATATACTCACCGTTGAAAAGTAAAAGCCTTTTATCACCTTTTTTTACCGCAGGAAGATAAACCTGAGCAACCAAAGGTTCCTTATATTTATCGGCAAGCATTTGAAAAATAGATTTATGATTTTCCTCTTCAACTCTTAAGCGAAAAACACTTCTGCCTGCAAATTCATATAATGGTTTAACTACTATATCTTTTTTCACTTTCCAAAATTTCTGGATCTCATTCAAATCTTCAGTGATAATAGTTTCCGGCATGAATTTAAGCAGGGAACTGTCGAAAAGCTTTTCAGGCATATTGATGACAGAACTCGGGCGGTTAAGTATCAAGGCTTCTTTTTCTTTGTAGGAAAGTAACTTCATTGCTGTGAAATAACGCGAATCAAAAGGTGGGTTTAATCTTATAGTTACAAAGGTATTTTTATCTATTTCAATATCAATGGATTCAGTTGCCTGTGAAAGGTTACCTTTTTTATCAAGTGAAACCTTGCAGGCTTTAGCTATAAGTTTTGTTTTAGGAACATTCTTTAAGATAAGGTCTGAAGGCTGAAAAGCATAAGTTTCATATCTTCTGCAGGATTCTGATATCAGCAGATTAGTATCAGCTTTATCAGGATATCCTATTGGTTCAGTAAGAAAGAGGGATATTTGTTTAGTCATAAAAAATAAAAAGGGCGATCATTTCAATCGCCCTAATATAAGTGGTAAAAACTTATTTACAAATGGGTTAATTCATTGGCTCATAAGTAACGCCTTCAGGGCCTTTATATTCAGGTTCCTGTATTGGCGCCGGTATAGTTTCAATTACATTACCGTTCCTGTCATAAACAACTGTATCTTGAACCCTGTCAACTTTTCTACGGTAAACTTCAACTTCGATATCTACACGTCTATCAGCCTGAAGACATTTAACCTGTTCAGGTATTGATGCGTTCGTAGGGCAGTTCGTAACTGGTCTTTCTTCACCGAAGAAGCCGAATTTAACATCGTCCTTAACAAAGAAGCCTTTAGATTTGAAATAGTTCAAACCATGAGTAGCACGTCTTTTAGAGAGTTTAATGTTATAATCATTAGTGTTGAACCTATCCGCATAACCAACAAGCCTGACCGCTTTTACACCATCGGAGTTTTTGATCTCATTAATAACTTCATCCATTCTTTGTTTATCGTCAGCGTCGATATTATCTTTATCGATCACGAAGTAAATAGACTGCCTGATAAGATCAACATAAGTGACCATTCTTTCATTAACTAAATATTTTGTATTATTACAATTGCCGGGAGACACCCACCTTGCAAATTCAACACCCGGGCGCGCAACGTCGCCATCACAGCCATCAGCTTTTTCAATTACTGTGAATTCACCTTTTTGACCGCTGATCTGCGCTTGGGCAGAACCTACCGCTAGTAGTATAAGAGAAATGGTAAATGTAGAAAGAGCCTTGAATTTCATATGCTTAGGATTTAGTGTTTGTTACAAACTTACCACAGAACTAAGGGTTTTGGAGTAAATGTCAAATGAATTTGGTCATTAAAACAGCGTTTTTTGCAATAGAGTTTCCGGTTTTAAGAGCTTTGTAATAGTCCTTTCTCTCACCAACCTTTATATATCCAAGCTTTCGGTAGAGTTTTTCCGCCGGGAAATTATCTTCCCGGAATTCCAGATGTATCTTTTTAACATTCTGTTTCTTAAGCTTAAATTCCATCTCATTAAGAATTTTAGCTCCAAATCCCTGGGATCTTTTATCGGGGACAACTCCGATATCTATTATTTCCGCTTCACTGCAACTAATCATCCTATAGATAACAAAAGCGTATATTTCTTCTTCACTTTTTGAAGCGCTATAAGTAATAAATTTATACTGTTCCAGGTCAGAAAAATAACTTTCAGCATATTCCCGTGATTTTTCCGGGAAGCAGAGTAGGTAAGCATTTATGAATTCCTGTATCATGCAGCTTTAGTTTCCAGACCTGATTTCTCCAATATTTCATTCAAGGATTTTTTAAGTTCTGAAACTCTAACTTTTAAATCACTCCAGTTGCGGTTAGCGATAACGAATTTAGTACCATCTTTTATTTTGTATTTAAGCGGGTCTTTAGAAATAAGATTTATCAAAGTATCAGGATTAGAGAATGCATTGTTACGGAATTGCATAGATGCGCCTTTTTCCCCGACATCCAGTTTTTCAATACCAAGCTTTTTGCAGGTGAGTTTGATCTTTAAAGTGTCGAGCAGATTCTCAACTTCTTGTGGAAGATTACCGAATCTATCTACAAGTTCAGTTGCGAAAGATTCAATTTCAACTTCATTCTCTAGATTACCAAGGCGGCGATATAAACCCATGCGGAGTTCAGCATCAGTAATATATGTCTCCGGTATCAGAACTGAAACACCAAGGTTGAGTTTCACCATGAAGACTTCCTGCTCTTCAGCTTTCTTGGTATTATCATTGGAAACTTTTATCTTGTCGATAGCTTCCTGTAGCATCGTTTGGTAAAGCTCAACACCAACCTCTTTAATATTCCCTGACTGCTCATCGCCAAGCAGATTACCAAAGCCACGAATATCCATGTCATAACTTGCAAGAGTAAACCCGGCGCCAAGAGTATCAAGTTTTTGTAGAACTTCTAAACGTTTCTCCGCACCTTTGGTGAGAGATTTTTTAGGTAACATCATGTAGGCGTATGCACGAATCTTGCCGCGGCCTACGCGGCCACGTAACTGGTATAACTGCGCGAGGCCAAACATATCTGCGCGGTAAATTATAAGTGTATTTGCGGTTGGAACATCAAGCCCCGATTCAACTATCGTTGTTGAAAGAAGCACATCGAACTTGCCTTCATAAAAATCCGTCATGATATCATCGAGGTCATCTGGCTTTAATCTACCATGAGCCGAAACCAATTTTATCTCAGGCAGCAATGCTTTTAATTTTGGCTCAAGCTCTTCAAGGTCTTTTATGCGCGGAACTACAAAATAAGATTTCCCGCCGCGATAATGCTCCTTAAGTATTGCTTCACGAATTGTTATCTCATCATAAGGCATAATAAATGTTCGCACTGCAAGCCTGTCAACCGGAGGGGTTGCAATAAGGGAGAGGTCACGAATACCAGCCAGTGATAATTGCAGGGTTCTTGGAATTGGCGTTGCGGTTAATGTTAGAATATGAGTGTCACCACGGAACCTCTTCAGTTTTTCTTTTTGCGCAACACCGAATCTCTGCTCTTCATCAATTATTAAAAGAGAAAGATTTTTAAATTCGATTTTTTCAGCAAGCAGCGCATGCGTACCAATGACTATATCAACTTCGCCGTTCTTTATATCTTCCTTGGTTTTTTTCGCATCGCTGGAAGAGACCATTCTTGAAAGCTGCCTGATTTTTATTCCAGTATGCGCAAACCTTTCCTTGAAATTATTATAATGCTGACGGGAGAGCAGGGTGGTTGGGGCAATAAGTGCAACTTGCGCGCGTTCACCAGTTTCAAGATTTTTCTGGGCAATTGCAAAAGCAGCGCGGAGCGCAACTTCAGTTTTGCCAAACCCGACATCGCCGCAAATCAGCCTGTCCATTGGCTTGCCACTTGAAATATCATTCATTACACTTTCGATAGCGGTAAGCTGGTCATCAGTTTCAACATAAGGAAAGCGCGCGCAGAACTCATGATATAGCGGCGTTTGCCAGTCATAGCTGGTAGCTTCTTCAAGCTGGCGTTTAGCAGCTATATCAAGAAGGTCATAAGCGATTTTAAGTATTTTATTTTTTACGCGTGCAGTGCGCTCCTGCCAGTTAACGCCGCCTAGCTTATCAAGCTCAATGCTTTCATCATCAGAGCCGTATCTTGTTATCATCTCAACATTTTCAACCGGAACGTATAATTTATCTCCATCACGGTAGGTGAGCAATATAAAGTCGTGGATGATACCCTTTACATTAAGCGTTTCAAGGCCGGTAAACCTGCCGATTCCATGGTCTTTATGAACAACCAGTTCACCTTGCGCTAAGTTGGTAGCCTCACGAATAAAATCTTCAGCACGCTTGCCTTTACGGCGTTGCTTGCGATATATTCTTTCGCCAAGCAGATCAGCTTCGGTAACGATTTTTATCTCATCAGTTTCAAATCCATTATCAATTGCAACAACTGCAAGCCCGACTTTATTGCGGGTGATAAGCCCTTGCTCCTGCTCAAAGTTATCAAGAAGAATACAATTGAAATTATTCTCGTTCAAAATACCAAGCATCCTCTGGCGCGAACCTTCGCTCATGCAGGAAATGATATTTTTCCTTTTAACGCTCTTATCTAAGAAGGCAGCGGAGAGATCATCCTGTAATAGATCGATCGCAGAGCGGCTTTGCGCTTTGCTTTCGGCAAAATAATCTTTCCCCGCTTTTGTATTAACTGATTTTGAATTATTATCAGGCGAAGAAAAGGTTGAGAAAAATATTTGCGTTTTATTGCTGAGATATGAAGGCAAATAAAGTTCGTCAGGCTCCAATACGAATGTATCAGTATCATTGTATATGCCGCTTTTAGCATATATCTGGCGGGCATCATAAGAATCTTTTATCTGGTTTATCCTGTCTTTGAAAACATTTTCAAAATCATGTTCAAAAGTGAATATCCCATCAGGGAAATAATCAAATATTGTTTCAAGTTTCGGGTAAAAGAGCGGAAGGAAATTTTCCATTCCGGCATATCTTCTGCCTTGAGAAATAGCTTCAAATAACGGGCTTTCCTGTGAAGGCTTTACTCCAAATTTGCCAACAAATTTTTCTTTGAAATTATTTATGTATTGCTCGTTTAGCAGAACTTCATTTGCGGGAATAATTTCTAGGAAATCGCAAGCTCCGGTAGTTACTTGAGTTAAGGGATCAAACTTCCTGACCGATTCAACTTCATCGCCGAAGAAATCCAAGCGAAAGCCATAATCATATGAAGGCGCAAATATATCAATAATACTGCCGCGCACGCTGAACTCACCATGATCACTGGCAGTTGCAACATTCATATAAGAATTATTAACCAAGAAATGTGTAAGAAAATCACGCTTGATCTTATCACCTTTTTTAATTTTAAGGCAGGCGGCTTTTATAATTTCTGCCGGCAGTATCTTCTGTGAAAAAGAATTAACAGTAGTTAAAAGAACAAAATTTTCCTTCGGCTTTTTATCAGCAATTTTTGAGAGAGTTTTCAGGCGTATGCTGGAAACCTCGCTGTTAGGGGATACCTTATCATAAGGGTTTATATCCCATGCCGGAAATTCCAGAACCTCAATATCCTTATTTAAAAATTTAAGTAAACTCTCAGCCTTTTCCAGATACACATCATTTTTGCAAATGTGTATTACCGGTTTTTTATGCTTCTTAAGTAATTCGGAAATTACAGTTATCTCAGCGCCGGGCGGCAGACCAGTAATATAATTTTTAGAATTAAGGTTTATCATTTAAGTTCATAGTCAATGAAGAACCTCTTTTGAATGGCTTCGTCATTTTCGTCAACCGGTTTTATTTTCATAAGCGGGCCCATGGCGGCAATTACCCTTGAAACAACCGGCGCTGCAATCCAGCCCCCTGTATTATAACCATAGGTATCTGGCGTTGCCTGAGGCTCATCAAATATGGCCATTACAAAATATTTTGGCGCGTACATAGGGAAAATGCCCATAAAGGAAGATATAACTTTACCCTCAACATACCTACCGTTAACAAGCTTTTCTGCAGTTCCGGTCTTTCCTCCGACAAAATAACCTTTTACATTTGCTGTAGAGCCTGTTCCCTTGGAAACTACCAGACGGAATAATTTTCTCATTGTTTCAGAGGTTTCTTCGCTAAATACTCGAGTGCCAAGGGGTTTTTTTCCTTCAGGTATTTTTATTAATGTAGGCGTATAAAGTATTCCGCCATTAACTAAGGTTCCCGTTGCTGATGCTATATGAAGCGGTGTTACCGCAACGCCGTGGCCGAATGATGCGGTAAGGGTAGTTACATCCGTCCATTTCGCTGGCATAAGGGGCAGGGAGCGCTCTGCTATTTCAGTTTTTACTTTTTCATAAAGGCCAAGCTTTCTGAAATATGATTGTAATATAGGGCCGCCCATTTTCTCTGCGATGCGCGCAGTTCCTATGTTAGAGGAGTACATTAGAACTTCCGGCGCGGTAAGGCGACGTTTCTTTGCATGGAAATCAGATATCCTGAACCTGCCGATTTTTATAGGTTCTGATGCATCAACCACCGTGTGAAGATCAATTATTTTTTTCTCTATCGCAGCTGCAAATGTTATCGGTTTAAAGGTGGAGCCAAGCTCATAAACCCCAAGCGTAACATTGTTGAACTGATTGCTTTTTGTTAATGTTCCGGGAGTATTAGGGTCATAATCAGGCAGGCTCACCAGTGCTAATATCTCACCGGTTGTTACATCCATCACTATACCTGATGCAGCTATAGCTTTATGTTTTAAAAGCTGCTTTGACATTTCTGTGTGAAGCAGGCTTTGTATCCTCATATCAAGTGAGGTATCAAGGCGTTCATTAAGCGCTAATTTTTCAAATGAAACCTTATCAAGGTTATCAAGGTATTTTTCTAAACCAGTAAGGCCCTGGTTATCACGGCCCACCATTCCGAGCACATGTGAGAACATATTCTGGTGCGGGTATATTCTTTTTTCTTCTTCCTGAAAGTGAAGTGATGGTATGCCGAGGTTATTTATTTCCTGCATTTCTCTCGGGTGAAGATTGCGTTTTATCCACGCAAACGCCTTTTTAGAGGAAAGTTTTTTTACAAGTTCAGCCTCATTAAGTTCCGGCAGAACTGTTCTTATAGCCTTGGCATCCTGTGCCGGATTTTTTACATCGCGCGCATCAGAATAAAGTGAATTTGTTTTTAAATTTGATGTCAGCAGAATCCCATTTCTGTCAAAGAATGAAAGCCTGTCTTTACCTTGGGTAATAGTAGGGGTGAAGTTTATACTGTTTTTATTTTCATGCTCAAAAAAGAAAGTTAGCTTTATTACTTTAATGGCAATCGCGCCATAAATAAGGAAAACCGCTACTAAAAAGAAAACAAGCCTTGCACGGGAACGCTCTATCAGTGAATTTAGTGAGCCATCTAAAGATAAGTTTAAACGTCCGGCTCTTTTCATATTATCTCATACTGCCGGGTACACTTAGCGTAGAAACATAAGTTGCTTTATCCGGGATATTATTAAGCTCAGTGAATTGCATCGCTGTAGGGGTTTCAAGCGTTTCGCCCCAGTTTAGCCTGAACATTATCTCGGCAAGTCTTTCAGGGTTGTTTTGGTAGCTCCACTCAGCTTCCAGCATGGTAATTTCTTGCTTGTATCTTTCTATGGTAGCCTTTTTTTCTGCTGTCTGGTTACGCAAACCATCAACTTTATTTTCAAAGAAATAAATTGAGAATACCAGCGACAGACCGGCTAAAAAATAAATATATGTACGTGGTCTCAAAAACATTTCTAATTGATAGTGTGTTTAGTTTTTTTCAAAATTCTCAACTTCGCCGATCTTGCGCGCGGATTAGAGTTGGTTTCCTCTTCACTGGCAGCTATCGGTTTTTTTGGTAGCATCTCAAACTCTGAAAGGTAATTTGTAGCGGTGCTTGAAGGTAGGGGCATGTATCTTGAAACGCCCTGATTGTATCCTGAAATCTCTCTAAAAAAATCTTTCACAATAACATCTTCTCCCGAGTGAAAAGTAATTACGCAAACCTTTCCATCATCTTTTATCCTTTTGATTGCCTTTTGCAAGCCCAATTTTAATTGGTTGAGTTCATCATTAACATGAATGCGTATCGCCTGAAAACTGCGGGTGGCCGGGTGTATTGTGTCATTGTACCTTCCAACTGAACGCTTGATTATATCTGCAAGTTGCGCAGTTCGTGTTATTCTTTTTTCCTGCCTTTCGACAATTATAGCACGCGCAATCGAGCGGGATCTCTTCTCATCGCCGTATCTGAATATCACTCCGGCGATCTCTTCTTCAGTTGCCGTATTTATAAAATCCTCAGCACTATTCCCATCACTTTCCATACGCATATCAAGCGGCCCATCCAGCTGGAAAGAGAAGCCGCGGCGCGGTGTATCGAACTGCATTGAGGAAACTCCGATATCAAAAAGTATTCCATCAACCTTATCAACTTTGATAGAATCAAGGGCAGAATCAAGATCAGAAAATCTTGAATTTACATATGCGAACCTGTCAGGAAATTCTTTTTTCAATTCATCTGCGAATTTTTCAGTGAATGCATCCCTGTCAATTCCGATAACTTTACAGTTTGCGCTTTCAAGTATAGCGCGAGTATGACCGCCAGCGCCGAATGTGCAGTCAACATAAACGCCGCCATCTTTAATGTTCAGGCCTTCAAGCGTTTCTTTTAACAGTACCGGTCTGTGAAATTCTTCATTCATTCTTTTTTTTACTTCGGTGAAATTTTTTCTTTCAAAGATATATCCGAAATCTTCGTAGTCGAAATTGAAGATATGTAAATCCTCAATCCTGATATTTTTGGAATTTTTTATCGTATCTATATTTTCTAATCTTATTTGCACAGTTTTATATTTATTTTTTGCCTAATTTGCCGCGGTTTAGTTTTGCGATCTCACGCGATCTATCGAAATATTTCTCAAATTTCTCAGGGTTCCATATCTCAAATGTAAAACCTTTACCTACGAACACGGCTTTATCTTTAAGTTCTGCATTTTCTATAAGTGTTTTGGAAAGTGTTATGCGACCCTCGGTATCAAATGCAAGCTGCTCGCTGCCACCTAAGATGCTGGCAGCAAAGGCATCACGCTCATCTGCATAGATATCCATCTCATCAATCGAGCTGGCGATCTTCTCAAGGCGAGACATTCCGCAGGCTTCAACGCATGGATTTATGAAAGAAGGGTAGAGGATAACGCCGCTGAAATTCTCTTCAGCCAGCGCGCTACGAAATTGTGAAGGAACAGAGACGCGGCCCTTTGCATCAATCTTATTGCTGTAATTTGAAATGAATAATCCCATTATTCTTAAATTTGGGTATAAATGGTTATTTTTGGGAATTAATGGGATTCTACGCCAAATGATTATAATTATCAAGCCAATTAGATAAAATTTTTATGAATTTTTTATGCACAGCAGAAGGCGATGCAGTTTAATTACATTTGTTGAGGTGATATTAATGAGGCAATAAACGGGGCAAAGTGTAATGGATTTGCTAGTCAGAAAAGTGTGTGGAACTAGAAGTTCATTGTAAGGCCTAATGATAAGCCTTTGGATTTTCTATCTAATCCAAAATCAAAAAACGTTTTATCAATAAAGGTCTTTTCTTCATTTTTAGTCTCAAAAAGGCTTGTTTCTGCAAAGAATTTTTGTTTTTGACGTTTAAGAGCAAACGTTATAGCATTACCTTCTTCAGACATTTCTTTGTTGCTATCCCTTTTAAACATTAAGGCGCCATATTGTTTTGCGCGCTTTGAAGTATCAAAATAAGCAGCTTTATCATTCACATCAATACCTGTAATCTCCGTATAACCAGCATTGTTTACGTAGTCTACACCACTACATGCGTTACACATAAGAGCTAAGCAACCTAAAGATAAATATTTCCCTATTTTTCCCATTTGTTCTTAAAGTTAAGATTTGGTTAACTTGATATGGCTATTATAACACAAATAAGAAGGGTAGTCCAGCGCAAACCGTTATTGGCCGCGGCTTAGGCAATTGGCGGAATTCAGGGCAAATTTTATACGATTTTTATATATTGGAAAATAACAATAGGTGGTTTTTTATGTCAACGAAAAAATAGCCCTAGCATGATAAGAAAAGTTTAAATAACCCAAGGTTAAATAAGAAGGGAGCTAATTAAGTTAAATATCATGACTTCTAAAATATTTTTTGAAATCATTTATTTTCTACCAGCTTATTTTAATTGACAAAATCTTATGCTCAAACTAAATCGGTCACTCTTTACATTCTATATGTAAATTTGCGGAAGCGTGGCCGAGCGGTTTAAGGCACCAGTCTTGAAAACTGACGTGGGCGCAAGTCCACCGTGAGTTCGAATCTCACCGCTTCCGCCATTTATAAAAGTATTTCGCTTATAGTTCAGTTGGTTATAGTGCTAACGTTATCTATTACCCCACAACTAACCCGCTAATAAAATTACTACTAAATGCAACTAATCTATAAAAGTTAATCCACTTTTAAAATTTCTTTTGTTCTTAATATTTGAACTGAGTTAATCTTCCGCTGACCATAAATTTACTAAATCTAAATATTCATAAACTTTAACGCGTTGAATCTACTCTGTTACTTATCCTGACATTATCGCTAAATTTCGAGATAATCTAAGGGATAAACCAATTCCTTTCGTATTATTTATATACACAATACCAAAGATTAAAGAGGTTATATGGAACAAAAATTAGATAAATTACTTAAGTCGTATAGGCTGCGGATATCAAATAATAAGTTAGACAGTTTAGAAGGAGATGTCTGGCAGAGAATTGCTGTTATACGTAAGGAGCAGCCAGTTGGCTGGATTGAGTATGTATTATCAATAATTTTCCCAGCACAATACCGATTTGCGCCAGTGATATTTGCAACTGTATTAGGTATAACAATCGGATTTTCTAGTATTCAAAACTCATATAACCAACCGGATGCGGCAGAAATGTTAAATTTCAAAATATTTAAGCCTCATATTAATCATTTTGATATAACCAAAATAAATAACAGATGAAGCAGTTTTATAAAGATTTCAGGTTATCAGTTATTGTTGCAATCGTTGCGTTCAGCGTTTGTTTTCTGATTGGAAAATATTTTTTAGGATATCAGAAGCATATACATGACCCGCATCAATGGTTACACGAGCAACTCAGTATTACTGACGAGCAAGATGAAAATCTGATTCCTATTGAAGAAAAATTTGCCTTTAAAAAAAGAGAATTAGAAAATCAGATCCTGATTGCTAATAAAGAGCTAGCAGATGCTATCAATAAAGATGGCAGATATTCAGATCGGGTACAGCAAGCTGTTGATAAGATCCATATAGCTCAAGGTGAATTGCAAAAGGCTACCCTTGAGCATTTGTTTGAAATGCATTCGGTTCTAACGCCTGAACAAAGCAAAAAATTAAATGCGTTAACTACTGACGCGCTTACACACAACCCTTAAGCGCATTAAGCATGAGAGAATGCAATGATCAGGAATTAATTAAAAAACTGATAAACGGTGAAAACCTTGCTCTAAATGAGATTATGAGCAGATATAAACACCAGTTATTCAGTTTTATCTGCCGTTATCTTCGGGATGAAGAGCTTGCCTATGATCTGGTGCAGGAAACATTTACAAAGCTATATTTCTCAGCAGGTACATATAATCCCAAATATAAGTTTTCTAGTTGGCTATTTCAGATTGCTTTGAATCTATGCCGGGATCATAATCGTAAGAAGAAATTTCTTCAGCTTTTTTCTTTTGATGATTCAGAGGCAGTGTTGAATATTGCGGATTCCGCACCCGATCCGGAATCTGCAGCACAATCAGCCCAAGAAATTAAAAATATTGACCGTACCATCGAATTACTGCCCCATAAACTTAAAACAGCCTTAATACTGTTTGCAATAGAAGGAAATAGCCAAGATCAATGTGCTGAAATTCTTAACATTACACCAAAAACACTGGAAACCCGGGTTTATCGCGCTAGGAAATTATTGTCGGATAAGTTATTGAAGAAATATTAAAAAGATTTGAGGGATAAACGTATTTACTTCGTATTAATAACAAATGGAGAAAAAATGCGCGTAGTGAAATCAATATTTGTTATTTTATGTCTTGGGATACTACCTGCAAATGCCTTTGCTGAAAGTATTACGCTTGACCAGGTTATTAAAGATAGTCTCCAGAAGAATACTGGAATTTATCGTGCTCAACGTGATTATGAAGATAAGTTGGCAACTGCAACTGAAGTAACGTTACTTGATAATCCTGAACTAAATGCCGATGCAATCCATAGAAATAATGGTGGAACAGGAGCAGATTTAGAATTAACGCAACCTCTAAAGTTTTCGCAGCTCTCTGGCTCACGTTCTGAATATTCTGATGCTCTTACTAAAGTAGCAACTACTGAACAAAAGTATGAGATTCTAAAAGTTATTAACGAAACTACTGCATTATATACCCAAGTCTGGCTGCTTTCTGAACGTAAAAAACTCTATGAAAGTTATGCTGCTGATGCCGAAAAGATGAAAAAATTAGTGAGTTCATCTGCAAAACAAGGTCAAACAAGTCCTGCAGCATCCCATTTGTTTTCCTCAGATGCCTCCAAACTTCTTGCTGATTCTGGAGCGATTGCAGCAGAACTGCGCCAGAAGCAAATTGAATTGGCGCGCATAACTGGCCAGAACTATTCAGCAATTGAATTACAGCGACCAACTTTTGTTTCTGTACCTGATGACATAGAAAAGCTGCTTACATTTGCTCAATCTCGCTCTAACCTTCGTAATGTATTAAAAAACCGCATTCAAGCTGCCGAACAACGGTTAAGTATTGCAAATCAAGATGCTGCTTTACCGCAATTAGGACCTAGATTACTTTATTCTAATTCACCAGGTGATGAAAAATCCTATGGGATTGGAATAGCACTCCGTATTCCTTTATGGAACCAGAATGACGCAGAGCGTAAGCGAGCAAATGCAGAATTGAGGCAAGTAAAATCGGAAGCAGGTTTATTTGTCGGATTACCACAAAAAGACGTGATTAGTGAATTGCAGCAAAATGCATCTGTTATGCAAAGTCGTGCTGATAGTTATTTTAATACTATATTACCAGGATATCGTAAATCTTATGAGTTAACCAGTAGCATGTTCCGTCAAGGACAGGCTAATGCGCTAGAAGTTTGGCAGGTGCGGGAGAAACTACTTTCTAGTGAAAATGAAGCACTTGATGCTTTAGTGCAGTCAGTAAATGCCCGTGGCTTGCTAGAGCTTGAACTGGGCGGAAAACTAGAGGAGATCCAATGAATATATTAACCACAGCATTTTTGCTCATTGCGCTGATGTTCGCATCAAATGCTTGGGCTGGTGAAGGCCACGATCATGGCGAAGGCACGTTTGCAGGAGTGGCTGGCTCGACCACGCTTACACTGCCACAGGAAACCATCAATAACCTAAAAATTGAGTCGGTGGCCGTTGATCTGGCTCCAGTGCAAGACACGGTGAAACTGGTGGCGCAGATGAAGTTGCTGCCAGAAAAGCAAGCCCTTATCTCTGCGCGTTCGCAAGGCAGGATTACCGATATTCGGGTGAAGCTGGGAGAAGAAATCAGTAAAGGGCAAGCACTCATGTCATTTGAGCCAATTACCGTTGGTTCTGGAACGATTACGCTTAATGCCCCCACCTCTGGTGTACTTACACAGCAAAATGTCGTGGTCGGGCAAGCCGTCAATGCGGGCGATGCGCTTATGGAAGTTGCTGACCGCAGACAAATGCTGGCGAAGGGCTTAACCTATGAGTCGGCAGATTTAGGAAAAATTCGTATCAATCAAAATGCCGCCCTGACCGTGGATAGCCTGCCGGGGAAAACTTTCAGCGGCATCGTGCAGCGCATTGATCCGTCTATTGATGAGAAAGACCGCACATTCGCCATTTATGTTCTAGTCGAAAACCCGAATGCTATACTGCTTCCGCACCTGCAAGGCGATCTGGAAATTGCGACTGGTAATGCGGAGGAGATTTTAGCCGTGCCAGAACGCGCCATCCTTGGCACCATCGGTAATCATTTTATCTATGTCAAAGACGGCATGAATTTTGAGAAACGCACCGTGGAGCTTGGCATTCGCAAAGGTGGAAAACGCGAAATCATCAGCGGCATTTTCCCCGGCGAAGAAGT
>JANPLD010000014.1:0-1765 GCA_031426355.1 Alphaproteobacteria bacterium | reverse complement strand
TACGCATGTTCGGTCTGTCTTGTTCCACCTGATGGAATGTGGAGTGTTTCTTCCTGCAATTGTCCCCCGACCGTGAAACCGGTCAACACGACTTTGCTTTTTGCTTTCGCTGATTCAGCGGTTGCACATTGGATATCATACGGCTTCGCTTGCAATGGACGGGAGGCGATATCAAGCAGAGGTATGATTGAGCGAAATCGTTCTTTGGCATCATCTGATAATAGGGACTTTAGTTTGACACTCGAAAGGCAGCTTGCTTCTTTGTCGTTGCCCGCGCGTGATGGAGATTTCGAAACCTTGGTTCCCGGAATACAAATAAATCGTTCTCTTTCCGTACCACTTAATCCGGCGGCAAAATCTCTCGCGGCATCAAGATCCCCAAACGAAGCACTTGTCATAATGACTTGAAACTGTGACGAAGAAAGTTCGAGTCGATGACGTAATCTGCGAATCAACATAGCCACTTCTGTGCCTTGAGCTCCCCGGTATAAGTGAGCTTCGTCCAGAACAAGAATGAATCGCTCCTCCGGATGGGCTGTGTAATAATCTCGGGTTTGTTGGAATATTGAGCGCTCAATCGGTCGCAGCATCATGTATTCGAGCATCGAGTAATTTGTGATCAGCAAATCTGGTGCATTCGCTTGCATCTCATGTCTGGTCAATAGTTCTGTATCTTCTAGATGCTCGACGGCGCGTCGTAAGTTTCCATCAGCGTCTTTCCAGGCACCTCCCGAGCCAAGCCAAGCCGCAAGTCCGGCGTCTTCGCTGATATCTTTGCCGGGCCATTTGCCCATCCTGCGCATCGCAGCGAGTAATTCGACAGCTTTAGGATCATTTCCTGCGGCTGCACTCTTTTCCAAATCGACGTAAAATTTTAACCCTGCGAGTTTTGCAGACAGCTTGGTGTTGTCCTCCGGGATTATCCCGGGGAATGGAGTACGGCTTGTGTATCGCCCATACTTGACTGGACGCCCACCATGCTGCGTAAACCAGTCCCGGACTGCCGGCGCGCCAAATAGCCGCCTTAGTCGAGAGAGTTGATCGTTAACCAGCGCATTCATCGGATATAATAAAAGCGCGCGCACGGCTCGGTTGCGAAATGTTCCACTCGAATCAGCCGCTTCTCGGCCGAGCCGCGCCATGATCGGCAAAAGAAATGTTTCCGTCTTTCCTGACCCCGTCCCTGTCGTGACGATTGCGTGCCGGAGCTCGTCTTGCAGGATCAACTCAAGTGCCTGGGCTTGATGCTCATAAGGTCTTGGAAAGATGATCTTTCCACCCTCAGCGGAAGCGAAGAAGGACAACATTTCCCTAGCTACACTAGAAAGTGATAATTCCGAGTACTTTAGGCCGAGCTTATAGCGAGCGGAACTCTCAATGAACGGGGCATGACACAAGACCTCGGGTTGTTCGAGCAACTCGCGTCTCAAGCGCACCAATTGAGGATCGGACAAATGATAGGCAGATTCAATGTATGCCAACAATCGCTTGCGAATCGATTCAAGTTCGTTAAACATGGCGAGTAGTTTTTTAGCGTGGGTTATTTGGAAGGTGTTCGTTGGATAGGATGTCCAGGTTTTCCTCAGAGTCCGCAAGTGCCGCGGTGAGATCGGCCTCGTTTTCTTCGGCCGGTAGAGGAACCGGGTCTTCTAATACTTGGATCATCGCGGTGCATTGAAGATTGACGGAGTCCTGATGTGGGGACTTCAAATGTGCCAGACTGGAGTCGAGTATCGCAAGCCGATAATCCCTCGATCGTTCTACC
>JANPLD010000013.1:0-14774 GCA_031426355.1 Alphaproteobacteria bacterium | reverse complement strand
CGATGGCAATCTTAATGCTTGCTGGAATCGGATAAGATTCATTTCATTGAATCATGCATGTGCTTCATTTCTACAATTTCACGTTTCTGTTTGTCATGCATCATCTGCGCTCTAGCTTTTACTTCTGAGTTTTTAGATTTTACCAGTGCATCATCTGACATTTTAACTGCACCCTGATGATGTTTGATCATGGTGTGTAGGAAATGTTTATCGAAATGGCTCCCACTGGAAGCTTCTAACTCAGCCATCTCTTTTTCCATCGGCATCATACCAGGTAACATCATATTAATAGCTTTTGGTGCATCAACCTTCACTTGATTGCGTAAAGATTTCAACTCGCCTATTTCCTTTTTCTGGTCATTCATCATGTGCTCGGCCATTTGCTTGACGCCCTTACTCTGTGCCTTATCAACTGCCATTTTCATCATTTTGATTCCACCACGGTGATGCTGGATCATCGTATCAAGAAATTGTACATCATAAGGTGCCTTGTCAACATTAGGAGAGCTTTGCATCATCTTCTTGCTACCCTCATGTGCTAAAGCCGTAATATCAGTAATTGGGCTCAGTGCGAGCCCAATTACTAAAGCAGTTGTGCTTAAAAATTTCATTTTCATATTAGGCTGCCATTTTCATTTTACCCATTTCACGACAACTTTTTGCACAACGACGACATATTTCAGCGCATTTCTTCATTTCTTCACCACCGATTCGTTCGCAAGATTCAGCACAAGCATCACATACATCTGCACATGCAGCGCATGTCGAAGCATGTAATTTTGAATTTCTTGTCATGAAATCTGCAGAAGTTTGACAAGCCTGAATACAGTCCATCATTAATTTAATATGTTCTTTTTCAACATGCTTTCCACCCACTTCTAAACAATGATTAAATAAAGTTTCCTGACATTCCGTACGGCATTCCCAACATTGGGTTATACAGGATTGTAGATTTTGATTATTTTGCATACTATCTCCAATAAAATTGTTAACTCATTCTCAGCTTGAATAATGAGCTTAATATATAATAATGCAGTTATGAATTAGTGGGCTACTGTAAGTAATTCATAAACCTAGGTTTCAGCTCCTTGGAGTTATAACAATAGTTTGTTAGCGCATACTTAGAATTGCTATTGTTAAATCTATCTATATATCTAGATGTATGGATATATTAAAAGCAATAACATCATTCTCGGCATTGTCTCAAGAGACGAGACTGAAAGTATTTAAAGCACTGGTTGAGTATGGTGAGGCTGGGGCTGCGGCAGGTATTCTTAGTAAACGCTTGGGTATAGTTGAAAACACCCTTTCATTTCACTTATCATATTTAAGCCATGCTGGCCTTATCTCTTCCCGCAAGGATGGCAGGTCTATTATTTATAAAGCTAACTATAAAGCCATTGAAGACCTTATCGGTTATCTGCAAGAAAATTGCTGTGTTCTTGATAAGGATAATGATTGCTGCCCACCTATAAAAGTAACCCAGAAGAAACGGAGAAAGAAATGAAAAGGATGCATATACACATAACGGGCCTGCATAATCAATTGCTGCCTCATCTTTCCATCCAATGCAGTTTACATTATTTCTTACTCTATGCTGATTATTTTTTATGATGTTGTACTTTAGGAAAGTTGCTTATTAGCGAGCCATTTCTCTATATCTTCAAGCTTCCATCTGGTTGTGCCGGGAGATAATTTTATGGGAGATGGAAAATTTAGATCGGATTTACGCCACCGCCAGATAGTTATACGATTAACATCAAAGCGCTTTGCCAATTGTTTATCAGATACGTAAATATTCATGTAATCACCTCTTATTAAAAAGTTACAGGTGATCTTTAATATCTACAGGTTTTATCGGGATGCAAAAGATTATAGTGGAATGAGTTTTCTAATAAATACGTTCCTCAAGTATGCGCAATGGGATAGGACGATATATATTTAACTTAGTTTTTTTAAACATTTCAGTATCTCCTCCTAGACTTTGCGCATACACTATGGCAACAGCACCGATCTTAGCTTTTTTAAATGGTGAAATTTGCTTTCTGATAACTTCTGCACTTGTGTTGTAAATTTTTGCTAGATCAGCATGCGCCATATCAATTTCTTTACCATAATTTTCTACATCCATCAGCCAGCGAAAAATAATATACCTTTCAAGATTTCTATAATAAATATTTTTAGATTTTTTTGTTCCACGCTTTATCGATGCTGTATTTTTTCCTTCAAGTCTATCTGCAATCCATTTTAATGAATCATCATCTAAAAATTTTCGATTGATTAGTCTTTTGATAAGAGGTTTTATATCTCCTTCTTTTGCAGCGGCAAGATAACTGCCATCATCAATATCAGCTATATCCATTACTTACCTCCCTTTAAAAATTGCTGCCAATCTGCCATCATTTTTCTGCGTTTTTCCATCATGTCACCACGCCTATAAGCTCTTTCAACTTCATTTCCAACGGTATGAGCCAGAGCAATTTCTGCCATATCACGCGGATAATCTGTTTTTTCAGCCGCCCAATCTCTAAATGTACTCCTTAGACCATGAGGAACCGCTGGACGACTAGATACACGATCTAACCATCCTTTGTGTCCTGCTTCTTCTTCATATTCCTGCATACGGCGCATAACTGCTGAAAGGCTCATATCAGAAAGTGCTTTACCACGAGGAGCGGCAAATATAAAATTGCTACCTTCTTGCTTTGACAATGATTTAAGAAGTGCTATTGCATTTTGTGTAAGAGGTACTCTATGTTCTTTGCCAACCTTCATACGGTTTGCAGGTATTGTCCATAATTTTGAAGATAAATCTATTTCATTCCATGTAGCACCACGCACCTCCCCTGAACGAGCCGCAGTTATACTCAAGAACTCCAAGGCCCTTGCTGATATACCTTCCTTTTTCTGTAATGCTAAAAACCATGCTGATGCATCTTTTAACTGGATAGCAGGATGATGTTTTGAATTAGCTACTTTACTTATCTTAGGCAGTATTTCAGATAAATTACTTTTCCACCTTGCTGGATTATCGCCAATACGATGTCCTTTTACAGTAGCCCAAGCTAATATGCTTTCAATACGCCCTCTTAAGCGACTAGCTGTTTCTGTTTTTGATGTCCAAATTGGTTCTAAAGCGCGTAGTAAATCGTGAACATTAATATCTTGAACAAGCATTTCTCCAAAAACAGGTTTTGCATAAGTATCGAGTGTTGAACGCCACTGTTGCTTATGTTTGTTGTTTTTGAATTCATGTAACTTGCTTTCCAGATAACTCTCAACTGCCTCATTAAATGTTAGTCCGCGTTTCTGTGCTGCAAGTAATGTAGCTTTTGCAATTTTGCGTTCTTCAATAGGATCATTCCCTTGTCGTATTGATGATTTAGCTGCTCGTGCTTTATCTCTAGCCTCTGATAATGATATTTCAGGATACGCCCCTAAGCCAATCTCTCTCCGTTTTCCTCCTACCATTGTCCTGAGTAACCAGGATTTTCCACCATTTGTGGTTATTTGCAGCATTAATCCGGATACGCCACCTACATTTATACTTACAGGTATAGTTCCACCTGGGTGCTTTGATCTATTTATGGCTAGCGCATTAAGCTCTTTAGCAATTTTTGGCATTTTAAAACTCCATCCTACCCACCAAAAACATTTATACTAGTTGCAATAATTTGCAACCTATTTTAATAAGTATATAATATAACTATATGATTTTACAATAAAAAAGCTATTACATGAAACGTAATGAAAATGTATTATGGCTGCCACCGCTTCCGCCACTAACTAAAAAGGATAGCATATTGCTATCCTTTTTAGTTTTCTGATATCTTCATTTAAGCAGAAGTCGCAATTTTAAATTTAAACACTGCTAAAATCTTGATAAATTCAGGTTTTTTGCTATAATCTTCTCTATGAAAAGAGTTTTGCTAATATTGTTTATATCAGTTCTATCGGCGCCATCCTTTGCGCTGGATGTTAAGCCTATTGTGGAAGAGGTGCTGGGTGTTGGTAATATTGAAAAGGCTATTAAATACCGCACAAATACAGCTGACAGAGTTATAAATGGTGAGGATGCAAACAAGGTGGATGGTTCGACGGAAGGTATCCAGAATGCCATTATTTACTCCAATCAAGCAACTGATGCGATTCCCGGGCTTGATGAGTATAAGGCCAGATTCCCAATTTATGCTTATCAGGGTGTTCATGACATAGATAATAAAATTCCAATGTTTGTCAAAAGGTGTGAGGATCCTAACCCGCTTGAATGTTATAAGTTACAGCAAAATGTTAATGTTAATGCTGCTCAGGGAGAAGTTGATAAAATTCCCAGAACTACGCCATGTAGCGCTGATGACCCTTGCGAATAATATATCTTGAGCAATCCCTTAATGAAATCTTCCCTTTATATTCACTGGCCGTTCTGCGAGAGTAAATGCCCTTATTGTGATTTCAATTCCCATGTGCGTGAAAGAGTAAGCTATGAAGATTTTGAAGAGGCTTATTTAAAAGAGTTGGATTATTATGCATCAATCCTCCCAAAAACTGAAATAACTTCGATCTTTTTTGGTGGTGGAACGCCAAGTCTGATGCGCCCATCAACAATTTCGAACCTGATTGAGCATGCCAGTAACAAGTTTTCCTTTGATAGAAGTATAGAAATAACTCTGGAGGCAAACCCTTCTTCGTCAGAGATAGAAAAATTCAAGGCTTTCAAAAAAGCAGGGGTGAACAGGCTTTCACTTGGTATACAATCTTTTAAGGAGGAAAGTTTAAAATTCCTTGGTCGTCGGCATAATGCAGATGAGGCAATTAAAGCCATAAAAATGGCAGGTGAAGTATATGATAATTTCTCTTTTGACCTAATATACGCACTTCCAAACCAAAACATTAATAACTGGGAAGAAGAGCTTGATTTTGCTTTTAGTTTCAAATCCCCGCATCTTTCACTTTACCAGCTGACAATAGAAAAAGGGACTGACTTTTATGGCCAGTATAAAAGGAAGGAATTCACTCTCCCTTTAACTGATATTCAGGATAAGCTTTATGACCTTACGGTAAAAAAGGCCAAGGATGCAGGGCTACTGCAATATGAGATATCCAATTTTGCCAGGAAAGGTTTTGAATCCCAGCACAATATGAATTACTGGCAATATGGTAATTATATTGGCGTTGGTGCAGGCGCTCATGGCAGAATAGTTGAAAGTTTGAAATTAGATGATGGAAGCTTAGCTAATCTTCAAACTTCAAACTTCCCACCTCAAACTAAGCAAGCTACCTTAACTATACATAACCCTGAAAAATGGCTGGAAGCCGTTCAGAAAAAAGGGCAGGGCATACAATCAACAACTAAGCTTTTGCATGAAGAGCAGATCGAAGAGCTGGTTTATATGGGGCTGAGAGTTAAGGGAGGCCTTAATAAAAACTCTTTCAAAATCTTGACAGGTAAGGATTTTGAAGATTATTTTGACAAAGGCATAATAAATAATCTGGTACAGTCAAAATACATAAAAATAACTGAAGATAAAGTACAGCCAACATATCAGGGCTTAAAGCTGCATAGGGGTATTGTAACAAAGCTGTTCCAATAATTAAAATCCAAAATTAAATTCCCTCTTGCGCTTACGATTCAAATTGCTATATATCTGCTCCCGTAAATTATAACTTTTAACGGGATTTTTTTATGTCAAACGCAGAGAGCGCGCTTAAGTTTTTCAAAGATAATAATGCTGAATTCGTTGATTTTCGCTTTACCGACACTAAAGGTAAATGGCAGCACACTTCTAACCACGTTTCTGAGATCACTGCTGATACCTTCACAGAAGGCGTAATGTTTGACGGTTCTTCTATCTCAGGATGGAAAGAAATAAACCAGTCTGACATGATATTAATGCCTGATCCAAAATCAGTTTTCATGGATCCATTTACGGCGCAAGCTACAGCAATCGTATTTTGTGACGTTATTGAGCCTTCTACTGGTCAAGGTTATGAAAGAGACCCACGCTCTATCGCAAAACGTGCGGAAGAATATCTTAAATTCACAAAACTTGGCGATACTGCATTCTTTGGCCCGGAATTAGAATTCTTCATCTTTGACGATGCAAGGTTCAATGTTGGCTCAAACGGTAGCTTCTACTCAGTTGATTCTGAAGAAACTGCTGATAATTCCGGTAAGGAATATCCAGGTGGTAACATGGGTCACAGGCCACGCGTAAAAGGTGGTTATTTCCCAGTTCAGCCGGTTGATCATTTATATGATATCCGCGCGGAAATGATAACTGTTCTCCGTCAGATCGGCGTAAAAGCTGGAATCCAGCACCACGAAGTTGCGCCTGCGCAATGTGAGCTTGGTGTTCTGTTCGGTACTTTGGTTGATACAGCGGACGTTGTTCAGAAATATAAATATGTTGTTCATAACGTAGCTGCTGGTTACGGTAAAACGGCAACATTCATGCCAAAACCTATCAAGGGTGATAACGGTTCTGGAATGCACACGCACCAATCTATATGGAATGCAGGTAAACCGCTTTTTGCTGGTAATGGTTATGCTGACCTTTCTGAAACGGCCCTTTATTATATCGGTGGTATCATTAAGCACGCGAAAGCGCTTAATGCATTCACAAATGCTTCTACTAACTCATACAAAAGGTTGATCCCTGGTTTTGAAGCTCCGGTACTTCTTGCTTATTCAGCGCGTAACCGATCTGCTTCTATCCGTATCCCTTACTGCGTAAGCCCTAAAGGTAAGCGTATTGAAGTTCGTTTCCCTGATCCAACTGCAAACCCTTACTTCTCATTCGCAGCGATGCTCATGGCTGGTATTGATGGTATCCAGAATAAGATCCACCCTGGTGATGCAATGGATAAGAACCTTTATGACCTTCCGCCTGAAGAGCTTAAAAATGTTCCGACAGTTTGCGGTTCATTCCGTGAAGCCCTTGAGTGCTTAGATAAAGACCGTGAATTCCTCAAAAAAGGTGGTGTATTCACTGATGACCTTATTGATGGTTATATTGAGCTCCGCATGAAAGAAGTTTATGAAATGGAACATACTCCACATCCTATTGAGTTCCTGAGCTATTACAGTGTTTAATTTTCTGTAATATTATTTATTTTTCGTTATAAGGGCGGTTGTAACCGCCCTTTTTTATTATGAATAAAAACCCCATAATACTTGCCCTCGATGCTGATGATAAACACAGCGCAAAACGCATGTTTGATGAAACGAAAAATAATATAGGCCTTGTAAAGCTTGGGTTGGAATTTATTTACAATTTTGGTCTGGAAGAAGTTAAAAATTATATTTTAGAAAAGCCGGTATTTCTTGATCTTAAGCTTCACGATATTCCAAATACGGTTTCATCCGCATTAAAACCAATTGCAAAGCTTGGCGTAGAAATGACGACGATTCATCTGCTTGGTGGTTCTAAAATGGTTTCGGAGAGTAAAAAGATATTGGAAGGTGAGGGCAGTAAAACAAAGCTTTTAGGAGTTACGATTTTAACTTCGCATGACGATATATCGGAGCTTGGTATTGATAAAAAAATTCAGGATGAAGTTTTAAAGCTTGCAGAGCTTGGTCTAAAAAATGGTGCTGATGGCTTGGTATGTTCACCGCATGAAATAAAATTAATAAGAAAAGAATTCGGTAATGATTTTATTTTAGTTGTACCGGGAATAAGGTTACTGGAAATTAATAACGATGACCAGTCGCGCATCGCAACTCCCAAGCAGGCCCTGGAAGATGGGGCGAATTATCTTGTGATAGGTAGGCCAATAACAAAATCCCACAACCCTAAAGAAGCGACACAAAAAATCTTCGAGTCGATTATTTAATCGAAGTTTATTTAGAATTCAGGGTCAATATTTGACTATGAAAATATTCTATAATATAACGGCTCAACTAAAAATAATTTTCAATAATGGAGTTAGTATGGTTAAGTTCGGTGGAATATCAGGTGAGCAGTTACGTCAGATCGTTGCTAGAATTGAAAAACTTGAAGAGGAAAAAAAAGAGATTTCTGAATTCATCAGCGATGCTTACAAAGAAGCAAAAGGAAGCGGTTTTGATGTTAAGGTTTTAAGGAAAATAATTACTCTTAGAAAAAGAGATGCCGCACAAATAGCTGAGGAAGAAGAAATTATTGACCTCTATAAGCATGCCCTTGGAATGATCAATCTTTCAGAAGAGTCGGAAGAATCTGAAGATGAAGACAAAAAAGCGGCTTAAATTAGCGGATTTGCTATCATAAGGCTTAATACTGTGGTATAATCGACATCAAAATATTAATAAATTATTAACTATTAGCCCTTACAATGGATTTATGTTCTATTGGGGGAGCAATATATGAAAAAATTTACTATACCATGCGATTTCGGCGGGAAAAAGGCACCTTTTGATGTTTATATAGGGCTGCCTAAAGCGGGTAACCATCCGCTGCAAAATCAAGCGCACTGGCTTGCAACCGAGCGAGGCGGCACTATTCCATCCGAAGTTATGGAAAGCTTTGCCAAACTTCTCGCACTTTCTGAAAAGAATGGCGTTTCTTTTGAAGACCTCTGCGTTTACGCTCTTGAGGCCGCTAACGAAGAGAAAAAGAAGGGCACTGGCGCTTAAGTCTAAAGAGGCTAGGCTAAAAATCTTCCAAAGCTATTGAAAGCGATATATTCCCTAAAAACAGGGTTAGTGGCGCTATTATAAGAAATAAACTCCCCAGATTCATAATAAGGTTAATCAATGCTGTAATGGCACTTTGTTCAATAGCGTTAGCAAAAGCTATATTAATGACTATCAGGCTTATATAAAGTGGTATGGATAATATAAGTGAAATGATACCCCCATTTCTTATCCCTATTGTTATTGCTGAAAAAAGGGTGTTCATGATAGCTATTATGAGGGACGTGCATATTACCCCGGCAAATATATAAGGTAGATATTTTTCTTCTATCCCAAAAAACAGGGTGGAGAAGGGGCTTATAATAGATAGTGGTACGCAAAATAGAAGAAATGAACTTAATATTTTTGCTAGTATTATAGTATAATTATTTGAATTAAGATAAATCTGTTGCAGTACGCCAAGCCTAAGATCCCTCTCAAAAACCCATTCCTGTGAAAGGGTGGCGGTAAGTATTATAGACAGTATTATTATAGAGTATCCAAGCGGTAAACTGGTTTTTGCTTCTTCCGGCATCGAAAAAGAAATAATAAAGCAGATAAGGAAATAAAAAATTAGCAGATTCAGAACGTCCCCGGAATTCCTCATTATAAGCCTGAAATCCCTGAGTATTAATGCCTTCATTGAGATAAAAAATGTTAAATGATGCTAAATTGCCATATAAAAGTTAACGATTTATTAACCTTTCTATGTTATAGTACTCAATGTTATGTAGCTTAAGGCAAATAAATGATAAACAAAATTTTAACTAAATTATTTATTTTCTGTTGCAAATGTGCTATAAAAATATAATCTAACTTTAATAAGCTCGTGGGGGCGCTTATGTCAAACATAAAATCAATCAATCAATCATCGTACCATATGAAATCCTCTTGGAGAATCTTCAAAAAGAAGAAGGCTGTTGTTAACACTCTTTCTGGCGCTATTGCAGCATTAGTTGTAATGTCATATTCAATTGCATCAAACGCGCAGTTACCTACGGGTCAAAACGTAGTTGGTGGTAACCTGACCGTTAGTACGGTTGGCGATAATATGAATATTACACAGACCAGTAATACTGGTATAATAGAATGGACAGGCTTTAATATTGGGGTGAATAACACTGTGGAATTCGCTAATAATCTTGGTTATACCTTAAATAGGGTTATCGGGGGTACAGCTTCTGAAATAAACGGTATGCTCAAAGGTTCAGGTTCAGTTTATGTTATAAATCCACATGGTTTAGTAGTTGGCCAAAATGGTAAGATTGATGTTGGCGGGAATTTCGTAGGTTCAACATACAATATTTCTAACCAGGATTTCACTGAAGGTAGAAGGGTTTTTGTTGGTAGCGATGCTGGCACAGTAGAAATATTGCCTGGTGGACAGGTTAAAGCTGGTGGTAACGTGGCACTTATAGGTTCTGATGTATTGAACAGGGGCACTATAGAAGGCGGTACAGTTACTTTAGCTGCTGCAGGTACAAACGGAAGTGTTGCTTTAGCATCAACCGGTAGCGTAAATACTATTTCTGGTAATGCTTCAGCTCTTGCGATGAATGACGCAGGTGGTACTATTAGAGCAACAGGGGTAAGCACTGAAAATGGAAGGATATATTTAAGATCTTCTGGGGATGTAAATAATGCGGGCTTATTAAAATCTGAGTCTACTGTTCCCAATGGCAGCGTAGTAAACATTATTGCAGGTAATGATGTAAATTTAGCAACTACCTCTAATATTGATACCACTGTTCATGCAAATGGAACTGGTCCATCAAATGTAGCTATCAGGGCAAAAAGAGATGTTAACCTTGGTGGTAATATCAATACTGATTCTAATGGCATAATATCTATATCTGCTGCTGATGGTAACTGGCAGAATGGTTATGGTACTGTCAATGGTCCTGCAAGCCTGAGAGGTAAGCAGATATCAGTACTTAGCGGTAAGACATCTGATAATGATCGTGCAGATATGGATTTGAACGTTTCTTCAACAGGTGGTAGATTTACTACCCTTGCTTTACACGGATTCGATAAAATTGATACCGCAAAAATAGCTTCTACGTCAACAACAGGTGAAGAATTGATGACAGAAGGTGGTTCACTCTCTCTTATCGGTAATGATATAATCATTAATGAAAGCAAAGCAGGTGGTAATCACGGTGATACTATATGGATAGCTGCTGCATTTGATGATGTTAGCGGTGATTTTGAAACTGCCGGTTCAGGATTAAGCGCTTTAGCTGAAGCTGATGGCTGGAAAACAAATACAGGCTTCTTAAGTTTTATTAACCCATTAGGCGGTGCAACTGATGTAATGGTTTGTTGCCACTTCATTGCGAAATCAGGTACAATAGCTACGGATAAAGTTCCTGTAGGTTTCCCTGTATCGTATGGAAGGAATGATCTTACAAGTGCGGACGCCGTATTTAAATATTCTGAAGATGCAGCTAATAATGTATCTTCATTCAGGGTAGAAGGTTTCGATACTTTTGATACCACTGTTGAAAATGGTTTGCTTGATTCTAGTTCATATTTTATAGCTAATAACGTTAACAATAAAATTAACTATAGCATCAATGCAGGTTCTCCTGTTGGTGTTGGTAAAAATCTTAATTCATATTTTACCGGTATTGGCGGCCAGATCCAGATACTTTCGGGCATGTTTAACACAAGCAATATGGTTTTTGATTCTGCTCTTGAAAGAATAGGAACTGGTACAACTCAATTTGCTGATACTCCTATAAATCTTAGGGCTGATAAGGAAGTTATCATAGTTTCCGGTGCTGATGAAAATGGCGCTAGATTTGACCTTGGTGACAATGTTCAGTTCGGTTATACCGGAACTGATAATTCATATACACAGTTCAAAGCCGTAGGGTTCAATGATATAGCTCTGGGTACAGCATTGCTTGCAAATAATTCTTTAACATCACTTGGCCGTTTTGACCTTTATGCTTACGATGATATTGAAGTAAGTGGTGAAACATACACTGGTCAGAATGTTCTCATGATCGCTCATGATGATATAAATATAGCTGGCAATTCTGCAATAAATGGTACACAAACTGCGGTTCTTGTAGTTGATGAAGTTGATCCTCTTGGATTAACCGGAAATGGCGCACTTAATTTAAGCGCTGATTCTGAGATCAATGGTGGTCAGGTTGGCTTATATACAAGAGTTCAGGGTGATAACAATATTGATGGTAAAATTAATGGCTTAGATTTTGTTCCGGGTACTGAATTTGTAAATTCGAGTCAGGAACAGTGGGAGACTTTCTACGCTAATGGAAGTAACCCTGTTTCACCATTCAAAGTTTATTATAAAAATTCCCCGCCGCCACCAGTAACATTTACAGGTAATCCTGGAGATTGTGAACAAAACCCAGGCGACCCTGATTGTATACAGGCTCTTGGCATAGGGGAAACAAGAGAGTTCAGAACAGCTCAAACTGATCTTACTACACGTTTAACATCTGATGATGACAGGCTTGCTGAAGGCCAAAGTAATCTGGTTAGAAAAAATGAATTCCAGCAGGTGTTAACTAAAAACTATGTAAGTAGTACTAATAACAGCCTTAACACTAGTGAAAGGTTACTTGCGGGTGTTGCTCTTCCATTTACTTTGGTTCAGCAGTCCCTTCAGGGAACTCAGGCATTAGCTAGCTATGTACCGATACCAGGATTTGAAGCTATACTCACTTTAGCTACAAAACCTCTTATCGCTGGTGTTGATATCTTAACCCCAGGTAGTAAATAATTTAGCTAAATAACAATTTACTTTAGGCCCCTTTGGCGATATTTCCAAAGGGGCCTTTTTTTATTTTTAAAATGATAGATAAAAAATATTTACTTGCGGCTTTTGCTATTGTAATAGTGTCACATTCCTTTATAAGCACTTAAAAATAATAAATTTTGCTATGAAAAAAATCAGTTTTCTAACTATCGCTGCTTTGACGGTTTTGCTCTATTCCAATAGTTCATTTTCGCAGCAGCAATATGCAGCTTTGAACCAGCCTTCAAATCCAGCTGAAAAATGCGATCCGTATGAACCGATCGATAAAGCGAGAATTGCAATTTCTGGAAGAAATGATTCCACTTACAATATAAATTATCATAATGGTGAACCTGTTATTGAAACAAAAATATGCGGTGTAAAAGTTACTCCTAAAGGATATTCACCTACACTCAAAGGTATCCTGATAACTACGCCTTGGTATTATAAAAACAAGCTTAACAGCTATTTCGCAACTCCTGGATTTTTCATACGTGATCTTAATATCTTAACTCAGGATGACAAAGCGAAAAAGAGGTTGATGTCTTATAAAAATGATCAGATCACAGAAAATATGCTTAACGGCATGATTCGCGATATCATAGTATTGATGAGGGATATGAACCAGCCGGTTGTTGACGTATATTTTCCTGAACAGGATGTTACTGATGGCTACATCGTAGGCTTAGTTGAAAGGGCTGTTCTTGACAGGGTTATTGTTAACGGCAACCAGTATTATACTGATGATGAAATAGCTAGTAATATACGTTTGCAAAAAAATGATTTTATCTGGTCTGATGTTCTTTCTGAAGATATGCGCTGGATAAACTCGTATCCATATCGTCAGGTTGATGCTATTTTTAAACCAGGTACTCGCCCTAGAAGTACTGACCTTATTCTTGAAACAGCTGATATGACGCCATTCCGCGTGTTCGGTGGTTATGACAATTATGGTCCGGATGCGACTAATCAGGATCAGATATATGCGGGCTTAAGCTATGGTGATCTTTGGGGCTTAGACCATGAGGTAATATATACTTATGGTGGCAGTATTGATTTTGCTAACTTTGCTTCACATACTCTCCAGTATATCATTCCTTTCCCTGAACTCAGGAACAGGCTTTCATTAACAGGTTCAATATCTGAATCTAAACCGAAAGCGATCAACAATGTATTCCAAGCTGAAGGTACAAATACATTCCTTAATGCTGATTATGAAATACCTTTATATGATTACGGTATCCGTGGTTTTGTACAAGGTATGAGATTTGGCGCTGATTACAAAAAACTTGAGAACAGTATTGATTTTGGTGGAACGCAGGTATTTAATTCTGACCCGGAAGTTGTTCAGGCTTATGTAACTTATGAAGGCACAAAAACCTCATCTATTGCATCAAACATATTCAGGGTAACTGCTGTAGGTTCACCTGGCGATGTAACTGATAACAATAATGATAGGGAGTTCAATATTGCTAACCCTGGCGCAGAAGCTCAATATGCTTATTTCCGTGGTTTATACGATACTCGTTATACCTTCCAGGATCTGGCTGGTTTCTCAGTAGGTGGTTTGTTCAGAGGTCAGGTATCGCCTATGTCTAGATTACTCCCTTCAGAGCAGCAAGCTATAAGCGGCCCTGGCGCGGTTCGTGGTTTCCAGACCAACAACATCCGTCGTGATAACGCATTTGTTTCAACTGTTGAGATCGCAACACCTTATGTTCCGGTTCTTGATACTATCCTTAAAACTACCATAAGGGATAGGATACAAGGTTTCGTATTCTACGATAAAGGTTATGGTAAGAACGAAAAAACAGCTGGCATAGGCGGCGAATTGGTTGATCTTGACTCAGTAGGTGTTGGCGCCCGTTTCGGTATCGGCAGAAACCTCTCTGGTGTTGTTGAATACGGTCATGAACTTAAAGATGAATTCAAAGATGGTAATGATCAGGAGATCCACATCAAAGTTAATGCGGCGTATTAATATTACGTAACATTAAGAAATTTAAAGGGAGCTTATGCTCCCTTTTTTTATTGTAATCCTTGATATTATAAAACTAACTAATAACGATAGCCCATTAACGATTAACTATAAAAATGCCAAAGATAAAAGCGCCAAAAATGGTTTATGTAGGTGGTGAGGAAATGACCCACTATACTATGGGTTTGATAATGAATAAGTGGATTGAGCCAAATGTTGATATTTCCAACTGGGAGTATTTTGACCTTTCCTGCAAGAATCGTGACAAAACTGAAGACCAGGTTCTGAAAGATATAATCGCCGCGGGTAAGAAAACCAAAGTTGTATTTAAAGAGCCGACCATTACCCCAACTGAAGACCAGAAAAAA
>JANPLD010000012.1:0-8555 GCA_031426355.1 Alphaproteobacteria bacterium | reverse complement strand
AAAAGATTTACAATAGAATGTTAGAGATGAAGTAATACAAAATTATGATTATCTTAATTTCTTGATTAACCTTAAACAAAGCAATATTATGTCAGTAGGATTTGGAATATTTTTTTCTACAGCACTCTTTTGCACCCTTTTACTTTACAAATGGACAAGAGAAATTTGGAATTGGAAAAAGATTTAAAAAGAGCAATTATCGGAATTGTAACTCTATGTATAATTATTGGTTCATCAGTTTGGATTTATTTTTTGTATGTAAATCACATTACGCCTCAAATATTTTATTATGATATTAAGCTTGGAATGAGCAAAGCTGAGGTGCTTTATATAAAGGGAATACCTAACAGTGTCTTAGATGAAGCTAAAGATAAAAAGTTGAAAGGATTTAAATTAATTATTCCAACAAAAGAGATAGAAAAAAACAAAACTTTTAGAGATTTTAATTATTGGGAATATGAATTAAGTTCTTATAGGTCTGAAGACATAACAATTAGTTTTGATCAATCTACTGGCAAAGTTATAAAAATATCATGTTATTCTAATGGATACTCATGCACATCCATTCTTGGAATATATACTGGAACCTTAGAAGAAAAAATAATAGATAAATTAGGAAAGCCAGAAAATTCTGAACTAACAGGGATAAATAAGAAGCTAAGTTATCCTAGTATTAATTTGTTTTTCTATCTAGAAAAACAAAAAGTATATAAATATAATATGGGTATTAGTAAAAATTAATTGGTGCCTCTGGACGGACTTGAACCGTCACATACTAAGTATAACGGATTTTGAATCCGTCGCGTCTACCATTCCACCACAGAGGCAACGTATCATCGCAAAACAGTTCACAATGCAAAACTGTTGGAAAAAAGCAATAATAGAGAGTGTCACACCAGTCAAGGGTTCAGATTCGGAAATTAATTTGAATAACATTTGTAAAAGTATTACAAATACATAAATCGAAATTAATTAAAATCACATGGCAGAAGAAAAAGTAGAAGGGCAGGAAGAGACTAAAAAAACCAAGAAAGAATTAAAGGCCGAAAAGGCCGCTGCCAAGGCTGCCGCTAAAGCTGCGAAGGATTCAGGCGAGGCTGCTCCCGCGGTTGAAGGCGAGGAAGGAGCCGAAGGCGCCACACCTAAAAAATCTAAGAAAAAACTTATAATTATCGCTGCTCTGGTCGTTGTATTATTAGGCGGTGGTGCTGCCGGGGTAATATTAAGTGGCGCACTAAAAGGTTCTGAGGAACATAAGGAAGTTGACCCATCACTGGTTCAGAAAACCATTTATTTTGATATGGATGAATTCCTGGTTAACCTGAACAACCCGGGTAATCAGGTAAGCTTCTTAAAAACCGTTATAACTCTTGAAGTTCCAAATCAGGCAGTAATGACGGAAATTACAGACGGTATGCCAAAGATAAGGGATACGTTTCAGGTTTACCTACGCGAAATGAGGAATAGTGATCTTCAGGGTTCAGCAGGATTACAAAGGCTCAGGGCGGAATTATTATTGCGTGTAAATTCCATTCTGGAGAAAGGTAAAGTTACCAATATTTTATTCAAAGAGATCATCGTACAATAATAGATGGGCACCAACGAAGAAAATAAACCTCAGGATGAAGCCGCTCTAGCCGCCATGATGACCGAGATGGTCAATGCTGGCGGGGAAAAAAAAGATGCAGATGCAACTTTAAGCCAGGACGAGATAGATAATCTTCTTGGGTTCGGTTCCGGTCAGGATATCCCTACCAGAGGCGTTGATGCGCTTTTATTCCGCTCCCGCGATAATTATGAAAAATTCCCAATGCTTGAAGTGGTTTTTGATCGCTTCTCCCGCGCCCTTTCATCTACGCTGCGAAGCTTTACGGGTGAGGTTTCAGAAGCAACTGTCGTAAATATAACTTCTATCAAATTTGAGGATTACCTTAATTCTATCCCTCTCCCTGCGATGATAACAATCTTTCAGGCAACCGAATGGGAGAATCTGGGCTTACTTACAATTGACAGTTCTCTTGTGTACAGAATAGTTGATCTGTTACTTGGCGGCGGTAAAGGTGGCACTCATTTCAAAGTAGATGGCCGCACATTCACTACTATTGAGCAGGACATAATAAAGAATTTTACACGCGTGATTCTTGAGGAAATGACAAGCGCTTTCACTCCGGTAACATCAGTTACATTCAGGCTCGACAGGCTTGAGACAAACCCACGCTTTGCAACTATCACCCGTCCGCAGAATCCTATAGTTATCATTTCATGTAATATTGATTTCGGCGGTGTCGGCGGTAAAATTGATATCATTTTCCCATACCAAACGCTTGAACCTGTAAAAGAAGCCCTGATGCAGATGTTTGCCGGTGAAAGCTTTGGTTCTGATGTTTCTTGGGAGCCGCATCTAAGTGATGAGCTTATATCAACTGACCTGAAAGTACGCGCGCAGCTTGATGGTAAAAAAATTACGCTTAAGGAACTTGCTAATTTAAAGGTAGGCTCTACCTTGGTAACTAATAACAGAAGTGATGATGACCTTGTTGTTACCTGCAATGGCATTCCGTTATTAAAAGGAAAACTAGGTGCATTTGGAGAAAATATGGCTATTTCACTTACTGATGTTTCCGCTATAAAAGGTTTTTAATTAGTAAAAATAATGACGTTAGAAATTACATTGAATATTGTTATATCATTTTTGCTTGCGATAACTGTTATCCTTGGCATTAAGCTAGGCAAAAGGATAAATGCTTTCAATAAAAGTAAAGAAGAGCTTTCAAAATTCCTTATTGATTTTGATTCTTCAATAGTAAGGGCCGAAAAAAATATAAATGAGCTTAAGGCAACCGGTACTCAGGTTGATGAGAATCTTAAATCCCAGATAAAAAAAGCAAGGTTCCTTGCTAATGACCTTTCTTTCCTTTCGGAAAAAGGCGAGAATGTAGCTTCTACCTTGGAAGATAAAATATCCATGTCGCGTGATATGTATAGAAAAGTTATGACGGCCGAACCCGCCAGAAATTCTGCGCCATCAAGGCCATCAAACCCGTCACTTAATACTGAAACGGCATTACCGCAAAAAACTAAATCTCCTGATGCTCCAAAAGAAGGCAATACAAATAAGAAAAACGCTCTTGATGACTTGCTGCGCCAGATTGCAAAAAAACGCGAAGAGGTTTCTCAATAATTTCTGATTTCTTTTGCACTTCCTATTGTTTTATTTTTGTTTAGTTAGTAAAGTCTTTAAACAATTCATCCTGAATTTTTACTTATATTATGGGTTATCTAAGCGTCATAAGGGTTCTAACCGTATCGGCATTTCTGTTTCTGGTGATCAAGGTTTTTGAGATCGCTGATAATAGAAAAGATATTACTACCGCTTTCAATTTAGGACAAAGCGCTATCGCGCAGGAACAAAACCAGTTTGAAAAAAACGTTAATCGGGAAGTTGAAGCTCCTCCCGCTCAAGCTGAAGAAGAAAAAATTACTTCTGTTGACGAAATAAGGCAGCTTAGTGAAGAAGAAATACAAATTCTTCAAAGATTATCAGAAAGAAAAAAACGTTTGGTTAAATGGCAGGAAGACCTGAAAATAAAAAGCGATGTACTCGCTTTGACAGAAGAAAAGATCGACAAAAAATTAGACGATCTTCGCGCCCTTAAAAAAGAAGTAGAAAAAAGCTTGGGCGAGTATAAAAAAGTTGAAGAAGGCAAAACGCAAAGCTTGGTTAAAATATATGAAAGTATGAAGCCAAAAAGCGCTGCCGATATAATCGCAAAAATGAAAATTGAGGATGCAGTTCCGATCATGACAAGAATGAAAGAAACCAGCGCCGCTGAAATATTCGGCAAAATGGATCCTAAAACCGCTAAAGAAATCACTACAAGATTAACCCAGATCGGTAAGCTCAAAAATCCTGAATAATAAAATGAACAATCCAGTTATAATATTAAGCGCGCTTCTTTCATTCCTCAGTCTGGTATTTTTAATATTCCTTTATATAAAAACCAGATCACAGGGAGCAAATTCCAATAAGCAATTACTTGATGTTCTGGTTCTGGAAGTAAGGAATATAATCTCATCAGAAATAAAAAATTTCCGTGAGGAAAGTTCACTTAATCTAAGGTACAATAGGGAGGAAATGTCTAATTCCCTTAAAAGTGTATCTGAAACCATCTCACAATCACTTCATAATAATCAGGAAAAAGTTTCTGTTCTTACTTCTACTCTTCTCGAGCAGTTAGAAAAAGTTAAGGAAACAGTGCAGGGCAGGCTGGATTTTATGCAACAGGAAAATGCTAAGAAGCTTGAAGAGATGCGTAAAACTGTTGATGAGAAGCTCCAGAAAACTCTGGAAGAAAGATTAAGCCAATCATTTAAACTGGTTAGCGACAGGCTGGAGCAGGTTCATAACGGCCTTGGCGAAATGAAAAATCTTGCAGTTGGCGTGGGCGATCTTAAAAAAGTTTTAAGTAATGTAAAAACCCGTGGCATACTTGGCGAGATACAGCTACACTCATTACTGGAAAATATTCTGACATCTGACCAGTATGTAAAAGATTATCGCCCGCATGAAAATTCTGCTACTGTTGTTGAGTTTGCAATAAAATTACCCGGCAAAGGTGAAGATGGTGAATCATTATATCTGCCAATAGATTCTAAATTCCCAATGGAATCATATAGCCGACTGATAAATGCTTACGAAAATCTTGGACCGGAAGAAGTTAAAGTTGAAATTAAAGCTCTTGAAAATGATATAAAAACTTTTGCCAAGGATATTAAGAAATATATCAACCCGCCAGCTACAACTGATTTTGCCGTAATGTTCCTGCCAACAGAAGGATTATATGCTGAAATAGCAAGAAACAGTACTTTATTTGATACTCTTCAGAGAGATTATAAAGTTACTATAGCAGGGCCAACAACACTTTCTGCACTACTCACAAGTTTCCAGATGGGCTTCCGCACCCTCGCAATACAAAAACGCTCTGGTGAGATATGGAAAATATTAGGAGATGTTAAAAAGGAATTCGGTAAATTCTCTGAGGTTCTTGAAAAAGCCCAGGAAAAACTTGACCAAGCTGGAACTCAACTCAAGAATCTTATTGGCACCAGAACTAATGCTATAAACAGAAGGCTTAATAATTTAAGTGAAGTAAGTCAGGATTTACTGGGTGATGAAAATGTGGCTGCAAATATTGCAACCTTACCCAATATAGATCTGGATAAGGTTGCTTAATAATTTACTTAGGCGCTTTTCTTTTTGCTATCGTCAACTTCTTCATATTCTGCATCAACAACATTATCGCTATTGCCGCCAGTAGAACCTGAATTATTAGATTCATTATTAGTAGCGCCACCTTCAGCAGTTCCACCATTTTGAGATGCCTGATAAACAGCTTCACCAAGCTTAACAGAAACTTCCTGTAACTTAACGATCTTTTGTTTGATATCAGCGATATTCTCAGTTTCCATCGCTTTTTTAAGATCATTAGATGCAGCTTCTATAGCTTTCTTATCTGCATCAGTAAGGCTTTCACCATGTTCTTTTAAAGTTTTCTCAGTTGTATAAACTAAGCTATCAGCTTTATTCTTTTCCTCAATAAGTTCCTTACGTTCCTTATCAGCCGCAGAATTTGCTTCAGCTTCTTTGATCATTCTCTGAATTTCAGCTTCAGTTAAGCCGCTTGATGCCTGAATAGTAATTTTCTGCTCTTTATTAGTAGCTTTATCTTTTGCGGAAACATTTACTATACCGTTAGCATCAATATCAAATGTAACCTCAACTTGTGGCATACCGCGCGGTGCAGGTGGAATGTTTTCCAGGTTGAACTGCCCAAGAATTTTATTCTGAGCTGCTATTTCACGCTCACCCTGATAAACACGGATCGTTACCGCCGTCTGGTTATCTTCAGCAGTTGAAAATACCTGTGATTTCCTCGTAGGTATTGTAGTGTTCCTGTCGATAAGTCTTGTAAATACACCGCCCATGGTTTCAATACCAAGTGAAAGCGGAGTTACATCAAGAAGTAGAACATCTTTCACATCACCTTGCAGAACGCCAGCTTGAATTGCCGCACCGATCGCAACAACTTCATCAGGGTTAACGCCTCTATGTGGCTCTTTGCCAAAAAATTCTTTAACTTTCTGGATAACTTTCGGCATCCTTGTCATACCGCCGACCAGAACAACCTCTTTAATATCTTCAATATTTACGCCTGCATCTTTAATAGCATTTTTGCAAGGTTGCAGAGTTCTCTCAATAAGGTCATCAACTAATTTTTCAAGTTGAGTCCTGCTCATTTTAACTTTTAAGTGCTTAGGGCCGGTTGCATCAGCTGTGATATATGGAAGGTTGATTTCAGTTTCCATCGCAGATGAAAGCTCAATTTTCGCTTTCTCAGCAGCTTCTTTTAACCTTGTAAGTGCAAGAGGATCTTTTCTAAGGTCAATACCATTTTCTTTCTTGAATTCTTCCGCAAGGAAATCCTGGATCCTGATATCAAAATCTTCACCACCAAGGAATGTATCACCATTTGTAGATTTAACTTCGAATACACCATCACCAAGCTCAAGAACTGATATATCAAATGTACCACCACCAAGATCGTAAACCGCAATGGTTTTAGCTTCAGTTTTATCAAGCCCGTATGCAAGGGCAGCAGCAGTTGGTTCATTGATTATCCTGAGAACTTCAAGGCCGGCAATTCTTCCTGCGTCTTTAGTTGCCTGTCTTTGCGCGTCATTAAAATATGCCGGGACAGTAATAACTGCTTTTTCTACTTTTTCACCGAGGAATGCTTCAGCAGTTTCTTTCATTTTCTGTAAAGTATAAGCAGAGATAGCTGCCGGGGAATATTTTTTACCTTTAACTTCAACCCACGCATCACCATTATCAGCTGAGATGATCTTATAAGGTACGATTTTCTTCATGTTGTTTGTTGTCTCAGATTCGCCCCTGCGGCCGATCAGCCTTTTAACAGCGTATACAGTTCCTTCAGGGTTTGTTACCATCTGCCTCTTAGAAGATTCCCCAACGAGAACCTCGCCACTATCAGTAAATGCCACAACTGAAGGTGTAGTTCTTTTGCCTTCTGCATTTTCCAGAACCCTAGGTTCTTTACCATCCATTATCGCAATGCATGAATTGGTAGTTCCAAGATCGATCCCTATTATTTTGCTCATAATTTCCAATTAGTTAAGTTAAAGATTAATTTAATAAGTCTATATATAATTGTCTGCTCACCCTTTGCAAGCCCCCAAGTAGTTAATTTTAAAAGGAATAGTTAATAAATTAATGATATGTTTATTAAATATCAAACCTGCCAATTAAAATAGATGTTATCGGCTAATATATTTGATATTCCTTGCATTAACAGCTTAATTTGGGATATTTTATATTTCCAATCTTAAAAATTGATAATGATCCTCGCCGTTAAATTATCTTCATATATAATTCGCTATTTCCTGCTGTCATTCCTGACGGTTTTTGCGGTATTCGCTACTTTGATAGTGATGGTGGATTCGGTTGAGCTATTAAGGCAGGCTTCAGAGAAGAATGTTCCTGTTGGCATATTAATTTCCATGGTCTTCTTTAAAGTACCGTTCCTGATGCAGGTTATAATGCCTTTTATAATCCTCATATCCTCCGTTCTGGCATATAGCGCCATGGCTAGGAAAAGTGAGCTTGTGGTAATGCGCGCCGCCGGTGTTTCAGTTTGGGAATTTCTGATGCCATCAATATTAGTGGCTTTATTTTTCGGTATATTAATGGTGACAGTTATTAACCCGGCATCAGCCTATATGTATAGCGCTTATGAAAGGCTGGACAAAAAATATATCAACCAGCAGCAGATAAGTTCCCTGCAAATGTCTGAATCAGGCCTATGGATCAGGCAGAAGCAACAGGACATATCATTTCCCCCAACAACTCAGGATCTGTTAAAAGCAGAGCAGGGTGATGATTACAGCGCCGAATATGATGTTATCATACACGCTGGCAATCTTGAGAGAGTAGGCGATAACTTAAGAATAACTAACATTCAGGCTTACGCTTTCACGCCTGACAATAAATTCTATTACCGTGTCGATGCCCCTGCAGCTAACCTTATGAAAGGTTACTGGAGGCTTGAAAATGCTAAGCTGCAATATAATGATAACAAAATAGAAAATACTGCATTTTACGATATCCCGACTACAATAGAATATGGCGATATACAAAATAGTTTTGACGTTCCTGAAGCCGTATCATTCTGGAATTTGCGAGGGCTAGTTGGAAAACTCAAGAAAAGCGGGTTCAGTTACCTGAATCACCTTATGCAATGGCATAAAATAGTTTCATGGCCATTCTTTTATGTTTCAATGGTAATGATAGGAGCGATTTTCTGCCTCAAATCCGCTCGCCATCTGCGCTTTGGCTATTCTGTGACCATGGCCATATTGATAGGTTTTGTAATATATTTCCTTTCTAACCTAATATCGTCTCTTGGCTTATCGGGCACACTTCCGGTATTTGTTGCGGCATGGGCACCCATAGTTATCACTTTATTGGTTGGAATAGG
>JANPLD010000011.1:0-6382 GCA_031426355.1 Alphaproteobacteria bacterium | reverse complement strand
TCAGCAGGAAATTATTCTGTTGTAATTACGGATGCAAATTCTTGTACAGCAACTGCAACATTTACAATTACTGAACCGACTGCAATCACTTTCACCACAATGCAAACCAACGTATCCTGCTTTGGCGGAAACAATGGTGATGCAATGGTAATGGCTTCGGGCGGAACAGGTGCGCTTACATACGCATGGAGCTCAGGCGGAACTGCAACAATGGAAACAGGTTTGTCAGCCGGAAATTATTCTGTTGTAATTACAGATGCAAATTCTTGTTCGACAACTGCAACGTTTACAATCTCTGAACCAACTGCAATCACTTTCACCTCAACTCAAACTGATGTTTTATGCAACGGTGGAACTAACGGCAGCGCAATGGTTGTTCCTTCAGGTGGAACAGGTTCATTCACTTATCTATGGTCTTTCGGCGGAACAGGTGATCTGGAATCAGGTTTGTCAGCAGGAAATTATTCTGTAGTAATTACAGATGCAAATTCTTGTACAGCTACAGCTTCATTCACAATCACTGAACCAACTGCAATCACATTTACTTCATCCCAAACTGATGTTTCGTGTAATGGTGGGAATAATGGAAGCGCAATGGTTATTGCAACAGGCGGAACTGGTTTATTCAATTACGCATGGAGCTCGGGTGGAAATAATGCAACTGAAACAGGTTTAGCAGCAGGAAATTATTCAGTGGTAATTACTGATGCGAATTCTTGTTCAACAACTGCAACATTTACAATCTCAGAACCAACAGCAGTTACTTTCACATCATCACAAACGGATGTTTTGTGTAACGGTGGAACTGATGGCAGCGCAATGGTTATTGCTTCAGGCGGAACAGGCGCATTCAATTACGTATGGTCTTCCGGCGGAACAAGTGATATGGAAACAGGTTTGTCTGCAGGAAATTATTCGGTGCTCATCACTGATGCGAATTCCTGTTCAGCTACTGCAACATTCACAATCGCTGAGCCGGCTGTTCTTTCTGCTTCAGTTATTACTGCAACAAATCCAACCACATGCGGCGGAACTGACGGATCAATTGACATCGCTGTAACAGGAGGAACAACTTCGTACACTTTCCTCTGGAGCAATGGTGATACAAACGAAGATCTCAACGCAATTGCTGCAGGTTCTTACAGTGTAACAGTTACTGATGCAAACGGTTGTTCAACAACAACGAACGCAACCATCAACGATCCGAATGCACCTCTCGTTACTGTTTCCTTACCAATGGATACCGCATGCGGAAGTTTCCCGGGAACAATTAATTTATCCGGTGAATCACCTGCAGGTGGAACATGGAGCGGAACTACTGTATCAGGAAATACATTTGATCCGTTTGCTGCGGGAATGGGAATGCATTACATCAGCTACACATTCACAGATGTAAACGGATGCACCGCAAGCGCAACAGACAGCATCCTTGTCGATGCGTGTATCGGAATTGAAACCATTGCAACAACAGCATGGAATCTCTTCCCGAATCCAACAAATGCGGAACTGACAATCAATACTTCTTCTGAAATAAATACAGATGTAATGATTGAAGTTTATTCCGCAGACGGAAAATTAATCGCTGATGAAAATAAACCGAATGCAAAAACCATCACAATCGATTTAAGCAGCAAGCCTGTGGGGGTTTATTTTATCCGCATCACAGCAAACGATAAAGTAAGCATGCACCGTGTTGTGAAGATTTAAGCACACTTGCTTCAGTGATTACACTGATTGATAATTAAATTATTTCCTAAAGAGCGTTGATCGATGGTCGACGCTCTTTTTTATTATTCAACCACAGCTCAATCTGCAAGTAATGCTGGATATAAATTACCTCTCAAATCAACCTGTTTATGAAGCTCACCCCAAGTTTGGCCACTACTGACAATCACACTGACATTGTCAAAAAGCTAAACATGGATGAACAACAAACGCCCTATTCTATTTAATGAAAAATTACATATCGAATACCTGCGACACTTTTTCGATTTATACGTAAATGTTCGTATTTAATCCTCGCAATTTTAAACGATATTTACGCTCCCCAAAAAAACCAACTAACCCCAATTATGAAATTCAGACCCTTACCCATCGCTGTTTTAATCAGCGCTTTGACACTATTATACTGTAGCGCAAATGCAACAAAATTCTACGTTGACAATTCTGCTTCAGGCCTTAATAACGGAACGAGCTGGACCAACGCATTTTTAAACCTGCAGAACGCGCTTACTCCATCAACTTCCGGCGATTCTATTTTTGTTGCGATGGGAACATACAAGCCCGACCTGGCATCACCGGGTAACAGGAGCCTTAGCTTCAACATGAAGACAGGTGTAGTGCTTGTGGGAGGATTTCCAACCGGGGGGAGTATCCTGGCAAGTCGTAACTGGGATTTGTATCCAACTATATTAAGCGGAGATATCGGAACAATTGGCATTCACACAGACAATAGCTACCATGTTGTACGATGTGCAGGACAACAAGGTGAGTTAAATGGATTTATAGTAGAACGTGGACGCGCTGATGGTGCAGCTCCTGACAACGATGGTGGCGGAGCATTCATCACATCAGGTTATTTAACGTCGAGGTTTTGCACCTACCGATTTAATACTGCAAATGACCAGGGCGGCGGAACGTATCATGATGCCGGGGGTAATCCGCAATACAGGCAATGTAAATTTGAGAATAATACGGCTTCGTTTGGTGGCGGTAGTTATGCATTTGCTTCTACTTTCATAATGAATTGCAGTTATGTCAGCAACACCGCTACAACAAATGGCGGCGGTGTATATGCGATTGTTAACATCAACATGTACAATAACACTTTTAAAAACAATGCTGCTACAACCAGTGGAAATGCTATTTATTATCAAAGCGGGGGAAGCAACAGACTTTACAATAGTATCGTATGGGGAAATACGGGCAGCGCAACTCACATTGCAGGAACAGGCAGCATTGTTCTCCGCTCCAGCATTATCCAGGGCGGATGTCCGGGCGGTGGCGCGACCTGCGTATCAATCATGAATGCAGATCCTTTATTTACTGATGTAACCGGTCACATCAGCACATTATCCCCGGCGATAGATGCAGGTGAAAACACAACCGGTGACGCAAACAGTGATGGATTAACAATCGATCTTGATAATTATAACCGGAACATTGATGCAATTCCCGGAGGTAATAGCAGGGATATGGGCGCTTATGAAAACCAGGTTATTAATCTTTCCAAATATTACGTTGATCATACAGCGACAGGCGCTAACAATGGATCAAGCTGGGTAAATGCATTTACTTCATTTCAAAGTGCTGTAGCTACGGCTTCATCAGGCGATACTGTATTAGTTGCGGCGGGTACACATAAGCCAAGTGTAGGTCCTGCACGATTGAAAAAGTATACACTCGTGAATGGAGTTTGTTATTATGGAGGTTTTCCGAATGGCGGCGGAACTTTTGCATCACGCGATTTTACAGTAAACCGAACCATTCTTTCTGGTGACATCGGCACACCAAATGACAGTATTGACAATTGTTTTGTTGTGATTGATGCAACAAATCTTACCAATACAACTTTAATGAGCGGTTTCACTGTCGAAAAAGGAAATGCGGACAGCACCGGCACAGGAAATATGTATAACAGGGCAGGTGGAATTCATCTCGGCACTACAGGAAATATTCGACTTGATAGTGTGACTGTACGTAGCAATTTCGGAAAAGTGGGCTCGGGTATCTATGCAGAAGGTCCCGTAAACTGGGTGCTCAGAGGTTGCAATTTTGAAAACAATGGAAATGGAAGCGCAGTTTATATTGGTGGAAATGCTTCCGGCTCATTTACCAATTGCACATTCAATAATAATTTAGGATTTAATGGTGGCGCAATCTCGTTGAACGTATTAACTGCAACATTCTCTTTCACAAATTGCAACTTCACGAATAACCGTGCAACTGCAAGTGGTGGCGGCGGCGCCATTAACTCAGGTCAAACGGCCGGAACGTATACCAATTGCACGTTCATAAACAATACTGCTCTTACCGGACCAGGAGGCGCGTTATATAAGTTTTATTCTACGGCGAATACTTTTACTAATTGCACCTTCCAGGGCAATCGTGCTGCAGGTGGTGGAGGCGCACTATATGGGCAAGGAGGTTTTAATTTATACCAATGCGTATTCAGTCAAAACCTGGTTACAAACTCAAGTCAGCACGGTGGCGCCATTTACAATAATGGAACACCATCCATTGCAACCAACTGTGTGTTCTGGTCAAATACTACAACAGTAGGTCTCGGCGGCGCGATTTACAATAACACCGGGGGAACCTTCACATTGACGAATTGCAGCTTCGCTAAAAATCATGCATTAGGTTTTAACCAGGGTGGTGGAATCAATAATAACTCGAACTCCAATGCCACAATTACCAATTGCATATTCTGGGGCAATCTTGCTAACAATAATGATGTTGCGTCAAATACAGAGATCGGTCATGCATCCGGTACGCTGAATGTCTCAAATACTATTTGGCAAGGCAATGTTACAGGTGGAACAATTTATAACGTTGATCCGCGATTTACAAATAGTTTAATCGGGGATCTGACCCTAACCATCTGCTCACCGGCAATTGATACCGCAACAGCATCCGGCGCACCTGCTACAGATGTTGCTAATAATGCGCGTCCTTTCGATGCAAAACCGGGTGGACTTACATTTGATCTTGGAGCTTATGAATTTCAATCGCTTGTTATTGTTCCCGAAATTAATGTTACCGGAAATTCTGTTTCTATTATAAGCGGAGACGTAACACCATCCGTTTCGGATTTTACTGATTTCGGTACAATGTCTGTTTGTAACGGCACCATTTCGAAAACCTTTGTGATTGAAAATTCAGGAGGAGCGAATCTTGTTATTTCCTCTGTCATTATTTCAGGATCGCACGCTTCTGATTTTACAATTCAGACCTCGCCATCTTTGTCGGTAGCCGGAAGCGGTAATACTTCTTTTGTAATTCAATTTAATCCATCAGCTGCAGGTTTACGCACAGCAACTATTACAATTAATAATAATGATTGCGACGAACCTGCTTATAGTTTTTCAATCCACGGAACAGGGAGCAATGTGATCGCATCAGCTGTAACAGGTTCAAATGTTACATGTTTTGGTGGATCTAATGGAAGTGCTAATGCTTCAGCTACCGGAGGCGTTGGACCCTACTCCTATTTGTGGTCTCCTTCTGGAGGAAACGCGGCAACTGCGACTGGTCTCCCGGCAGGAAACTATACGGTTACAATTACAGATGTGAATAATTGTTCATCCACAGCATCTTTAATTATTACTCAACCAACTTCACCTGTTTCCGGAACGACTGTCGTAACCCACGTTTCCTGTTTCGGCGGATCAAATGGTGCAATTAATTTAACTCCTTCAGGAGGAACCGGTCCTTACACTTTCAACTGGCTGCCTTCAGGTCCGATTACCGAAGATCGCACAGGATTAACAGCAGGAACTTATACAGTTATTATTACCGATGCAAATGGTTGCACAGGAACAGTAACAACTACGGTTACTCAACCAACTTCACCTGTTTCAGGAACTACAGTTGTAACAAACGTTGCCTGCTTCGGTGGATCAAACGGTGCAATTAATTTAACTCCGAATGGTGGAACAAGTCCTTACACATTCAACTGGTTACCATCAGGTCCGACAACAGAAGACAGAACAGGTCTTACAGCCGGAACTTACACAGTTGTAATAACAGACAACGTTGGATGTACCGGAACAGTAACAACAACAGTAACACAGCCAGCTTCACCAGTCTCAGGAACAACAGTTGTAACTAACGTTGCTTGTTTCGGTGGTTCAAATGGTGCAATCAATCTTACTCCGAATGGCGGAACAGGTCCGTACACATTCAACTGGCTTCCTTCAGGTCCGACGACAGAAGATCGCACAGGACTTGTTGCAGGAACATACTCTGTTCAGATTACTGATGCAAATGGTTGCACAGGAACAGTAACAACTACAGTTACTCAACCAACTTCACCTGTTTCAGGAACTACAGTGGTAACTAACGTTGCCTGCTTCGGCGGATCAAACGGTGCGATTAATTTAACTCCGACAGGTGGAACTGGCCCTTACACATTCAACTGGCTGCCTTCTGGTCCGACAACGGAAGATCGCACAGGTTTAATCGCCGGAACTTATACAGTTATCATTACCGATGCAAATGGTTGCACAGGAACTGTAACTGCAACGGTAACACAACCTACAAGTCCTGTTTCAGGAACAACAGTTGTAACAAACGTTTCTTGCTTCGGCGGATCAAATGGCGCAATCAATTTAACTGCTAATGGAGGAACTGGTCCGTACACATTCAACTGGCTGCCTTC
>JANPLD010000010.1:0-79015 GCA_031426355.1 Alphaproteobacteria bacterium | reverse complement strand
AGGTTCATCTAATACCTCAGGTTCATCTAATACCTCAGGTTCATCTAATACCTCAGGTTCATCTAATACCTCAGGTTCATCTAATACCTCAGGTGGCTCTTCAAATAGCGGTTCAGATGTAACTTATGGCAGGCAGCCTATAGCTGATAAAAGGAACCCTAATTCGATATCTGGGCTTGATGATTCAAACGGCAATTATTTAGGAATAACACAGTTCAAATATATTGCTGCAAAATTTTCAAACAACGCAGAAATAGGGCGTGGAGTTGAACTTGGAACAGTTGACTGGGGTCCAAATAGCCAAGGCAATATGATATCACAAATAGGCAGCGTTATAGATTCAAGCAAAGTTATTGGTAGATATAATACACAAAACTCAGTTCCCCAAGGTTCAAACTGCACTTGGAGTAGCTTAACTCCCAATGGTGATTGCCATTCTTTTAAAGATGATATCAGGCATGATTATATTCCCGTAAGATTACCTGATGGCAGCATAAAGAATATGCATCATGGCGCAAGTACCATGGTAGTTGCAGGTGGAATAGACGATGATGGCACAATGATGGGCGCCGCGCCAGGGGCCGATAAATTTATTTTCTCTTCAACATTTTCTGGAGCACAGGTTGGAGGTGCCTCTACCTTCGTTGCTTCAAAACTTACCGCTGGTAAACCGGCTGTCGTAAATTATAGCTTAGGGACAAACACTCCTAATGGGTCTCCTTCAGCAGATTTTGGAAGCTTATATAACAGGGCTCAAACCATTATAACGGTAGCAACAGGAAATGGTTATCAAAATGAAGGAATAACTACCAGGCCAGGTTATCCTGCCATGTTTGCAAGCTCAAGTAACAATGTTGTAGCAGTTACTGCTATTGATCCAAATTCCCTTACCAGAGCACCATATGCGCAGATTTGCGGCTCAACAAAAGATCAATGTTTTGCAATGCCAGTAGAAGGACAAGTGGGACCAAGTTTACGAGGAACTTCATATGCAGCACCTGCGGCGCAAGGATTCTTCGCAGCTTTCTGGAGTTTATGGCCAACACTTACCACAAGGCAGGTTCTTAATATTACCAAAAAATTCTCAAAAGATATTGGGGAAGAAGGAGTTGATGAAATTTACGGATGGGGTATTCCGCAAGCTCAGTTCATGGTTGACCCAACAAAAGGAGATACTAACCCAACGGTGTTAACTGGTAGCGGAGCATTCACCAGCGCGTTCACACCAAGCTATGTTACAACATCTTCTACTATGTCTGCCTTTGGTGATAGCTACAGCGGCTCAGCAGAAAAAGAAGGTGTTTCAGTTATGATGGTTGATGACCTTAGCAGGTATTTTGATATTGGTGCGGCGCCAGTTGCAAGATTCAAAGATGATCTGGTTACCAATTATAAAAATTTCAAAAACCCTGCCTCAGAAAAATTACTTCAAGCATCAATATCTGACAAGATCACCCTTAAGTTTGATGATATTACACTTGCAGCAGTTCAGACAGATAATACCCAGGCTATCTCTGGCGGTATGCCTATAGTTGCACTTGGAACTTATGAGCTTAGTAAGAATATTTCGGGAACTTCAGGTCTGACTTCAGACCTCAATAATCTATTCACTAATAATGACAGGTCTTTCAGTTCAAATGAATTCATAAGCTCTGAAGATTTTTCTATCCCATATTTTGCTTATGTAAAAAATATCCAGTCAACTGCATCACAAATGAAATTCAGGATATCTGATAACGTTAATTCTACCTTTACAGCCTTTATTGCAGAAAATGATTATGGCCTTGATTACGCAGGTGGAATGGCTGAACTAAATTTCAAACCTTCAAGCAAATTAACTCTTGGCCTTAAACAAGGTTACATAGCGGAAAATGACAGTCTATTCGGCGTTCAAACTGGCGGTATCTTTGATACGAACAACAATTCCAGCACTATGTTCACTGGCCTTAGCATGAATTATGATGCTAATGATAAATGGAGCTTCTTTGCGGAAGGTTATGCAGGATTCAGTAAAACAACCCCTTCACAGGATGCAGCATTTTCAGAAGCAAGCAATATAGTATCAAGCTCATTTAACCTTGGTTTTACCAGAAAAGAAGTATTTGGTAATGACCGTATAACTATGGCGCTTAGCCAACCTTTAAAAGTTGAAAGTGGTACTATTAGAGGAATGACTTATGGAATGGAAGAAGGCGGCGTGGCAACCAGAAACAGTTTTGCTGAATCCCTTGCTCCTAGCTCAAGAACTGTAAAATTACATACTTCATATGCTAAAGAGGTTAATCAGGATACAGATGTTATAGTATCAGGTGAAGCGGTTAAAAACCCTAACCATACTGCTACAAACGGCATTGGTTACACTGTACTTGGAATGATAAAACACGAATTTTAATTTTATTAAAATAAATGTTATATTTTAACCTTTATTTAACCATTATGGTGTAATCTGAGATTACGGCTAGGGAATTCAAAGAAGTTCACTTCTCCCCCCAAAAGAATTCCCTAGTCCTAATCCCAGACAAATTAAAGCAGTCCATTCCCCGCAAAAGAAAAATGTGCATCAGCAGCGATTATCAAATGATCGTGAAGGTTAATATCAACTGCCTGAAGAGCTTTCTCAACACCCTCAGTCATCTCAATATCAGATTTTGAAGGCGTAGGATCACCTGAAGGGTGGTTATGAACCATGATAAGCGCCGATGCACCAAGCTCTAGAGCGCGTTTAACTACTTCGCGCGGATATATCGGTGTCTGATCTACAGTGCCGGTCTGCTGCACTTCGTCAGCTAGTAATTTATTTTTCTTATCCAGGAATAAAAGGCGGAACTGTTCTTTCTGGGAGCTGGCCATAGCAAGCCTGCAATAATCTAAAAGTGCCTTCCAACTTTGAAGTACCGGTTTTGTTTTAGCCTCTTCCTTTAAAGCGCGGAGTGATAATTCATAAACTGCTTTTAGAGAAGTTATGGCAGACTGGTTGAGTTTATATTGCTTTTCAAGAACGATAGGTTCAAGTGATATGAGCTTTGCGATGGAACCTGCCCTTTCGAGAATTTCTTTTGCAAGTGGCTTTACATCCTGTCTTGGGAAAGCGGTAAATAATACGATCTCCAATATCTCATAATCGGCAATGGATGAAGTCGAATTTGTAGTAAGAGCGTTCAAAAACCTTTCTTTTAAACGCTTACGATGCCCCAGAAAATGAGGTTTATGGGCTTTATTCTCTTCGCGCTTATTCAGTAATTCAAACATTCAAACAGGTATAGATGCGGGAACAAGATGTAAGAAAAACATCATTATTACAACAGAAATCCTACAGTTAATTTTATACTAAACCAGCAGAGAGGTTGGAAACAAGGTTTTCGAAGTTAGGGTTTTCCGCTATCATCTTTTCGATCTTCTTTACGGCATGGATAACAGTTGCGTGGTCTTTACCACCAAAGAACCTGCCTATCTCAGGGAAGCTTTTAGTGGTGGTTTTCTTCGCAAGGTACATTGCTATCTGGCGGGCTTCAGATATTTTTTTAAGCCTTGTTGCAGATTCTATCTCTGTTTGGGTAAGGGAGAATTTCTGGCAGATAAGCTTTTTAATATCATCAAGCGTAACTTCTTTTTTAGCAGAAACATAGGCTGATTTTATTATCGAAACACCAAGATCCATATTGATCTCTTTATTGGTAAGCTTTGAGGTCTGGATAATTTTATTGAGTACACCCTCTGCTTCCCTGATACTTTCAGAAACATTATCAGCGATCAGCTTCAGGATATTTTCTGCGATATGGGTTTTGGAAATATCTGCTTTTGATTTAAGGATATTGAATATATCTTCAGGGTTATAAGGTTTTATATCAGCTATCAGACCGCCAGCCAGACGGGATTTGATCCTATCATCAAGGCCGTCCATCCTGTTAGGGGATTTATCGGCAGAGAGTATAACTTTACCGCCAGCATCAATAACTGCACTTACCGTGTGGATAAACTCTTCCTGAAAGTTCTGCTTACCGCAAATGAACTGGATATCATCGATCAGCAATAAATCTACCGAGCGTACGAAATCTTTAAAGTCTATCATGGAATTCTCTTTTAGCGCGCGCACATAAGAGAACATGAATTTTTCAGCTGAGAGATATAATATCTTACCGTAAGATTTATTCTGCATTGCCCTGTTAGCAACAGCCTGCATAATATGGGTTTTGCCCATTCCCACTTTGCTGTGAATGAATAAAGGTGAAAGTGAATCACAATCATCATTGTCAGCAATTTTCATCGCGGCGTTACCAGCCAGAATATTAGATTCGCAGATAACAAGATTGTCAAAAGAGAATTTTGAATCAAGCCTGTTAGCAAGAAGGTCAGTGAATTTATTTTGCTTAACTTCCCCCAGATCCAGAGCCTGCTGCTTAATCTCATTAGACCTGATAACTGCGGAACCTGCATTATTAATATGCGCCGGAGAACTTTTCCTAACAAGAATATCAAATGCTTTAAAGCCGGATATTTCTTCAGCAAGTATCCTGCCTAAAGCATAAGTGTAGTTTGATATTACCCAGTCTTTAATGAACCTTGAAGGGCTAGACATGATAGCAAAGCCGTTCTCAATAGAATCCAGAGTGAGTGGCTTAAGCCAGTTGTTATAAACCGCGTTGCCCTGAAGCTCCGCAAATTTATTACATACCCTGCTCCACAATTCTGCAATTGTTCCTGAGGTGTTATCTGTTTCAGTATGTACGCTTAATAATGACATTTATATATAAGACCTAAAATTTTAATTTTGATACCAAGGTAAATTTTCAGCCTTCCAGCCGTTTATTTTACCCCTGCAACCGTTTTCATTTTTATCACCTTCAAAACCGGCAACTATATTGTAACAATTATTATATCCCCTTTCTGACATATTAATTGCTGCATCAGCTGACCTGCCACCAACTTTACAAAGGAAAAAAATCTTTGAATCTTTATCAGGAATGTTTTTTTCAACCTGATCCCAAAATTCATTATTCAATTCCATACGCGGATAAAACATCCACGAAATTAAAATAACTTCCTTACCGATTGATGATAAATTTGGTATGCCGCAAAAATTCCATTCCGGTAAAGTCCTTACATCAATCAGGTAAGAATTTTTTTCATTTTTTAGAACATCAAACGCTTGTTTAGCAGAGATATTCTTAAAGTTTTCCATAATAAATTTTGCCTGTATCAAATTTTCAACTACTAAGCGAAATCAGCCTCAAAAGCCAATCTCGAATAATCATCAAAAGGTGGAATGTGAATCTACAAAAAAACGCGGGGAGGTAAACAGAAATAAAAATCTTTTATAAAAGTATTTGTGTTGACAGAAAATTATGGCGTAAAGCCTGACAAAAAATTTTGTGAAATTTTTAAAAAAATTTCCGTGTATCAAACATAAAACTTCATTTCAAAAACTTAGGTGGGAAACGTTATTTTTTTAAAATGATAAACAGCAAATGTTAATTGAACGGATAATAATTCATATGAAATGAATTATAAAAAATAGAAAATAATTTTATCACCAGGCAGACAGCCATGATGACGGAAAATTTCTTTAAAATTATTTCAAAAGAATTTTTTACTGAGATTTTTTCAAGCTGAAGGAATAGAAAACCAAATAAAAAAACATTTAAAGATATAGCAAAAACCGAGAGCCAAAAAGATGCTGGGAAAGAACCATGAAGATATGTATTCAAATGTCTTCCCAATATCACTACTGTTACGGCAATAGCGGGGAGAAGAATTCTGGTTTTATCTTTTATGCTTCCAGATGAATTTTCAGGAAGATTTTTTGCAAGGATATATCCGCAAAGAAAAAATATTACCGCAGATTCTAGATTCAGAACTGCAAATACCAGTGATAAAATGATAGAGATTAATATTGTCATGATTGTTTTTATAGATGGAAAATATGCGGGGGTTCTGTTGCTAGGCCCCCCGCGGGCCCCTTTCCTAAAACACCTTTAGATCCTCATTGAGGATCAACTAGGCAGCTTTAAGAGTTGCTACAGCAAAATTGTCGTTTGCTGCAACTGCAAAATTGTCGTTTGCATTTATGATTTCGAAACGTTTAGCGGCTATATCTCGCCGGGCAAAACTTAAACCTTTACTGCAACTGTCAAGCCTATTTCGACCCCATCAGCAGAAGACAAATATTATCTTCTGGTGGTGGAGCCGCCGGGTACCGCCCCCGGGTCCAATGTGCTTATTACGAGAAAGCGTTTATCACCATATCCTCTTGCGAGGCATAGATATTATAGCATAAATATGGGGAAAAGAAAGAGCCGTTTGAATAGTTTTTAGTTGGAAGTTTGAAGTTGGAAGAAATTTTACTTCGAACTTCCAACTTTAAACTTCCAACTATCCCGCAAGGGATATCCTGTTGCCCGGGTGGCGCATTATCTCCCCGGCTATTTCAAGCTCCAGCAATATTGAGTTTAGCTGTGATGATGAAAGTTTTGTCTGGCGAACTATCTCATCGATCTCAGTTGGGGTATAAGAAAGATTCTTTATTATATTGTCAGCGGAAAATATTTTAGTTTCTTCAATTTCGATAATTTCCTTATCAGGAATTTTAGATTCATAATTGGCAATATCAAAATCAATATTATCTTCTGAATCAAAAAGAAGGTTGCTCTGCTTCCTGTCTATTATTTTTTCTTCGGTAAAATCCCTTAAGGAAGAAATTATATCAGTTGAATCAGTTACCAGCATTGCGCCTTTTTTTATAAGGTCATTTGGGCCTTCTGCCCGCGGATCAAGCGGGAAGCCGGGGATGCAAAAAACCTCCCTGCCCTGCTCACTGGCAAACCTTGCAGTGATAAGTGAGCCTGACCTGATAGCAGCTTCGATTACCAGAACACCAAGAGACAGACCAGAAATTATCCTGTTGCGCCGCGGGAAAGATTCCGACTTTGGTAATGATCCAAAAGGATTTTCAGAGATGACAAGACCTTTTTCAAATATCTCCTCATAGAGTTTTTTATTTTCCTTGGGATAGATATTATCTATGCCGCCAGCGATAACTGCGATTGTTGAAGCTTTGTTTTTTGCATCGATCGCAGCTTTATGGGCTGCAGCATCAATGCCTTTTGCAAGGCCGGAAGTTATTGTATATCCGGCCTGCGTAAGTTCAGAAGAAAATTTATAAGTAAGGCTGACACCGTTATTAGATGAATTTCTGGCTCCGACGATCGCCACTGACCTATTTTTAGTTATCCCCAAATTTCCGCGATAGGATATCATGATCGGCGGGTCATATATCTCAGACAATAAATATGGATAGGCTTCATCGAAGATGGAAATTATGTTTCCGCCAAATTTTTGTGTGCGTGAAATTTCTTCTTCTGCCTGAGTTTGCGAATACAATTCACCGGTAATATTTTTTCCCTTTAAAATATTCTGCACTTCATTAAGCGCGTTATCAGGAGTTTTATATTTTGAAAGAAGTTTCAGGAAAGTTATAGGGCCGACATTTCTGGTTCGGGCGAGTCTTATGGTGGTTACCAGATTCTTATCATTACAGAATTCTTTATTTGCAAATCTATTTATAGTCATAAGCAAACTTAAGATGACCTGTTCTTTTTGAAGGATCTTTCTTCACCGTTAAGCAATCTTTTAATATTAGCAATATGGCGAAAGAATATTAGTAGCGATAGAGCGGCTAAAAATATGAACAGGTGAGTATTATTGGAATAGATAAAAAATGAGATGAATGGCAGTAACCCGTATGAGACCAGAGCCGATAGAGAAGAGGTTTTAGTTATAAGATAAGTAATGACCCATAAAGAAACAGCAATAAAGAATAAGGTGGAATCTATAGATAATATTGCGCCAAAACCGGTTGCGACGCCCTTCCCGCCTTTGAATTTCAGCCATATGGGAAATACATGGCCAAGCACGGCAGTGAATGCGATGAAGAATCTGGCTGAATTTTCCTCGCCGCAGCAATTCATATACATGAATGCCGGCAGGAAGCCTTTTATAAAATCCAGCAGGAAAACCACGGCGCCTATTTTTTTACCTGCGACCCTGACAACATTTGTTGCGCCGATATTGCCAGAACCCTGGGATCTTATATCTCCCAGCCCAAGCATTTTAACCAAAACTGCACCAAATGGTATCGAGCCAAGCAAATAAGCAATAGCTAAAAATAAATATTCATTGAAACCAAACATGATATGACATATTATTTTGAATAAGGCTCTGGTGAATGCTAGTTGATTTGGATTCTAATTCAAGACTAAATATTTATTGTAATGTCATTCGCAAAAAGGAAATTTTCAAAAGGCCAGGGAAACGCAGTTTTCTATATTCATAATTTGAACTCCGATAAATTGACATGGTATGGCGACACTAAAACGGTTCTGGGCATTAAGGAAAGTGATCTTTCTTCTAAAGATAAGTATCTAGAATTCTTAAGTAAATCAGACAAAAAAACTTACGAAGCGAATATAAACTCCCATGCTGAAGAAGTTTCCTTTGAATATAAGATCACGGTGAAAGACCATGAGCTTATGATAAAGGAGCATGCGATCAGGGAAACATCTGATGGTGAAGATTTCCTCCACGGTATGATAGCAGTACAAAATGAAACGAAATTAAAAGCCGGAAAAGGTAAATATAATCTTTCGAGTAAGAATATACTTGCCGGAGAGTATGATGGCGCGCTTCTTGAAAGCCTTTCCAAATGCTTTACCGAAGGCCACGACAAGAAATATAACTACCTTCTATTATTAGTATCTATTGATAATCTGCCAATGATTATCAGCTGGCATGGCGAATATATTGCTAACAAAGTTATGGAAGATCTTAGCCGCAAAATAAAAGCGGCGCTTCCTGATTCCGCGATTTTTCACAGGATAGAAAATGAGCAATTTGCAATTATACTAAAAAACCCTATCATCAGTGAAGTTGAGCAGATCACTACTGAAGTTAGCCGAATAGTAAGCCTCTATAAAAACCATAACCTTGAAGATACGGTTCACTTAAGACTTTCAATTGGCTCAGTTCACTTTCCCCTTGGTGTTAAAGATGCTTATGATGCGATAAACAAAGCATTCCTTGGGTTAACGCATGCGAAAGGTAAAACTTATGAGTTTTATTGTGATTTTGAAGATGCGAGAAGAGAACATATAGACGCGCAGAATGAAATGACCCAGCTGCACTATCTTCAGGAAGCGTATAATGGTAACCGCCTTGTTCTGGCATACCAACCGATAGTTTCCGCGAAAGATGGCAGCGTACAATATTATGAATGCCTGCTTCGCATAAATAATGGCAATGGCAGATATGATTCCGCGGGGCGGTTTATTCCTATCGCTGAGAAAATGGGAACGGTTGAAGCGATCGACGAATATGTACTCAGGAAAGTTGTTGAGGAACTTAAAATAAGCAAGAATGTTAAATTATGCCTTAACATTTCCAACCTTACTACAGGAAGTGAGAACTGGCTTAAATTATGTAGCCAGATATTAAAGGATACTGATATTTCGCGCCGTATATCAATGGAAATAACTGAAACTGCGGCTAATAAAGACCTTCGTAAAACTGCATATTTTACAGCGACCATGCAGAATTTAGGATGCACTGTTGCGCTTGATGATTTTGGGGTTGGGTATACTTCTTTCCGCCAGCTGCGCTCACTTTCAGTTGATACTGTAAAAATTGATGGCTCTTATATTCTAGGCTTAGAGGAAAATAAGGAAAACCTGATATTCATCCGAAGCCTTGTTGATTTCAACAAATCTTACGGCCTTAAAACCGTTGCCGAATGTGTGGAAACAGGTGAAGTGGCCAAAAAACTCATAGAAATGGGTGTAGATTTGATGCAGGGTTATTATTTTGGCGCACCTAAAGTTTCCAAACCTTGGGAAACTGCGAAAGTAGCTTGAGCTATCCTGTCAGAATTAATGTTATTTATTAAAGCCGAATATTTCACGTACATTATTAAAAACAGGATTCTGTATTACTGATTTAAAATCTTCTTCAGTTTTTACGTCAATATCTTTTAACATGGTTAAAACTTGGCGGATCTGTTCTTTTGTCTGATCGTCAGGATTTATGAATTGATCTTTGAGTGTTAAAATAAATTTAGCCTCAGCTTCTGAAATGCCTGCTTCTAGAGTCATCAAATCATTTATTCTTACTTTATCTATTTCTACTGACTTATTTCCGACTAAAATTGCTGCACTTACATTACTCAAAAATTCAGCTTTCAGGCAATCAGCTTCTTCACCATTTAATTCACCACGACCTTTAACAAATACATCGCCCTTTAAATGCTCAAAAACTATTGGCATTATATCTCCAGCATCTTTTTCAAAAACTTTATCCAATCCACTATCTATAATTTCAAATTTTCCATTTCCTATATTAGTTATTGTAATAAGGAAATCACCTGACAACCTGTTTGTATCTTCTCTTTTTATACATAAAGAACTTATTTCACCCTTATTATCAACATAAAGAGTCATCTCATGCTGAATAATAATTCCCCTATTATCCGTATAAGATAAAGTTATAAAATTTTTTATTTCATTAGGCATATTTTAATATTTTATTTAATATATCATATCAAAGGATAGTTAATTAACCGTTAACAAACGCGGATTTCTTATAAAATATTGACATTTGCGGCTATCGAAGTAAATCGTATCTATAAAAAAACATTAACACTAAAAATTGTAAAAATGCCTAGAAAACAGGACTTAACCGCCACTACCCAGCAAACGCAATTGGTGCGTGGTGGCACGGTGCGCTCTGAATTTGGCGAGACTAGTGAAGCGCTTTTTCTCAATTCAGGATTTTGCTATGAGAATGCTGAAACGGCGGAAAGCCGATTTAATGGCGTTGCCCCGGGGTTTGTATATTCGAGATATTCCAACCCAACACTCAGAATGCTTGAGGAAAGGCTTATAACTTTAGAGAAAGGTGCTGAGGATTGCTGCGTTGTCGCTAGCGGAATGGCCGCGGTATTTGCTTCCATCATGTGCGATTTTAAACCGGGTGACCATATAGTTGCGAACAAGGTTCTGTTTGGCTCATGCCATTATATAATAAATAATATTCTGGTACGCCTTGGCGCAAAGGTTAGCTTTGTTGATGGCGATGATATCGAGGGGTGGAAAAAGGCCATTAATGAAAATACCAAATATGTATTTGTTGAAACGCCTGCAAACCCGAATTTAGGTTTAACTGATATTGCCGAGGTTGGAAAGCTTACCAAGAAAGTTGGCGCTCGTTTTATATTGGATAATATTTTTGCCGGCCCGCTACTGCAAAGCCCGCTTGAGCTTGGCGCGGATGTTACGGTTTATTCCACCACCAAACATATGGATGGGCATGGAAGGACTCTTGGAGGAGCAGTTTTAGGTTCGAAACAATTTATAACAGAAGTTCTGGTGCCATTCCACAGGCATACCGGCCCTGCCCTAAGCCCGTTCAATGCGTGGGTTGTTCTGAAAGCGCTTGAGAGCTATAAACTAAGAATGGAAAAACATTGCGAGAACGCGGCTAAAGTTGCTGAGTTTTTGGAAGGCCATAAGAATGTGGAAAGGGTTTTCTATCCGGGATTAAAATCTCACCCGCAATATGATATAGCTAAAAAGCAGATGGCAAATGGCGGGCCGATGGTGGCGTTCAAAGTTAAGGGAGGCAAAACGAAAACTTTTGACCTGCTTAATAATCTGAAGGTGGTTGATATATCGAATAACCTTGGTGACGCGAAATCGCTTATCACTCACCCGGCGACAACTACACATTCAAATATTCCAGAATCTGAAAGAAACTCAATTGGCATAACTGATAATTTACTCCGCCTATCTGTCGGGCTGGAAGATGCTAATGACCTTATTCGTGATTTGGAGTCAGCACTGAAATAATTGTTGATTGTTATAGCTTGAGTGAGTAATTGAAGGAAAAATTTAAAATTTCAGGAGATATTGGTATGTCTAAAATAGCAAATGATATAAGAGTTGGAAATATTATTATCCATGAGAAAAAACTATGGAAGGTTCTTAAGACCGAACACGTAAAACCTGGTAAAGGCGGCGCGTTCGTGCAGATGGAAATGAAAGAGCTAAAAGCAGGAACAAAACTCAACCAGCGTTTCCGCTCGGAAGAAACTATTGATGTAGCTCACTTTGAAGTGAAAGATTACCAATATCTTTTCACCAACGGGAATATGATAACGTTGATGGACAGTATAGATTATGAACAGGTTGAAGTTAACAAAGACCTTTTCCATGGCACAGACATTTACCTGCAAGATGGTATGAAAGTTATAATGGAAATTGCTGAAGACCAGATGATATCAGCGAACGTTCCAACGGAAGTTACGCTCACCATCACTGAAGCAGAAGGCGTTGTAAAAGGCCAGACGGCGTCAGGCTCTAACAAACCAGCGATACTTGAGAACGGCGTACGCGTAATGGTGCCGCAGTTCGTAGCAACCGGAGATAGGGTTGTAGTTAAAACTGCTGATTCTACTTATGTCAGAAGGGCTGAATAGTCATTGGTTTTTAGTTATAGTCGTTAGTTTAATTTAAGTGCGCGCACTTGCTTATTTTAAATCGCGGATAAGCCACCAATAAACCTCTGCAATATATTTTGGCTTTTTAAGTAAAAGGAAACACCACGTAAACTTTTACTTATATTTCCTATTACAGAAATCTATTTCTAAGGTTTTTAATAAAGAGAATTATTAGCTAAATAATTACTTATGACGAGTTAACCTAAGGGTAATACCCAAACTATAGTCATTCTGAAAGCTCTCATATACTTAACATAAATATGAATATTCAGGTGCGGAAGTACCTTTGTTAAAAAATTCAGTGACAATTTATTGTTATTTTTCAGGTTTTTATATGCAAAACCTCTTTTTTAGTGGAATTTAATGAAATCCAAGAGTAAACAGGCGGAAATCGTAAAATTGAGGATCAATGAAGGGTATATTAAAAACTCTGGAGACCACTATTCTTAAAGCCGGTAAAGTAGTATCAAGGGACTATGGAGAGATAGAGAATCTGCAGGTTTCACGCAAAGGGCCGGGAAATTTCGTTACCTCGGCTGACTTAAAGGTTGAGCAGATAATCATAGAGGAACTTCAGAAAGCGTATCCTACAATTGGTATATTATCTGAGGAAGCTGGTATTATACAAGGCACCAACAGCAAGATGCAGTTCATTCTTGACCCTATAGATGGCACAACGAATTTCATGCATGGATTACCATTTTTCTGTATTTCAGGCGCTTTGATCGAAAATATCAACGGTAAAAAACAGACCATGCTTGGCGTAACTTACGCACCTGCAATTGGCGAAATGTATATAGCTGAGAAAGGCGGCGGAGCTTATTGTAATAACAGAAGACTTCAGGTTTCGGCACGTGATAATATTGAAGAATCGCTATTTGCATGTTATGTTGCGAAACATAATCAGGACTACAGGCAAAAAGACCTTGATACTGTTCAAAAAGTCAAAGTAAATGCCCGCATATATGGTTCTGCGGCTTTAGAGCTTGCATTTGTTGCGGCAGGAAAGCTTGACGGTATGTGGCATAATCACCTAAAACCATGGGATCTTGCGGCAGGAGTATTGCTTGTTCAGGAATCAAGAGGTATGGTAAGCGAGATAAACGGTGGCACTGACTTCCTTAATACCGGCTCTATAATTGCGGCTAATAACTCCCTATTTGAAGAACTTAGAAAAAGAGTTTCCATATGCTACAAATAACAACGTTATTTTTACTTTTTTTTGCTTTAAGTGCATCTGCGCAGGAATTGCAAATAGATCCAGCGCTGGTTAACCAGGCTGAAGATGTTACACCTCCTGAACCAGTTAAGAAAATTGACGTTGTGGTAATGGATAACAAAGACCTTTCATGGGACAGCAAATCTGACCCGCAGAAGAATGATAATAACCTTATCAGGATTAAATATACTAAGGAATCAGTTTCCCTTAACGACGATGACAAGCTGGCGCTCAATTCAATGTTAAAAATAACTGAGCAGAACAAAATAAAATCTTTAAAAGTTAAATCTTTTGCATCACAGGAAGAAAATCCGCAACTGACCAGACAAAAAGCGCTGAACAGGGTTATTTCCCTTAAGGAAGAATTGACAAAGATCGGTTTTGATTTCAATAAAAATGCTGAGATAGTTATTTACCCATCAGTGAGTAAAGGCGGGAATGACTATATAGACGTTGACAAAATGTAAATTTTAGAGAAATAACGGTAACACTATAACCCTTGGAGAATATATGAAAAAATTAGCCTCAATAATTGCTTTAGTTTCACTTGCTGTTGCTTCTTGTACACCACAATATGGCCCTGGTGGATATGGTTCAAACGACGGATATAACGGCGTTGGCGGAACTGGTATAAACAAACAGCAGATCGGTACGGTGCTTGGTGGCGTTGGCGGCGGTATACTTGGAAACCAGGTTGGTAAAGGCCAAGGTAAAACTGTTGCAACTATAGGCGGCGCGATACTCGGTGGTTTACTTGGAAATTCAGTTGGCCAGTCACTTGACAGAGCTGACATGCAATACATACAAAGCAATTCACAAGCTGCACTTGAAAGGAATGCATCTGGCGTAACTACAAAATGGGTTAACCCTGATTCTGGTAACAGCGGAACTATAACCCCTACAAGAACTTACCAGACACAAGGTGGAAGTTATTGCAGGGAATACAGCCAGACAGTTATGGTTGGCGGACAATCTCAAAAAGCGTTCGGTAATGCCTGCAGACAACCTGATGGCAGCTGGAAAATAACAAGCTAATATTTTTGAAATAATTATAATAATCTAAACTAATAAAAACACTAAAGATGCTTGAACTAGAAGGATACACAAAAGGTAATTTGTTTGAAGGTAAAAAAGGGCTTATCATGGGCGTTGCAAATGATAAATCCATCGCTTGGGGGATAACTCAGGCAATTTACGCACAAGGCGGAAGGGATATTTGCTTCTCATACCAAGGCGAAGCTTTGGAAAAAAGAGTAAGACCCTTATCACAGGAAATCGGAAGCGAATTCCTTGTTGAGTGTGATGTTACCAATTCTGAATCTGTTACAGCGTTATTTGATGCGATAAAAAAGAAATGGGGCAAACTTGATTATATAGTTCATGCTATCGGATATTCTGACAAAAATGAGCTGCGTGGGAAATACCTTAATACTTCCCTCAAGAACTTTTTGAACACTATGCATATTTCGTGCTTCTCTTTTACTGAAGTTGCGAAACATGCATATGATATGATGCCTGACGGCGGTAGCCTTCTTACGCTTACATATTATGGCGGTGAAAAAGTTATGCCGCATTATAACGTAATGGGCGTTGCAAAAGCTGCGCTGGAAATGAGCACGAAATATCTTGCGAAAGATATGGGTGACAGGAATATAAGGGTGAACGCTATATCTGCTGGCCCTGTTAAAACTTTAGCGGCTTCGGGTATTGGTGATTTCAGGTTGATCTTCAAATGGAATGAATATAACTCCCCACTAAAAAGAAATATCACACTTCAGGATGTTGGCGGATCTGCGGTTTTCCTGCTGAGTGACCTTGGCGCGGGAACTACAGGTGAAACACTTCACGTTGATGCGGGCTATCACGTTATCGGCATGAAAGACGAAAATGCACCTGATCTGACAATTCCGACACACTAACATTCCATCCATTTTAATATTGGTTGACTAGAGCGTATACAAGGAAGTATTTTGTAGCCCTTCGCGTTAGGAATTTTCATTTTCAGAATCTTTTATGAAATATATCATTGGTTTAATAGTTGTATGCGGCTCCGTGATAGGGGGATATGTACTTCACCATGGTAACATTGCTGTTCTGTATCAACCTACAGAATATCTTATCATTGGTGGCGCAGGCGTGGGCGCGTTCATTATTTCTAACCCTTCTTATGTAATCAAAAAAACTTTGGGTTCCTTTAAATATCTTTTCAAGGGTGGGTATGTTTACTCCAAGGCAAATTACCTGGAACTTCTTTCTTTCCAGTATGAAGTATTTAAGTTGATGAAAACTAAAGGTATGCTTGAGATAGAAGCACATATTGAGAATCCTGAACAAAGCGAGATATTCAAGAAATATCCGCATTTCCTTCATAATCACCATGCTGTTGATTTCTTCTGTGATTATATACGTGTAATGACCATGGGTGTTGATGATAAATATGTTCTTGAAGATATGATGAATGCCGAACTTGAGATACATCATAAAGAACAGCATGTGATATCCCACGCGGTAACATTACTTGCGGAATCATTCCCGGCGCTTGGTATAGTTGCAGCGGTTCTTGGAGTTATAATTACAATGGGTTCAATTGCAGAACCACCGGAAATACTTGGTGGCCTTATCGGCGCCGCGCTAGTTGGAACATTTCTCGGGGTATTACTATGCTATGGTATTATCGGCCCGATGGGAGCATTTCTTGGGAATTATTTCAATGAGGAAAGTAAATACTATGAATGCGTAAAACAAGGGTTACTTGCGCATGTGCAGGGTAATGCGCCGGCAGTTTCAGTAGAGTTTGCGAGAAAAGCCATACCGACAGGTGTAAGGCCTACATTTGTAGAGGTTGAACAAGGAACGCAGAAGTAACAAATTTTCTTGCTATATAATGCATGAGTAATATTACAAAGAAATAATCTATAATTTACAGCTAATCTCTCATACCCATAAAATGACCACTAAAAAAATCAAATTCTATGAGACCTGGACATTCGTTATCCTCGTCTGCATAGTACTGCCTGTTATGTTCAGGGCGTTCGTATATTCCCCAAGGCATATACCATCAAGCTCCATGAAGCCGACCCTGCTCATAGGCGATTATATCTTCATATCAAAATTCTCATACGGCTACAGCTCTGTTGATCTGCCGTTTGGTTATGTAATAAAATATTTTGAAGGAAGGATTGGTGGCGAAAAGCCAAAACGCGGTGATATAATTGTATTCCGCCCTCCTACTCAGCCTGATACTGATTATATCAAAAGGTTGATAGGCATGCCTGGCGATGTGATACAGATGAAGCATGGGAAGTTATCCATCAATGGTGAGGAACTGGCGACCCAACGTGTTGAGGATTTTTATGATGATCAGCCTGATAATACCGACTCAAGGATAAAACAATATAAGGAAACTTTGCCAAATGGTGTTAGTTATACCATCCTTGATGAGATAGAGGAAGGCCCGGCTGATAATACTGATATTTTTGTAGTGCCAAAAAAGCATTATTTCTTCATGGGTGATAACAGGGATAATTCAGCAGATAGCAGGATATCAATAGGTTATGTGCCAGATGTGAACCTTATCGGGCGAGCGGATATGTTGTTCTTTTCAAATAAATCTTCTTTCATTAAACTATGGGATTGGGTAAAATCTTTCCGTGGAGAAAGATTCCTGAAGAACCTTAGGAACGAAGAATAGCAATGTTAAGAATCCCTGATAATAAAATAAAACTGATAGAGGAAATTGTTGGGCATATATTCACCAACAGCAATATATTGATACAGGCGCTTACACATCCGAGCACGAAAAAGAATTCCGGTATTAACAAAGATTATGAAAGGCTTGAATTCCTTGGGGATTCAGTTCTGTCACTTCTGATAAGTGAAATATTATTCGTGCATTTTGCTAATGAGGATGAAGGAAGCTTAGCCAAAAGAAGGGCGATGACGGTTTCAAAAGAAACTCTTTCAGATTGTTCAGCCAAGCTAGGGCTTGGGGAATATATAATACTTGGTAGCGGGGAAGAGCAAACTGGCGGTCGCACAAATAAAGCAAATCTGGAAAATGTTTTTGAGGCCATAGTCGGCGCGCTTTATATTGATGGCGGGCTGGAAGCAGCAAGGGCATTTATTGAGAAGAATTTGGCGCCATATATTTTTGATCATAAAGATGCTCCGAAAGATCCTAAATCGAAATTGCAGGAATGGGCACAGAAAAATGGGCATCCACTACCTAAATATGATGTGGTTTCAATCACCGGGCCTGCTCACCAGCCGGAAATTACCATAGCGCTTAGCGTTGCGGATATGAACACTACAAAAACTTCCTACTCTAAAAAAGATGCAGAACGACTTGCAGCTGAAGAAATTGTTAACAAACTGGCTCTCTAAAGCCAAATCTTAGGTATAAAATGAATAAAAGAAAATGCGGTTTTACGGTTATCGTAGGTGCGCCTAACAGCGGAAAATCAACGCTTACCAATTATATAACAGGGGCGAAGATAAGTATTGTTTCACCAAAGGCGCAAACTACTAGAAGCCGGATAACTGGGATAAAAATATCGGGTGACTCACAGATAATAATTGTTGATACGCCGGGTATTTTCAGCCTTCAGGATAATTTAAAAAACAAGCTTAATAAGTCGATAGTGCAAACAGCGAAAAACTCGATCGAAGGTTCTGACTTTATAATTTTCCTTGTTGATGCGAGTAAGCCCATTAAGCCTAATGATGAATTGGTGCTTAATTATATAAAGAATATAGAAAGCAAAAAACTTCTGGTACTTAATAAAGTTGATAAGGCTGATAAACAAAAGCTTCTGGAGAATACGCAGAAATTAAATGAAGAATGTAATTTTGAAAAAACCTTCATGATATCTGCCTTAAAAGGCGGTGGTGTTGCTGACCTTGAGAAATATCTTGAAGATAATTTACCTGATAGTAACTGGATATTCCCGGAAGACCAGATAACAGATGCGCCTGCAAGATTTTTAGCGGCGGAAATAACGAGGGAAAAACTATTCATGAATTTGAATGAGGAACTTCCCTACTCTCTCTATGTTGAAACGGAACTTTATGAAGAGAAGAAAGATATAAAGATACATCAGACAATTTATACATCTACAGAATCGCACAAAAGTATAATTGTGGGCAAGCAAGGTTCAATGATAAAAAAAATAGGCGAGCAATCCCGCAAGGATCTGCAAAATATACTGGGAAAAAAAATTCATTTATTTCTCTTTGTTAAAGTGAGAGAAAATTGGTATGACAGAAGAGAACCATATTTAGTTTCGCAAATCGAATTCAAAGAATAGTATGCCAAGAAAAACCATTGCAAAAGCCTCAATCAAAGAAGACCTTAAAATGCTTAAGGAAGCCGCTAAAGGTAGTCGCAGAACAATTTCCATAGTGAAGGCTGCGCCGAAAGCGGTTATTGAAAAAAAGAAAAAACCAGTTCTAGAACAGAAGATCGAAACTACAAAAAAATTCATAAATTTCCATGTGGAAAAAAGTGAGTATGCGATTGATATTATGAGTGTTATCAAGATAGAAAGCTGGGTGAATACCAGTAATGAACTGATCGACCTTAACAAATATTTTGGCCAGGGAGTTACGCCTGCTGATGATAAAAATATTGTGCTGGTAATTCAGGTAAAGGAAAAAATAATCGGCCTTCTTGCAAATGGTGTTTCAGAAATCTTGACTATTGAGGAAGCAGAAATAAAACCTGCAAATACTGAATTGGAAAAATCAATTACCGGAATTATCCAGTATAAAAATAAAAAATTATTAGTTATTGATGCTGACCAGTTAAAAAATTTTCAAAGGCTCTAATAATATGGCGGCAGCGCAGAATAAAATCCCGATAAGAAGAACAGATACGGAGAAGATCCAGATCGGCGGGCTTTATGACGGCGTAAAGAGATATTACGACCAGAATATGGAAATGACCGTAGTGAAATTAGTTACGGGTGATTTTTATGTAAGCACGGAACCGCGCGAAATGCTGGTTACGATACTTGGCTCATGTGTTGCGGTTTGCTTTAATGATACGGTTAAGCATATTGGCGGCATGTGCCATATAATACTTCCGGAGTTCAACGCATCAAAGGTCGGCACGCCTGTTTTAAGACAGCTGGTAAATAAATTAGTTTTATACGGCGCTGAAAAGGAAAATCTTGAAGCCAAGATATTTGGCGGCGCGGTGGGATATCCGGCAATAAGGAATAATAATATTAAATTCGTGAAAGAATTTCTTAAAAGTGAGAATATAATTTTAAAAGCGGAAGATATTGAAGGTGAGTTCCCAAGAAGGGTTCATTATTTTGCAGATACTGGCAGGGCTTTAATTAGAAAACTAAAAAGAAAAGAAGATCTTATGATCTTTGATAGTGAAAAAGAGCATCTGGATAATTATAATTAGGCTCACCTGCATATCCCCAAGCTGAAATTTGAAGTTGAAACTTCCAATATTATCCCTAAAGCTTAGGCTTTACCTAGAAAATATTATATGAATAAAGAGACTGACGTAGTAATAATTGGTGCTGGGCCTGTGGGTTTATTCTCCGTGTTTGAACTTGGACTTCACGGAATGAAATGTGAACTTATTGATATACTTGAAAAGCCCGGCGGGCAATGTGCGGAGTTATATCCTGAAAAGCCAATATATGACATTCCGGCTATACCTAAATGCACCGGACAGGAACTTACGGACCATCTTCTTGAGCAGATAAAACCGTTCAGTTATAATCTTAATCTTGGCCAGATGGTTGAGAGCCTTGAAAAACTGGAAAATAATAAGTTCAAAGTAACCACTGATGAAGGTAATGAATTTGTTGCTCCCGTAGTTGTTATCGCGGCAGGCGGTGGAAGCTTTACGCCTAAGAAACCACCGATACAGGGAATTGATGCGTATGAGGGGAAATCAGTTTTTTATTCTGTCAGGAAAATTGAAAATTTTAGGGATAAAGATCTTGTGATAGTTGGTGGCGGAGATTCTGCGCTGGACTGGACATTGAATCTGCACACAGTAGCTAAATCAGTTACATTGATACATCGCAGGGATGATTTCCGCGCGGCGCCGGCATCGGTTGAAAAAATGAGACAGCTTGACGCCGAGAATAAAATCAAATTAATATTTGGTCAGGTTACGGGACTTGCGGGGAGTGAAGGCAACCTTAAATCCATCCAGATAACTGATAATGAAGGTAGGGCATATGATCATGAATGTGATACCATGCTGCCATTTTTTGGGCTTACTATGAAGCTTGGGCCGGTTGCTAACTGGGGTTTAAATCTAGAGAAAAACCTTGTACCGGTTGATACGGAAAAGTTTGAGACCAGTGAGAAAGGGATATTTGCCATAGGGGATATAAATTATTACCCGGGTAAACTGAAACTGATACTTTCCGGTTTTCATGAGGCAGCGCTTATGGCGACGGCTGCATATGAGTATGTGTTCCCGGGGAAAAAACCACGGTTCCAATACACAACTTCATCAACTGACCTGCAGAAAAAGCTAGGTGTTGCTTAGATAGATTACGCAGGTTATAAAAGTTGAAATATAATTTTCCATTATGCAAAGAAGTTTCAAGAATTTTAATTTCCTCCAGATATTTACATTAATTGTATTATTCGGGATGGTGATATTCGCTGTAATAATAACGAAAAATGTTAATAAGGAGTTCAAGATAAGGGAACTTGCAGGTAATCTGCAGAAATATAAATACTCAGCGCTCTCATTCAATAATATATATAACGGCCTGCCGGGTGATGTGGATAAAGCAACGTTCTACTGGAAGGAAGTTACATCTGACGGTAATAATGACAGAAAGATATCTTTTGAGGAAGGCGAAGGCATTTTGGCGTGGCAGCATCTGCAACTGGCGAAATTGCTTGAGAGCCCGGTGAAATTATCGGGTAAGTGGAAGGCCGAGAAACCGCAATGGATGATAGCGGATTATAACTCACCTTTTGATAAAAGGCACAAAGCCGTATTTTATTTCAATTATAATGAGGAAGAAGATTTCAATTATATAGGATATTCAGGCCTGCCAAATAAAAGCGGCATTACTACTACCCCTGCCCTTACACCTGAGGAAGCAATGAGACTGGACCTTATGGTTGATGATGGTTATCCTGAAACGGGCATATTAAGGGCTGAGAAACAGGAAAACTCCACCTGCTATTTAAGCGGTGAATATAAGGAAGAAAGCGAACTTGCTGAATGCGCTTTTGCTTTCAGGATATAAAAAACCAAACACTAAATCATTTCAAATTTTATCATCTATTAATCTTCCATTAATACTTTTGTTGTATCCTGATCGGTCTTGGGGTTAAAAAAAACAATATTTTTGGGGGATATGGATTTTTGTTAGTTGCTTTTTCTTTAAACTTAGAGTTGTATTAGAAGCGGTTAATTAAATCCTTAGTTAAATATGACATTTCACATTCTTGTAGTAGATGATGATGAGTTTCAACTGAAGACCACTCAGCTGGCGATGGAGAAACTGCTTAACTATAAAGCAACGGCTATAAATTCCGGCGCGGAAGCGGTTGAATTTTTGCTTTCACCCAAAGGGTCAGAGATAGATCTGGTTATACTGGATATGCAAATGCCGGATGTATCAGGGCTTGAGGTTCTGGACAGGGTTTGCCCTAACAGGCCGGAACTGCCGATCATAATAAATACTGCACATGGCGACGTAAGTAAGGCGGTTGCTGCACTTAAACGGGGAGCCATTGATTTCATCGAAAAGAAAGATGGCCCTGAAAGAATGAAGGTTTGTATTGAGAATGCAAAACTGCGCTCAGGTCTTAATAAACAGGTTCAGAAACTTCATAATTTCAATAAGAACAAATATGATTTTACCGATATTATAGGTAATAGTCGCGCGCTTAAGAAGGCTATTAACCTTGCATCGAGGGCGGGAAATTCAAATATACCGGCTCTTATTACAGGTGAAAGCGGGGTTGGTAAGGAACTTTTCGCGCGTGCTATTCACAGCAATAGTGAGAGACATAAGGAACCATTTATTGCGGTGAACTGCTCTGCTATACCGGAGAATCTGGTGGAAAGCACTCTGTTCGGGCATGAGAAAGGTTCTTTTACAGGAGCTGTTGATAAGGCACTTGGTAAATTCCGCGAAGCAGATGGCGGGACTATCTTTTTAGATGAGATAGGAGAATTGCCACTGGAAGCACAGTCAAAATTGTTACGCATATTGCAGAATTTTGAAGTGGAACCTATTGGTGCAGGAAAAGCTGTAAAAGTAAATGTACGGGTAATTTCAGCTACTAATAAAAACCTTGATGAAGCTGTAAAAAATGGATTATTCAGGGAAGACCTTCTTTACAGAATAAATGTATTCCCGATAGCGGTGCCACCACTTAGAGATAGAAAGGAAGATATACCTGAGCTGATAAATTATTTCATTGAGAAAATCTGCGCTAAAGAAGGCAAAGCAATAATCACTTATGATGACAGGCTTGCAGAAATACTGTCAGATTACTGGTGGCCGGGAAATATAAGGCAGTTAGAAAATTCCATTTACCGCGCAATAATAATGAGTAATGGCAGTAAGCTTGAGCTTGATGATTTTGAGAATATCCTGAAAGCGATATCTGCAAGTTATGCAAGTACACATCAAAAAAGTGAAGTTGCACATAGGCTTAGTTCAACTGATGAAGAGATAAGCGCATTCAATAAATCTAACGGAAAGTTCAAGAATATGAGCGAGTACGAAAGGGACATTATTGAAAAGGTCCTTCATTATCACAATAATAACATCTCTAAAGTATCAAAAGTTCTGGGAATCGGACGCTCTACTCTTTACCGCAAAATGAAAGAATACGGCCTTGAAGAAGGGATTGTTGAGGAGATGGATGATTATAGGAAAGTGAATGAATAGTTAACGGTTTCTTAACTTTTTTACTTTATTCTTTAGGTATAACAAAACCTTAAAGAAATGGCAGGCTTAATTGAACTAAAAGATTTCAGAAAGTGGGATATAGATTTTAATGAGTTAAAATCTATAAAAACGATGGAAGAGCCTATATTACCGCCACTTGATGAAACAGAGCAATATAGAAATATAAATTATGAGAATTGGACATATTTAGATCAGGTTTTCAACCAAGTTTTAATTGCGCCAGAAAATCCGGGTTCTCCTGAAGAAAGGAAAGATGAAATATTTAATCTAGCTTCTCCACTTGTTTCAATATTTGCAGACAGGCATGATAAAACAGCTGAAGAAATAGTTGCGGTTGAATATATTATTCCCCAAAAAGCTGAAAAGGCAAAAAAAGACGGCAGAAATTTTATTTCAATTTATGAGGGTCTAAATAATTCCAATGAAACTTCAAGGCTAGCATTAAATCTTTTAAACAGTACTGATGATCAAGTTTTTCAGGATCTTTTAAATTCCACAGATAGAGATAGTCCAAACCATAATTTTTGGAAAGAGGAGTTAGAACAATTTAAAAACCTATATGAATCAAAAACCGGAGATAAATTAAAGGACCAAGAATTAAAAGAAGCTTTACAGTTAAATCAGGGAATGATGATAAAGAATCTTATATATTATTGCATTGATAGAGCCAGTTTTGCAAATTTTACAGATGATATTCCGCCAAAAAAAGTAAATGGGAATTTTTCATTAGAGGATTTTATAGAAATATATACCGCAAGAAAAAATGGTTCAGTCATATTGCCATTGCCTAATATAAATTATAGTAACCCAGCAAATTATGGGATGAATCCTAATTTTCTTTATTTAAAAGAAAGATTCGAAGATGGCTCATTACATTATTGCAAAAGAAAGATAGATTTAAGTAAATTGCAGAATGAAAATATAATATCTTTTACAGGTAATAAAATCGAAGAAGAAATTACCCCGGAGCAATTTTTTAACGAATGTACAATTCCAACCAACCTATATTGGAAAGATCTAATAACCGGGAAACCCTATGATTTCAGCACGGGATATATTGAACAATATACAAAAGATAGAAAAGCCCCAGAAGTAAATATTAAAGTTGGAAGTTTACATTTACGTTCCGGCTCAACTGGTTTTGGACTAGATGAGTTACTTGAGCAAAGTAATGTTCCGGTGCTAACTTTCAGCGCAGGATTTTCAAATATTGATAAAGATAGATGCTTATCGCCGGGATTTGCTACAAATTTTCATATTCAAATCCCTCAATCTAAAGAAGGACAATTGAAAATATAGTAAGTCAGGCAGCCTTTTCGATGAAATCTTCAAGCAGGGTTTTTATTGCAGCTTTTTCAAAAACTATTTGAATATGTTTGCCGCTGACTTTCAGAACTCTGCCGACGCCAAAAGCCGGATGAATGACTTTATCACCGACAGTGAATTTTGAACCTTCGGTTTTGTTTTTTGTGGTGGAGAAATTATTTTCAAGAGATGGTATTTCAAATCTTCCGGCTTTTTCTTTTAAGTTAGGAGTTTCATCTTTACTGAAATTATCAAGTGATGACCTGAAGCGGCCTCGGTAATTTGCGCCCATTCCGGTGCGGTTTACCACTTCGACTGCATCCTGCGGAAGTTCATCAACAAAGCGTGAAGGGATGGAAGTTATGATATTCCCGAAAACCATTCTACTGGATGAGAAACTTATGGTAAGCTTTTGTTTTGCACGCGTAATTGCAACGTAAGCAAGCCGCCTTTCCTCCTCTAGACCTTCCTTGCCGAGTTCATCCATGGATTGCTGGCTCGGGAATAAACCCTCCTCCCAACCCGGTAAAAATACCGTCTGGAATTCGAGGCCTTTTGCGCCATGGATGGTCATTATTGAAAGCATGTCTTCGGCTGGCCTGTCATCTGCATCTGCTACTAAACTTACATGCTCAAGGAATTCATAGATATCTCGGAACTGCGTAAGGGCGCTTATAAGTTCTTTCAAATTTTCCAAGCGTCCTTTGGCTTCAACGGTTTTTTCAGATTCCCACATGGCTTGATATCCTGACTCACTGATTATCCTTTCAACGGCCTCGGCATGGTTCATATGAGAAAAGCTCTGCTTCCAGCTTGCGATATCAGACATTAAATTTTTAAGCGTTTCGGAAATTTTTGGCTTGAGGGTTTTATTCTGAATTGCCCTGAGAATTGCTTCACTTAGTGAAATATTTTGCTGGCGCGCCTGAAATTTAAGATCATCAATGGTTTTTTCACCAAGACCACGTTTAGGGAGATTAATTATCCTTTCGAGCGCCAGATCATTTTCAGGAGTTATAGCGGAGCGGATATAAGCAACTGCATCACGAATTTCCATACGTTCATAAAACCTAAGACCGCCGAGTATGCGGTAAGGTATAGCGCGGCGCATGAAACATTCCTCAAAAGCGCGCGTCTGGTAACCAGCACGAACAAGAATTGCCATATTATCAAGGCGGTGTTTTTGGATCTGCTGGAGTGCTTCGATCTCATCAGCAATATAAGTTGCCTCGCCACGATCATCCCACAGAGAAACCAGTTTTACCGTTTCACCAGAACCATTATGTGAATGGAGTGTTTTACCTAAACGACTTTTATTATTGGCGATAACGGAGTCAGCAGCGTTAAGAATTTCCGTGCTTGAGCGATAGTTTGTTTCGAGGCGAATTACTTTTGCACCCGGAAAATCTTTTTCGAACCGTAAAATATTTCCAACTTCTGCACCACGCCAGCCGTAGATGGATTGGTCATCGTCACCCACGCAGCAGATATTACTATAGCCTTGTGCCAGTAAACGGAGCCAGAGATATTGGGATACGTTGGTATCCTGATATTCATCAACGAGGATATATTTAAAACGCCTCTGATATTCGGCAAGAATATCAGAATTCTTTTTTAAAAGTGTTATGGTTTTCAGAATTATATCGCCGAAATCTATGACATTAAGGCTTTCGCATCTTTTCTGGTAATTATCGTAAACTTGAGCGGTGAGATCTTCTTTATCTGATATTTCTTCTGAGGTTAACGCCCTATCTTTCCATTTGTTTATTTGCGCGACAACACCTTTAGGATTAAATTTTTTATCATCAATTCCCATCTCCTGCATGATCTGTTTTACGAGGCGAAGTTGGTCATCAGAATTTATTACGGCAAAATTCTCTTTTAAGTTAACATACCCATAATTCTTGCGGAGCATTTTCAAACATATCGAGTGGAAAGTTCCAAGCCACAGACCTGCGGAAATATCACCTACCATCTGGTGGATGCGGTGCTCCATCTCTTTAGAGGCTTTGTTAGTGAAAGTTACGGCGAGAATCTGGCTTGGCCAGGCGAACTGATTCTGCAATATATAGGCGATACGCGTGGTAAGAACCTTGGTTTTCCCCGTTCCTGCGCCGGCAAGCACCAAAAGCGGGCCTTCGGTATGGCTTACGGCATCCAGCTGAGCAGGATTAAGTTCAGAAAGTATTTTATTAAATTGATGCATTAAGAGAAAATTAACTTTTAGATAGTATAATATATTTATAATTAAAGGGGTTATATTATGAGGGACGAAATTTTAAAACAATTAAATGATTTATTGATGGGCGATATGAAAACCCACAGCAGATAAAAGATGAATTAAAAAAATTAAATGATGAGGAATTAGAAAAATATAAAAGAGCTTACGAAAATCAATTAGAGGATATGCGTACTCCTAAAGCTCCCGAATATAATCAAAATAAAGAATTAGAATTTGGCAAGTTTGACCATTATCTGCAAAAATTAATAGCTCCAGTAAATGATACCGATCCATGGAGAGATGTTTTAAAAGAAGAAGAAAAAAATGGACAGAATGCCCCTATAGAAGAAAATAATATCCCGGATAATGAAAAGCTTAGATTTCAGGATAAGCAAATAGAAGATGCTTTTCATAATAGCCATAATTAAGAAAAGACATGAACTTAATGATCCGGAAATTAGAGATACAATAAAAAGTTTAAGAGAAATTCTAAAGAATCCAATTCACAATATAAAAGAACTTCCTAAAGGGTCAGAATTATCTGAACCAATAACTTTTGAAAAGAAACCTTCTGGCTTTACCTTAGCTTAAAAGTATTTTATTAAATTGGTGCATTAATCTTTTGTTAACTATTTAATGATAAAATGGCAAAAAATTAATTCATCCTATACATGGAAGATATAACGGTACATAAAGAAAATTCTGAAGGACCTGGTAAGGGCGATGTAAAAACAGAACAGGAAATTGATATTTCCTTAAAACGTAATAAAAAAAGCACTTCAATTAATGATTTTGATTCTTTGGGAATAAATTATAAAAAAGTAACAACCACTTATCCTAAACATGACACTAGACTAGCTAAAATCACTGACATAGTTACAAAAGATTTTAGATTCCCTACACAAGAAGTAGAATCTCAAAGTTTGGTCTTTAAGCTTGATAAAGAAAAATGCTCTTTTATAGTTACTGAGGTAAACAGTAAACAATTTCAATCTATTAAATTCCCTCCTGAAACTACTACTTATATTCTAAGCCCTGAACAGGCTGAACAAAAACTGAAACAGTATATTGATAGTTCAGAATTATCAAATGATCCAAAGGCAAAACAGATTTTAAATATTTTTGATGGTTATGTATGCGAAGAAAAAAGGCAAAAAGATGTCCAAAATCCAAAAACAGAACCTAAAAAAACCGCTGCTAGTGTAAAACCTAATGAAAATTCTCGAACAGAGAACCATTCTGAACTTTCTTCTTGTGATAAGTTAACAAAAGATTGGAAAATATTTGAAAACCAAGTCAACAAATTTGAGTCAGGCGGCATTACTTTAGATAGTATAGAGATATTGCGAAAGAATTTTAACATAGGCCATGAGCAAAAAATTAAACCGCCGACAGAATATATATCAGGAAAAAAACTACAACACATAAATGGAAAAAACCTTCATGTATAGAATAGCTAATGTTTAAAATATGAATATTCACTCGCAATGGTGATTTTGGTTTGTTATATTGATAACAAATATATTTACCAATCCAATGAACCAAAAAATCAAAATAGCTCCTTCAATTTTATCAGCGGATTTCTCGAAACTTGGAGAGGAGATAAAAGCGATTGAAACTGCAGGTGCGGACATGGTGCATATTGATGTTATGGACGGAAGGTTTGTGCCTAATATTACTATCGGGCCGGTAGTTATTTCATCAATCAGAAAAATAACGAAACTGCCGTTTGATACGCATCTTATGATAGTTAAGCCGGAGAAATATATCTCTAACTTTAGAAAAGCGGGTTCTGATATTATAACTGTTCATTTAGAAGCGTGTCCTCATCTTGACAGAACAATTAGCCAGATAAAGGAAACAGGTGCTAAAGCGGGAGTTTCAATTGTTCCATCAACCTCTGAAAAGGAGCTTGAATATGTGCTAGCAGATATTGACATAGTATTAATTATGTCAGTGAATCCGGGATTTGGCGGACAGAAATTTATTCCATATTCACTTGAAAAAATAAGGAATTTGCGCAGGATGATCGATAAGACTGGGAAGGATATAATGCTTCAGGTTGATGGCGGTATCAATACGAATAACATCAAAGAAATATTAGATGCAGGTGCAGATACTATTGTTGCAGGCAGCGCGGTATTTGATGGCAAACAGGAGAATTATGAAAAAAATATCAATATTTTAAGAGGATAAATGAAATTTATTAAACACCTTAGTGTACTTTTTATTACCCTATTACTTTGTAGCTGTACAGCACTTGGAATAAAAAGATCAGTTTCTACAGAAGATCAGGCCAAGATCAAAAATATAGCTGTTTATTCAGGCTTTACAGAAGAAATGAACCATACTTTTATTGGCATTACAATCTTTGGGAATGAAGAAAAAACATTAAGTGTTCCTGAATTTGGAATAAGAGATTTCTCAGAAAATATTGCACTTTCAGAATTAAAAAAATCTAAGCCTAATGCTAATATTAAAATTGTCAGAAAAGCAAATAATCCTAAAAAACAGGTGGAATATCTAGACGATATTACTGAGGTTTTTAAACTTTCAAGAGAAGCAGGGGCGGATACTTTAATATGGATCAGGCCAACGCTTTATGATAACGCGCCCCTTATGCAAGGCGGGTATGGATTATTTAAAAGAGTTAATCTATTTAGCGATGGTGGCTGCCCGTATTCATTATTTTCTACTTATGTATTTGATACCACCCAAGAAAGAGAGCTTGCTTGGGAATGGGGTTTTACTGATGATACTCCTTTAAAATGTGATATAATCTGGAAGGAAAACCCAAAAGATTATACTGCTAACGAATTGGAAAATATTAAAATCTTAATAAAATCTGAAATTTCAAAAGGAATTAAAACATCACTTCAAAAGCTAAAGTTATAGTTACATTATGACAGAAATTAAATTGGAAAATCAGGTACCGCATCCTAAAAATAATGAAGAGCTTGAAGAGATACTTTCAAAGATAAAGGAAATTGGTGGGCCGAAAGAAGGCACTACAAAACATGGTGACTGGAGTGTTAAAGGCAGAGTGTCAGATTTTTAAATAACCATTAATTACTAAAAATTACCCGTAAATTACTGCTTATTTTTTCTAGTAAACCCTCAATTATTCTGCTAATAAAGCCGCAAATTTCTAATTATATTTTAAGATGGCACAAGAAGCATTAAAGCAGGGAAGACAGGATTTTGTTATTGATAGCGAAGTTCTAAAAAACCATAAACTGACCGATGAAGAGTATGCGAAGATACTTGAGATATTAGGACGCAAACCTAACATGGTTGAGCTTGGTATTTTCTCAGTGATGTGGAGTGAGCATTGCTCTTACAAGTCTACGCGCAAACATATTAAAAAACTCCCGACGAAAGGCCCGCAGGTTATTTGCGGCCCGGGTGAAAATGCAGGCGTTATTGATTTTGGTGATAACCATGCGGTGATATTCAAGATGGAGAGTCATAATCACCCTTCATATATTGAACCTTACCAAGGTTCTGCGACAGGTGTTGGCGGAATATTAAGAGACGTATTCACAATGGGCGCAAGGCCGGTTGCATTAATGAATGCTCTACGCTTTGGTTCGATGAACCATCCAAAAACTAAATTCCTTCTTAAAGGAGTTGTTAACGGTATTGGTGGTTATGGTAACTGCGTTGGCGTTCCGACGGTTGGTGGCGAGACAAATTTTGATGAAAGTTTTAACGGAAATATCTTAGTGAACGCAATGGCAGTTGGGCTTGCTGAGAAAGATAAGATATTCTATTCGGCTGCCAGCAAGGTTGGAGCGGCGATTCTTTATGCAGGTTCAAAAACAGGGCGCGATGGTATCCATGGCGCGACCATGGCATCAGCTGAGTTTGATGAGAAGTCTGAAGAGAAACGCCCAACGGTTCAGGTAGGAGACCCATTTGCAGAGAAGAAATTAATTGAAGCGTGCTTAGAACTTATGCAGAGTGATGCGATTGTTGCGATACAGGATATGGGTGCAGCAGGGTTAACATCTTCATCACTTGAAATGGCGGCAAAAGGCGGTACCGGGGTTGAACTTATTTTAGATAATGTTCCGCAGCGTGAAGAGAACATGACCGCTTATGAGATGATGCTATCTGAATCACAAGAACGCATGTTAATTGTTATCAAGGAAGGCAAAGAAGATTTTGCCCATAGTATTTTTGATAAATGGGATATTGATTCTGCGATAATCGGGAAAGTTACAGATACTGGAAGGTTAATACTTAAGCATCATGGCAAAATAGAATGCGATCTGCCGATACTTCCGCTTTCAGAAAATGCACCTGTTTATGACAGGCCATGGAAGCCAACCGAGATCAAACCATATTTTAATTATGAAAAGCCTGCGGTTGAGAAAGACCTTTTCGACGTGTTAAAAAGACTTCTGGCATCACCAAATATATGTTCAAAAAAATGGATATGGGAACAGTATGACCATCGCGTGATGAATGATACAATTCAGGCGCCGGGCGGAGATGCGGCTGTGGTGAGAGTTCATGGAACTAAAAAAGGAATAGCAATCACGACTGACTGCACACCAAGATATGTTTATGCAAACCCTCAAGAAGGCGGAAAACAGGCCGTTGCAGAAAGCTACAGGAATTTAGTATCAGTTGGCGCGAAACCACTTGCGATAACAAATTGTCTCAATTTTGGTAACCCGGAAAAGCCGGAGATCATGGGACAGATAGTTGGGGCTTTAGCTGGAATGGCGGAAGCATGTGAAGCGCTTTCATACCCTGTTGTTTCGGGTAATGCGTCACTTTACAATGATACTTTAGGTAAATCCATCAAACCGACACCTGCTGTTGGCGGAGTTGGTTTAATTGAAGATATTTCTAAGACTATAACGGCAACATTTAAAAAAGAAGGCCATGTTATTATCCGTATTGGTGATATGATAGGGCATCTTGGCGCTACAGTTTTTGCTGAGGAAATACTTGGAATAAAAGAAGGATATGCACCACCTTATGTTGATCTTAACATTGAAAAAAACAATGCGGACTTTATTTTGTTCTGTATTGACCAAGGCTGGATATCTGCATGCCACGATATATCTGATGGTGGGCAATTAGTTGCTATCGCTGAAATGGCAATGGCTGGAAACATAGGTGCGACCATTGATATTTCCGTAACTTACGCGCGTGCATTTGGTGAAGACCAGGGAAGATATATAATTACCGCGCCCCAGGAATCAGCTGAAAGGATACTTACTAAAGCGCCTGAAATGGGTGTTTCAGCTACTGTTATTGGTGATACTGGCGGTATGTCACTTAAGCTCGGCAAGGAAGAAGTTTCGCTTATCGAATTGCAGAAAGCTTATAGTGGAACTTTGCCGAAGTTGATGGATAACTAGGCGAACTGTCCGCAGGCGTAGCCTGAAGACCATGCCCACTGGAAGTTGTAGCCACCTAAATGACCGGTTACATCCATGACCTCGCCGATGAAAAATAGGCCGGGAACTTTTTTTGCTTCAAAAGTTTTGGAAGATAATTCATCAGTGGAAACTCCGCCTAAGGTAACTTCTGCAGTGCGGTAACCTTCGGTACCATCAGGTTTAATTCTCCAGCCATGAAGAGTATCGGCGACTATCTGGAACTGGGAGTTAGAGAAATCACATAACCTGCCATTGAAATAATTCTCTTCACAAATAAACTGGGCGAATCTTTTCGGGAAGATATTTGAAAGCGCGTTATAGAGTTCAATCCTTGGCGCTTCCAGCCTGCCCTCTTCTAGATATTCGAACGCGTTCATATCAGGAAGCAGGTTTATTATGATATCGTCATTATTTTTCCAGTAGGAAGATATCTGCAATATTGCCGGGCCACTAAGACCGCGGTGGGTGAATAGCATGGCTTCCCTGAAGCTTTTACCATTGCAGGAAACTTCAACATCAAGCGCGATACCGGCCAAGTCTTTATATCTTAAAAGTTTTTCCTCGCTGAATGTGAATGGAACAAGCCCTGCCCTTGGCGGAACAACTTTTATATCGAACTGTTTTGCAACTTCATAACCAAAAGGAGTTGCGCCTATTTTTGGAATTGAAAGACCGCCGGATGCGATTACTAATGAACTACATCTGAAATTTTCATTTTCGCTTTTGAATTCAAATTTATCACCGCTTTTTGATATATCAGAAATTGCAGTATTTAAGGTTAGCTGAACTTTTACTGCTCGGCATTCCTCAAGAAGCATATCAATTATCTGCTGGGCAGATTCATCGCAGAAAAGCTGTCCCAAAGTTTTTTCGTGGAAATAAATATTATGTTTTTTTATCAGGTTTATAAAATCAAACTGGGTATAGCGCTTTAATGCAGAGATACAAAACCGTGGGTTTTCTGACAGGAAATTTTCAGGTGTAGTGTTGATATTGGTAAAGTTGCATCTGCCACCGCCGGAGATACGAATCTTCTCACCAACAGATTTTGAATGGTCGATCACTAGAACGCTGCGGCCGCGTTTTCCTGCTTCAATAGCGCACATGAGGCCTGCTGCGCCTGCACCGATAATTATTACATCAAACTGTTTCATGAATATAATATGATTAGCAATCGTAACCTTTATTTACCAGCCCGGCATTTTTATCTTTTAGTTCCACCGCGTAATCGCCAGTAAAGCATGCATCACAATATTGAGGGATCTCATTATTTCTTTTTGCCTCACCTACCGCACGGTATAATGAATCAACCGAAAGATAAGCAAGGGAATCTGCGCCGATAAATTTGCAAATTTCTTCAGTGGTCATGTGAGATGCCAGAAGCTTTTCAGTTGAGGGGGTATCAATACCATAAAAACAAGCATTGGTTGTTGCAGGGCTCGCTATACGCATGTGAACTTCTTTTGCGCCGGCATCACGCACCATGGCAACTATCTTTTTGGAAGTAGTGCCGCGGACAATACTGTCATCAACAAGTACGACCCTTTTGCCTTCAATAACTGAACGGTTAGCATTATGCTTTAACTTTACACCGAGATTCCTGATCTGGTCAGTTGGTTCGATAAAAGTTCTGCCGACATAATGGTTCCTGATTATTCCAAGTTCGAACTGGCATTTTGCTTCTTCAGCATAACCAAGGGCGGAGGCAACGCCGGAATCCGGCACCGGGATAACTATATCAGCTTCAATAGGGTTCTCGCGGGAAAGTTCTGCGCCCATTCTTTTACGGACGGCATAAACATCTTTATTCTCGATCTGCGAATCTGGGCGGGAAAAATATACGAATTCGAAAATACAGAATCTTGGATTCACTTTCGGGAATGGGAAAAGTGATTCGGTTGCTTCTTTTTTCGGCTTCTGCTCATGAACCTTCTTTTTATCAATTATGATAATCTCGCCGGGAGCAATATCACGAACGTGCTGCGCGCCGATTATATCAAAAGCGCAGGTTTCAGAAGCAAGGAAGTAGGCATCCCCTAACCTGCCGAGCATTAGCGGCCTTATACCGTATGGATCGCGGGCACCGATAAGATAATCTTTATCGAGGACTATTAAGGAATAACCACCTTCAATTTTTTTAAGGGCCTCTATAAGGGCATCTTTAATATTATTTTTGCCGGAGCGTGCCATTAAATGGATAACAACTTCGGTATCCATAGTAGTGCGGAATATTGAACCTTCAGAAATAAGTTTTTTCCTGATGATTGCGGCGTTAGTGAGGTTACCGTTATGAGCTAGCGCAAGCGCTCCAAAGCTAAGCTCCGCTATTAAAGGCTGAATATTTGCGGCATTTACTGAGCCACCAGTTGTTGAATATCTGTTATGGCCGATCGCAGAAAAACCTCTTAACTTAGCTATGATAACTCCATCACCAAAGTTATCACCAACTTTACCGATCGCATGATGGTGGTGAAGATTCGAAAGTGACCTGTCAGAATTTGTTTCACAAGATACTATCCCTGCGGCTTCCTGACCCCTGTGCTGGAGAGCGTGCAAGCCTAGCGCAGTATGCGCCGCAGCATCAAGAGTTCCGCAAGCGCCAAATACGCCGCATTCCTCATATGGGGAAACGAACTGATTTATAGGTGATAGATTGCGGGCGGGAGAGGATTGGAGCTTGTTCTTAAAATGATACATAGATTCCACATGATTTCTGCGTGCGTGATAGCAAGATTTGCAGAAACATGCAATAGATTACATAGGTAATTTAAAGCCAGCCGGGAGGTTCATACCACCAGTAAGATCGCCCATTTTCTTATTGGATTCATCTTCCTTCTTAGTATTAGCATCATTTATAGCTGCAACGATAAGGTCTTCAAGCATTTCTTTTTCGCTAGGATCCATAAGTTTAGGGTCAATAGAGATAGATTTTGCAGCGCCTTTGCCATTGATGGTTATTTTAACCATTCCGCCGCCTGCAGAGCCTTCGATCTCAAGCAGTTCAACCTGTGCTTGCGCGTCCATAAGTTTTTTTTGCATCTGCTGCGCTTGTTTCATTAATTGCTGGATGTTCATATGATCTAGAATTTAGTTGTTAGTATTTAGAGTTTAGAATTAAGCTACGGAAATAATTTCTGCGCCTTTGAATTCATTGCATATCTGTTTAATAATAGGACTATTTATAGCTTCTTTTTTACGATTCTCAATCTCAATCAGCTTCTTTTCTTTTATAGAAATCACCGCATCTGCGTTGGTAACAAAACCGGGGTCGACCACATCTAAAACCCAGTTATTGCCGGTTACAACACGAACTTTCTCGACAAATTCCTTTTGTGAGAAAAATGAAAAATCGACCGGCATTATAATTTTAATAATGTGCTTTTCAGTATTAAATTCTGCGACCTTTATATTTTGCAACCATGAAGCAATAAGGTTCTCACCACCATTTTTAATCTGCGAAACAAATTCCTCAAAGGAACTTGATATCATTAGGCCTTCAGTGGAAGGGATATCATGAGTGACTGCCAGAGAACCAGAATCTAGATCAGAAGGCTTTTTTTTTCTGAGTCGAATAATTCTTCTTCAGGTGGGGTCTGGATATTTTGCTTTAAAGACTGAACGTTATTCTCTTTTATTTCCGTTCTACTTGCTTCAGGTATTGATGCGGTGCCTTTAATTATTTCTTCAGGTGTTGGAAGAGTTGCGGTATAGGCGCTTTTGATAACGGCCATTTCTGCCGCCATTAAGGCGTTCGGACAATATTTGGATTCCTCAATAGATTTATTCAGCACCTGCCACATGCGGGCAAGTTTTGGCAGAGAAGTATCTTTTAATATCTCTTTGCATTTTGTTATTTCAGCTTCGCTAACCAACTTAGGGTCAAGCAGGTTTGGGCTGGCTTTATAGATTAAAAGCTTATGCGTAACATCTAGCATATCCTTGATGATAGTTGCAGCATCAGTGCCACTATTATATATTTCAGAAAGTATTTTGAGAGAAGGCTCAAAACTGCCGACCAGCATTTTTGAAACCAGATCAAAAACTTTTTCCTTATCTGAAAGACCAAGCATCTGGCGAACCCTTTCGGAAGTAACTTTTGTGCCAAGGTTAACAACTATCGCCTGATCAAGCAGGGAAAGGCCATCACGAACTGAACCTTCAGAAGCATCAGAAATGACTTTTATGGCTTCATCGTCAATCTCAGCTTCTTCAAGCTTTGCTACTTTTGCAAAATGCGTAATTAAAATATCCTGCGGAACGCGTGGAAGATCAAAACGCATACATCTTGAAAGGATAGTTACTGGAATTTTGCGGACCTCAGTAGTCGCAAAAATAAATTTAACGTGCGAAGGCGGTTCTTCCAAAGTTTTGAGAAGCGCGTTGAAAGCGCTTTTTGAAAGCATGTGCACTTCATCGATGATATATATTTTGTATCTGCCCATCACCGGGGAATAATTCACCTGATCAATTATCTCGCGGATATCATTAACGCCTGTTCTACTGGCAGCATCTACCTCAATAACATCTACATGGTTATCGTTAGTGATGGACTGGCAATTAGGGCAAACGCCGCATGGCTCAACAGTTGGATTTTCATTTTTACCATCAGCGCCGATACAAAGAAGTGAACGCGCGATAATTCTGGCGGTGGAAGTTTTACCGACACCGCGGATACCGGTGAGAACGAATGCGTGAGGAATCCTGTTTTGCGAAATTGCGTTTGATAATGTCTGCACCAGCACATCCTGCCCGATAAGCTCAGAGAGTTTTCTGGGACGATATTTGCGTGCAAGTACCTGGTATTTTGACATTAACTTCTAATTAGTGTTTAGTGTGACAACAATATACTTTTAAGCATAATATCTCTTTTAGTAAATGAAAGAATTTGAACTCATATCAAAATATTTCCGCCCGCTTGCACAGGGTTTCAAAGGCGCTCTTTCATTAAAAGATGATATAGCAATAATACCTAAAGATAAACCGCATGATTATGTAATTACAACGGACGGCATGGTTGAGGGCGTTCATTTTCCTAAAGACTGCGCGCCGGATGTTATTGCTTCGAGGCTGCTTGCATCGAACCTTTCAGATATTGCATCATGCGGCGGAACGCCTAAATTTTATCTGCTTACGGGCTCAATAAGGAAAGGCCTGGATAAAAAATGGTTTAAATCTTTTTCAAAAAAACTGGCAGAAATAAATAAAGAATATGGGATACATCTTATTGGCGGTGATACGGTAAAAACATCTTCACAGTTATTTTTTTCCCTCACTTTGATAGGTGAGGTAAAGAAAGGGAAAGCCTTGTTACGCTCTAATGCGAAATCAGGTGATGATATATATGTAAGCGGAAATATTGGTGATGGATGGGTTGGTCTTAAAACCCTAAATGAAGAAATCAAAAATTTATCTTCAAAAGATAAACGCTATTTCATCAGCAGATATAACTCCCCTACTCCGCGCATTAGTCTTGGAGAGGAGTTAGTTGGAATTGTTAATTCCTGCACTGATATTTCAGATGGTTTGCTTAGGGATCTGGAAAATATATGCGTAACATCAGATGTTAGCGCAGAGATAAAAAAAGAGAATATACCGGTTTCATTAAAGGATAGATTTTTTCAGGAGCAGATATCAGGCGGTGATGATTATGAATTAATTTTTACGGCAAAACCTTCAAGCAGAGCTAAAATAGAGGCGATTTCGAAAGTGCTTGGAATAAAAATAAGCCTAATAGGTAAAATTCAAACAAAAAACTCTAAACCTTCTAGAAAATCCCAATATATTACGATCATTGATAAAGCGGGTAAAATAATCTCTTATGATAAAACAGGATATGAACATGAATTATAAACCTTCGGTTTTTTTACTTTTTTTAGTTATTTTTGCTCTAACTACTTCTGCTTGCGGAATGAGACGCGCTTTAACGCTTCCGCCTAGAGAGCAAGCGCAGGAGGGACTTGAAAAAAAGGCAGATGCTGAGAAAAATAAAGAAATGAGAGAAGAAACCGAAGAGGAAATTAGAAGCGAATGAGCACTTATTTTGACTATAAAAATTCTACCCTTAATGCTGAAGCAGTACCTGTAACGGATATTGCCAAAAAGGTTGGAACGCCCTTCTATTGCTATAGCACAGACAGGCTGGAAGATAATTACCTTGAATTCAAGCAGGCGTTTTCTGATTACCCGACCACCATCTGTTTTGCAGTGAAGGCAAACCCTAATATTCATGTACTTAAACTTTTGGCAAGCTTTGGAAGTGGTGCGGATACTGTATCACAAGGTGAGATAATCAGGGCACTGAAAGCTGGCATCAAACCAGAAAAAATAGTTTTTTCAGGCGTTGGAAAAACTAAGGAAGAAATAAAATTCGCGCTAGAGAAAAATATCGGGCAGATAAATGCGGAATCTTTAGAAGAGCTTGAAATAATTAACAGGATCGCAGAGCAACTTCGTAAGAAAGCTAAAGTTTCATTGAGGATAAATCCTGATATTGATGCAAAAACACATGAGAAAATATCAACAGGAAAAAAATCAGATAAGTTCGGAATACCTATTGATGAGGCAAAGAAATTCTATGAGACCGCTTCAAAATTGAGATATATAAAAATTGAAGGGGTGGCAATCCATATAGGAAGCCAGATTACTGAGATAGAGCCTTATAAGGCGGCCTTCACAAAAATCGCTGAACTTGCGACGGCACTTATCAAAAGGGGCTTTGAACTTAAAAGGCTTGACCTTGGTGGTGGCGTCGGGATCAAATATAAAAATGAAGAAGTTATTGATATTAAAGCCTATGCAAAAACCATTATCAATATAATCAAACCTCTAGAATTAAAATTATTTCTTGAGCCGGGAAGAAGGATATGCGGTGATGCGGGAATATTGGTTACAGAAGTTCAGTTCATCAAAAAAACTTCTGAACGCCAATTTGCAGTGCTTGATGCGGGAATGAATGACCTTGCACGCCCGGCTATTTATGGCGCGTATCATGATATAATTCCAGTGAAAGACAGGGAGGGACATAAATCAAGCTATGATGTTGTTGGGCCTGTATGTGAATCATCAGATATTTTTGGACGTGATAGAAAATTCTTTAACCTTAAAGCCGGTGACCTGCTTGCGATAATGAATGCAGGTGCTTATGGCTCTTCAATGGGCAGTAATTATAATACAAGACCGCTCACGCCTGAAGTGTTGGTTGACGGAAAGAAATTCAAAGTGATACGCAGGAAGCAAAAAATATCTGAGATATTTGAGCTGGAGAGATAGACTAGAAATCCAGCATTTTGTAGTATCTTGAAGGCTCTAAGCCTGAGATATAATCATCGAAAAACTGGCGGAATGACGGGCGGGATTTGATCAGGCAGTACCATTCCTTAACATCATTATTATATTCCCAAGGAACATCACCGAGAAAATCCAGAACTGATAGTTGAGAAGCAGCAGTTATATCTGCCAGACTAAATTTTTCTCCAGCAAGCCATTTGCGGGTTTTAAGAAGGAACGCAATATAATCCAGATGATCAGTAACATTGGCTTTAGCTGCCCTGATAAAGGTTGAATTTGGCTCACCCTGACGGCGGAGAAATTTATAAACCTTCTCATCAAGGATATATTTTGTTACTTCATAATAGAATTTATTATTGAACCAGCCGGCTATCCTGCGAACTTCTGCACGCTCCAATGTGTCACTACCGATAAGTTGCGGCTCCGGATATTTCTCTTCCAGATATTCACAAATCGCTGTGCTTTCAGAAAGTAATATGGGAGCGTTATTATAATTATCTTCTATGAGAACTGGAACCTGCGCTGCTGGATTCATCGCCAAGAAAGACCTTCTGCGCTCCCAGAAATTTTCTGTTTTAAGATCGAAATCAAGACCCTTCTCCGCAAGCATCATTCTCACTTTTCGTGAAAATGGGGACATTGGGTAATGATAGAGAATGCGAGACATTGATTTATTATATTATTGAGTCGGAATAGTTATCCTGTTAGAAAAATTACCCACCTGCGCTGCGGTATGCTGGGGCTTGGCCTGTTTACTCTTAGCTTTATCTGAATCTGGCTTTTTAGAAAAAACAGTTTTATCGTTATTCTTTACAAAAGTATTTTTTGGTTTTTCCTCAGTTTGAGGTTTTACGTCGGTCTGATCTTTCTTAACGTAATTATTTTCTTTTGATTCAATAATAAAACCGCCTTCAGCTGGTTTTATCTCAAGAACAAATTTCTTTATTGGTGGATTATAGGCTTTGCTGTAAAGTATCACATATAATTTATTCACCGCAGGAATTGAAACCAGAGGATGTTCTTCATGAAGCTGGTTTAAAACTTTTTGTGCAGCTTCGGTATTTTCAAAAACTGTCCCTTTTTTAATGACACGCATGCAAGGGTGACCCCAGTCCGGATGCTTGCGTTTCGGGCGCTTCCTTTGAGGATGGTATTTTAATGCTATTTTTTGCTTTTCTGCGATGAGAGAGAATTTATTATCTTCTTCCTTTATCTTTATAAGCGCGTAATTTCCTAAGAAGCCTTCTTTCTCTTCTTCATCATCAATCTGAAATCCGCGTATCCAAAGCTTTACAGTATTCTCGTTTTCATCTTTAGGTAATTTCGCAGATATGACAAAATGCTCTTTAATAGTATTTAATTTTGCGACCGCATCTTCCATGTTGGTGAATTTGAAAAGGCCGTTGACCACAGATTCAATGGTCGGGTGCTTTTCAGTAGCAAGGCGTTTGCCTGAATTGGCTTCATTAGATTCAGTGACCGTAATAGATTCGGTATCAGGCTCAATTAAACCTGCCTGCTCTTGCGGGGCAAACAAATCGTTTTGCGGCATAGCTGTCTTTTTCTTTTTTACCGACTTCTTTTTCTCGGCAGTTATCTTTTCTTCTTTCATAATTACAAAGGGTTGGTTACCTGTAAACTTACTTTCACATATAAAACACGGAAGGGATAAAAATCACCTTAACTTCAAGGTGCTGAGACCAATTAAGGCGAATATCACCGCAACTATCCAGAACCTTATCACAATTTTTGGCTCACTCCAGCCTAATTTTTCAAAATGGTGATGTATAGGCGACATAAGGAATATACGCCTTCCCGTTCGCTTGAAATATGTAACCTGAATTATTACGGATAACGTTTCTATAACAAACAGGCCGCCAATTATCGCAAGAACTATCTCGTGCTTAGTGATGATACTAATGGCGCCTAAAATACCGCCCAAACTGAGGCTTCCCGTGTCACCCATGAAAACCTGCGCGGGAGGGGCATTATACCAAAGGAACCCAAGGCCGGCGCCTAGTATTGCGCCGCAGATAACTGCTATCTCGCCACTATTGGGCACCGCGTGTAATTGGAGATATTCACTATATTTTGCGTGCCCGACAAGATAGGCAATAAGCGCAAAACAGCATACGGCTATCATGACCGGAACTATAGCAAGCCCATCAAGGCCATCTGTCAAATTAACCGCATTTGATGAACCCACTATTACAAAACAGGCAAAAACATAAAAGAAGACCGATAGATTTACCAAAGTATTTTTAAAGAAAGGTAGAGCTAATTGAGTGTTTAGATTTTCCGGAAGGTTAATAGTTATGGCATAAACAGCAATTAAGCTAATAGCCATCTGCGCGGCAAGCTTAGCTTTTCCGCGCAGGCCGCCATGACTCTTTTTTGTAAGCTTTTTATAATCATCTACGAACCCAATGAAGCCAAATCCAACTGTTACAAACATGATTATCCACACAAATTTGTTGGTAAGATCACACCACAGGAGACTTGAAAACATTATGGAAAGGAGGATCATAACACCGCCCATTGTTGGCGTGCCTTTCTTGGTAAGTAAGTGGCTTGCTGGGCCGCAATCTCTTATAGGCTGGCCATCAGGCTGGAGGGATTTTAGCCAGTTGATTATTTTATTACCGAATACAAAACAGAAAATAAGAGAGGTAAAAATGGCAGCTCCGGTACGAAGAGTAATGTAGTTAAGCAGGTTCAAAAAATTGAACTCATTTACATATGGCAATAAAAAATAATGGAGCATGTTTGTTCAAAGCAGGGTTAGCAACGGTTTTTAAATTTATTATTATGATATGCAACTACGAAACCATTAAAAACTCAACTAATTTCCACATATTGCTACCGTGGGAACCTTTGATAAGGACTGTATCATCTTTTTTAAGCAACGATTTAAGGGCTTCGCCTGTTTTGTGGTGATCGTCGAAATGCTCTGCTTTGGTGACTTTGGCTTTTGCTTTTTTATGCAAGAACTCCATATCTTTTCCACTAGTGATAAGAAGGTCAACCCCTTCCAAATATTCGCTTAGAGATTCATGATATTTCTTTGAATTTTTACCAAGCTCTTTCATTTCACCAAGAACTGCGATCTTCCTGCCGGAGGTTTTTTTATTTCTGAGATTGGTCAGTGCTTTTTTCATACTTTCAGGGCTGGCATTATAGGAATCATCAATAATAAGAGCGCCTGACTTATGTTTTATTTCTGCGCCCCTGCCCTTCACTGGTTGAAGTTCCAGCATGGAAGCAACGGCATCGTCCAGATCCAGATTCATATAAGCTGCGATATTAAGCGCGAACAGGATATTATTATCAACGAACCTTTCGCATAGTATTTTTGGGAAAGAAACTTTCTGATCAATTATTATTGCAGAGATATTTTCGCCGATATCCTCATATTCGTTGGAAAGTTTTCCAAAAGAAATAATGTCACTTACGCCATTAGCCTCGGCGAGCTCTTCAAGCAGGCTGTAGTTATCATTATCGCCGGGAATAAAAACTGCGCCATCAGGAATAAGGAATTCAAATATTTCCGCTTTAGCCCTTGTTATGCCTTCAATGCCATCTTCAAAATTCTGGATATGCGCCTCTGAAACCCATGTAATGCCAGATATATGCGGGTGGGCAATACGGCAGAGATCAGTTATTTCACCGGAGTGGTTCATGCCCATTTCAATCACCGCATATTGTGAATCTTCAGGCATATTAACGATAGTAAGCGGAACGCCAATATGGTTATTTAAATTACCTTGGGTGACATGGGTGCGGTAATATTTTGAAAGTATCTGAGCGAGTAATTCCTTTGCAGTTGTTTTACCAACACTGCCAGTGATCGCTATAAATTTCGTTTTGGAATTCCTACGTTTTTTATATGCGAGCCTTTGTAGCGCTTGGAGTGAATCTGTTACAAATATAGAATTTTTTGCCGTTTTGAATTCAGGATTATCAATGATAACGGCAACTGCACCTTTTTTTATGGCATCTTCTGCAAATTTATTACCATCATGATTTTCACCCTTAAGGGCAATGTAAAGATCGCCTTTATGGATAGAGCGGGAATCAATGCTTATCCTTTTAGCCTCGAAGGAAAACGGTATCTCCACCCCAAGATATTCAGATATGTTTTTATTGTTCCAAGGCATTGGCATTTAAATAAATTTTTCTGGATTGCTTCGCTATACTCGCAATGACGTCTCCCATTAGGTGTCATTGCGAGAAGCAAAGCGACGAAGCAATCCAGAACTAACTACAGTTTATAATATAAATCTTCCCACTCTGGATTTAATTTTTCTATCATATCCAACTTCTTTTTTCTTGAACCAGCCTTAATTTGCTTTTCCCGCATAATTGCATATTCAATATTGTCAAATATTTCATAATAAACAAGTATATCACAATCATATTTGTTACTAAAACCATCAAATTGTTTCTCTTTATGCTGGTAAATCCTTTTATGTATATTGGATGTAACACCTGTATAAAGCGTTCCATTTCTTTTATTAGTTATAATGTAAATTGCTATTACCATATTATCCTGGATTGCTTCGCTATGCTCGCAATGACACTAGCGGAATATTGGCTTTTATAACTTCCTGGTCAGAGAAATGGTTTTTTTGGGTTCCGATTATCTGGTAATCTTCGTGGCCTTTGCCTGCTATGAGTAAGGAATCACCTTCTTTTAGGATTTCCAGACCTTTTTTAATTGCCTCTTCCCTGCCCTCAATATTAAGAGCCTTGGGGTTTGCGGAAGCAATTTCTGAGCGGATATTTTCTGCGCTTTCAGTACGTGGGTTATCATCAGTGATTATGGTTATATCTGCAAGTTCAGCGGATATTTTACCCATTAATAAACGTTTTGTTTTGTCCCTGTCACCGCCGCAACCAAAAACCAGAATTACTTTTCCTGAAGTGTGTAGGCGAACTGATTTTATTGCTTTTTCAAGGGCATCTGGCGTATGGGCATAATCGACCACAGCCTTAGCTTTACCATTTAGAAGCGGAATTAATTCCATTCTGCCTTTTACAGATGTTAAGCCTTCGGATCTTGATAAAATTTCTTCAAAATCATAATTCTGCGTAAGCAGCAATGCAATTGAGCAGGCCAGATTATAAGCCTGGAATTCGCCTATCAGGTTTGTCTGAACTGATCTTGTTCTGCCCTGGTATTCAAACTTGATTTGAATACCAGTCTCCTGAAGATCAATATTTTTTATTTTGAGGTCTTTTGCTTTTTTGCCGAATTCAAAAACTTTTCTTTTATAAAGCGTGCAATAATCAATTATCTTTTGGTATTCGGGAATATCGGAATTGATCACGGCGTAGCCATCTTCAGTAATGTAATGCGAAAGTAATTCTAGTTTGGCAGAAAAATATTCTTCCATGGTCTGGTGATAGTCTAGATGATCCTGCGTGAAGTTGGTGAAGGCGCCAGAATTGAATTTTAAATGCCCGAGCCTTTTCTGATGCAGGCCATGGCTTGAGACTTCCATTACGACATCTTCAATGTTTTTATTTTTTAGCTCCTGCAGATCCTGAAATAAGGTGACAATATCTGGGGTTGTCATACCGTTATCGCTGATGCAATTATCAAAATTGCCGGAGATGAGGGTTCCAAGCGTTCCAACGGAAGCTGAAGGTCTGCCTGATTTAGATAATATCTGCGCGGTAAAATTAGCAACTGAGGTTTTGCCGTTAGTTCCGGTGACCGCATAAATATTTTCCGGGAGATTATCTTTATAAAAAATTCTGACGCAGTTAGTGAGGATATTATTTATATTTTTGGTTTTTATAATGGAGATATTTGGGAGCTTTTGATTAAAGCTTTCAGAAACGACAATTGCTTTGGCGCCATTTGCGATTGCGGCCTCGATGAAATTTTCGCCATTAAACTTTTCACCTTTTAATGCGAAGAAAATGGAATCAGGCTTTACTTTTCTTGAATCGGTGTAAAGTCCTGACACTACAAAATTCATAGGGTTCAGTATCATCAGATTATCAAGCGTATATGTAAGATCCATGAATTTCATTCAGCGTACCTTGTGAGGAATAATGCATCTTTTTTCTCAGCAAGCAGCGGGAATAATTTGCTTATTTTTTTAACGTATTCTTCCACCAGTTTTTGTTCGTCAGGGGAAAACCTATTAAGAACGTAGGAATGTACCTGCTCTTTAAATTCAGGCTTACCTATGCCAACCCGAAGCCTTTTATAATCCTGCCCGAGATGCTCATCAATTGATTTGAGGCCGTTATGGCCTGCTGCGCCGCCGCCTATTTTTATTTTGAGCTTGGCGAAGGCAAGATCAAGATCATCATGGATAACTATTACATTATCCAATTTTTCTTTGTAGAAATTTGCCGCTTCGGAAACTGAGATACCGCTATTGTTCATGTAAGTTTGCGGCATTAATATTTTTACATCTTCACCGCTGATCTTACCTTGAGTAAATAATCCGCGGAATTTTTTTACCGGGTTTGGAAAATCATAATCTTCAATTATCTTATAGCAAATATCGAACCCGATATTGTGGCGGGTATTATCATATTTGTCCCCGGGATTTCCTAAACCTGCTATCAGCATTATAATTTCCGGTTAATGTCCCAGCAGTTCAATATATTTAGTTGCGTCCAGAGCCGCCATACAGCCTGAACCTGCGGCTGTTACTGCTTGGCGGTAAATTTTATCCTGAACATCACCTGCGGCAAATACGCCTTCAATATTGGTTTTTGTGGTGCCAGGTTTTGTAACTATATAGCCTTCTTCATCAAGGTCGATCTTGCTCTGGAATATATCTGTATTAGGTTTATGGCCTATTGCGATAAATATTCCTTCAACCGGAATTTCAGTTATCTGGTTAGTTTTAAGGTTTTTTATCTTTGCGGCCGTTACTGAAAGCGGGTTTTCCGTTCCAATAACTTCTTCAAGAGCGGAATCCCAAATAACTTCTACTTTCGGGTGTTCGAACAATCTTTTCTGCATGATCTTTTCAGCACGCAGAGTATCGCGGCGGTGAATGAGCGTAACTTTTGATGCATGGTTTGTGAGGTATAAAGCTTCTTCAACCGCGGTATTACCGCCCCCGATAACTATGACGGGTTTGTTCCTGAAAAAGAAGCCATCACATGTAGCGCAACCAGAAACACCATAGCCTTGGAATTTCTTTTCAGTTGGTAAGCCCAGCCATTTTGCCGACGCGCCAGTTGCCAGAACAACTGAATCCGCCGTGTAAACTTCTCCTGAATCCCCTTTGAAAGTAAAAGGTTTTTTAGAGAAGTCAGCTTCGATGATATGGTCATTTATTATATCTGTGCCAACGTTCTCCGCCTGTTTTTCCATCTGCTCCATAAGCCATGGGCCTTGGATAACGTCAGCAAAGCCTGGAAAGTTTTCAACATCTGTAGTGATGGTCATTTGCCCGCCGGGCTGCATACCGCGAACCAGAATTGGCTTTAAATTCGCGCGAGCTGTATATATTGCCGCCGTACAACCAGCTGCACCTGAACCGATAATTAGAACTTTAGTGTGTTTTGACATCAGATTTAAATTTTTAGACTTCTTGCTTTATATATCTAGTTTTGTTTCTATGAGATATCAATAATTATCGTTTATAATGGCTTCAAGAATAATTTGATAGATACGTGAATAAAAAATTAAAAAGGCTCGGCAGGGTTTTCTATAATTCCGGTTATTATACGGTGATGCATGATGGCATTGAGCATGCGGGATATCTGGCCTTCCTTGCGTTATTATCACTTTTTCCATTTCTTGTTTTTGTATTCTCGATCGCGGGAGCTTTGGGGAGGCAGGAAATCGGTAGTAATTTTATTGATGAGATAAGGAACTTCCTTCCACATGACGTTTTTTATACGCTTGAACCACGGATAGACGAGATACTCACGGGGCCACCGCAGGGACTTCTTACGCTCGCTGTTATTGGTATAATATGGACATCATCTTCAATTGTTGAAGGCATAAGAACCATACTTAACCGCGCTTACAGGGTGGATAACCCGCCAAAATATATTTTCCGCAGGCTTATGAGCATGCTTGAGATAATTATACTTACGTTCATTGTTATTGTTGCAATGTTCTTCCTTACCTTTGCGCCTAATCTGTGGGATTTTCTTCAATACCAATTGTCGTTCAGCTTTGAGCTTGACCCGATATTCACCTCACTACGAATTTACATTTCATCTGCTGCAATATTCATTGCTGTTTCAGTAAGTTACTGGGTATTACCAAATATAAAACAGAGCTGGATAAATGTTGTCCCGGGTGCATTAGTAGTTTTGGTATTATGGCTTACATCTGCCTATATATTTGCGGAATATATCAACCACTACAGGCAACTAAATATAGTTTATGGAAGCTTGGCGAATTTGATAGTTACTTTGATATTCTTTTACGTATTAGCGGTTATTTATATATTTGGCGCAGAATTTAATTACTTTTTCGAGCGAGCGATGGGGCATGAGATAGTACAGAAGGAGTAATTATACCAACTACTCTCCCCATATCTCATGAAGCTTTTTCTTCCTGCCGCTACCGATCTTATAGAGTTCATACCTGACGGCGTTTTTTTGGTAGTATTTCTGGTGGTAATTTTCGGCTTCATAAAAGGCTTTGAAAGGAATCAAGGCAGTTGCGACTTCGCCTTTAAGAACTTTTGATTCCTTCAGTTTTTTGAAATAGCTTTCAGATATGTTTTTCTGCTCCTGACTATGATAAAGTACTGCGGTTTGATATTGCGGCCCTTTATCGTAGAACTGACCTTCAGGGTTGATCGGGTCAATGTTCCTTATGAATTTATCAAGTAGCGCTTCAAAAGTAATGATTTTAGCGTCGAACTCAATCTGAATAACCTCAAAATGGCCAGACTGACCACTGGAAACATCATCATATGTAGGGTTTGGCTTATCACCACCGGAATAACCAACTTTGGTTGAAATAACTCCCGGCATTTCGTCAAATACTGGCTGCATGCACCAGAAGCAGCCACCTGCGAAGGTTGCCAATTCATTTTTCTGATTATTATTTTGAGCTTGAGAGTTCATAGAAAAGAATAATGTTATTATTGTTAAGAAAAGTTTCTTCATATTATTTTTTCTCCTGTTCATCAGGGATAAACTTTAACGCAACGCCATTGGTACAGTATCTTTTACCTGTTGGCCCGGGGCCATCGTCAAAGATATGGCCGAAATGCCCGCCGCATTTAGAGCAGTGGAATTCTGTCCTTTCAGAGCCTAATTCATGATCTGGCTGGGTGATGACACTTCTCGGAACGGCATCATAGAAACTGGGCCAGCCGGTGCCGGAATCAAACTTGGTGTTAGAATCAAATATAACCTGCCCGCAAGCGGCGCAAACGAACTTGCCTTTACGGTGCTCTTTCAGAAGCTCACTTGAAAAAGGCCTTTCGGTAGACGAGCAGAACATTACCTTATGCTGCGCTTCTGTAAGGTGAGCGGCGTAGTCCAATGCCTGGTTTATATCTTTCATATTAACCTCCGTTTTATTGACTTGTGAATATGCGTTTGAGGTTATTATTGATAACCCCGCTAAAATCATTATTAAAATTGCTGTATATTTCATAAATTTAATATTCGTTTCTACTGAATACTTCGTTGATAATAATATATAGGTTACAATTTAAATGTTAAAAGCCAGAGTAATCCCCTGTTTAGATGTAAGCGCCGGAAGAGTGGTAAAAGGCGTCAATTTCGTGAACCTTGTTGATGCGGGTGACCCGGTGGAACAGGCCAAAGTTTATGAGGCGCAGGGAGCTGATGAACTGTGTTTTCTTGATATTACGGCCTCCCATGAGAACCGTGAAAATATTTACCATATAGTTGAACAGGTAGCTGAGACATGTTTTATGCCGCTTACAGTTGGCGGAGGGATCAGAACCGTTGAAAATATAAGGAAACTACTAAATAGCGGAGCTGATAAAGTATCAATCAATACAGCTGCGATAACTAACCCTGAACTGGTAAAGGAAGCATCACAAAAATTCGGGAACCAATGTATAGTTGTCGGGATAGATGCAAAGATGAACCCAAATAGCGGCTTTTATGAAATTTATACACATGGCGGAAGGAAGGAAACAGGGATAAATGCTGTTGAATGGGCGAAGAAAATGGCAGAACTTGGAGCCGGAGAAATATTGCTTACCTCCATGGATAGGGACGGTACCAAGCAAGGGTTTGATTGCAAATTAACATCTGCGATATCTGACGCGGTAAATATTCCGGTAATTGCTTCCGGCGGCGTTGGGGAGCTACCGCATTTTGCGGAAGGTATTCAGAAAGGTAAAGCAAGTGCTGTTCTTGCCGCATCTGTTTTCCATTTTGGCAAGTTTACTATTAAACAGGTAAAAGAATATATGAGAAATGAGGGAATTGAGGTTAGACTTTAAAATATGAATGAGACATTAAACAAAATATATAAGGTTATCGAAAGCAGGAAATCTGCTGACCCTGAAAAATCTTACGTTGCTTCATTACTTGAAGGCGGCGCAAAAAAAATATCGAAGAAAGTTGGTGAGGAAGCTGCTGAAACGATAATCGCGGCGCTTACTGAAAGTAAAGACAGGATAGTCAGCGAATCTGCCGATCTATTATTTCATTTACTTGTCCTTTTATATTCCAAGAAAATAAAGCCAGATGAAGTTCTTGCGGAGCTTGAGAAAAGGCTTGGAATCTCAGGCCTTGATGAGAAAGCCGCGAGAATTCAGAAAGAGAAAAAGAAAAAAACTTCTAAGCTTAAGAAATAACACGACCTATCACCTTATAAAGGCGGATCAATAACTATATATGTCTACCATCTCCATAGAAAAATTAATTGAGCAGTTCGGCAAACCAAAGGCAATATTGCTTGATTGGGATAATACGCTTGCAAATAGCTGGCCGATAATATTCCGCGCATTGAACATTACTTTTAAAGAGATGGGTAAGGATGAATGGAGTTATGAAGATGTTATAAATGGCAGGGAAAAGATACACCATTCGCTTCGCGAATCTTTTCCGGCAATATTTGGCGAACACTGGGAAAAGGCAAAAGAGATATATTACAAAAATTTTCTGGCAGTTCATTTAGATGAGATAAAACTACTTGATGGCGCGCAGGAAACACTGGAGGAGCTTAAAAAACTTAATATCTACCTTGCGATAGTGAGTAATAAGACGGGGCAATATTTGCGTGATGAGCTTAACCATTTAAAAATTGACCATTATTTTCATAAGATAATAGGCGCAACTGATGCAAAAAAAGACAAACCACATGCGGAGCCTTTATATATGGCGCTTCACGCAAGTAATATACATCAGGATGATTACCCACAAAATGTATGGATGGTTGGCGATAGCAGAACGGATATTGAAGCAGCCATAAGTGCCAATTGCCTGCCTGTTATATTTGGTGATGCGGATGTTACGCCTTATTTTTCAAAAACAAAGATCGGGAAAATAAATGATCACAAGCATTTTGTAGAAATACTAAAGGCTTTGAATAACTGACTTATTTTATTTTATCCAAGAACCCCTGAAGTATCTGCGCGGCGGCGAGTTTGTCGATGAATTTCTTTTTCATGCCCTCGGTTAAGTTGAGGCCATCCAATGATTTATGGGAAACGACAGTTGAGAATCTCTCATCTTCAAAACATACATTTATATCATTTATCTTAGTGAGGTTTCTACCGAATTGCTGGGCTGACTGTGTTTTTGTGTTAGTCGTGCCATCAGCATTCAGCGGCAGACCGATAACTAATAAAATGATCTGGTTTTCTTTAATTATTTCAAATATCTCGTTTGCAATTATGGAAAACTTTTTTGCATCCAGAACTTTAAGCGGACTTGCTAAAAACCATCCAGCGTCCGATTTTGCTACACCTATTTTCTTTTCTCCAAGATCAAGGCATAAACACGCCTTGCTAGAGTTTTTAAATTCTTTTGCAGTTTGAAGATCAATTATTGGCATGGTTCTTGATTTTTTTAAGTAAATAGATACTCTTTCATATATGGTTAATCAATCACAATCACTTGTCTTAAAACAGGCGCAGCAGCTGGTGCTTACGCCGCAAATGCAGCAATCGTTGAAGATACTGCAATTATCTTCGCTTGACCTCAATGAGTTTCTGGAAACTGAAATTGAGCAAAACCCACTTCTTGAAAAAGAAGATGAAGCAAATTCTGAAGCGAAAGAAACTGATAATGAAAATGTTGAAAGTAGCGAGAGTGAGGAGGATAATTCAGAAACAATTGAAAAAGATTCCTTTGAAAATCTAAGCTCTGATAAATTTTCAGAAAATGAAGCTTCCCCGCTTGATAATGACCAGTCCGAAGGGGATTTTGCTGTTGCTAATTCAGGCGATTATGATGAATACCGCACCAATAATTCCAAGAGTCATGACGATATTGATGCAGGATCGGTAATAGAGAAAAATTACTCTCAGGAAAAAACCCTGCGCGAACATATCGCTGACCAGATCACTTTGGATTTTTCAGATAATGCGGAAACTATCATAGCCAATCATTTGCTGGATTTTCTTGATGCAAAGGGATATCTGGCGCAGGCGAATTATGAGGAAGAAATTAACGCACTTGCTACAAAACTCGGATCCAATTTAGAGGATATTGAAAAAGTAATTTTAAAACTGCAAAAGCTTGATCCGGCAGGAGTATTTGCAAGAAGCCTGCAGGAGTGTTTGCGTATCCAGCTTAAGGAGCTAGATAGGCTGGACCCGGCGATGGAAAAACTTATCGGGAATCTGGAACTGCTTGCAAAAGGCGAGACACAGAAATTAAAGAAGATATGCGGGGTTGATGAGGAAGACCTAACTTTGATGATAGCTGAAGTAAAATCCCTTAATCCACGCCCTGCTTCTAATTTTTCGGAAGAAAATGCCGCAACAAAAATACCTGATCTTTATTTAGTAAAGAAAGGCAAGATATGGGATATTGAACTCAATTATGAGATCATGCCGCGCCTGCGCGTTAAAAAAGATTATTACCAGAAAGTTAAAAGCGGTAAGATAAAAGAAGAACATAAGGAATATTTAAGTTCAAACCTTAATACTGCAAACTTTCTTATAAGGGCGATCAGCCAGCGTTATGATTCAATTCTGAGAGTTGCAAAAGCAATAGTTGATTCACAAACTGATTTTTTTGATAAGGGTATCAATTATCTAAAGCCTATGACTATGAAGCAGATTGCCGACGTGGTTGAGCTTCATGAAAGCACTGTTGGAAGGGTTGTTGCGAATAAATATATCTCTACACCGCGTGGGGTGCTGGAGCTTCGTTATTTCTTTACCAATTCGCTTTCCTCGACCGCAAGTGAAAATGATGTGTCGTCAGAAAGTGTGAAGAATATGATCAGGCAAGCAATTGATGCAGAAGAAAAGATACTTTCCGATGATGAGATCGCAAATATCTTAAAAGAAAAAGGCATTGGTATTGCCCGCAGAACCGTTGCGAAATACCGTGAAGCAATGCATATCCCGACCTCAGCGGATAGAAAAAGGCTTAGAAGGATTAAATAATTATCTTGATATGATATTTCTTCGCAGGGAATTCATTTTAAAATAACCCTCCACCGCAAGGCTAACATTACTTAGCATTTTTTGAGCTTCAGGTGATTCTTTATCAACCCCTCTTCTTTCAAAAACTATACCAAGTGCATCGGAGAATGTTTTATTCAACTTACCCATCTTTAGCTCTTCATATTTAGTTGGCTCAAGTATTTTGTTATTAAGACTTAAAATCTTTGGAGCTTTATTTTCTAAATAATCTACGGCTCCTTCTATAAGATTAGCCTTAACTTTATATAATTGAATAAAGATAGGATTTAGGGCTAACCAGTAAATATCTTTTAATTTGGAGGTTGCTAGTTCAATCTTTTTCATCTGCTCAAATTCATCTGTGTCAAAATTCTTATATTCTGAACCTTCAGATTTTATTTTATTTTTTTCATATTTTAGTACATTGGCTAAATCTTTAAATACTCCCAAAATAAAATGGCGTGATGCGTTAACTTTTGAATCAGAGCCATTTAAAGCTACCTCTCTAAATGAGTTCCTTTCAAGAAGGGAATTTATATTATAATAGGGATCCAAATTTTTATATAAAGCGCGGTGTAATCCTTCAAACCTATCAAAATATAAAAGGTCGGAAAAAAACTCGTCTCTGTTTATTGGCTTAGGACCTTTCTTATCTAACAAATATTCAATAAGATCTTTTTTAGGAATTTCATTTATTGGAACCTTATTAAAATCTTCATAAATCTCAGCTACCAGAAATTCATAAACTCCTTTTACCTTTTCAAAGTCACTGACCGAATTAGCGGGCTTAATTAACTCAGATCTAATGCCAAATAATGCTATTATTGATTCATTTTGAATGGTGGAATTATCATAATAATGCCCCAACTCCATTTGTAAAATGGCAAATTTAGGACTTAAAGGAGATTCAAGATATGCTTGAGTCAATACTGCGCTTGGTGTCAGAGAGTTATTCATGATTTAAAATACTCGTTTTTGGCTGCAATTTCAATTCGAATTTATACTCACCTTAAAATCAAGCGGCGAATTCTTCGAATTGTTTTTTGAGGGTGTTTGAGACCTTTTCTATTTTTATGGAATCTTTGCCTTCGGCCATTATTCTGATCAGTGGCTCGGTGCCTGATTTCCTGATTATCAAGCGGCCTTCATTTCCAAGTTCGTCTTCTGATTGTTTTATTGATCTGACTATCTCATCACGTTCAAGTATGTCTGCGGGCTGGTTTGTGAGTTTTACGTTCTTGAGAACTTGCGGGTAGGGTTTGAATACGTCCAGAACTTTGCTTGCTGGCTCCTTTCTTTCAACTATCGCAGCAAGTACCTGAAGCGCTGCGACCAGGCCATCACCTGTGGTAGTGTAATCATTAAATATTATGTGTCCGCTTTGCTCGCCGCCTAAATTACAGCCGATCTCGCGCATTTTTTCCATAACATATCTGTCACCAACCTTTGTGCGGTGCATTTTTAGGCCAATAGACTCCATATGTTTTTCCAAACCCATATTGGACATAACAGTAGTAACTATACCGCCGCCTTTTATCATTCCCCTACCCTGCCAGTTCTGCGCTATTGCGCCCATTATCTGGTCACCATCTATGATGCGGCCTTTTTCATCGGCAATTATAAGCCTGTCTGCATCACCATCAAGCGCGATACCGATATCAGCTTTTAATTCACGAACTTTTTCACTTAAGTTTTGCGGGTGGGTGGAACCGCAATCATTATTAATATTGAAACCATCAGGATTTATTGAGAATGGAATAACTTCAGCGCCCAGCTCCCATAATATCACCGGAGCGATTTTATAGGCGGCACCATTGGCACAGTCGAGGGCTATCCTAAGGCCATCAAGGCGACTTTTTTTCGGGAAGGTTTGTTTGACGAATTCAATATATCTGCCCGGAGCATCATCTATTCTTTTTATTTTGCCGATCTTCTCAGGTGTGGCTTTGTATTTTGAGAGATCAGAATTCACCAGTTTTTCTATTTCACTTTCCGCCTCATCAGAAAGTTTGAGACCGTTGGTCTGAAATAATTTTATGCCGTTATCGTGGTATGGATTATGGGAGGCTGATATCATAACACCGACATCAGCGCGCATGCTTCTTGTAATAAGCGCAACAGCAGGAGTTGGCATTGGGCCAACTAGGAAAACTTCCATCCCCATAGAAGTGAACCCGGCGGCCAGGGCATATTCTATCATATAGCTTGATCTGCGGGTGTCTTTACCGATTATAACCCTGTGCTTATGTTCACCATTAGTGAAATATGCACCTGCGGCCATACCAACGCGGAGTGAAGTTTCTGCGTCCATCGGGAATATATTGCTCATTCCCCTGATACCATCTGTTCCAAAAAGTTTAGACACTAAAGACTATGTATTAATATTTGTAAATTAAGTGCGGAGTTGCCTTACCGCGTTAAGAACCTCATCGCAATGCCCTTCAACTTTAACCTTGCGCCAGATGCGGCGGATCTTTCCGGTTTTATCTATGAGGAAAGTATCCCTCTGGATGCCCATATATTTCTTACCGTACATGCTTTTTTCAACCCATGTATCATAGGCTTCACATACAGTTGAATTGGCATCAGAAGCCAAGGTGAATGAAAGGCAGTATTTTTCCTTGAATTTATCGTGGGAAGAAACAGGGTCTTTCGAAACGCCGATCACGACAGCATCGTTACCTTCGAACTGGACTATTTTATCTGAAAAATCCTTAGCTTCCAAAGTACAACCTGGAGTATCATCCTTAGGGTAAAAATAAAGTACGACGAATTTTTTGCCCCTGAAGGATGAAAGGGTCATTTTACCGTAACCATCAGTATCTAATGTAAAATCCGGGGCGAAATTGCCTTCTTTGAGTTCTGTATCCTGAGCCATGTAAATTAAAAATTAAGGTATTTATTAAAGAGATTTTTAACTGTTGTCATGGCAAACTCAAGTTTTTTGTTTAGATCAAGCATATTTTGCGAAGATGTTATTTTACATAGTACATCTTCGGTATAGCCGGTTACCTTGCTTTCAGAGGTAATACGCAGGATATTCTGAACATTTGTGAGTAGATTGAAAGCTTTTTGAAGCTCTTGTAACTCCTGATCATTTATAACATTCTTTTCACCAAGGCTTTTTATCGCCTGAACAGTTGAGGGTGAATATATATCAGGATATTCAAACATATTTTTAAGCTGCAAAAACCTTAACATAAATTCCAGATCGAATATCCCCCCTGTGGAATTTTTTACATCGAGCTTTCCGGTTTTCTTTTTATTACGATGTTCACGGAACTTTTTGTATATGAACCCTGCCTCTTTCTGCAGGAAATCACTATCCCATTTATGGGTGAGTTTTTTGGTGATCAAATTTGAAACGTCGGACTGAAAATCTTCATTAACAGAAATAACGCGTGCACGGGTGAGTGTCATATATTCCCAGACCCAGGCAGAGCCTTCTTTTTTATTAGGGTTATAATACTCATCAAAAGTTTTGAATGATGTTGCGATCGGCCCGCTTTCACCGAGTGGTCTTAGGCGAAGATCAACTTCATATAATCTGCCGGTTCTGGTAATGGCTGAAAGGGCAAAAACTATTTTATTGGCGAGCCTGATATAATAAGTAGCGGCATCAATATTGGAATTGAATTCCTCTTCCTCAGAAAAATCATAGATGAAGAATATATCAAGGTCAGACTGGAAAGTAAGCTCACGGGAGCCGAATTTTCCTAGAACTATACAGGCAAATTTTCCGCCTGTTGTTTTGCCGTATATCCTCTCAAAATCTTTACCTACTTCTTTTATAAGGGTTTTTATCACTGCTTCTGCAATGTTTGAAAGTGCGAGGAATAGATCTTCCGACGAAAGCTCATTTTTAATGAATTGAACCCCTACCCTGAATTTTCGGTCGTTTGCCCAATCTTTTACCGCCTCAATTATTTCATCAAGGCTTTCAATATTTGCAATGTGGTTTTGTAATTTATCTTCAAGGTCTTCAAGGTCAGGTAGGGTATCATAGAATTCAGGTGCGAGAACGTAATCGAGAAGCGCAGTATTTCTTGAAAGGTTTTCGGCTATTTCAGGATATCCGCCCATAACTTCTGCGAGAAGTTCCATAATGCTGGGGTTAACATATAGCATTGAGAATATCTGGCTGCCTTCCGGAAGGCGGCTTAAAAATTTATCAAAGCGGATGAAGGCCATGTCCGGATCAGGTGACTTTGCAAAAGTGGAAATGATCGCTGGCATTAATTTTGTAAGGACAGCACGCGAGCGCTTTTTCATAGTGCAATTATATCTGCCATGGTGCCAGCCACGCACTATATCTGAAACCATATTGGCATCATAAAAACCCATTTTTGATAGGGTTTCGATAGTATCAGGGTGATTCTCCGCACCGGTAAAGATAAGGCTGCCTATCGCATCGGGGAGATCAGAGGCAAGTGATGGCGAGGTTTCAAATAATTTTGAATAATGGCTTCTGACAGTTTCAATTTTTAAAAGCAGCTCGTTTACAAATTCTTTCTCGTCATCAAAATTACAGAATATTGCAAGGGCTTCCATCTTATCCCGTGTATTTGGGAGTTTGTGAGTCTGCTCATCATTTATCATCTGCAGGCGGTGTTCTACCTTGCGGAGGAAGTTATAGGCATCAGCAAGCTCATCGGCAGTTTCTTTTTTAATTTCGCCAAGCTCAAGCAGAATATACAGAACTGAAACGGTTTTCTTTTCTCTTAAAATCGGCTTTCTGCCGCCCCAGATCAATTGCTGGGTTTGTACATAAAACTCTATTTCGCGAATGCCGCCCCTGCCTATTTTAAGATTATATCCATATAGATTATCAGGGTGCATGCCTTGCCTTGTATCTATCTGGCGTTTTATGGAGTGTATGTCTTCAATGGTTTCAAAATCCAGAGATTTACGCCAGACGTTCTTATCCATGAAGGAAAAAAATTCTGCGTTTGATTCAACATCACCGCAAATGAGACGAGCTTTTATCATCGCGGCGCGTTCCCAGTTCTGGCCGACAGTGAAATAATATTTCTCTGCCTTTTCCAATGATACTGCCAGAGGGTTTGATGCGGGATCCGGGCGGAGTCTCATGTCCACGCGGAACACATAACCATCGGAAGTGCGGCGGGATAATATGTCAGTTAATTCTTGAGCGAATTCTATGTAGAATTGCTGTGGGGTTTTTCTGCCGAGATATTCAATTTTGTTATCTTCATAAAAGACGGAAATGTCTATATCGCTGGAATAGTTAAGCTCATACGAACCAAGTTTACCTATCGCGATAACAACAAGGCCCGAACCCTCAAAAGGGTTTACTTCATTTTTAAGTTTTATAATTTTGGCGTTATGAAATTTAAGGAGGAGATATTTTGATGATAGCTCCACACAAATATCTGCGAACTGCGAAAGCTTTTCCATTGCCTCGGCACCGCTCATCTCATGCGTTATTTCACCAAGGGCAATCAGAAGGCCAAACTTACGTTTATAGAGCCTTAGATCTGAATAAAGTTTTTCTTTATTTTCTAAGCTTATTGCATTGATCTCACCTACTAATTTCCGAAATGCATTTTCAAAACCTGATTCAATTATTTCTATAAAGAATTCAGGGAAGGATAGAATTACAGAGCTTAAATAAGGGCTGTTCCCGAATACTGATGTTAGTATTTTTTTGGATACTTCGGAGAATAATTTCTGTTTTAGTTCAGGCTTAGCTGAAACGCTTTTTTCAAGCTCACCGAAATTAAGCTTTAGAAGGTCTTGGTTTGCAGGGTTTGGTAATAGCATTCAATACTTGAAAATATTTTAATAAGTTTTATAAAGCGCGCATAACAAAAATACACATAAAAATGCCTAAAGTTCTTATATCTGACAAACTGTCTGCACAAGCGAAGGAAATTTTTGATAAAAATGGCGTACAGGCTGATGTTAAAACAGGCCTGACCCCTGAGCAACTTCTTGAGATCATCGGTGATTATGATGGTCTGGCAATACGCTCTGCAACTAAAGTGTCTAAAGCAGTACTTGAAAAGGCGACAAAACTTAAAGTTGTTGGAAGAGCTGGCATAGGCGTTGATAACGTTGATATACCATCTGCAACAGCTAAAGGTGTTATCGTGATGAATACACCTTTTGGTAACTCCATCACTACAGCTGAACATGCAATAGCGCTTATGTTCGCAACGGCTCGTCAACTTGGCGCAGCAAGTGCATCTACCCATGCAGGTAAATGGGAAAAGAATAAATTCATGGGTTCTGAACTGGCGTTTAAAACATTGGGATTGATCGGTTGCGGTAATATAGGCTCTATAGTAGCTGACAGGGCGCAAGGCCTTAAAATGAAAGTTGTGGTTTATGATCCATATCTTTCTGATGAAAAAGCGAAAGACCTTAACCTTGAAAAAGTTTCACTTGAAGATCTACTCAAAAGAGCGGATTTCATTTCCCTTCACACTCCATTAAATGATTCTACAAGAAATATACTTTCAAAAGATACTCTGCCTAAAACCAAAAAAGGCGTTTATATTATTAACTGCGCGCGCGGCGGCCTAGTTGATGAAGCGGCATTGGCAGAACTTATAAAATCCGGCCATATAGCAGGCGCAGGTTTTGACGTATTTGAAACTGAACCAGCGACTACAAACCCACTCTTTGGATTAGAGCAAGTTGTATGTACCCCTCACTTAGGTGCATCAACTGCAGAAGCGCAGGAAAATGTAGCTGTTCAGGTTGCTGAGCAAATTTGTGATTTCCTTACGAAAGGTTCCATCACTAACGCGGTGAATGTTGCATCGGTATCGGCTGAAGATGCGGCAAAATTAAATCCTTACCTCAAACTTGGTGAATCACTTGGCAAATTAGCAGGGCAGATAGTTGAAGGTGGAATAAATAAAATTACGCTGGAATATGAAGGTACGGTTGCGGCGCTTAACACTAAGCCTATCACAAGTATAATACTTAAAGGTATACTTGAGAACTTTGTTGAAACTGTAAACATGGTTAACGCGCCTGTTGTTGCTAAAGAGCGCGACATCAAAGTTACGGAAAGCAAAAATTCATCTGCCTCACATTATGAAACACTTGTTACAGTAACACTTGAAGCCGGCGGACAAAAATTTGTTTTCAAAGGAACGATATTTAATAGTGAGCCGCGTATAGCGCAGGTTGGCGGAATGAACCTTGAAGCATCATTCTCTCCTACTATGCTTTATATTGAGAATGAAGATAAACCAGGCCTTATTGGTGGCATTGGTAAAATCCTCGGTGATAATAAAGTTAATATCGCAAACTTCCATTTAGGCAGGAATGATAAAAAGTCCGGTCAGGCGGTTGCGCTTGTTGCAGTTGATAATGATGTATCTGCTGAAACAGTTAAAAAGCTTGCTGAACTTCCTAATGTTCTTAAAGCTAAAGCTTTAAAGTTTTAATTTTTAATATTCAAAAGGCTAGGATTTGTTCCCAGCCTTTTAATATATTGCCTAATCTGGCTCTTTTTAAAAAAGAATTACAACCTATATTAATTGAACCAAAATGAATTTCTCATTTTGGTAATTAACCCAAAGTAGAACATGCAATAACTTGCAGTTATGCATTTTCGAACAGAAGTGTGAAATAATTTACTTTTATTAAAATTTTAACTTTTTTCTACCCATATTAATCAATGGGTTATCTCTTAATAAAATTTGGCACCAAGAAAGCTTATAATAAAATTAAGGGAAATTTAACTTTTAATTATATATGGCAAAAACTATTACTGAGTTAGACATAGCTATTGGGGAAAAGATAGTGAAAGCAAGAAAGGCATTACGCCTTACAAGAAAGGATCTTGCACATAAATTACACATTACTCACCAGCAATTACAGAAATATGAAAATGGAATAAACAGAATCACCGCATCACGCCTGAGTGAGATATCTAAAATCTTAAAAGTGGATATCAATTATTTCTATAATGATTTAGATGTAAAAAGTGTCTTAAGGGAAGATGGTAAAAATTATATCTCGGAAGACTCCGAGGAGATTGCCTTGTTGCTTTCAAATATTAGTAAAAATAAAATGGATGCGGTTAAAAATCTTTTGCGCTCCATTATCACTGAAGAAAACTAAGCACAGGGATAAATCAAAATAAAATAAAAAAACCGAAATGGTTTAATTTATTTACTTCGCAAAAACCTGAATGTATTGTTCCTTAAATTATATAATAGAGGGAAATATGTCAGGAAGTCTTAATAAAGTAATGATAATTGGTAATCTCGGTAAAGACCCGGAAATACGCACAACAGGTGATGGCAGGGAAGTAGCAAATTTCGTAGTTGCAACAAATGAGAGCTGGACAGATAAGCAGTCCGGCGAAAAAAGAGAAAAGACAGAATGGCACAGAGTTGCCTGCTTTAACCCAGGACTGGTTGGGGTAATAAAAAATTATATGAAGAAGGGTAGTAAAGTTTTTGTTGAAGGACAATTACAGACACGAAAATGGCAGGACCAGAACGGTCAGGACAGATATTCTACCGAAATAATATTACAAGGCTACAACTGTAACATCACAATGCTTGATAGAACTGCAAGTGAAGGCGCAGTTGGCGGTGGCGGTGGATACAGCAACAATAATGATTATGGAGGAAATGGCGGTGGTAACGGCGGCGGAAGAAGCGAAAATAAAGGCGTCTCAAAAAACAATTATCCGCAAAATAATTCCAACGATATGATCGATGATGATATACCGTTCTAAGCTCAAATAGAACCGTATATATCCATAGCTAGAACACCGAAATTATAGGAAGCATGAATCCTTTCCATTTTCTTTTCAGGGAATCCAGCAGCACCTAGAGCGAAAAACAATGGCAGTATATGATCTTCAGTTGAGTGATTTTTAACAGCATGAGGTGCAAACTTTCTATATTCCAAAAGTGATTCTATATCTCCTTCTGCAATTTTTTGCTCCATCCATTCAGCAAAGCTTGAAACCCATTCAGGAGTTTCAGAATCATGATTGAAGCTTTTTATCTCCCGCAAATTATGGGTGGCAGAACCTGAACCTATTATAAGGGTTTCATCAAATGAGCTTTTAAATAACCTGCCGAGATCATAATGATATTTTGGTGACTGGTGAGACTTAAGGGATAACTGAACTATAGGAATATTGGCATTAGGAAACATCAATTTTAAAGGAACCCAGACACCGTGGTCAAGACCCCTACCCTCATCTATCTTTGACTGGCAGTGATTATCTTTCAGCAATTTATTGACTTTATCTGCCAAACTTTTACTACCTGAGACAGGATATTTTATTTGATATAATTCCTCCTGGAACCCATGAAAGTCATATATTAGCTCTGGTTTATCGGAACCTGTAATACTTAATATTTCTGCCTCCCAATGAGCTGAAACTATCAGGATATTTTTTGGTTTTAATTTTGAGAAAACTTCACTTTCCCTAAGATATTTAGCGGCATTATTATTTTCATCCAGAACTAGGTTTGGCGCACCGTGGGAAATGAAAAATACCGGAAGTGTCATATTATTAATCTACAGAAGGAACAAAGTATAGTTGCGGTTTTTTAAAAATACCTGAGCCACTCAAATCATAATTAGCGTAAACTATTTTTTCTTCCGAATTTCCCTTTTTTATAGTAATTTTTTTACTAATTGAACATCCATCATAACTATTTCCAATTGGCGTTCTTATGAGGGATTTGCTAGTTATTGAGAACTGCGGAAAAGGGCATTCTTTATCGAAAAAACCAACTTTTTCAATTTTTATTAATTTGTATTTTGTTTTATTAATATAATTCTTAATAGCTTCTTTTGCTTCTTTTTCATTTAGATATGAATTATAAAAAAAATAACCCAAAATAATCGTAACAAGCGGAGCAAATTGTAGGTATTTCATTAATTCTGCCGGCATACTGTAGAACTTTAATTATGGAAATTATTTCCTGCTGTAGTTGCCTTCACATAACCTTTGCGGATGGTAAAATCGCCGAAGCGTTCATCTTTACTTTTTTCTTTTGCATAAGCCTGAATGATAGGAGAAAGGGCTTCCTTAACCTTTACACCTTCGATATCTTTTTTGTAAATCTTGTTGAGACGGGAGCCATCATGTGCAGCACCCAGATATAAATTATATTTACCCGGGTTTGTACCAACAAGGCCAATTTCTGCAAGGTATGGGCGGGCGCAACCGTTCGGGCACCCTGTCATTCTTATAACTACATCATCTTGCCCAACGCCAGCTTTTTCAAATTCACCTTCAAGCTCGGTTACCAGATCAGGAAGATATCTCTCACTTTCAGCTAACGCTAAACCGCAGGTCGGAAGCGCAACACAAGCCATTGAATTGCGACGGAGGCCGGATTGATCGAAAGAATCAAGATCATAGTCTTTAAGCATTTTTTCTATTTGCGGTTTATCCTTCTCATCAATATTTGAGATAATTACGTTCTGATTGCAAGTCATGCGGAATTCACCTTTCAGAATTTTCGCTATTTCTGCCAGACCTTCTTTCTGCTTGCCTTTTAAGCGCCCATTCTGAATGAATAATGTGCAATGATATTTGCCCTGATAATCTTTCACCCAGCCATATCTGTCACCGGTGTTTTCAAACTTGAAAGGTCTTGGCTTTTCTAACTTATAACCTAAACGCTTCTCAACTTCTTCTCTGAATCTATTTATACCGAGAACCTCAACAGTATATTTGAGGCGAGCGTGCTTGCGTTCATCACGGTTACCTAAATCTCTTTGCGCGATCACAACTTTTTCAGCGACATCAACGGCCTGCTCAGGAGTACAAAAACCCATCAGATCAGCAGTACGCGGGAATGTTGTGGTGTCACCGTGTGTCATACCCATACCGCCACCAACAGTAATGTTGTAACCAACAATTTTATTATTCTCAATTATCGCAATGAAGCCAAGACAATGAGCGAATATATCCACATCATTTGAAGGTGGAACCGCGATAACGATCTTAAATTTTCTAGGTAAATAAGTTTTGCCGTAAACAGGTTCAATTTCCTCTGGATTTTTTGATTGCTCCTTAGGTATTGGAGAATCGCACTTTGTTTTTTTAGCGCCTGACGGAAGCTCATCTTCACCTTTCTGGCCAGCAACAAGTTCATCATCAAGCCATATCTCATGATATGCAGAGGTTTTTGGGAGCAAGTGATCACTGATATCACAGGAAAGTTTATATATTTCCGCGTGGTGCTCGGACTGTATAGGATTTGGGTTGGCAAGAACGTTACGGTTCACATCTCCGCAGGCAGCAAGCGTATCCAAGCAAACCTGATTTATCTCGGCTATTGCAGTTTTGAGATTTGTTTTGATTATGCCATGAAACTGGAATGTCTGGCGGGTAGTGATCTTTAACGTGTTATTAGCATAGGTGGTTGCGATCCAATCCATATGTAACCATTGCGCCGGGGTACAAACACCGCCCGGGATACGAACGCGCGCCATGAATGAATATGCCTTATCAAGGAATTTTGACCTTCTGCCAGCGCGGATATCACGATCATCCTGCTGGTAGATTCCGTGGAATTTGGTAAGTATGGTATCACTTTCTACAAGCGAGCCTTCAATTATCTGCTCCAGACCTTCTTTTACAGTTCCGCGTAGGAAGTTACTGCCTGTTTTTATTCCTTCATTTGGTGATTTGCCTGATGACATGATATTTGAAAAACTGTTAATTTTTCTGGGTTTATATACCAATTTGTTGTAAATGTCATCCCGTTTCATGCGGGAATACTGCATCCAATATTGCGAGATTGATGGCTACTTAATCTACTGACCCACTCCGCAACAAGTGCTGGTAGTGGATGATTTAAAATAATCTTTTTCAACTTAAAATAGAATGATATAAGTAAGGCATGAAGGAAGCTGGGAAATTTGAAATTCACTATTATTTAGAAAACAATAGTCATTCTATGGATGCGCTTGTTCGCAACAAGTGTGAGGCAGAACTCCTCTCTATTGCCCATGAGATTATTTCTCAATTTGACCTTGGCATTACTATTGAAGCTGAAGCTTGGAAAGAAGGAGGGTTACGCAACTGGTGGAAGACTCTTTCCAACACAGATAAAATTGCATTAGCAGGAGTTTTTACTGCACTACTTGGAGTTGTTTTATCGCAAATTCCTACCAGTGACTCTGTAAAAGACACAGAGAATTGTTTGAATATTGAAAAATTAAAAGCGGAACTTTTACAAGAGGTAATAAGCCGAGAAGTAATTGATGATTGCGCAAAACTAATACAAAAAAAACCTAAAATTGCTGTTCATAAATCAAATTTTTATAGAAAGCTAAATCATTATAGCAAAGTTACCAAGGTAGGTTTTGTAGCTTTAGATAAAGAAAATAAGCCACTTAAAAATGAAGATATAGTTATCAGAGAAGATTTTCCAAAGTTTATTTTATTATCAAATAAACTTGATACTGAAATAATAGAAGGTGCTCAAATTGAAATAATCGCACCAGTTTTGAAAGAAGGTAATGCAAAATGGAAAGGACTATATATTGAGCCCACTCCAATAAGCTTTGAAATGAAAGACCAAAGCTTCAAAAAAGCCGTTCTTAATAAACAAGTTAGCTTTAAAACAGGTGATTCAATTTTGTGCGTACTAGAAGTTCATAGAGAGTTAAACGAAGTTGGAGAAATAATTATTACAAACTATATAGTAAGAGTTGTTTTGGAAAAAATTGATAACGGAGAGAGAAAAGAAACTGAAAGTGGAAAAAAATATAGAAGAGAAATTGAATTAAAAAGAGCTCAATTAAATCTAAATTTAATCTAATAACAAATAGAGAAATTCAAAGTAATTTAAAAGTATAGTAAATAAAATATTAAGAAACAGATCATATAAAAAGCCAAATCAGATAAAACTACATTACGCTTTATTTGATTACTTTCCTTATTCTACTCCTTATAAAATGGAGAGGCAAAAGTACTAATAAACATCCCGCAAATATCTTTCCTGCTTTTTCAAATGAGAAACATACTCTTTAGCAAAATCATCGCCTTTGCCGGAGACATAGGAGATTATCTGGTGAAGGGTTGCATCGACGTCCTTGGCCATGCGTTTTTCGTCACCGCAGACATAGAAATAGGCGCCCTGCTCCAGCCAGTCGAAGAATTCCTTCTTGCGGGCGAGCATTTTATTCTGGACGTAAACTTTTTTGAGGGTGTCGCGAGAGAAAGCGGCGTCAAAATTGGTGAGTAGGCCACTTTTGAAATAATCCTGCCATTCGATCTGGTAATAGAAATCATAGATATAACGCTGCTCACCGAAGAAGAGCCAGTTCTTGCCTTTTGCTCCCCTCGCCTCGCGTTCCTGCATGAAGCTTCTGAATGGCGCGACACCGGTTCCGGGGCCGACCATTATCACAGGCTTATCATCGGCAGGTAACCTGAAATGCTTATTAGGTTTGGTATATATTTTTATCTTGTCGTTCTTTTTCAGAACATCTGCAAGATAGCCGGAAGCGACACCTGTTCTCTTTCTGCCTTCGAAATCATATCTTACCGTTGCGACAGTAAGGTGAACCTCATCACCAACTGAGCTTTGAGCTGATGCGATCGAGTATAATCTTGGCGGAATTCTGCGTAGTATCTTAACAAAATTTTCCGCAGGGATATTCTTAAGCGGATGATCCTTAATAAGGTCGATCAGGAATCTGCCGTAAGTATATTGATTTATTTCAGGTTTTTGGGATTGCTCTAAAAGTTTTTTGTTACCGGTTAACTCGGCGTAATTCTTAATTAAATTGCCTGATAATGTTGTGATATCATATTCATTTTTCAGAAGTTCAGATAATTTTTTACCCTCAACAATCTCACTGCCGGAAAAACCAAGAGTGCGAAGCGTGTCTTCAACTAATTTATTATCATTCTCAGGAACGATACCGAGTGCATCACCGGGAGTGTATTTTATGCCGGAGCCTTCAAGTGAAACGGAAATATGATAAGTTTCCTTTTCAGAACCAGCTTCATTGAGTAGAACTTTATCAGCAATAACAGCCTCAAAAGGCTCATTCGGAGTATATTCCTTGCCGCTTGAATCAAAAAGAAGGGAGAAATCGATAGCAGAAGAAGTTCTAACTGATGTCGCAGCAGAAGCATCCACACCGTTTACCGATTGGAGTTTTGCAATAGCTTCATCTATCCAGCCAAGTGCCTGCTTTTCGAAATCAACGTCGCAATCAGTGCGGTCATGAACTCTTGTAGCGCCAAGGTCACTGAGTTTTTTATCAACCGCTTTACCTACTCCGCAAAACTGAACATAGGAAGTATCACCTAATGCACATAAAGCGAAATTAAGTTCCTTAGGAAGTTTTGGCGCGGCATCAGAAAGGAAAATTTTGCAGAATTCAGTTGCCCTTTCAGGAGGATCGCCCTCACCCCATGTACTAAGGAAAACTAGCAGGTTTTTTTCTTCTGTTAATTTATTAACATCAAAACCGAACATATCAGTTACGCGAGGTTTGAAGCCTTTTGATTTCGCCAGCTTTGCAGCCCTGCTTGCAAGGCCTTCAGAATTGCCGGATTCAGAACCGTATAAAATGAGGAGTGGTATAGATGCGGCAGAAGAGCTTTCAGAAGCTTCCCCAGTATGTTTCAGAGCGTGATTACCTAGAAAAGCGCCAAGATATAAGCTTTGCTCCCTCGATAAGGATGGAACAAGCTCTTCAATTAGCTTTTGCTGGATCTGATTAAAATCAGGCTTTTCGGAGTGTGATGACACTTATAAGTATTTTAATTTTGCGTGTTTATACAAAAATTAACACATCTTTCAATTATTATTGCCCTTATGGGACGATTTTAGGTCATATTTTTTGACTGGTCACCAGCATACGCCTTATAATTGCCGGACATTTTAATATTAATTAGTGTCTTTTTATGAAAAAATTATTTTTATTGGCTTCTGCCCTGATAATGGCCCCTGTATTCGTTAACGCGCAAACAATGCCTAAATCGATGCAGCACAAACTTTCTGTTGATGGTGGTATTTCAATTGCAAACGGAAATACTGACGCACAAAATATGAATGGCTCTGCAACTTTGAACACACTTTATGGTCAATTTGAAAATGACCTGACCGCTAAAGCAAAAAACCTTAAGCAGAATGACCAGAGATCAGACGAGGATTATTTAGTTGCTGACAAGCTTAAATACAGCCTCACGCCTGAACTTTATGGGTTTGGTGAAGCTGAATACCTTAATGACAGGTTTGCAGGGTTTGACAGAAGAACCCAGGAAGTAGCAGGTGTTGGCTATTATTTCAGAAATGACAATGAAGTGAAAGTTTCTGCTGAAACAGGTGTTGGTGGCCGCCAGACCGATTACACAGGAACACTGGCGAGTGACAATGAGCTTATCGCAAAAGCAGGTGGTAATATTAACTGGAAAATAAATGAACATGTAGTGTTCAATGAAGATGCAGCTTATTACTGGGGTGAAGAGAACCAAGTAACACGTTCTGAAACTTCCGTAAAAAGCTATATGAATAAAGACCTTTACCTGAAAGCTGCCTACCAGATCGAGAATAATTCAAAAGTTCCGGCTGGCAGAAAGGATAATGACCAGCTGACAACGTTCAGCGTTGGTTATGAATTGGGTAAGTAATAAACTGATTTAATTGAGATATATATAACCCCGCTCCGGCGGGGTTTTTTATTGGCGGGGTTAATGGTTTTTTTACTATTAGTTTGTATACTCACAAAATATTAAAGAAATTAATCTATGTCACAATCAATTAACCAGCAAGTTGGCTTTTATGGGATGGGAGCATCTGGCTCCCTTCTTGCAGCATTAGCAGGACGAAATGCGAATTTTCATGATATAACCTGCATTGATATAAACCCAAAAGCAATTGAGAGTTATAAAAATACAAAACGAATAGAAGTTGAGTTTAAAAAAGAAGAATTTAAAAAAAATAACTTCACTGCTGAATTACCAAATGGAAATTTTTTAACAGTTAGTGAGTTAGAAAAGCAAAATGAAAAACCACAATTAGATGTTGTTTATTTAACTGTTCCTGCAAATCAAACTGAAACGGAACTGCAACAATTAGCAAAAAATCTGGAGTCTGTAACTCGAAGAAATTCTGTAATTGTTTATCTTGCAAATGGCAATGAAGGGCTTGATCATATCCCGGTAGATTTATCTAAATATTTAACAGAAGATAGAACTCTTATCAGGGGAGTTCTTGAACATCCAGTTTCAAAATCTGCAGATGGTAAGGTTACAGCATTATCAGATTTGGGTCACATAAGCAAAAATGGCATAGCTATAGGTTTTGATAATAGATTATCAGAAGGGCAGTTAAGAATGCTTGGGGATACAACCAATCAAATGAAAATTGGCTTTAAGAACGATAAACCTATTAACGAAGTTTTGTTTGATAAATTCCTGCAGATCCTTTCGATGGGTTATCAGGCAGTTTCAAAAGACAGCTTCGCTGAAGTTGCAAATGAAGGAAGTAATGTAAACCTCGTAACAAAGGCTATGTTTGATGAGGCTTGGAAAGTTGGAGTTAAATTAAAAATCTGTCCAAATAATGAAGAAGCTAAAAAGCAAAAATGGGATGTAACTTGTAATACTTATAAAGGAAAGGGTCTTGCAACTGGCTCTCTCGCGCAAGCAGTTGATAAGGGCGTAAAGACAGAAGCTAATGCAATCTATGGAAAATTTATCGATCTCGCAAAACAAGTTGGCGTGGAAACCCCGATAATGGAAAGAGTTTATTCTTTTGCTATAATGGCTGAACAACGTGGAATCAAGCAGCAAAAAAATATACAAAACGGTGCTAAGGAAAGACCATTAGATAGATTAAGAACAATGGTAAAAAATATTTCAGAAGAAAAAGGCCCTTTTGCAAGTTATCCAAAATCCATAGTTGCTACTGTTGGAGAAATAAAAATCGCAATAGAGCAACAACGGCAAATATAATTATCCTATAATAACTGCCTTTCGATGGCTTCTATCATATCAGCGGCGATATCACGGCCAGTTGCGCGCTCTATACCTTGTAAGCCTGGAGAAGAATTTACCTCGAGGATCTTAGGGCCTTTGGATGAGCGGATGATATCTACGCCGGCAACTTGTAATCCGAGAACCTTGGCAGATTTTCTTGCCATTTTTCTTTCTTCAATAGTTGGTTTTATTTCAGAAACTGAAGCGCCAAGATGGACGTTAGCGCGGAATTCGCCTTCAGCGGCTTTCCTCTGCATGGCACCGACAACTTTTCCATTCACAACGAATAAGCGGAGATCAGTACCGCCTGCTTCCTTGATAAATTCCTGAACGAGGATTGATGCTTTAACCGATTTGAATGCATTGATAACTGATTCAGCAGCTTTTTGAGTTTCACCAAGAACAACGCCCCTGCCCTGCGTTCCTTCAAGAAGTTTTATAACGAGTGGCGCTCCGCCAACTATCTTGATCAAATCTTTTGTATCGGTTGGGGAATCTGCAAAACCTGTAGTTGGGATATTGATACCCCTCCACACGAGTAATTGCAGGGCGCGGAGTTTGTCGCGGGCACGGGAAATAGATATCGCATCATTGAGGCAATATGCGCCAAGCGTTTCAAAGTGCCTGAGAACCGCGCAACCATAAGCAGTTACGGCAGGCTTGATACGCGGGATAACGGCATCAACGTCAGTAAATGTTTCGCCACCACGAATGTGAACAGCAGAATTTCCTGAGCTTACGTTCATATAGCAGCTGGCAATGTTAACGAATATCATTTCATGGCCGCGGGCTTCACCGGCTTCCATTATTCTTTTGTTGGAATATAATTCCGGGTTACTGGCAAGGAGAACTATTTTTAATCTATTATCTGTTCTACGGAATTTGGTATAAAATTTTCCGGTTTCTTCAGATGTGTAATCACCACGTATAAAATGCTTATCAGGATCAACAAGTAACTTGCCACGCATTGCTTCACGGCCGAGTAACATGCGATAACCCATATTATCACGGTTAGTGAGGGTTATCTCAGCATCCCAAACCTCAGAACCAAGTTTTATCGGGGTTCTGATAACATATCTTTTCTCAGAGTGGCCACTTGAACTTTTTACATTACGCTCACCAACGAGCTCCGCCTTACATTTTATGGTAACGGCTTTGCTTCCCTGAAGCGGATGGATATCAAAATGAGCGAAGTTCTTTTCACCTTCATGCTTAACTTCAATATTATACGCATGGAGGGATGATGTTTTAGCACCGGAATCCACACGTGCTTTTATCGCGGGAATGCCAAGTTCCGGCATGCCAATCCATTCTTCACTACCTATCACCTGTTTATTTTCCATACAACTTCGTTGATTTAATTTTTTATTAATTGAATTTTTTTATTACAACACTGACGTTAGTTCCACCGAAGCCGAATGAATTGCTGAGAGCTATATTAACGTTTCTTTCTTTTGCCTTGTGAGGGATAAGGTCAACGCCGATAGTTGCTTCCTCAGGATCATCAAGGTTAAGTGTTGGGGGGCATATCTGATCCCTTATTGCGAGGATAGAGAAAATAGCCTCAACTGACCCGGCGCCACCAAGTAAATGGCCGATAGCGGATTTAGTTGATGACATTGATATTTTAGTAGCGTGTTCGCCTAGTAATCTTTTTACGCCGCCGAATTCAAGAAGATCACCCATTGGAGTAGATGTTCCATGAGCGTTGATGTAATCAATCTCTTCCACATTTATCTTTGCATTACGGACAGCATTTTCCATCGCGTCAAATGCGCCTCGGCCTTCAGGATGTGGGGAAGTAATGTGATATGCATCGCCTGATAAACCATAACCGATGATCTCAGCATAAATTTTTGCGCCGCGTTTTTTAGCATGCTCTAATTCTTCCAGAACAAGAACGCCGCCTCCTTCACCCATAACAAAACCATCGCGGCCTTTATCCCAAGGGCGTGACGCTTTTTCAGGAGTATCATTATATGAAGTTGAAAGTGCGCGAGCTGCTGCGAAACCGCCAACACCTATAGGGCATATCGCTGCCTCACTTGAGCCTGCAACCATAACATCTGCATCACCATAAATGATGAATCTTGCAGCATCGCCAATAGCATGACCACCTGTTGAACAGGCAGTAACTACAGAATGGTTAGGACCCCTAAAACCATATTTCATTGATAAATGGCCAGAGGTTAAATTAATTAACGTAGATGGTATGAAGAACGGGCTTAATTTTTTCCAGCCACCATCCCTCATTATAAATGAATTACGCTCAATCTCTGGTAAGCCGCCAATTCCTGAACCGATAAGTACGCCGGTTCTTTTTAATGATTGCTCATCTTCAGGTTTCCAGCCGGAATCTTCAACCGCCTGAATGGCCGCCGCCATACCGAACTGGATAAAGTCATCCATCATTTTCTGGTCTTTTTTTGTAACCCATTCAGTCGCATTAAATAGGCCTTCACCTTCACCAAGCGGAACTTCACATGCTACCTGGCATGATATATTTGAAGCATCAAATTTTGATATTTTCCTGATCGCTGATTTTCCTGCGATAAGTGCTTTCCAAGATTGCTCAACTCCGCAAGCAAGTGGGGTAACTAAACCTAAACCGGTGACAACTACTCTTCTCATATTTTAATAGTGATTGGTTAAAAAATAATTAGCAGATAATTTATATTACCCTAAATAAAAAAACCCCGCAATAGCGAGGTTTTCCTATAAGATTTTGTAACAAAAAACAATTATTTAATTGCTTGTTCAATGAAATTTACCGCATCTGTAACAGTTGCGATCTTTTCAGCTGCTTCATCAGGTATTTCGATATTGAATTCTTCTTCGAATGCCATAACAAGCTCAACCTGATCAAGACTATCCGCGCCAAGATCATCAACGAATGATGAAGTTTCGCTTACTTTTTCCTCATCAACATCAAGGTGCTCAGCAACGATTTTGATTACTTTAGATCTGATGTCGCTCATAAAAATCTCCTTAATTTTTCTGTTAGCCGCGTTGCTCATATCTATAAAAATATTAGCGGGTTTGTTTTTAAACTTATGCCTTTATAAAAATTTATTTCAAGGCAAAATTTTGCAATGCAAAAGTTGAACGGATATTATTATCATCATTCACCATGTCAAGCGATAGTTGACTTCAATAAAATATCATAATTTTACTAAATTAAAAATAATAAAAATTATCTGCTAAAACCCGCAGTAAGTATAGATTTAATTTATAAAAATAAAAATCAATAATTTATTTATATAAATATTTCCTTAAAAAGTATTTAGTTTTTTATTAGTAAAAATAATAATAATTTCCATCATTATCATCTGATGGAGTTGGTATTGGAATATCTAATGCACCTGCATTTGGCTCTTCAGCCGGAGAAACATATTGGAAATTTGTTGGTTGAACAGGATTTGGATTATACGCACCTAACGGACGATAATATTCATCCTGATCATAAGGCAATGCGGGAGTTGGGACAGGAATCGCGGGAGATGTATATTGCACCGGCCCGGATGGATTATATGAACCAAGCGGACGATAATATTCATCATAATCTGCTGTGATGGAAGGAGTTGGAACTGGAATATTCAATTCATTATTATGAATATTCGGGTTTGGAATATTTTGCACAACATTATTTTGCGCCGGGAAATTTTGTGCCTGACTTGCGGGTCTTTTTCTATATTCATTAAACTTTGTATAGACACTATCATTGTCAGAATATTTTTCTGCCATTTCTTCCGGCATCAACGCAGGTTGTTGAACCTGATTTTGCAATTGTTCCTGCGGGTAATAATAAGCATTACCATATTGATCATAATAATATCCTGAATTTATGTACTGATTAGGCTGGTTAGCTGGCCTTCTAAGATTTTTTTTTTGGTCCGCTTCTGCGTTAGCAGAATTCAGACTTTTTTTTTCAGCCTCTTGATTTGCATAATCCTGCGGAGGATATTGCGGCTGCTGCAATTGCATTAATTGCTGAGGATATTGTTGCTGCTGATATTGCGGCTGCGGTTGTTGATATACAGGTTGAGGAGGCTGTTGATATACTGGCCTTAACTGCTGTTGTGGCTGCTGATAATATTGCTGAGGAACAACCTGCTGCGGGTATTGCTGATATTGCGGCATTGCCGGTTGCTGCACTGGCTGAAGAGGAATAACCTGCTGAGGATATTGTTGCGGAGTTACCATCTGGCCGCCCATTCTCTGCTGGTATTGAGGCATTACCGGTTGCATTTGTTGGGCTTGCCCAGCATAAGGTACAGGAGCTTGCTGCTGGTTTACTATTACCAGATTTGAAATTATACGGCTTACACCTGGAGCAGATCTTGCGGATTGAATAACTTTTTCTGCGGCTTTAGCATCTGGAACCCTGCCGTGTAATATCACAACGCCATTCTTAACTTCAGGATATACCGCAAGCTGCTGATCAACTGCGCCTGATACTAACCTCTGATTTATATCATTACCAATATTCTGGTCAGTTGATGAAACTGCCTTCTGCTTATCTTCCATCTCTTTGCGAACTTCAACCAGAGCTTCGGTTTTCATTGCAGTATCACCTCTCTGCGCTGATTTTTTTCCTAAGAAATACGCAAAAACGCCTGCCACACCACCGGCCGCAACTATCTCGCAAGCTTGTAGCATAGGCACTAACATTACCACTATAAGTAATTTGCAGATTGAATATTTAAAAAATTTATATTTCATATAAGTTCATAATAGCGTAAACGTCTAAGCTATTATACTCCAAATATCTTAAAAATACGTTAACAACAACCTCATTTTGTGAGAATTATATGTTAAAAGCCACTTTTAAAGACCTCCCTAACCCAAATTATGTTCTGGAAAGGAACCTTGCCCTTGAAACGGTACGTGTAACTGAGGCTGCAGCCCTTTCTGCTGCTACCTGGATGGGCAGAGGCAGCGAAGATGATGCCGACCAAGCAGCAGTTGATGCCATGCGTAAGGCATTGAATAGTATCAATATTCAGGGAACTGTAGTTATTGGTGAAGGCGAGCGTGACAAAGCTCCTATGCTTTATATTGGCGAAAAAGTTGGAACTGGTACTGGCCCAGAGGTTGATATAGCTTTAGATCCGCTGGAAGGCACTACCATCTGCGCAACTGGAACACCTAACGCATTAGCCGTGATAGCTATCGCTGAGAAAGGCGGCTTCCTTAATGCACCAGATGTTTATATGGAAAAAATAGCAGTTGGTGGCGGCTTACCGGATGGGGTGATAAACCTTGATGACAATATTGAAAGGAACCTTAAAAACCTTGCTAAAGCTAAAAAATGTGATGTTTCTGACCTTATGGTGGTTATTCTTGATCGCCCTAGACATCAGGAATTAATAGCTAAAGTTCGTGAGCAGAAGGCTAGGATCCAGCTTATTGGCGATGGTGACGTGGCAGGTATAATTGCAACAACCCGTCCGGAAAGTGGCGTTGATATGTATGTAGGTATTGGCGGCGCGCCTGAAGGTGTACTTGCAGCAGCAGCATTAAAATGCGTTGACGGGCAGATGCACGGCAGGCTTTATTTCAAAAGTGAAAAAGTAAGCGAAGAGCAGATAGAACGCGCAAAAGCTATGGGAATCAAAGACCTGAATAAGATCTATACTATAAATGAAATGGCTAAAGGGGATGTGATGTTCTCTGCAACTGGCGTTACAACCGGCTGGATGTTACAAGGCGTTAGAAGACACGGTAATAATGGCGCTAAAACCCATTCATTAGTTATGCGTTCCCGCACTGGAACTGTGCGTTTTGTAGAAACGGAGCATAATTTTGATAGGAAGACTATTTAACTAATAGAAGAGAATAATTTCTATTAAACTGATATGCCGTCAGGGCCCTTAACTTTGCCAGCACCTTTATTATTGCTAACTGTAGATAGACCTTCTGCTTCTAGGAACATAGCCTCTGTAATTGCCTGCTTAGGCTCAAGATTAGGGTTATTTGCTGCAACGATTTCTAAACAACCTATATCAACTGGCATTCCATCTTGCTTAGCTTGCCTTATCGCTTTACCAAAACAGTGACCTTTAGCCATTTCATAGAAAAGCATTTCAGGTGCTTTTGGATTGTCACCAAGACCAGTAACAACATCCTTATAATTTAAATTGGATGCAAAACTATTAATATTGGTTATGTGACCTTTAATTTGCGACGATGTAATACCTTCTAAAGCCTTATTACCAGCTTCTACACCTGCAAGTGCTGACTTAATTAATTCTGCGTTTATAGGAAATCCCATAGAATCCTCTACTATTATATATTGTTTACGATTAAAAGTTTTACTAGCATTTCTTCAGTTTTTGGGGCGTCCATTGGAGGGTAGCCGCCTTCACCGAGAAGTCTGTTGATATGATCTATCCTTTCCTGAATGATGTGTGAATTTTCCAGATATACATCAGGAGCGCCCATTACAGTAAGCATTGATCTAACGCTGGGCTTATCATTCTTTGCGAAACTGTGTTCGTTATCTGCAAGTTTTGAAGTAGCAAGATCATATGTTCTCAGATCAATCGTGCGGGTTTTTTCATCAAAGTCCGGCATGTTATTGATATAATAATCATACGCTTCATCAATCGTCATTTCAGAAAGATTGATCGCTTTACGCAGACGGTTCACAACACCAACTCTGTCCATAATACTTTCAACGAACCTAAATTTCAGGCGCGTAAAGGATTCTATATCAATATCGTTTATGTGCGCTTTGATGTAACCACCAGCCCACAGATCGGCATATTCATATAAATCATCAAAAACTTTTTCAGGGGTAAGCATATTTTCCTTTTTTATTTCCTTTTTTATTTTTCCTACCAGTTTTCCCTTTTTCCCTTTCCTCTATATTATACTAAAATTGTTAATAAAGAGTTAAGAGGAAGCATTTATTTTCATAGGCACTAAATACAGGCTATATGCTACTTACAGCGGATTCTGTGCCAAATAGAGAAGGTTAACCTTTTTGAGAATCAATAGGTTAGATGGGCGAAATTTAAGTATTTTTTGCTGCTTTGATAAATCTTTCGATCAAAGATATATCTTTTACTCCAAGTGATGATTCAACGCCGGATGAAACATCGACAAAACCAGCCCCGGAGGCCGATATTGCAACATTAACATTTTGAGGGGTAAGACCACCTGATAAAATCCATTTATAATTTAGAGAGAAATCTTTTAATATCTCCCAATCAAATGATACAGCATTACCACCCGGTAAAACTGAGCCTTTAGGCGGCTTTGCATCAAACAAAATATAATCTGCTATATCAGAAAATTCTTCTGCTTTCTTCAGATCATCTTTTTCAGATACGGAAATTGCTTTAATAATTTTAAACCCAAAATCTTTTTTGATTTTTTTTGCATCTTCAACAGATTCCCTGCCATGAAGCTGGATATAGTCAGGAGATAATTTTTTTATTTCGTTTAATAGATTTTGGTCAGGATCTACCGTTACGGCAACAATTTTTATTGTTCCGCGTATTTTATCAGCAATTATTTTTGCATCTTCAGGAGCAATATAACGTGGTGATTTTCTAAAAAAATTAAAACCAATATGAGTTGCACCTACAGCGATAGTGCCTAGTGCTACCTCTAAATTTTTAACACCACATATTTTTATTTCAAAACTCATAATGATTGCTAACGGTTTATCTTCGGCTCTTTTTTACCAGAAATAATAGAATAATCAGTTCTATTTTGAATTAATTCCTTTTCGAGTTTTTCCGTTAAACGTACCTGCATTTCTTCTGGAATAGCAGCTTTATAAAAAGCTTCTCTTTGAGTTTTTAGTTTTAAACATGTATCGAATTTTGCGGCTAAAAATATGACTTTTATTATTCCTTCAACATCCTTTTCTTCCTTAGGATCAAAAAGTTTATATAATTTTATATATTCTTCTAAAGTAAGGTTTAAATTTCCGTTACTTTTTCTAATTTGACTAAATAATTTACTTTCTTTTGTATTTGAAGACTCCGCAAAAATGTCTCCTTCAGGTTTAAGGAATTCTCTCACTATTGCAGTTAGAGTAGTTTTTTGCTCTTTTAAAAAAGCATCAAGATCAAAAGAAATAGCTGGCTGAGTAGTGTTTCCAACTATTTCTTTATTAGGTTTATTCATATAAATTAAGCTGCAACTTTTATTTTAGTTTTTGCAGTTTTGAGGTTTTCGTTTGCAAAATCCCAGTTGATGAGACTGCTGAGGAAAGTCTCAATATATTTTGGACGGAGGTTCTGGAAATCAAGGTAATAAGCGTGTTCCCACACATCCATAGTTAGTAATGGCACCTGCCCTTTTGTGAAGGGAGTTTCAGCATTACCTGTTTTTGTAACTTTTAATTTCCCATCTTTATCGAGGATAAGCCATGCCCAGCCTGAGCCAAATTGTGTTGCGCCAGCGTTTTTAAATTCTTCAACGAATTTTTCAAATGAACCAAAATCAGATTCGATCTTTTGTGCTATATCACCATTAGCTTTGCCACCACCTTGTGATTTCATTGAGTGCCAATAGAAAGTATGGTTCCAAACCTGAGCAGCATTATTGAATACAGGAGCATTTTTT
>JANPLD010000009.1:0-4742 GCA_031426355.1 Alphaproteobacteria bacterium | reverse complement strand
TGGATCACCAGGGGGTTGAACGCCGCCCCCGGATTCCAGGCAATCAGTTCCGGACCGGCCAGCGGGTTGGCCAGCGCGGGGTTGGCGCCGAAGTTCACGTTGATGCCCGGCACCTGCGGGCCCGGGAACGCCGGCTTGCCGTAGAAGCGGATAAACTTGTTGTTCTCGCCGCGCGTGTTCAGGCCGTTGTTCCCGTTTGCGCCAATGTTGAATGCGATCGGTGTGCCGCCGTTGAACGGCGAGTTCGGGCCCCAGTACAGTTCGAACACGAACGGCAGGGTGACGTTGTCGTTGATCTTCTTGCGGTTGTTCAGGCCCTGCTTGTACGCCGTGAGCACGCCGGGCAGCGTGAACAGGGACTTGAAGGCCATCGTGGCCGTCCAGGTGCCGGAGCCCCGGATGTTGTCCAGCTTTTCGTGCGACTCGGACAGCTCTTCGTCGATCGGCGTCAACGGCTTCGGCTGTTCCGGACCGTCCATGCTCATCACCATCCAGAACGTCTGGATGTGGGTGTAGGCATAGTGAATGGAACGCTTCACCGCGTCCGGATCCGGGTTCGGCGGATTGAATTCGAACTGTTTGGTGGAGAAGTGCACCTTGATCTGGGTCTGGTGAACGGCTTCCATCACGTCGCCGTCGTACATCGTGTCTTCGCGCTTGCGGAGCCGGAAGAAGTCTCCCCGGAACCGCTTCTGCTCGTTGGCCTGAAGCTCAAGCCCGTCTTCCTTCCAGGCCTGGAACTCTGAGGTGATCTGCCGATAGACCATGCGCGGATCGCTGCTGTGCACTTCCCAGCGCTCTTCCAGGTCCACGGTGATCGTGTTGTTCGCAGCAGCGTCCATGGTCTCGAAGTATTCCACGGCCCCAAGGTCGCCCTTGATGTCCTGCATGAGCTCCTTGACGTCCTTGTAGGTCTTGGCGTGGTTCGTGAATTCGATGGTGCCGTTCCCGGCCGCCGTGACGCTCTGCATGCGGGCGGCGAACATGTAGCGGTAGGTGCGGTTGATGGTCCAGCGGATGGGGAGCTGCTTGCTCAGGCCGAACACGCCGTCGCCCTTCAGGCCGGTTTCCCGGGCTGAGTCGATGCGGAAATGTTCGAGATAATCGCGCGACATCTGGCTGACGGTGTCCGTCACCCAGGGCGCGTTGTCCCACGTGGAGTGCGAGTTCTTGACCGCCGTCATGCCCTTGCCGTTGTTGAAGCGGGCGTAGGTGATCGTGTCGGTCACGTTCACGCCGTTGTTGTGGGAGAAGGTCGTCGCCTGCATGACCTGTTCGCCCACCCACTTGTAGATCCAGTAGACGTTGAAGCCGTTCGAGGTCGTGACCTTCCTGGGCGCTTCCTTGAGCGTCTGCTCTCCGGCCACGCCGTTCACGTTCTCATACCACATGGAGGCGGTGGAGCTGTTCCAGGTGTCGGTCGCGCCCAGCTGGCGGGTCCGGGCCCAGGTGCGCCACACGGTCGAGTTGAACGTGGTGATGCTGGACGGGTTGTTGCCGGCCGTCTTCCAGCGGCTGCCGGAAATGCTCTGCGTCTCCGTGCGGACCGCGTCGAGGAAGCCGAAGAGGTTGATCGCCAGCGTGAAGGTGTGCGACGCCGAGTTCGCGCCCTGGTCCGAGAGCATGTGCTTGCCGTTGGGAGCATTCTGGTCCGTCTTGAGACCGACGTTTTCCGGCGGATCGAAGGTGTTGCTGTCGCCGATGGAGATCTTGAACGACGAGTTGCCGTTCCACTGATAGGCATAGGCGCTGTGCGTGTGCGAGAAGAAGGTGTCGGACTTCAGGATGCCGTCGATGAAGAGCTTGGAGATGGCGTCGGTGTCGTCGAAATCCGTGACCTTCTTGCCGGCCACATTCTTCAGGATGCCGTAGGTGGTGCTGATGCCGAACTGCTGAACCACGTAGGTGTTGCCGGCCGGCGTCGCGATTTCTTCCTTGTCGGACGTCATCCAGTTGTAGGTCTCGCCGATGGTGAAGTCGGTGTCGGCCAGATTGTAGTTCCAGTTGGAATAGCGGCGTCCGAAGGACCGGTCGATCGGGTACCAGCCGGTCTCGTTGCGCGAGATGAGAGAAGAGTTGGCCCTGAAGCCGACTTCTTCGTGGATGTCCTTGATGATGTTGGTGTTGCCGATCTCGATGGCGCGGCGCCAGCCGTTGGTTTCGGTGGTCCGGACGCCGCCGGCGAAGCTCACCGTCTGGAACTCGGTCTGCTGTTCGAAAGCGTGGAAGGGCATGTACACCGCGTTGTTGCGATTAAACACGTCGTCCAGCTGGCCGCCGAGGTACCAGACGCTCATTTCCTGGGGACGCGGCATGTCCGGCAGCACCCGATGGGCCTGCGGGCCGGGGGGCGTCACGAGGGTGTTGGTCAGCACCTGACCGACCGGAATCGAACCGTTGGTGGCGAAGTTGTAGACCAGGTTCGACGGGAAGTAGGTGTAGTAGTAGCGCTTCACCTGCCGGGATTCGTTCCACTCGTCGCGGCAATCCCAGTTGTAGCTGTAGGTGTAGGTTTCGGAGGCAACCGCCGAACCAAAGGCAATGAACATGTTGGTTTCGAACCAGCCGGTGTTTTCCCACACGAAGCCGTCGTTGCCGGAATTCGTGCCGCTCTGGTGCGAGGCCGTAATCCGGCCGCCGGGGGTGTAGGCGAAGGTCTGGACGTCGCGGCTCACCGACGAGGAGAAGTCGATGTTGCGGGACACGCCGTTGGTGGTTGTTTCCACGGGCTTCAGCGAGCCCGCGTACACCACCATCCGGCTGCTCGAGTCCTGGCTGCTGTAGTTCAGATACCGGTCCAGGGTCTCTGCAAAGCGGGTGCTGGTGCCGGCGAACAGCCGGTCGCGGCCGTCGTACCGGTAGGTCGAAACACTGTGGCTGGTTCCGCGGGACAGGTCGCGCCGGTTGGAATCGCCCGTCGAATCCACCGCCGACGTCTTGAACTTGCCGGTCAGAAGAACGAAGGAGGTGAGGATCGAGAGCTCGCGTGAGATGTTGCCGGAGCCGTCGTTGGTCAGGCTGTCGCCGGTGCCGTTCTGGGTCGTGTATTTTCCGTTGGCGGTGAAGCGGGTGTGGGTGGTGGAATTGGACGTCGTGATCGACGCGTTCATGTTCTTGGAGACGCTGGTGGAAACGGTTTTCGTGTTGCGCGCCACGCCCTTGATGATCTGGAAGGTGCTGACGGACGTGCCCTTGGTGATGTTGCCCCAGCTGTCGTTGGACTCATTCTTTCCCGTGCCGTCCGCGGCCGTCATGACCACGAGCCCCGCCGGGGTATATTGGAAGTTGCTGATGCTTTCCGACCAGCTCAGCGACTCATCGAGGCCGGCGCGGAGATTGCTCACGGTGGACTTCGTGAGTTTCAGGAGGTTCCTGAAGACGTCATATTCTTCGATGCCGAAGCCGCGGTCCAGGTTCCCCCATCCGTCGTCGCCCCGGCTCCAGCGCTTGCCGGTGCCGTCCTGGAGCACGCCGTTGCCGTTGTAGATAGAAATGGTCACGGACTTCGAGTCCGTCCAGGCGAGGTCCCAGAAGTCCGTGCGGGTCATGTTGGTGCTCACCGTCTGCTTGGACAGACCCATGTAGTTCCGGGATTCGTTGTAGATGCCGCGCCCGTCGCCGCGAAGGCCCCGGGTGACGTTCTTGTTGCGGCCGTAGCCGTCGTCTCCGTACAGCTGCTCGCCCACGGAGGTGGAGGTCACTGCGTTTGGATTTGCCGCCGCGATGGCCGCGCCGGCGGCCGGCGGAACGCCCGGCAGCTGTCCCGAGGACTTGAAGCGGTTCAGGGTCTCCACCTTGGTGTCGCTGTTGGAGTCGTCGATCTGCTGCGAGTGCGTGGTCGTGGTGGTCTTGTGGGCGCGCGACTGGTTCACGAAGATCTTGTAGATGGTTTCGGTCGTGCGGTCCGAGAAGTTGCCCCACTGGTCCTGGGTGTGGGTGGCGCTCGGGTCCGCGGTCACGGAGGTGAGGTTGGACTCCGCGTCATACTGGTAGCGGACGATGGACTTGCCCACGGTGTCGGTCTTGTTGCCGTCCATCATCTCGCTGTGGGACGTGCTCTCGGTGCGATCGACCTTCCAGAGTCCCTTGTGCTTCCCGAAGAAGCTGGTGGTGACGCTGTCGTTGATATTCCCGAAGCTGTCGTCGTTGTGCATGCTGCTGAAAGCCCGCTGGTAGGTCTGGCGGCCAACGGCATCGTAATCGTAATCCGTGTGGTTGGCGCCGGCGCCGAGCACGGTGAACGAGCCGTCGTTGTTGAACGACGTCATGTTCGTCGTGGTCTGCTTGGTCAGGCGGGCTTCCTTGAGCAGGACCTTGTCGTACCGCTGCGTGAATTCGGTGCGCTGCCAGTTGTTCCACGGATCGGTCGTCTTCTGCCAGCCGCTTCCGGTGGCGCCGATGGTCCAGCCGGTCTCGACGTCGATGGTGTAGTTCACCGTCGATTCGGAATCGGTCTTCGCGCCGTCGAAGCTCCGGCCCTTGGACTTGGACTGGCGGAACTGGGTCGCCTGCTTGCCCGTCTTCTGCCACGCGCCGTTGGACAGCGTCTGTTCGATGTCCGTTTTGGACAGGGTGCGCCAGGAGAAAGCGGTCTTCACGTCGTTGAGGTTGTTCCAGTCGAACACCAGGTTGGAAAGCGCGGCGCGGGTGGCCGCGGCGCCGTCCTTGGCGGTCAGGGACATCACCTTGCCCGTCATGGACACGAAATTTCCGCCGTTCGCGGCAGCCGCCATCTCACCGGC
>JANPLD010000008.1:0-54862 GCA_031426355.1 Alphaproteobacteria bacterium | reverse complement strand
GGCGGAACACCAGTATCAGTTGAATGTTCTGATGATACGAATTTCAAACTCACTGCCGAAAAACTTGAGAAAGTAATAACAAAAAATACTAAATGGATAGTACTTAACTCCCCTAGTAACCCAACTGGTGCTGCTTATAGCTATGGTGAACTGAAAGCTATTGCAGATGTTCTGCTTAAACACCCGCAGGTTTACGTAATGAGTGATGATATCTATGAACACGTAATTTATGACGGCTTCAAATTCCACACTATGGTTGAAGTTGAGCCAAAACTTAAAGAACGCACTTTAACGATCAACGGCGTTTCTAAAGCATACGCAATGACAGGCTGGAGGATCGGCTATGGCGCTGGCCCGGCGGAACTTATAAAAGCAATATCAACATTGCAGTCGCAAAGTACTTCAAACCCCTGCTCTATCGCTCAGGCAGCAACTGTTGAAGCGCTTAACGGAAGTCAGGATTTCATTAAACCACGCAATGAATCTTTCAAAAAAAGAAGGGATTTGGTTGTAGAAGGCTTAAATAACATTCCGGGTCTTTCATGCAAAAACCCTGAAGGCGCGTTCTATGTTTTCCCAAGCTGTAAAGGCATTATTGGCAAAACAACGCCAGGTGGAAAAGTTATAGCTAACGATACTGATTTTGCATCTTACCTTCTTGAAGATCATCTTGTTGCACTCGTTCCGGGCGCTGCTTTTGGAGCTGAAGGCTATTTCAGGATATCCTACGCAACTTCTGACGAAGTTCTTAAAAGAGCGTTAGGCAGAATTAAGAAAGCAGTTGAAGACCTAGCGTAAGGTTAGAAAAAATTCCTTGAGTATTTTTGAGCATTCTTCCTGCATTATACCGCCTATTACTTCAGGCTTCCATAATGCGGAGGATGTCTGGTATATTCTGGCACCATTCTCAACCGCGCCCTGCTTTTCATCATATGCGCCAAAAATTAACTTTGAAATTCTGGAATGAGAAATAGCAGAAGCGCACATTGCGCATGGTTCCAGAGTCACGTACAAACTACAACCCTGCAGGCTTTTACTTTTTAATTTTTTCTGAGCTTCTCTTATTACAATAATTTCCGCGTGATTCGTTACATCACTTTCGCTTTCAACTAAATTATGCGCTGCACTTATTATATTATTTTCCTGATCAACTATTAAAGCGCCAACAGGAATTTCACCCAGCAACCCTGACTTTTTCGCCTGCTCTAAGGCTAGCCCCATATATTTTCTATAATCAAACACAACTTCGTTGTTTTAGTTTTTTAGTAATTCCAAGCCGATATTAATCGCTCTTTTAGCCTCGGTAACATTATGAACTCTTATGTAATCTACATTCTGCGAAACCAGATATGAGGTAACAATATTTGTTTCAATATTCCTTTCACCTGCATTCTTATCAGTAAATAAACTTAAGAAAGATTTCTCCGAATGCCCGATTAAAATAGGAATATTTAAATCTTTAAATTCACCAACCCTTTTAATTATCTCAAAACTTTGTTTAGCAGTTTTTCCAAAACCAAGCCCCGGATCAACCACAAGGGCTTCGCCCTTGACTCCAAACTTTTTTAAATTTTCAATTTTATTGATTGCCCAGTTTTTAAGAAATGAAACCACATCTTCATTCTCAGGAATATTAATATTCTTATCAGCAGGAACAGTCAGCGAATGCATAAAAACCGCTTTCACATCATATTCTTTTACTAAGGAAATTATCGCTTCATTTTGCAAACCTGAAACATCATTTATATAAGCAACCCCGTAGTCAAGAGCCTTTTTCAGGGTCTCAGGATTCCTGCTGTCAATACTTACCGGAGTTTTAATATTTTCTTTTTTAATTATCTCTAGAACCGGTTTTAGCCTCTCCCATTCCTCATCAATAGTTAAAATCTGCGCATTAGGTCTGGTGGATTCTGCCCCTATATCAATCACATCTGCACCATCCATTACCAGTTCGTTTATCTTCTTTCTGGCTGTATTAACAGAATTAAACTTGCCACCATCACTGAATGAATCAGGCGTAATATTGAGTATTCCAAATATTCTAGCTCTATTCATAATATCAACGGGTTAAATTTTAACTTCTTAATATCAGGCAAAGACTTTTTTATTTCAGATATTTTCTTGTTTTTGATCTTAAATTCCGGCTCAATTTCTGCCAGGGGATAAACCACAAAACTCCTCTCTGAAATCCTTGGATGAGGAATAACCAGATCATCTGTATTTATTTCATCATTATTAAAAGTGATTATGTCAATATCAAGCATCCGGGGGCCGGAACTTCCCTTTTTTCTGGGAATAATATTTATCTGTTTTTCTATTTCCTGAGTTTTCTGCAACAATTCATATGCAGGAATATCAGTAAAAATTGCAACAATGCAATTGTGAAAATATTTATTCCAGTTTCTTGGAGAACCTTTGGGAACTAAGGCCGGAGACCGGTAAATACTGGAGCATTTCTCTACTTGAGATATCTTCGAAAGTTTTTTTAAGGCACTTGCGATATTACGCCTTCTATTACCTAAATTTGAGCCAAGTGCCAGAATAACAAAATTTTTCATAAAATAAGCTTGAGGTCATGCAATTATAAGGATTTTAATTGCCCTACATATAGGCGGGTGATATATCATCCTTATTACTTGAAGTTAATCATATTTTGAAAAGAATACTCTTAAATTTTTTAATCCTTATTTCCGGAATTTTATTCTTTCCGGCTGCCTTTTCATTTGCGGAAGATGTTGCCTTGCCTGATCTTTCAGCAACTGAACCTGTAGCAGCTCCTGCAGAACAACCTGCCGCTACAGCGGAAGCCCTTCCAACGCCTGCACTTGAAGCTGCGCCGCAAGCAGTGGTGGATCTATCCCAGATTGATTCAATAGTTAAGGATGTATTTTCTGCACCGGAAGCCACACCCGAAGCAACTGCTAACACAGCAAAAGAGGCAGAACAGCCGAAAGATGCTGCGGCTCAACCTACTGCTGAGCAAACTCCAACAACTCAGGAGCCTGCAACCACTGAATCAACTGTAGAACCTGAAGTAAATCTTCCAGAAACTGTCTCTGCTAATGTTGCCGCTTCCACTAAATATCCTTCTGTTGAAATTACTGCAAAGCCGGAATTTACTGCAGAAGTTGAAGCAAGCCCTGTAAAACCCATTGATGACTCAGGTGTAACAGCTTCATCTGGATCAGGAGAAGTTAGCATAACGATTTCAGGGGATTCTGAAGAAAACTCCCAAACAATGCTTTTACCTGATGCAGATTCAGAAAGAACTCCCATCCCAACTTTCTCACAACTCCCAAAAAGTATGAGGAATAGCTCTTCATCAAGCCTCGTATCAAGATCAGATAACCTTGATGAGATACAGCCCCAAACTGATGAAGAAGATATACTTATAAAAGCCAGCCGCGAAAAAACTGTTGATGTAGCGCAAATTCCAATAGTGCCATTAGATAGAGAAACCAATCCTGATGATGATCTTGATATTTTGAACCAGCTTACCCATTTACCACCAAGGAAACGTGATTTTGTAGTTAAAAACGCTGTTAGTGTAGAAAGGGGTGATTTCAAAGACCCTTTTTATGAAGAGCTTGCTGAAAACCCTGAGCCTGCTTCTACTACTACGCCTAATTTAACTTCAATTGAAGGTGGCGAACAAATAACTCCGGGAAATAACGTCAAAAAAACTGAGCTTGGTGATTTAAAAATAAAAGAAACTAAAGAAGTTGTTTCCACTGAAGTCGCACCAGTAATTCCAAAATCCCTTACCAGAGCAGAATTTTTTGTAAAAGATAAAAATCTCAATGTTGAAGTTAAATCCGGAAACAATAATTTAGTGAAAGATAAGAAAAATGCTTATGATGCCCTGAACCTTGGTATGTACGAAAGCGCTATAAGCTATTATAAAAAAGTTATTGAGAATAACCCTAACGATAAGAACGCCCTTTTCGGACTTGCTACCTCTTACCATAAGGCCAAGCAATATGATAAAGCAAAAAACGCTTATCTGAACTTGATTAAGCGGGACAAAAATTATTTCCCGGCAATTAATAACTATATAATTCTCGTTACGGAAAGGAATGCTGATGACGCAATTCCAAAACTGACTGAACTCTGGAAAAAGAACCCTTATTACCCTGGAATCCCAGCACAGATAGCAAATTTATATTATAAAAAGAATAACTTACAGAAGGCTGCTGAATATTATCTGCAGGCGATCAATATTGATCCTGATAACCTTGAATATAAATACAATGTTGCGGTCATACTCGAAAAAATGGGTGAAGCAAAACTCGCAGCAAGATATTATAAAAGCCTTCTTGATGAAGCTGCTAAAGGCCAGGAACTTCCAGAAGACCCTCTAACCATTAGGGACAGGTACTTCTTTTTAATGTCAGACCAAAGTTAAATTTAGAATTATAATTATGGAAATAATTGATTTACTTCATTACGCCAAAAGGCAAAAAGCTTCAGATCTGCACCTTACTCCTGACTATCACCCTTGCATAAGGGTACAGGGTGATATTGAACCTTTCCTTACAAAAACACTTAGCTCTGAAGATATAAAAGGAATGTTATATTCAGTTCTAACAGATTCACAAAGAGCGATCTTTGAGAAAGAAATGGAGTTGGATTTTGCCCTGCAACTTGGTCCGGATATGCGTTTCCGCGTTAATGCATTTACTACCCATAAAGGCCCGGGAATGGTTTTCAGGACGATCCCGACAGAAGTATATTCCCTTGAACAGTTAAACCTTCCAAAAATATTCTACAAATTATGTAATTTGAATAAAGGATTGATACTTGTTACCGGCCCTACAGGAAGCGGTAAATCAACTACTCTGGCGGCCATGATAAATGAGGTCAATATAAAGCATAAGAAACATATTCTTACAATTGAAGACCCGATAGAATTTGTTCACAAACCTAAAAATTCTATAATCAACCAAAGGGAGCTTCATACTAATACTCAGTCTTTTGCGCGCGCCTTGAAAAGCGCTCTGCGTGAGGATCCTGACATCATACTTGTTGGTGAGTTAAGAGATCTTGAAACAATTTCACTTGCACTAACCGCTGCGGAAACAGGACACTTGGTTTTCGGAACACTTCACACTACATCTGCTGCAAAAACTATTGATAGGATAATCGATGCCTTCCCGGCTGCCGATAAAGACCTTATACGCTCCATGTTATCTTCTTCGATACAAGGAATAATTGCCCAGACCTTAATGAAAACTAAAGAAAACAAAGGTAGGGTTGGCGCTTTTGAGATTCTGCTTGGAACTCCGGCTGTGAGGAACCTGATCAGGGAAAATAAGATCCCACAACTCAATTCTATGATACAGGTAGGGTCAAAATTCGGCATGGTCTCAATGAAGGATTATGTAGAAAACCTTCTTAAAGAAGGGAAAATAAACGCTGAATCAGCCAAATCAGTTCTTAATCTTCTACAGGATACAACTGAATTTGAAGAAATAGAAAAAGAAAATAAAAATGATAAATCTTCAGAAGATAACGCTTCGCATTCTATATTTGAAGATTCTAAGAAAGGAAATATCCCTAAAATAGGTGACTCAACAAATTCTACATCTGATTTTTAAAACATTTTTGTCATGGAAAAGAAATTATACGCTTACTTAAGAGAAATGGTAGAAACCGGAGCATCCGATGTTTACCTGACCGTTGGGCTTCCGGCGACTTTTAGGGTTCAATCTAATTTGGTCCATAAGGAAGAATTACCATTTGAGCAAAAAAATTTAGAAAATTTAATAAGGGAATTCCTAAATGAAGAACAGTGGCAGGAATTTAATGCAACATTAGAGCTGAATTTAGCTACCTCAGTTGAAGAAGAACGCTTCAGGATAAATATCTTCTACCAGCAAAGGAATATTGGCGCAGTAATAAGGCATATCAAATCCAAGATACCAACATTTAAGGATCTTGGCTTACCTGAAATATACAAACAGTTTATAATGCAGAAACGTGGGCTTTTTCTTGTTGTAGGCTCTACAGGAAGCGGAAAATCTACTTCTATAGCATCATGCCTTGAATATAGAAACGCCAGCGGTAGCGGGCACATAGTAACTATTGAAGACCCGATCGAATATGTTTTCAAACATAAGAAGTGCATTTTCACCCAAAGAGAGATAAATATTGATACCTATTCTTACGGGATAGCACTCAAAAACGCTTTCAGGCAAGCGCCTGACGTTCTTTTTATTGGTGAGATACGTGATCGCGACTCCATGGAAAACGCTATAATGTTCAGTGAAACAGGTCACTTGGTAGTTGCAACAATCCATGCCAGTAACACTAATCAGACCTTTGAAAGGATACTTAGTTTTTATCCTGAAGAAATTCACAACCAGATATTAGTTTCCCTCGCGCATAACCTTAACGCCATATGTGGACAAAGGCTTGTAAAAGATATTAAGGGCAACCACATTCTTTGTTATGAAGTTCTCAAAAATGAAGGCCTGATCACAGAGCTGATACGTGAAGCGAAATTTAATGAGATAAAAGAGGTTATAAACAAGAACCTTACTAACGGAATGATGAGTTTTGATGAATCCTTGTTCAGGCTATACAGGGAAAAGATAATTACCCGCGAAACTGCACTTAAAGAATCTGATAACCCTAATAATCTAAGGCTTAGATTATCGCAGTACGCGGAGAGTAATATCTCATCCAGCCTCAAAGGTATTACCCAGACCACCGCTAACGATGAAGCAGTATTTGGCAAATCTATAAAAAGCGATTTCTAGTTTTAAAATGAGCAAAATTACCATTAAGGATTTACCGGAAGTACGAGGTGAATATCGCGAGAACTATTCCCTCGCAAAGGCAACATGGTTCGGTGTTGGTGGTAATGCCGATATATTATTCCGCCCGGCAGATGAAAAGGACCTAGCCCATTTTCTCAAAAATAAATCTACAGAAATTAAATTTGAATGTTTCGGGGTATTCTCAAATATCATAATAAAAGATGAAGGTTACAGAGGCGTTATAATCAGGTTAGGTAGAGAATTTGCTAACTTCTCAGTTGATGGTGATAACATCATTAGTTCCGGCGCTGCAGCGCTGGATGGTAATCTGGCAAGGTTTGCAGCAGAAAACTCCATATCAGGGCTGGAATTCTTTATTGGTGTTCCCGGCACAGTTGGTGGCGCCATCACAATGAATGCAGGCGCATATGAAAATGAAACAAAAGATGTTCTGTTATCGGCAACGGCAATTGATGAAACTGGAAATATCATTGAGATAAGCAATTCAGAATTCGGGTTTAAATACCGAAGCCATTCTTTAAATAAAAAACTCATTTTTACTTCGGCGAAGTTTAAGGGAACCCCAGGAGATAAAACAGAAATTCTGGAAAGAATGAAAGCTATATCTGAAAAGAGGGAAGCAACTCAACCCGTGAGAACAAAAACAGGCGGCAGCACATTTAAAAACCCGGCAAGTTCAGATAAAAAAGCATGGCAGTTGATTGATGAAGCAGGCTGTCGCGGCTTAAAGATTGGCGGTGCAATAGTATCTGAAAAACATTGCAACTTTTTGATAAACGAAGGAACTGCAACTTCTGATGATCTGATAAACTTAGGAGAAGAAGTTCGCAAAAGGGTTTTTGAAAAATCCAGTATCAGGCTTGAATGGGAAATCAAGATTATTGGCGGTTAGATTTGCCTTTTCTCTCAGGGTTAACCCCATAGAATTTATCTTCCCAGTATTTTGTAAGTATATCCTCATTCCAAGAAAGTTCCTGCCTACCAACCCTGCCGGTTGTTTCAAGCTCCAGCGGAATATTGAACCCGTCTATTGTCTTGATATCAAAACCTGTATCAACGTTCATTGTCCACTTCATGAGATTTATACTACCGCTAGATTTAGCTGCGGTATTCAGCTTTAAGATATTCATATCAAGGTTAGAGAAGAATAATTTTCCTTCATTGACACCAAAACTTGCTGACAGAGGCCCGAAGATAGTTTCGCCATCATCTAGATACTCCATACCTATTTGCTTAGCCTGCTCCATCCTTTTTGCTTCAATAATATTCTTTGAAAGCCCGTCAAGGTCAAAACCTTCCACTTTGAAACCATTAGTGATAATCTCTATCCTGCCACGGGCAGATTTCACCATCTGGTCCATACTGTAACCTGTTGATGCGAGTATGCCACTAACATTGAACTTCCCATGCACCTCATCAATATTGAAAATATTTTTCATGAATGACTTAATATCAAGGTCCGCCGATATGAATGAAATGCTGAATGACGGATATTCAGTCGTCATCTCACCTTTGAAATCTATTTTATTTCCGAATGATTCAAACTTGGAATCATTTATAATTATTTTGCTGCCCTGAAGATCAAGCGACGTTCTAAAACCCTCAAGCACATTGTGGAAAACCTTGAACTTATCTATGGCTAGACTCATCTTACCCTGCATGTAACCAAGGTCTTCAAAGCTTATCGGTTTATTATCCCATTTACCTGTGAATGAATATTTATCATTTTCAGGATCTTTTCTACCGTATTTGATATAATCAAAATCAAATTTATCGACCTTAATGTTAACGTCCACCCTCGGCTGGAAATCATTAATATCAACAACAGCATTACCCCTGAACACACCAAATTCCTTAGTTAGGAAATAAAGGTCGGTTATTCTGGTGATACCTGGGTTTACCTGTGCGTATAGCGCGAAATCCCTTAAGTTCTCACCTGATTTTGTCAGGTTTGTTGCGGTGACGGCAATTTTTAATTCGTCAAAAACAGAATCTATAAAGCGCAAGAAATCTATATTATCTGAAAAACTATCCTGATAAACTTCCTGATTTTCCTTCTTCACTATATACCTATCCAGCTCAAGCTTATCAAAGTTAAATGCTGAAGAAGCTGCGAACTGTTTTTCATAATCAATTATCATCTGCCCGGCGAACTTGTTATCATTTATCTTTGCAAGTATTTCTTTAAAGTGTATTTTCTTGCCGGATAAAAATCCTTTTGTCCTGAAATAGAAAACTCCAAGACCCGGCGTATTATTAGGGTCATTTATAATACCAAGAGCCAGTGCCAGATCATCCAGTTTGGAACCATATAAAGCCAGCGCCAGTTCACCATTCATTTCAAGGTTCTTCTTCCCGACCTGTATTTTAGAAAGGGTTTTGAAAACGGAATTTCCCGGCAAATTCATCTCAAGCTTATCGATTGAAAACAGATTATCATTCTGGTTGATCTGTGCAATTATATTACCGGCTTTTCCGCCAAAGAATTTGATATCAGACAGGTTAAAATCAAGGCTGAAATTTATATCATCACCCAGCGCGAAAAGCGGGAAACTCTGCAATCTTTTGGTAAATTCTTTTTCTATAACACTGGCGCGCCTGATAGCTATCTGCTCTTTTCTGGTCTTAAGTAATTTTGTATAATCCAGATATGGAACATTAATGCTGAGGGACGTAAAATATTTTTCAGTTATATCAGTTTCAGAATTAACTGTAATATCTATAATATCACTTTTCGCCTTCAATGCCTTAACTGATATCTGGTTTTCAGATATGGAAACTGCGCCGGAAATATTAGCCGTTTCATCGATCCTTATTGAATCAGTTACATCATCGCCAAAACCTATCGCATTCAACAATTTATAACTAAAGGCTGATATCTTGCCGGATAACTCACCGTTCAGCTCAATCTTACCTTCAGTATTGGCAGTACCTTCAAAAGAAACATCGGTATCATTTGAATATATCCTTGCCTTGAAATCTGAATCTTTCCCGATGCCGCTTTCAAAATTTATTGAGAAATAATATAATTCCCTGGTAGGATTAAAATTAATTGCACCCTTGATTGTATACCCACCTTCCGGCGGGCTTGGATCAAGCGTCAGCTCGGCGAAATCTAGCTTTCTTCTTATGTATCCTTGCGAATCAGCAATATTACTTTTCTTATGGAAATTTATTTCCAGTTCCCTGAAGCTGATTTTCTTGCCGTTATAGTCAGTTGAGCTGGAAAAAAATTCTTTGGTAATATTATAGAAAGCTTTATCTTTATTGTCATTCTCCTCAATAAATATCTTGGTGTTTTTTACGATCAACTCATCAAAACCCACTTTCCCTCTAGCTAATGAAAGCAGATCCGGCTTTGTAGATATCTCTCCAATTTCTGCAAAATTCTCTGATGATTTTACATTCTCTAGGTTTGCTATAACAATATCTTTTACCTCAATATAAGGCTCGGGCTTTGTAGTGAATTTCACATCTCCATTAACACTTGTCTGCCTGCCGCTTGCGGCATTCAAACTATTTATAACAGTTTGTTTTACACGGGAGTCATTAACAAGGAACGCAGCGATAGAATCAAAAAAATACCATCCAAGCGCCGCAAGGGCTAAGGAAATAAAGAAAAATTTATTTAAAATCGAATAGCCACCCAAAAGTTTCATTTTCAGGTTCGAAAGAAATATTGAAACATTTTTAAGCCTTTCAGGTTTCATTATTTTTCTGCAACTACTTTATTTTTACCGGTAGTTTTTGCTTTATAAAGCATCCCATCTGACCTGCTGATAAGGTCTTCAGGTGTATCACCGCCCTGCCTGATAGCAGAATCACCAATACTTATTGTAACATTAACTTCCTTTGGTTCAGCCGATATTTTTATAGGCACATCTGATATTGATTTCCTGATCCTTTCAGCAACTTTTGTGCCGACCTCAAAAGTAGTATTCGTTAGAACTACTATGAATTCCTCTCCACCCTGCCTGACTGCAAGATCAGTATCACGGACACAATTTTTGATCCTCGCAGCTACTTCCCTAAGCACTTCATCACCAATAACATGCCCCCAGCCCGGCCTGTCATTTATTTTTTTGAAATTATCTATATCAATTGTGAGCAGCACCAGATGATCTTTCTTATCCAGAGTTTCCTGGAATATAGTACCCAAATGTTTTTCCAGATATCTTCTGTTATAAAGCCTTGTGAGTTCATCAATGATAGAAGCGCTGATACTGTCTTCAATGCCCATTCTTAAGTAATCCTGGCATTTCTTACGGCGAAGCAAAGTTTTTGTTCTCGCAAGAAGCTCGTTTATATCAAGAGGCTCAAGTATATAATCATCAACACCAACTTGCAGGCCTTTGATCATCATTTCCTTATTATCCTCATCAACCATAATAACGATAGGTATTCTGCGCTTATTTTCCATTCCCTTGATCTCAACAGAAAGCCTGAGACCATTTTTCTGGTCGAGCATGGTGCTTATGATAACCAGATCAAAATCAAAATTCTGGAGGTTCTCAATTGGTTGGTCAGGATTGAAAATTATTATTTTATGACCTTCTTTCTCTAAACTCTCTTTTATTTTCCTAACTTTGAAAATATCATCGTCAATCACAAGTATAGTTGATTTAAGGTCTTCCGCCTTGGAAGAAAAATATTTTGATGCCGCGCCGAAATTCTCAACTGTTTTATCCCTCAGACGTAATTCATCAAAAAGCTCTTTTATCCTGACCAGTGACCTAACACGCGCAAACAAATGGAATTCATCAATGGGCTTGGTAATGAAATCATCCGCGCCAGCTTCAAGCCCGCGTACCCTGTCTTCCTGCTCGGTAAGCGCCGTAACCATAACCACGGGAATACCCGCTGTTGCCTGATCAGCTTTCAGCCTTCTGCAAACTTCAAACCCGTCCATCTTTGGCATCATCACATCAAGAAGGATGATATCAGGTGACTTTTCCTTTGCTAATTTAAGAGCGTCAAAGCCGTTATTTGCCGTAGTAACACTATAATATTCACTTTTAAGCTTGGCCTCAAGCAGTCGTAAGTTCGGCTCAAGATCATCAACAACTAAAATTTTTCCTGTCATATTTTATATTTATGCATACTTCCTAACGGCTTCCAAAAAGCCCGCGATAGAAATTGGTTTAGAGAGATACTCTTCACAACCTGAAGAAAGTATATTTTCCTTATCATCGGTCATGGCAAATGCTGTAACTGCGATAATGGGAATATGTTTGAAATTTTCATCGATCTTTAATCTCTGTATAAGATCAAGCCCGGAAATATTGGGTAATTGTATATCCATTACGATAAGCGCTGGAGAGGTCTGCTTGCATATCTCATCAACATTCTTGCCATCCCGGCTTTGTATCACTTCATATCCATTGGCTTCAAGCAGGTCTGAGAAGAGCTTAAGGTTCAGCTCATTATCCTCAACAACCAGAACTTTCGATTTTTGAACCATTAAATTGGACTATAATAAATTTGAATTTAACAGGTTTTTAACATCTTCCAGCTGTTTTACAAAGGAATTGATCACTCCCGGGTCTAATCTTGGCTTATTTTCTATAGTTGTGATATCGGGTTTTATCTTTATGACCTGCGCTGAAATGAGCTGAGCCGCCTGCGCACGTTCAGCGTTAGCTTCTTCAAACAGACTCTGCTGGTTTTTGTCATTAAAGAACATAGGCTTCCTATCTCTTAGAAATTTTTTAGCACCTTTGATCGTGAACCCTTCTTCATACAGCAGCCTTTTTATCTCTTTTATTTTTTCAACATCTTTTATGCTGTAATATCTGTGACCGCCTTTTCTCTTATGTGGTTTTATTATGTGGAATTTGCTTTCCCAGAACCTTAATACGTAAGGTGGTATACCAAGTTCAGACGAAACCTCACCGATCGTTTTAAAATTACGGTCAGAACCTTGATCAATTTGATTGAAATTCACTGCTAAATTAGTCATATGAATTGATACTAATTTAAGTGAATTTTTTAGGCAATAAAATTATGACAGAAAAAAAATATAAATTACTTGGACTTGGAAGTGCCATTGTTGACGTAATATCTTACGGCTCTGAAAAATTCATAAAGGATAACAATCTCCAGAAAGGATCAATGACCTTAGTTGATGCTGAAACAGCAGATAACCTCTATTCCAAAATGTCTTCAGCAACAGAATGTTCAGGCGGTTCATCTGCAAATACCTGCGCAGGGTTTGGTATCCTTGGTGGTGATGTGGCATTTTTAGGAAAAGTAAAAGATGACTATTTGGGTAGGGTATTCAGGAAAGAAATTGAAAAAGCACAGGTTGATTTTCCTCTACCTGCAAGCAGCAAAGGATTATCCACTTCAAAATGCCTTATAATAGTTACTGAGGAAGAGCAAGCATCAGGAAGAAAAAAGGTTGAACGCACAATGGCAACCTATCTTGAATTCGACATTATTATTTCCAAGAATGATATCAATGAAGAACTGATAGGATCATCTGAAGTAATATTCTTTGAAGGTTATTTATTTGATCACCCAAATTCAAAAGAGGCAGTTTTAAAAGCAATTGAAATAGCAAAGAAAGTAGGTACAAAAATTGCATTTACTTTATCTGACCCTAACTGCATCAAAAGAAATAAGCAGGATCTGCTACATATAGTAAAAAATTATGCTGACCTTATTTTTGCAAACGAACATGAAGCAGAAGCACTTTTTGATGAGCCTAATGTAAGAAAAAATCTTGCCAATTTTACAAGCCTAAAAGCTACCTCTTGTATCACACGCGGAGAGCATGGTTCATACATAGTAGAAAAAGGAAAGATATATGATATCGACTCAGTCAGAACTGATGATATCTACGATGTGACAGGCGCAGGTGATGCTTACGCGGCAGGTTTCTTATATGGTTATACTCATGATCTTTCACCTGAAAAATCAGGCAAGCTTGCAAGCATGTGCGCAACTGAAGTGATAAAATATATTGGCGGCAGACCAAATACAGACTTAAGCATTTTACTCAATAATATCTAAAAGATCAGGTGCATTCTTAGATTTTTTAATACCTAAATGCTCATACGCCTTGGCAGCTAAAACCCTGCCGCGCGGCGTTCTCTGGATGAACCCTATCTGGAGCATATAAGGCTCGATTGTTTCCTCTATCGCGTCACGCTCTTCTGATAATCCAGCCGAAATTGTTTCAATACCGACAGGGCCGCCATCATAATTTTCAGCAATATATTTAAGGTATTTTCTGTCAGAAACATCAAGGCCTTCTCTATCAACATCAAGGCGGATCAACGCTTCATCAGCAACATTTTTGTCTATGAGTTTTACATTTTTATACATTGCAAAATCCCATACGCGGCGAAGCATACGTAAAGCAATACGAGGTGTTCCCCTGCTTCTTCTGGCAATCTCGAATGCACCTTCTTTTGAAAGTTCTGCATCAAGCAGTTTTGCAGCTCTGGTAATAACCTGAACCAGTTCTTCCGGAGAATAAAATTCTAATCTCAAAGGTATCCCGAACCTATCTCTTAGAGGATTTGAAAGAAGACCTATCCTTGTAGTTGCACCCACCAGAGTAAACCTTGGAAGATCTATCCTGACCGTTCTTGCGGCAGGGCCTTCGCCTATTATTATATCAAGGGCAAAATCTTCCATTGCGGAATAAAGAACTTCTTCAATTGAAGTATTGAGGCGGTGAATCTCATCAATAAAAAGAACATCATTTTCCTGCAGGTTCGTAAGTATCGCGGCTAAGTCACCTGTTTTCGTAAGCATCGGGCCGGATGTCGTCCTGAAATTAACACCCATCTCCAGTGAAATTATCTGCGCCATTGTTGTTTTACCAAGACCTGGCGGCCCGTATAAAATAACGTGGTCAAGCGATGACTTCCTCTTCTTCGCGGAATCAATGAATATGCTTAAATTCTCACGAGCCTGTTTCTGCCCGATAAATTCAGATATTTTTTTCGGGCGAAGTGATAATATCTTATCATCTTCAAGTTCCGTTTTTGTAAGAACATTACTCATCTATCCTGCCTTCGATAATTCTTTTAAGCCTGAGCGTATCAGGTCTTCCACCTTGGAATTTTTATTGCTGTTATGGATCTTTGAAACAACTGAGAACGCATCACTTCTACCAAACCCGAGTTTTTCAAGCGCAAGTGCCGCATCGAAAACTGCTCCGGTATTCTCCCCTGCTTCACTTGTTTTAATATTCACCACTTCACCTGAACTATTTCCAAAACTATTTTTACCCGCAACTGACTTAAGCTCCGTAATTAATCTCTCTGCAAGCTTAGGGCCAATTCCCGGGATTGATGAAATAAGTTTTTTATCACCTGATGATAGCGCTATCGCTATATTTTGCGGCTTTAAACCTGAGAGAATCGCAAGCGCAACCCTTGGGCCAACACCGCTGACTTTATTAAGCTGCAGGAACCAGTATTTTTCTTCCTCATCAGCAAACCCGAATAGATTTATCGCATCCTCACGCACAAAAGTTTCGATCAGAAGAGATATTTTTGAACCCACCGATCCAAGTTTTGAAATAGTATTCTGTGATGCAGCAACCAGATAACCAACCCCGTTCACATCAACTATGATCTGCGTTTCCGATATCTTATCCAATATTCCTTTTAATTTCCCGATCATATAATTTAAGCTATTTTATATTTTAACATGGAATTATTCGTATGGCACAAAGCGCATGCGATAGCATCAGCTTCATGGTCATTCTTCGGTGTTGCCTTGGGAAGTAATATTTTCACCATCATGGCGATCTGTTCTTTTTCCGCTCTGCCAACGCCAACGATTGTCTTCTTTATATTTGTAGCAGAATATTCAAATAGCGGAATGTTATTTTTTGTAATGCAGTAAATTAATACGCCGCGCGCGTGACCAAGTTTAAGTGATGAAAGATTATTCTTATTAACAAAAACCTCTTCTATGCAGGCGATATCAGGCTGGAATTTATTAACCACCACATTTATCTCATCACCGATCTTCGAAAGCCTTTCAGCTAATGGAGCTTTACTTTCGGTTAATATAGTTCCGCAATCAACGAACTGGTAATTCTGCCCGGTTAACGAAATAACTGCCCACCCTGTGTTTACAAGACCAGGATCAATACCCAAAATCACTTTTGGAGTTATGCTCATTTAAATTTATCTTTAAGTTTTAACAGATCATTCCTGATGCTTTGTGACCAGGTTGGGTCTTTATAATAATATTTTTTGTTGAAGGTCTGCTCTTTTGTTACCTGCTGTTTTTGCTTGCTGGCTTCCTCAACTTCCTTTGCGTAAGTATCTTTAATTTCCTGAGCTTCTTTTGTATTGATCAGCGATAATGCCTCCCATGCTGCTTTAGCTAAATTCTTACTAGAGCTGCGAAGCGCGTTTTGCAGAACATACACACTGCCCTCTGCATTTTCGCCCATATATCCTGTTTGTAACAGGAAATAATAATAATTAATGGAAAGCAGATCCTGCTCAACATCAAAAATAGGGGTAAGTTGCTTTGGCAGTTTCTCAACATCAATTGATTTTCTTAAGGTTGAGGTTTTCTTCATCAACTCTTTTTTCTCTTTTTCGTTTAGCTCTTCAAACAACTGCAGAACTTTTTCTTGCTTCGTCGGCGTATATTCGGTGAACCTGTCATAAAGATAATATCCGCCCGCGCCAAGGATCATAGTTAGGCAGGCACCAACAATAAATGGATTTTGCAATTTACCGGTAACTATCGAATATATCATGATGAACGGCGAAACAGGGATAAGTGCTATAAGTATAAGAAAATTCCGAACCGGTTTTTCTTCAGTAGCAGTTGGCAGCATTATTTCTTTTTTCTTCTCTGTCATTGCAAGAGACTAAACGATATGAGCTTCCAAATCTATAATAAACACATTTTTACCCTTTGCAGACAGCGCAACTTTTCCTTCAACTAACCTTTTTGCAAATGAACCGAATATATCATATCTCCAGCCGCTCATCGCTTTGTTACCTTCAAACTCACCAAGTGCGATCATTTTTATATCATCTGTATCTGCTATAACTGAAGGCGCAACGTTATTTTCAATACCCTGGTTACGAAGCAATATTTTAAGCAAAGTAATTATCGGCATCATATTCTCTGAAATGGAAAGGCTCTTTTCCATCAACAAAAGATCTTTTGAATTAAAGGCTTTTTCAACAGCTGCTATTATCTCACCTGCTAACTTCTCTTCATATTTATAGAACCTTAAAGCCTGAAGGTCTTCGGCTTTCCTTGGTTTGGTATGGGCAATTTCCTGAATGGCATCATCTTTCATTATCCACATTCTCGGGCGGTTGACTGTCATTGCTCGTATCTCACGCCATTTCGCAAGCTCTTTTATAAGGTTCAGGTATTTGCCTTCAATACTCCTGAATTTTATCTTTCTCCAAGCTTCTTCAGGCTCAGTTCTGTATAATTTTTCATCTAGCAGTTTTTCTGTTTCTTCTACAACCCAGCTATATCTTGACCTTTTCTCAAGTAGGGCTTTTACCTTCAAATATATTTCTCTTAAATGGATCACATCATCAAGAGCATATGCAACTTGGCTGTCATCCAGCGGACGTTTTAACCAGTCAGTGAACCTTGTCGATTTATCAACAGTTGTATTGCAGAATTGCTCAACCAGCTTCCCATAACTTACCGCCTCACCAAACCCAAGGAACCTGCATGCTATCTGCGTATCAAAGATATTTTTTGGAAGAATGCCAAAGGTATTTAATATTATTTCCAGATCCTGTTGGCAGGCATGGAAAACCTTAACTATCTTCTCATTCTGGAACAGTTCATTTAGCGGCTGTATATCCAGCTCACTTGAAAGCGGGTCGATCACGAATTCACTCTCACTGCACCCTATCTGTATAAGGCCAAGGTTAGGATAGTAGGTTCTTTCACGTACAAACTCGGTATCAACAGTCACAAACTGCTCATTAGCCTTAATATTTGCTAATTTTTCTAATAATTCTGATGTCTTGGTTACTATTTCCATTGCTGTTAGAGTACAAACCTCTTGATTTTGCGAGGAATATACACAATAAGTGCCAAGAGTCTAGTAGTTAGAGTTTAGTATAATCTGAACTCTAAATTCTAAACTCTAATAACTGAAAACCAAAATGCATAAATACAGATCACACAAATGTAACGAGATTAAAAAATCAGATGCGGGCAAGTCCGTTCGCTTATCTGGCTGGGTTCACAGGAAGCGTGACCATGGCGGCGTTCTGTTCGTTGATCTTCGTGACCATTACGGCATCACTCAGTTGGTATTCCCAGAAGGCGGCAAAATAAACCCTGCCGATGCTGACAAGATCCGTTTTGAATCTGTGATAACTATCACCGGTAAAGTGGTGGAAAGAGTTGTCGAAGCCGTAAATTCCAGAATGGATACGGGCGAGGTTGAGGTTATAGTTGATGAAATTACAATCGAAAGCGCAGTTGAAGATGAGCAGCTTCCGGTACAGGTGAATACTGATAAGGAATTTCCTGAAAATACCCGTCTCAAATACCGCTTTTTGGATCTACGCCGTGAGAAGATACATAACAATATAGTTTTACGTTCAAACGTAATCTCCGAAATAAGAAGCTTCATGACCGGCCAAGGTTTTATGGAGTTCCAGACGCCTATATTAACTGCATCATCACCTGAAGGTGCACGCGACTTTTTAGTTCCAAGCCGTATGCATCCGGGTAAATTCTATGCCCTCCCGCAGGCGCCGCAGCAATTCAAGCAATTGCTTATGATAAGTGGTTTTGACAGATACTTCCAGATAGCGCCTTGCTTCCGTGATGAAGATGCAAGAGCAGACCGTTCCCCTGGTGAGTTCTACCAACTCGATATGGAGATGAGCTTTGTAACTCAGGCCGATGTATTTGCCGCGGTTGAACCTTTAATGGTTCGCCTATTTACAAAATTCGGTAAAGGTAAAAAAATGGCGGAAAGTGCCTTCCCTCACATTACTTTTGATGATGCCATGCTGAAATATGGATCTGACAAGCCTGACCTCCGTAACCCGCTAATAATCTCTGACGTAACGGAAGTATTCCGCAATTCCAACTTCGGGATATTCGCAAAACAGATCGAGCTTGGCTCAATAGTTCGCGCTATTCCGGCTCCCAGAACATCATCTCTTGGAAGAAGCTTCTTTGACAAGAAGAACGATATGGCGAAGGAACTTGGCTATGCAGGCCTTGGATATATCATCTTTGATGAATCAGGCGAAGCAAAAGGCCCGATAGCTAAAAACTTAACCCCGGAACAAATCGAAAGCCTTAAAACTATTTCAGGAGTTCAATCAGGTGATGGCTTATTCTTTGCTTGCGGCACAAAAGAAAAGGCACCGAAACAGGCAGGCGAATTCCGTAAGATAATAGGTGAGGAATTAAAACTCCTTGAAAAAGACTGTTTCAAATTCTGCTGGATAACTGATTTCCCTTATTATGAATGGGATGAGGAAGAAAATAAGATCATCTTCTCGCACAATCCATTCTCTATGCCACAAGGCGGATTAGAGATTCTGGAAAAAGCAAAAACCAAGGAAGACCTGCTTGCGATAAAAGCATACCAGTATGACATCGTTTGTAACGGTATTGAGCTTTCAAGCGGCGCGATAAGGAACCACAAGCCGGAACTCATGTATAAAGCATTTGAGATCGCAGGTTACACGCAAGATTTTGTTGATGATAAATTTGGCGGAATGATCAGAGCGTTTAAATACGGCGCGCCTCCGCATGGTGGTATTGCACCAGGCGTTGACAGAATGGTGATGCTTCTTGCTGATGAGCCAAATATACGTGAGATCATTGCATTCCCTCTTAACCAGAACGCTGAAGACTTACTGATGAACGCACCTTGCTTTGTTGATGAGAAACAGCTCCGCGAACTGAATATCCAGCTTTCTCCAAAAGCAAAGGATGTAATAAGCAAGGCTGAAAAAACAGTTTAATATCAGATTTCGCCTTCCCCGGAATTTATCGTGACATTCCGGTGTACGTATGCGTTTATGATGAACGCAACAGCTATCAGTGAGCTTATAAGGCTTGACCCACCATATGAGATAAGGGGTAAGGGCACGCCTACTACAGGAAGGATTCCGCTGACCATCCCTATATTAACAAATACGTGCACAAAAATTATCGTAACCATTCCAAGCGCAACCGTTTTTGCATAATTTGTCCGGCAGGTATCAGCTACTTTCCGCGATTGGTGGAATAACATTCCATATAGAACTAGCACTAATATAGTACCCGCAAAACCGAACTCCTCCGCAACTATGGAGAAGATAAAATCCGTCTGCTGCTCAGGCACAAAATTGAGCTGGCTTTGTGTTCCTTTGGTAAAACCTTTTCCAAGTAACCCGCCCGCACCTATCGCAATTTTAGACTGTATAATATTGTAACCCGCGCCAAGTGGATCATCTTCCGGGTTGAGGAAAGTATGTACACGCTTCTTCTGGTAATCGTGCATATTGGCCCAGAGGACAGGCAGCGCCAGTGAAATTACAAGAACCACCGTCAATATTTTTTTCCAGCTTATTCCGGTTAAGAACATTATTAAGCCGCACACCATACATATGATGGCAGATGTACCAAGGTTTGGCTGAAGCAATATAAGACCTGCCGCAACCCCGGTAAGCCCAAGAGGAACAACTAAGCTTGAAAGCTTGTGAAGATTATTTAAATGTAGCATGTGGTAATATCTTGCCAATGCCAGCACAAGAAACACTTTTGCAAGTTCAGAAGGCTGGAACCTAAAATCACCTATGGCTATCCACCTTTGAGCGCCCAAGCCCCCTTCAACACCCATCACTTTTACAACAAGCAGAAGCCCTAGTCCCATTGCATATAAAAAATATGAAGTTTTGAACCATACCCTTATATCAGTAAGTATGATCACAAATATCAGCGGAAGCGCTATGATACCATTAACGATATGCTTGAACGCCCACGGGTAGAAATTACCTTTTGACGCCGAGTATAGAACTGTGACCCCTACAGAATATAATAGTAAAGTGATAACGATAAGCTTTACAGGGGTGTTGCGCAACTTCTCAAATAGCGCGTGCTCCTGTGCTTTTTCGTTAGTTATCACTGGAAATGGAAATTATTGAAATAATTATTAACCGACATTCTCATCAACCCATTGATAGAGGGCCGTTTTAGGAAGCGCACCAACTTTGGTAGCAGTAGGTTTACCATTCTCAAAAACCATAAGTGTTGGTATACCCCTTACGCCATATTTAGTAGGTATCTCAGGGTTTTTATCAATATTCACCTTGAACACTTCTAACTTCTCAGATTTATCTTTTGAAAGATCATCAATAAAAGGCGCTATCTGACGGCAAGGACCACACCATTCTGCCCAAAAATCCACTAATACCGGCTTTGTGCTTTTAAGAACATCCTGTTCAAAATTCTGATCTGTTGTTTCCTTTGCCATAACTCCTCTTCTTATTTATATGTAAGTGAAATCTAGGTTAAAGTGTTTATTAGTCAAGTGCAATGAATGAACTTAAGAAGAAAATAGTCTCTATAATTGAAAGGGAAGATTTTATCACAATCGACAGGTTTATGGAAATATCCCTGCTTGATGAGAGCCATGGATATTACCGTAAAAAACAACCTCTAGGTAAAGAGGGGGATTTTATTACCGCACCAGAAATCTCACAACTTTTTGGTGAAATGATCGGCCTGTTTCTGGTTAACTGGTTGACCCAAAATAATATCAGCGAATTTGAAATAATTGAACTGGGCTCCGGCAAAGGAACTTTAATGAATGATATATTGCTCGTTCTTAAAAAATTTCCAAGCTTCTACAAAAACACAAAAATTAAAATTATTGATGTAAACGAAATACTTGTAGGATCCCAGAGAGAACTTTTAGAAAGCCATGATCTCCAAAAAGAATGGTTTTCATCAATTAACGAAATAAAAACTAAAAGACCTGTAATTGTTTTAGCCAATGAGTTCTTTGACGCACTGCCTTTAAAACAATTCATTTTTGAAGATGGAAGATGGAAACAGCGGGTCATCAAATTCGATAAAGACTTTTATTTTTCATCCATAGCTACGAATAAAAAATTTGATGGCCCCCCAAATCCAAAACAGGGCGATATCAGGGAAATTTCCCCGGCCTCAATTTCTATAGCAAAAGAAATATCAAAACTCATAAATTCAAATAAAGGTTTGAGTCTTATTTTTGATTACGGCTATTTTAAAAGCGCCTATGGAGATAGCTTCCAGAGCCTATATAAAAATAAATTTAACAATGTATTTGAGAATATTGGCCAAGCTGACCTCACCTACCATGTGGATTTTGAACTTCTCGAAAAAACCTTTAAATTATCTGGTTTAAACTGCTTTTTGCAAACCCAAAGGGATTTTTTTATATCTCTTGGCATTCAGAAACGAGCGGAAATACTGGCTAAGGATAAAGATGAGGATACTAGAAAAAATATAGAAACCTCTCTCAGCAGACTGATCTCTGAAGATGAAATGGGTGTGCTTTTTAAATGTCTAATCGCAGAAAAAGTTTAATTATATAGATAAAATCACCCTTATATTTGTTATCTTACTGTTTTTGATGTATAATAGCAGAACAAATTTGTTTCCGACCATAGGTAGATGAAAAATTTTATTATATTTTTGTATTTTGTATTCCTGTTCAAGCTCACTATAGCAGAGAGCTTACCGAATCTACCTGGCTTGGAATCCGCCCCTTCTGTCGATGATACGATGATACAGGCTCCCGCGTTTGATGATGAGAACGCTATGGATTCTCCATTCCCGCAAATACCTGCCGAAAAAGGTAAAACTAAAAAATCTACTGTAGAAAATAATTCTATCCCTGAAATAATTGCCCCTACTATGGATTCTAATCCTCAGGAAGTTACGGAAGAAGCTATTCCGATGATCGACCTGCCAGAAGATAATTCGCAAACAACGGAACTGCCTGATTCAACAGTTCGCCAGGCTATGCCACTCAACCAAGACCCACAGAATAATGTTGGTAATACCGCTGACCCATTCCCTGTTGCAAAAGAAGAAGATAAAAAACCTGTATTTGATGAGTTTAAGGCTGAGCAGCCTTATAACGCCATGGAAGAGAATGGCCTATCTGATAAAAGAATGCGCAAGATAGAATCTTCAGAGAATTTCCCTGAAACCCCTGAACTTGATTTCAGCGGTAAGAAAATCCAGAAAACAACTTCTAAAGAACTATCCGCGGAAGAACGCGAGAAACAGGTTGATGATCTTCTGAATTCCGTAATAGGCGAAGATGAAGAGGAAAACATTTCCGCTGAAGATTTGTTATCAGATAAAAAAGATTCAGAGATCTCTGATGACAATCCAAAGATAGAAACCTCAGAAAAACCTCAGGATTTCCAGAATATCAGAAGAAGAGTTGGTTACACACCTAACACTTATACTGAAGAACAACTCGTAGACCAGTTAGTAAAAGCCTCTATGAGGGGTGATAAAGCTACTGTAGTAGCGCTCCTTCATTCCGGCAGAAAAGCAAACTCTGCTAACAGATTTGGTGAAACACCTTTAATGGGCGCTATATATAATGGCCACGCAGATATAATTGAGATACTGGTTGCTGAAGGCGCTAATGCAAACGCTAATGACAGTAAAGGTAATACGCCTCTCCATGTTGCAGTTGCTAGAAAAAATTACATGGCTGTACAGCAACTACTCAGGGCTGGTGCTGAAGCTAATGCGAAGAATATCTCAGGTGATACACCTTTACTTATAGCAACATTAAATAACTCACTTGATATAGTTGACCTTCTAGTACGTGAAGGTGCTGATGTTAACAAAAGTAACAGTGATGGCCTGACGCCTCTTCACATTTCCACTTACAACAATAATATTGAGATAGTAAAATACCTTCTTTATGTAGGTGCTAATGCCAACATGGTAAACCGTGACGGGCTTAAACCTTATGACCTTGCCTATGGCAAGAACCTAGATATAGCGCGCCTGCTGCTTTCATATACCGGCCCGCAAAGATATGTCTCCGGTGACCTTCAGCAAATGATACAGCAGAAAAACCTTCCGGTTACCTCACCTGTTCAGCCAACCCAGACAGCAGACCAGTTCAGCATGTTCCCTAAAACCTATGTCGAAGCTGAGGAAAAAGCTATGGAGCAGGAACAGGCAATTAATGAAAGACAGGATGAATGGTGGGCTGCAAGAAAAACCGCTCAATCATCTGTTTCCCAGGTCAGTAACTCTGAAAGTTACCAGCCTGCATCTTTACCAGCCAGTACTCTAAGTCCTGAACAGATAAGCCAGTTCACCCAGTCTAAAAACCAGCAACCGGCATATGTGAATGCGCCTGTTCAACAACAAGTACCACAGCAGCAAGTACAAGCACCGCAGGTACCAAAGAGTATGAGCAATGAGATATCGCTTGATTCCAATGATATCAGACAGCAGCCACGTAGCACTCCGGCTTCAATGAAGATCAACAATATTGAAACAAACGCTCCTTATCGCGGCGCTTCAAATATTAACGCAGAAAAAGCTAAAGCTGCGAATGATAACGCGGCTATGGGTTCGCTTCTCAGTCCATCTCAAGCGCTTACTACACTTAGCGGCGGTATGCTGAAATATGCAGACATGACCCCTCAGGAACAGAAATCATGGAATGAGAAACTTGAAAAATGGATAAGGCTTGGCGAAAGCATTGAAACTTTAGACCCTAAAAAACTCAGCAGGTTCAAAAAACTCGGTAAAGTGCTGGAATCTATTTACCAGCAGCAACTTGGTATGAACGCTGAAAAGATCAAGAACAAGATCGCCTATGAGAATTTCAGCCAGCAGGTTTACGGTGAAAGGAGAAGACCTGCAAACCCTGATAAAATGAATCTCACCAACATGATAAACCGCCAGAATACGGCTCCTAAAGATAGCGCAAAAGTTGACAATTATCTTAAATCCATCTACGCATCTTCCCCGGATGATATTATAATTGAATATTAGAGTTAAGTGGTAAGAATTTAGAGTTTAGAAGTATAAATTCTAACCACTAAACTCTCAACTCTATTTACTAAATATGAAATTCGATAAATCAAAACTCCCTTCCCGTCACGTAACTGAAGGCCCGGAAAGAGCGCCACACCGTTCATATTATTATGCAATGGGCTTAAGTGAAGAACATATTCACCAACCGTTAGTTGGCGTTGTAACTACATGGAATGAAGCAGCACCTTGCAATATTGCGCTACAAAGACAATCCCAATTCGCTAAGAAAGGCGTATTCGCATCTGGCGGAACACCAAGGGAATTTACTACAATTACTGTTACTGACGGTATTGCGATGGGACATCAGGGAATGAAATCCTCCCTTATTTCCCGCGAAGCAATTGCTGACTCAGTTGAACTTACCGTTCGCGGCCACTGTTATGACGCGCTGGTTGGTTTTGCAGGCTGCGACAAATCACTCCCCGGCCTTATGATGGCAATGGTTCGCCTCAATATCCCTTCTGTATTCATGTATGGCGGTTCAATTCTGCCAGGCAGATTCCATGATAAAGACGTAACCGTTGTTGACGTATTTGAAGCCGTTGGAAAATACGAAGCTGCAAAAATTGATCTCAAAGAACTTACTGACCTTGAACAGGTTGCCTGCCCATCTGCCGGTTCATGCGGTGGCCAGTTCACAGCAAATACCATGGCCTGCGTAAGTGAAGCTATAGGGCTCGCGATCCCCGGTTCTGCTGGCGCTCCAGCTCCATATGAAAGCCGTGACAGATATGCTTTCGCATCTGGCGAAGTAGTTATGAAATGTCTGGAAAAAGGCATACGCCCGCGTGATATCGTAACACGTGAATCCCTAATCAATGCCGCGCGCGTAGTATGCGCAACTGGCGGCTCAACTAATGGCGCGCTTCATCTTCCTGCTATCGCCCATGAAGCAGGTATTGATTTTGACCTTCACGATATCGGCGAAATATTCAAGACAACCCCTTATATTGCTGACCTTAAACCGGGCGGCAAATATGTAGCCTCTGACATGTATCAGGTCGGCGGGGTTTCAATCGTACTTAAAGAGCTCCTTGATAATGGCTTATTATACGGTGATTGTATTACAGTTACCGGCAAAACTATGGCTGAGAATTTAAAACATATTAAATTCCCGACTAATCAAGATGTAATTTACACTGTAAAAAACCCTATCACACAAGCTGGCGGCGTTGTTACATTAAAAGGAAACCTAGCGACAGAAGGCTGCATAGTTAAAATTGCAGGCCTTAAAAAACTAACCCATAAAGGCCCAGCCCGTGTATTTGAAAAGGAAGAAGATGCTTTTGAAGCAGTAAAAAAACGTAAGTATAAAGAAGGCGACGTTATAGTTATCCGTTATGAAGGCCCGAAAGGAGGCCCGGGAATGCGTGAGATGCTTTCAACCACTGCCGCACTTTACGGTCAGGGAACAGAAAATATTGCGCTCATAACTGACGGCAGATTCAGCGGCGGTACCCGCGGCCTGTGCATAGGCCATATCGGGCCTGAAGCAGCTGCAGGGGGCGTAATAGCATTACTTAAGGATGGCGACATCATAAATATTGATGCACTCGCTGGAACCATAGATGTTGAACTTTCTGATGCGGAAATTGAAAGCCGCAGAAAATCATGGAAACCAATACACCATGAACATACAACTGGCGCTCTTTGGAAATATTCGCAGTTAGTAGGTTCAGCAGAAAAAGGTGCTGTAACCCATATGGGCGGCAAAGCTGAGAAGTTACCTTACTGGAAGATCTAATACTTTATCTCTTCCCGGTAGATCTCAAAATTCTTCCTGCACATCTGGTCTAAGGAAAATTTTTCAGTGATCCTTTGCTTGGTTTTGGTTGAGAATTTTTCGGCAAAATCCTTATCTTCAAATTGCTGAAGAACCTCATCTATTTTTTCTGCAAGTTGTTTTGGATCATTAGGCGCAACTAAAAAACCTGTTTCGTTTTCCTGTATTATTTCTAACGAACCGCCAATATTTGTAGCAATAACAGGTTTGCCAAAGGCCCCCGCTTCCGCCGTTACGCGGCCAAATGTCTCTGCTTCACGTGAACAGTTAAGAACAACATCCGCGCATTTGTAATATACCGGCAGATCATCACTTGAGCCTGCAAATACAACTTCGTTAGTTTTATTTTTCTTAGAAAGCTCTGTTAATTCATTGTAATAATCCTCTCTGCCCTTCTCCGCTGAACCTACGATCAGCAAAACCGTATTTTGTTCTTTCAATAAATTCATAGCTTCAATTGCTAAATCCTGCCCTTTCCATCTGGTTATCCTGCCAACCAGTAAAATAACTTTTTTACCTTGCAGGCTATGCTTTTCCTTTATTTTTGAGATATCTTGATCTTTGACTTTATCAGGATCAAAAAATTCCAGATCTACACCCCTGTGTATCACCGTGATCTTACCAATATCGCATTTGTAATTCCTGATAATATGCTCTTTTATAAATTCCGAAACCGCAATAACCCGCTCACCTCTGGCCATTACTGAATTATATAATTTCTTAGGCGGGCAGTTGATCTTATAAAACCCATGAAAACTCGTAATAAATTTTATCTTAAGCATTTTTGCGGTAATGAAAGCGCTCCATGCTGGTGCCCTTGATCTTGCATGAACTATCCCGACATTATTTTCCCTGCATATTCTCGCCAGTTTAAAAGCGTTCAATATAATCTTAATGGGGTTTTTGGTGTTCAAACCTATCGTAATATGTTTTATACCTTCTTCAGTCAGTTTATCGGCAAATTTACCACCTTGTGAAGCAACTATGATCTCCCACTCGAAACCACTTTTCTTGGCATATCTGCATATATCATAAACTCCCCTTTCCACCCCTCCCTCCCGCATGGATGGCAAAACTTGTAGTATTGTTTTTTTAGAGTAACTATTGTTCATTCTTCTGATTATGGTAAAATCTTCCAATGACAATATACAAGAAAAAATCTTTTCTCATCAGCTATTTGCTATGTTTGATAGTTTTATTCCCATTTCCCTTAGAAGCCCAGACCACTTCACTTAAAATTTGTCAGAAAGGGATAGAAAAATGTAAACCCCTGGTTAAAGACAAGGAAAAATACAAAAGATGTATGACCTTGGTTTGCGCAGATGAAAAACCTGAAGAATTATCAAAAACAACTAAAATTCCAACAAATTCAGTTCGAAAGAAGGCAGAAACCTGTGAAACAGGCAAAAAAAGGTGCGAACCACTCAAAAAAGAGGTGGAATTCTATTGGGAATGTATGGATGAAACATGCAGCGACCCCACCCTTAAAAATGTTAACCCTTCCTGCCCGGAAGGCCATAACGCCTGTAAACCTGAACTTGACGAATACAAAGCATGCGTAAAACTTAATTGTGGCTCTGCTGAAGAATGCCCGCGCAGTAAAAGCCTGTGTAATGATGGCCTCACCAGATATTGGCAATGTGTATACAGGGTTTGCCTCGGCCCTGTCGATTATTTCCGCAAAAAGGCCTCAAAAATTGAGAAATATGCAATTATTGAGGATAAAAAGGGCAGAAAAAGCAAAATTATCGTAAATAAGACCCCGGAAACACTCACCGGAGCATGGCCTGCCTATATAGTTGCCCCAAAAGGCGTAGATCCTGAGGAATGGATAAGAGATATGCCCTCAAAATTCATGATTACGGGTAATCCTTCAAAATATATGCGCTGTTATGACACTTCTGCAATTATGAATTGTAGCACGCGCGATTTAAGGTCATGCGCCTGTAGTGATGGCACCCCACCAATTATGATAAACGGTATACCAAAACCTTATAAGAATTAAAATGACACCTAAAGTTTACATTATTGGCGCCGGATCAGGCACTAAAGATTATATGATTCTTAAAGCATATCAACTACTTACCACTTATCCTGATGTAGTAATATATGATAGGTTGATATCACAGGATATAATTGAGCTTATACCTGCAAATTGTGAGAAAATATTCGCCGGTAAAGAGCCTGATCTACATCATAAAACTCAAGACGAGATAAATGATGCCATAATCATCCACGCAAAAGCTGATAAAAAAGTTATCCGCCTTAAAGGCGGAGACCCTTTTATATTTGGCAGGGGCGGTGAAGAATGCCAGAAACTCAAAGCCCATAATATAGATTTTGAGGTAATTCCCGGCATCTCTGCTGCAAACCTCTCAGCCAGCCTACTGAATATTCCTTTAACTTACAGGGGAGTTGCAGACGGAGTGATCTATTTAAGTGGCCATGCCTATGATGAAGAGCTACCAAAACTTGACTATTCTTCCCTAGCAAAAGGTAAAAATACTATTGTTCTTTATATGTCAGTAGGCAATATTCCAGCTATTTCTAAGGAATTACTGAACCACGGAATGGATAGAGCAACTGAAGCCTGCGTTATATCCAATGCGGGATCAGAGAATCAGAAAAGCCTATATTCAAACCTTGAAAATATATCTGTAGATATCGAAAAAAATAATATCAAAAATCCCTCCATTATAGTGATAGGGGATGTTGTAAAAATATCTCGCGAATTAAATTAACATTATTTTTTCAATAGTTTAGGTAGCAAACCTTTAAAATAGTATCAAACAGATTAATACTTTTTATAAATCAACAAAGTTGCAACGTAGTTGTGGATAATAAATTATATCTTTTAACTCATCCGCCTGCGGATATTCTATCTACACCTATAGGCCATTCTTTTGGCGTCTGTGAACGTTTAGCTATGGGATTGTGGGAAGAACCGTTAAATGTGGTCAGCAGCCTGGCTTTTTTCATCGCAGGCTTTTTAAATCTTAGATATTATCTTTATAACCCGGAAGTTACTTCAAAAAGGATATGGGACATCCATATCCTGACTTTTCTTACCTTACTGATCGGCTCTTCGAGCGTTATTTTCCACATGTCCCCGAATTATTATACGGAGCTGATGGATATCCTCTTCATTGTAATATTTATAAATGTTTTCTTCTTCAGTGTGATGGTTAGGATAATAAACCTTAACTGGTTTCAGATAACTGTGTGCTATCTGGCTTTTTTAGGTTCAACACATATAATGATAAGCCATTTTCCTAATGCGCTTAATGATTCAGTCGCCTATCTTTCGTCTATCGGGACACTGGTATTCATAGCTATTTACCTAAATTCGAAAAGAAGGCCATCCGCAAGGCAGTTCCTGCTCGCAGCTTTGATTGGCATATGCTCGCTTTTCTTCCGCATAATTGATCGCGGCGTATGCAGCAGCATACCAACAGGATCACATTTCCTCTGGCATATTTTTAATGCTTATCTAGTATTCATCCTGCTGCGCCAGCTAATAAGGAGCGTTAACAGAAGAGCCAGAATGCTCCGCATGGCAGCCGAGTCTGGTTTATAATATCAAATGAATACTGAAACAAACAAACATAATTTTGATAAAGTTAAGAACACATTGGATAAAATATTCTATGTAGTTCCAATTGTAGTATCTATCTTTGCCTTAATATCAATATTCACAAACCATCAAGATTTATTTGAACTTACGAAAGAACAACTAGGGCAGAAGCTTGAAAGAGGTGCTTGGGCATTCCCTGCCAGCTTACAATTTTCTGCAATTATTGGTTCAATACTTATAATTGTAACATTAAAAATTGCAGAAAAGTATAAAGTTCCTCTTTCGAAAAACCTATTAAGAAATCACTCTGATAATATTTATATATTATCATTCATAATATTATTTATTTTAATATTTGTTACTCCCATAATATTTTATATATTTTACTACTTTCAAAAACCAATAATTTTAGCACTTTTTGCCATATTTTTTATTGGGTTAGGCATTTCTGTAATTTATTCTTCATTATATGTTTTAATATATTTAACTTTTAAAATTATTTTAGAACCAAAAGAAATGAGGGACTTAAAAATCTTATCCAAAATAGAAACAAAACGTATATTTTTAGGTTTATTTATCTATATTCTTTACGAATTAGGCTCATTTCTTCTTAAAAAATTCGGAATTTTATGAAAATTCCACTTTCAGTTACAATTATTACCAGAGAGGAGGAAGAGCGCCTTGCGTATTGCCTTGAAAGTATTAAGGATATCGCAGATGAAATTATTCTGGTTGATAGCGGTAGTACTGATAAAACCTTGGAAATAGCGCAGAAATACAATGCCAAGATATTTCACAACGAATGGAAAGGCTATGGCCAACAGAAGATATTTGCTGAGAACCAGACCAGCAACAAATGGATACTTAACCTTGATGCTGATGAGGAACTTTCTCTTGAGCTTAAGGAAAATATCCTAGATCTTTTTAAAAGTAATAAAGTTGAAAATTTTCCAGCCTATAAAATGTTCTGGAAAATGATATTTTTTACGCAAAGCAAGCCCCCTTTATGTGCAGTTGGCAGTAGTTTTGTAAGGTTATATAATAAGGAAAAGGCAGGATTTAACGATAGTACTGTGCATGACTCTGTTCTACTTAAAAATAATAATGAAAATTTAGGCAGCCTAAAAGGCTATGTTTATCACAGATGCTTTAAATCCATGAAACACTGGTCTGATAAAATAAACTCCTACACTAGCTTGCAGGCGGAAGACTGGATCGCCAAAGGCAGGCAGCAGCCCTCTACCTTGCGGATAATTATTGAGCCTTTCTTTGCCTTCCTAAAGTCTTATTTTATAAGAAAATACATATTTTACGGCGTAGACGGCTTTGTAGCCAGCGTAATGTATGCCTACTCTAAAATGCTCCGCCTAGCCAAGGTTCGGGAATTATACAGGCTTCAAAAGCCAGCAAGCTGATAACCAGGCCAATAAATACTTGACATATGAGAGCCAAAGCCCTAGAGAAAGCCACCCATAACCTAATTTTGTGTAAAAAACATGGCAACTCATAAGTCGGCGGAAAAAGCTACTCGCCAAGCTAAAAAGAAAAATATCAGGAATTCTGCCAGAAGCAGCAAGATCAAATCTGCTGTTAAATCTCTAAGAGGTTCTGTTTCTGCAAATAATAAAGAAGATGCTGCAAAGGCGCTAATCGTAGCTCAGAAAGAACTTGATAAAGGCGTTACTAAAGGTTTACTTAAAAAGAATACAGCTTCTAGGCTCAAAAGCAGATTAGCTAAAGCTGCTAAGAAGGCTGCTGGTAAATAATTTCTTTTACAAGATATTTAAATTCAAAAGCCTCTTTTTAAGGGGCTTTTTTTATTGCCTATTACGGGAGCTAGATATTTCGGCAGATAGAAATAAAATTTCTTATCATTTCATGCCCCTGCTCCGAAGCAATGCTTTCAGGATGGAACTGAACTCCGTGTACTTGATATTCCTTATGAGATAGTCCCATGATCACATTATCATCTGTGTAGGCTGTGATTTGAAGGGTTTCAGGGAGGCTTTCCCTCTCAACTATCAATGAATGATATCTGGTTGCGTTAAAAGGGGATGGAACATTTTTAAATAAGCCCGTTCCGTTATGGTTTATCTTCGATATTTTGCCATGCATTGGCATATCAGCCCTGATAACTTTACCGCCAAATACCTCACCTATTGCCTGATGGCCTAAACACACGCCAAGCACTGGAACCTTGCCAGCAGCTTTCTCTATAAGTTTCATGCTTATTCCCGCCCTTATAGGGTCACAAGGCCCGGGCGATATTACTATGCCGCTAGGGTTTAATTCCAGAACCTGCTCAGGAGTAACCTCATCATTCCTGAATATTTTTACTTTCTCACCTTCCTGCTCAATATAATGGAGGAGGTTATAGGTAAAACTGTCATAATTATCTAATAGAACCAGCATCGTCAAAAAACATAGGATAAAATTGGTTTCTGCATACACCTTTTAAACAGAATAATCTTGGGCTTTCTTTACATTCTTTTTCTTTAAGTGATTGCTGTATTTTGAGGAATTTACGGTTCTTTTTCTTATCATTATATACGCAGTTCTGGTTATATTCCTCAATCGCCTTCAGATATCGGAGAGTATTATTTTCTTCCTTAGTGCTGACTATCGCTTTAACACAGGCATCTTTCTGCCAAGGGTAGCCATAATCAAAATACCTGCACTCTTCATCATGATCGCAGTAAGGAAATCTTTTAAGAACTTTTAAGATTTTCTTCTCATTGTCTTTGCAATTATATGCGGAATCCTCAGCAAAAGATGGCAGGGAAAAGAGAAGGGAAATAATCAAAACGAACAGTTTCATTAACCACCACCAATAAAATGTATTATCTCTATCCTGTCGCCTTCATTAATTAATGTACTCTCAAATTTAGAACGGGATACTATTTCAAGGTTCTTTTCAACTGCGATCTTCTTAGGCTCAAGGGCGAATCTCTCCAACAGGTTTTTAATAGAAAAACCCTTATCTATTACTATTTCCTCACCGTTTAATATGATTTTCATAAGCTGCTCTTTATACTTTCCATTATTATAACAAAATTAAGCGCAAACTAAAGTTTTAATATTCTGGAATTCTTTAACCCCGAGATCAGAAAGCTCCCTCCCATAGCCACTTTCCTTGATACCTCCAAAAGGCAGCCTCGCATCTGAGCGCACTAGGTCATTAATGAATACTGAGCCTGAATCAACATATTTTTCAGCAGTTCTAATAGCTTTCTCAGTATCTTTGGAAAAGATGGCTGAACCTAATCCGAACTTACTGGTATTTGCTATCCTTACTGCATCTTCATCGCTTTTCGCTTTGTAAACAAGTGCAACCGGGCCGAACACTTCAATCTCTTCAACTTTTATATGCTCAGGAATTTCTAGAATTGTAGGTTCAAAAAGGGCTGAAGATTTATCAGTTATTTCTTTCCCATAAACCTTATTTGCACCATTTTTTACAAAATCAGATACTATATTATTTATATCATCTCGCGCTTTCACACTTACAAGCGGCCCTAAATCGTTTGAATCATCAAACTGGTCACCATACTTCTTGCTTTTGATTATAGAGGAAAACTTCCCTAAAAATTCATCATAGATATTCTGGTTCACTATAAACCTCTTCGCAGAAATACATGATTGCCCAACATTGATAAGACGTGATTTAGCGCATATGTCTGCGGCCTTATCTATATCCGCATCCTCAAAGACCATGTATGGATCATTACCACCCAATTCCAGAACTGACTTCTTTAAAATTTTTCCTGCTGCTTCTGCAATTTTCCTGCCAACATCTGTGCTGCCGGTAAAAGTAACCGCCGCTATTCTCTTATCGGAAATAATATTTGAGACCTTGGATGAATTTACAATCACTGTTTTGAATATATTTTCAGGGAACCCCGCTTCAATAAATATATTTTCTATAGTTTTTGCACATTCAGAAACATTTGATGCATGCTTTAACATCAGGCAATTACCACCGCCTATAATTGGCGCTGCTGCCCTTATCACCTGCCAGAAAGGAAAATTCCATGGCATAACAGCCAGAACAACCCCAAGCGGGTTATAAACGATCTTACTTACCTTAAATTCTGTTTTAATATTTACATCCTGCAAGAACACAGAAATATTTTCTGAATAGAAATCAAAGAGACTCGCGCATTTTTCTACTTCTGCAAGGCTATCTTTAAATATCTTTCCCATCTCAAGGGAAATGGTCTTGGCATAAGATGTCTTATTTTTTCTTAGCACATCTGCCACAGATTTAAGTAGCCTAGCCCTTTTCTCTGAAAATTCAGCCTTATAAAAAGAAAAAGCCTTAGAAGAACTTTCTAAGGCTGATTCGATCTCATTATCATTTAAAACATCATTCTCAAAAACAACTTCGTTGTTGTATGGATTGATGGATAAGGCTTTCATATTATATCTGTATATTAAGTGCTTTTGCAGTTTCATACGTGATACCGCCAGACTGTAACCCAAGGGATTTCTGGAAATTATCAACCGCTTCAGATGTCTGCTTACCAAAGAAACCATCTATCTCACCGATCTCATAACCTTTGTTAACAAGAGCTGTCTGGATCTTGATTATAAGGTCTCTGTTTATGTTACGGTCACAGATTACAGGAAGTAATTCAACCCTGTCCTCAGAAACCTGAATCCTCTTTTTAACTTTCTGGTAAACTGCAGGAAGTGTATTGGTCACAGATTTCTCAGCTTCAACCATAACCCTCTGCTGAACTTTTTCTTTAATAGCCGGTACTGCAATTTTTTCAACTTTTGCAGGCTGGTCAATTACTTGCTTGCTAATAACTCTTTTTACAGCAGGGATAGTTTTCGTTTCAGATCTTTCAGGCGCTACAACAACTTGCGTTTGAACATTTTTATAAACCGCAGGTTCTTCAACTAAACAAAGTATATCACCTTCCGAACCAACTTTTTCAATCAGGCCTCTGCCTTTCTTCCATACTTTTCTTGCAGGCTGAACCATAACTTTTTCAGTCACAGTTTTATATTGCGCCGGAATTGTTACTGCCTCTTTTTTCTCAGGCTCAATAGTTACTTCTTCCGTAACTGTTTTATATGTCGCCGGTATCTCAATGAATTTAAATGTTTCTTCCTTAACAACTATTTCATCTTCCTTAGTTGCATATTTCGCAGGGATAACATTTGTTACAACTCTTTCAGCCTGAACCATAACATCTTCTTCAGCATCTTTGAATCTGCCTGCGATCCTTACCTTGCCGTAACATTCGCCGATCATAGCATTATCAGCTGAGGTTGTTATAATATCATCTTCCACTGGAACAGCCGGAACATTATTCTGCTTCTGAACAGTTTCCTGCTTGCGAACAATTTCCTGTTTCTCAACAGCAGGTGCAGCTTGGAAAGGAATAGTGCTTACATTAACTTCTTCATTTTTGCTAACCCCGGTTACTTTTACAAAATTTTCTGTTTTCGGGGAAACTTCTTCGATCTTCTCTACAACTGACAGCTTTGTCTGCGGCTGCGTTGTTTGTAACTGTGTTGCTTGCAATTGAATTTCTTTTGATGTTTCTTGTGGCAATTCAATTATATTGGTAGCTTCCTGTTTTGCTTTACCGATCGTATCTTTTGTAATGATGATTTTTTCACTTACTTTATCAGATACCGAAGGCACTGAATCTGTTATTTCCGACGTAGTTACATCCACTTTTTTTGAGGCGGCAATAAGATTATCCTCTGCATCACTACGAACTATCCTTGAGGGCGCTTTATCGTGAGTTCCAGCAGTGCTGCATGATGCAACTGAAGAAAGCAATATTGCTATTGCTGAAATTTTGAGGAAGTTATTTTTCATATGGAATAATTTTGATTCTTCCCCTTATAACAGTTATAAGTAAATTTCTGCAAGTGCAAAAAATCAAATTTCCATACTGATCATAACCTGAACTGCCAAACCTTCTTCCCTTCCCAAAAATCCCAGCTTTTCTGTAGTGGTAGCTTTTATATTGATTCTATCAGTTTCAATTTCTAACACTTTAGCCGTATTTATTTTCATTTCTTCTTTGAAGTCTTTCATTTTAGGTTTTTCACAAATGATCGTCATATCAATGTTGGAAATTTTTCCGCCCCTGCTTTTTAGCAGCTCATTTGCTTTTACTAGAAATATTTTCGAATCTGCATTTTTCCACTTCGCATCAGTATCAGGAAAATGCTCCCCTATATCACCTTCACCTATGGCGCCGAGCAGCGCATCAGTTAAAGCATGCCACGCACAATCAGCATCGGAATGCCCTTTCAGTTTCTTATTGAACGGTATTTTTATCCCGCACAAAGTTATGAATTCACCTTCTTCAAACTGGTGAACATCAAACCCTGAACCTACTCTTGTTTCTGCCATAGAATTTCTCGCCCTTTCTAGATCTTCCGATGTAGTGATCTTATAATTTCCTTTTTCACCTTCAATTATCATGATTTTTTCATTAATTAATTCTGCAAGCCAAGTGTCATCTGAGAAATTTTTATCTTTAAAACCCTGATGTAGTTTATATATAAACTCAAAATCAAACCCTTGAGGTGTTTGTACCGTAATTAAATCATCTCTATACAGACTACGTTTTATTTTGTTTCCCTCTACCTCCTTTACAGTATCAGTAATTTTAATAGCAGGAACAGCGCATTTTGAATTTTCTAATCCTGAGATAATTCTATCAATCAGCTCATTACTCACAAAAGGTCTCACCGAATCATGTATCAAAACCCTTTCAGGATTATATTTTTTTAATGATTCCAGACCAAACTTGACAGACTCCTGCCTGTTATTACCGCCAAAACATACTGGCAGCAGTTTATCTTTATCAGTTAATTTATTTAAAAAACCTTCATATACATCTTGATGGTTTTCTGAGATAACTATCTGTATTTTATCTATATTATCGTTATTGGCAAAAGCCTTATATGTTCTTTCCAGTATGGTTTTCCCGCCGATCTGCATATATTGCTTAGGCAGTTCGGAATTCATCCTGAGGCCGCTACCCCCTGCAACTATAAGTGCAACATTGCTTTTTACGTTCATTTTTTGTATAGACCATCAGATTCAAAGCCTTTTAACAGATAATGAAACCAATAAAAATAGGAAATATCACTCTGGAGAATAATGTTATTCTCGCTCCCTTAAGTGGCATAACTGATCCGCCTTTCCGCAGGCTTGTCAAAAAGAAATATGGCGCCGCTCTTGTAGTTTCCGAAATGATAGCAAGCAAAGCCATGGTTCTCAAGGAACAGGAAAACCTTAAAAAAGCCGGATGTGATGACGCGCCGGAAACTTACCCTATGTCTGTTCAGTTAGCTGGCTGCGAACCGGAAGTTATGGCAGAGGCCGCCCGCATAAATGAAGCAAAAGGCGCTCACCTGATAGATATAAATTTCGGCTGCCCTGTTAAAAAAGTAACTAACGGCCAGCACGCTGGTAGTTCCATGATGCGGGATGAGAAGCTAGCTATGGAAGTTATGGAAGCAACCGTTAAAGCAGTGAAAATACCCGTTACCATGAAAATGCGTATGGGCTGGGACCATTCAAATTTAAACGCTCCAAAACTTGCAAAGATCGCAGAAGATGTTGGGATTCAGATGCTGACCGTTCACGGCCGCACAAGATGCCAGTTTTATAAGGGCACCGCTGATTGGAAATTCATCAGGAATGTTAAGGAAGCGGTAAATATCCCTGTTATCGCCAATGGCGATATCTGTACTTTTGAAAATGCAAGGCAGGCTCTGGAAGATTCAGGCGCAGACGGCATTATGATAGGCAGGGGCGCTTATGGCAAACCATGGTTCATCTCCCAGACAGCTCAATTTTTGAACGGCCAGCAGATTACTTCTGAGCCAGACCTTCAGGATCAACTGGATACTGTTCTGGAACATTATATTTCGATGCTTGAGCATTATGGCATAGTTCCCGGCCATAGAATGGCTAAGAAACATCTGGGTTGGTATTCCGCGGGAAAATACGGCTCTGCCGAGTTTAGAAAGCACGTTATGCAGGAATCAGACACTGACAAAGTAATAAAAATGATAAAAGAGTTTTATACTTTCCTCATAGAAAACCCGGAACATCAAAAACTTGCGGAAAAAGATACGCAAATAGATTATACTCAGGAAGGCGATAATTATATTTGTGAATAATGCATTTTTCTAAAAGCAGTTATTTTTTACTATTTTTCATACTGATATTTTTCAGTAACACTTCCTATTCCCAGATCAAAATATCTGAACAAGTCAACAAAGCGCAGGTTGAAAAAAAGAAAGTTAAAACCCAGACACAACAGAATGGTAAAGCAATAGTTGATAAGTCTTACTTGGGGAAAATGTCCCTTGCTAAACAAACTATAAAAGTGCAGCTGGAAAAAACCGAAGATAAATCCGAACGCAATGAATTAATAAAAAAGCTCCATCAGATTGATAACACTTATTATAATCCTTCAGTCCGCACGGAGCTTATTAGGAAAAGCCGTCCGGGATATGCATCCAGGGCAGAAGCTTACAGAACTCTTACCCCGAAACAAAGACAGGCAGAACTTATAAAAGCGGAAATGAAACGCATAGAGATCCAGCCGGATATCCGCGGCACTGTAGAATCAAGATGGGATAATATCCAGGCTTGGGAAAAACAATTCCACTGTACTGAATCTGTTAAGGAGTGCTTTGCAGGCAGCCAGCTTAAATGCAGGTTTGTACTCGACAGATGTTACGAATATGTAAATAGGGAAACTTTTAAGCGTGTCAGGGCAAGGTTTGCTGCGCCCCGCTAATTAATTAGTCCCTGAAGTTATTGAAATGCACCGGCACTTCAAGCTCTTCATCCCTTATAAGCTGCATAGCTTCCTGAAGGTCATCACGGTTCTTACCGGTAACCCTGACCTGCTCACCTTGAATTGAAGCCTGAACTTTTACTTTACTATCCTTTATCAGCTTAACTATTTTTTTAGCGTTATCCTGATCAATACCTTTTCTGATCTTAACAACCTGCCTTATCATATTTCCTGAAGCTGCTTCCGGCTTTTGGAAATCAAGGCATCTGGCATCTAACTTTCTGCGCGTTATATAGGTCTTCATCATTTCAATGACTGCTTTATGCTTCATATCATCATCAGCAAGCAGGGTTATCGTTTCATCATCTCTTTTTATTTCTGACTTGGAACCTTTGAAATCATATCTATTCTGGATCTCTCTGGTGCATGAGTTGATCGCGTTATCCACTTCCTGCAGATCTGTTTCACAAACAATATCAAAACTTGGCATAGTAAATTTTATTTAAAGTTAATTCTTTCTTTTTATCTTTTCTATTTCTTCCTTAACTAATTTCCTCACCATCTCTTCAATAGACTGGTCGGATTTTGTATTTTTTACGGATAATTTTGCCTCACCGCCAAAATAACCGAAACTTCCTTTTTCTGCAAGGGATCGTTCTTTCCCATAAACTTCAGGTCCGAACTGAGAAGCAGCCTTGATCATGCTACGGATAGCCTCCGCCCTTGATTTCATGCCGTTTTCTATCTTCCAGTTATCAATACGTTTTATATCTTCTTTTGATAGCTGAAGATGGAGATTTTGAAACATTTCTGCTTTCATATAAATACAATTTGTACGTTATATATACATTTAGGTTGACATCTCATACAGAGAATGTACATTAAATGTATAATTTTAAACCTGTAATTTAACGTCTTATACCACTAATTGATATGGAAGGTAAGAAAAAAATAAACAAAAAAGCTCCGACTAATCATATATTGGGGGAAAACCTCAGGTTATTCAGGAAAAAGGCTGACCTTAACCTAATACAGCTTGCCAGAAAACTTAATATCAGCCCGCAGCAATTACAGAAATATGAAACAGGTGAGAACAGGATCAGCGCTGAAAGATTATTTGAAATATCAAAGATACTTAATATTTCCCTCGGTAATTTTTATGTAGATTCTTCAGGCGCTTATAAAAAGAATAACAGAAATAAGAACCGGTCTGATATCCTGCTTGAGAATTTTAGCCGTATAAATTCAGAAAAGATCAAAAAATATATTCTGGATAGCACCAATATTTTTGTTGAACTGGGAGTTTAATATAAAACGCTTTAATTGATGAAAATCAGAATTTTATCTTCAACAAAACTGATATAGACCATCAACATTACTGAAATGCTCATCGCGATAAATAAGAATACACTTACCACCTGAACTGGCACAAGCACAAAGAAAACCTGCATTGTAGGCATTAACCTACCCATTAAACCGGCAGCGATATAAAGAACCAGCCCGATAATTATCGTTGGCGCTGAAATTTTAAATGCCAGGAAGAATGTCTGTGAAATAAAATCGATCGAAAGCTCACTGAACATTGTAAGTGATCTATATTCTCCAACTTTTATAAGCTGGTACGTTTCAAATAAGGCCTTTAACATCACATGGTGAAGATCTGTTGTGAACACCAGTGTGATCGCCGCAACTGAAAGGAATCCACCTATTACAGAACCTTGCGTACTCTGGTTGGTATCAAATAGCATTGCAGTAGATAAACCGCTCATAAATGCAATTTTCATACCAGCGATATGCATAACCGTTTGGAGTATCCTTATAAGCAAACCAAAAAAGGTTCCAGTTACTACCTCACCTGCAAGATAAAGCGCAAGGCCTACTGACTCCTTTGGCATGGGTGGAAATGTAGATGAAAGGAGTGGGTAAAAAATTACAGTAAGCAATATAGCCATGGCTAAACGCGCGCGTGAAGTAACGTAAACCTCACCAAGGCCCGGAAGAAAAATAAGCGCAGCACCAAACCTGCAAAATATCAGTGCATAACCAAACAGTGCATTATTCGTGATTTCTTCAAGCATAAAAAATATAGTAAGTTAATTTACTATATCAGCCAACAAAATTTTCCGCATAAGATTGCGGTTTTATTTTTCTTGCGTGCGGTTCAATTACATTAAAGTCTATCCCATTTTTCTGGGCGTAGGAAATTGCCGCTTCTTTAGTTTCAAAGAACATACGGACTTCCTGCTTCATATCTTCCGAGCCTTGCCAGCCCATCAAATTATCAACAAGTTTCCTGCTTTCAGGTTCGAATTCCAACATCCAGCTGTCAGTTTTAGCCTTGCCGGACTGCATAGCTGTCTTTGCGGGTTTGTAGATATTTGCTTTTGCCATATGGAGAATATTATAAGATAAATTTACTTAAGTCCGCTTTCTTCGTCAAGTCTTCAAGTATACCTTTAACATAAACAGCATCTATGATTATCTTTTTGCTTTCACCAACACCAGCCGAAAAGCTTATCTCTTCAAGCAGCTTTTCCATTATAGTGTGAAGCCTGCGCGCGCCAATATTCTCAACATTCTTGTTAACTTCCGCCGCTATATGGGCGATCTCTTTAATTCCATCTTCAGTGAATTCAATATCCGCATTATCAACGCCAAGAAGCGCTTTATATTGCTTGATCAAACTGGCCTCAGGTTCAGATAATATCCTGACCAAGTCTTCTTCTTTTAACGCCTCAAGCTGAACCCTTATAGGCAGCCTACCCTGCAATTCCGGAAGCAGGTCAGACGGTTTTGACATGTGGAAAGCGCCACTCGCGATAAATAAAATATGATCAGTTTTTATCGTCCCGTATTTTGTAGAAACCATAGTTCCTTCAATAAGCGGAAGTAAATCACGCTGCACACCTTCACGGCTTACATCACCCCTTCCTTCATTTCTGCTGGATATCTTATCTATCTCATCCAGAAAAACTATCCCGTCATTTTCAACTGAGTGGACAGCATCTTTAACGGCTCTTTCTTCATCAATAAGCTTTTCACTTTCTTCCGCCATGAGAACTTCGTAGGCTTCTTCAACCTTCATTTTCTTACGCTTGGTTTTAGAGCCAAATGACTTACCGATAACTTCACTTATACTAATCATGCCAACTTGGCCGCCCGGCATACCCGGTATATCAAAAGATGAGAACGGGTTTGAACCTGAATCTTCAACTTCGATCTCAATTTCCCTGCTGTTTATTTCTCCCTCACGAAGCATCTTACGGAATTTCTCACGCGTCTCGCTGCTGGCTTCTTTACCGATAAGAGCGTCAAGAACTCTTTCTTCAGAATTCAGTTCCGCTTTAACTTTTATCTCTTCCTTAGCTCTTTTTTTCGCCTGCGTAACTGCCTGCTCTACCAGATCCCTGATTATCGAATCAACATCCCTTCCAACATATCCAACTTCCGTGAATTTTGTTGCTTCAACTTTTATGAAAGGCGCTTCAGCAAGCTTTGCTAAGCGACGAGCTATTTCAGTTTTACCACAACCGGTTGGCCCTATCATGAGTATATTCTTCGGCACGATCTCATCACGTAGTGGCTTATCAACCTGCATTCTGCGATAACGGTTTCTGAGCGCAATCGCAACTGCGCGTTTTGCCTCGCCTTGACCAATTATATGCTTGTCTAATTCGCTTACTATTTCTTGCGGTGTTAAATTATGTTTCATTTTCCTATGGTCATTTGTCAGTGTTTAATGGTAAATTAATTTATTATAATTTTCGCATTCTTTTATTGTATTAAAGAACTTAACTTCATTATCTTTTATCTTATAACAATAATTCTGATAACTATTTAGACAATAATCAGTTTTGACTGATGGAATTTCAATACTTCCGCAATAAAAATTAAACTTTGTTTTATATAGACAAAATTTAGAAACAGGTTTGCAATTCCTATCAGTTTTCTTCTTCTCTTCTAGAATTCCAGAGTTTGTTTTAATATCCGCTTCAATTCTTTTTCTTTCGTCACTAGGTATGCATTTATCACCAACAGAATCTTCATTTTTTACAATATTCTGAACATCTCCAGACCAAGATTTAAAAGGAACTAGAAAGCTTAACCATATAATCAAAACAATAAATTTTGTAGTTCTATTCATTATATTTAATAACTTATAACTTCCTTGCTGAAGTTTTCATTAGTATAAACGCAAATATCAGCTGCTATCTTCATTGCTTTTTCTGCTATTACTTCTGCATCTTCTTCATATTGGATAAGCGCGCGGGCGGCAGATAGGGCGTAATTTCCACCAGAACCTATAGCCGCGATATTATGCTCAGGCTCAAGAACATCACCATTACCTGTTAAAACTAAGGTAAGCTCTTTATCAGCAACTATCATCATGGCTTCAAGGCGGCGGAGATATTTATCTGTACGCCAGTCTTTCGCAAGTTCCACGCAAGCTCTTTTAAGTTGGTTCGGGTGCAGCTCAAGCTTGGCCTCCAGCCTTTCAAACAATGTGAGCGCGTCCGCTGTAGAACCGGCAAAACCTACTATTATCGCCCCATCTTTAAGTGTTCTAAGTTTTCTTGCAGTTGATTTGATAACTGTCTGCCCGAATGATACCTGCCCATCACCAATAAGGGCGGTTTTATTACCCTTCCTGACACATAAAATTGTTGTGGCGTGCCATGAATTTTGATTATTGCTTTGCATAAAAGCTATTTATTTTATATATGAAGTCCAAACACATATAGTTTACAAAATGCGCAAAGCAAGAGTTGAAAGAAAAACAAAAGAGACCAGCATTTCCTGTGAAGTTAATCTCGACGGCACCGGAAAATATAATATATCGACCGGCATAGGTTTTCTTGACCACATGACCGAGCAACTTTCCCGCCATGGCCTTATCGATATTGACCTCAAGGCCGAAGGTGACTTGCATATTGATTTCCATCACACTACTGAAGATTCCGGCATTGTTATCGGCCAGGCTGTAGCTCAGGCAATCGGTGATAAAAAAGGTATCCGCAGATACGGACATGCTTACATTCCAATGGATGAAACATTAAGTCGCGTGGCACTGGATTTTTCCAGCAGGCCCTATCTTATCTGGAAAGTAGATTTCAGCCGCGACAAGATCGGCGATATGGATACTGAATTATTCAAGGAGTGGTTCGGGGCATTTGCACAAAGCGCTGGCATTACCTTGCATGTTGAAAATCTTTACGGAACTAACAATCATCACATCATCGAAAGCTGCTTTAAAGGATTAGCCCGCGCTTTAAAAGTTGCGATGGAAATTGATCCGCGCTCAAGCTCTGAGATCCCTTCCACTAAAGGGAGCCTGTAGATGTTCGGAGGTTCCAAATTTTTTGCCGTTTACGTAAAAAAGGATTCCAAAAGTTCTTTCGAAGACACTATTATTTTAAAGCAGAGATTTAACTTCTTCGCTTTTATATTCTCAACCTTCTGGGCATTATATCACAGGATATGGTGGCTGTTTTTTACTATGGCAGCTATTGAGGGACTCATTTTTTATGAGACCAATCTTAACCCTGAATCAGTAATGATATTCAGGATGATCGCACTTTCCATACAAGTTTGGCTTGGCTTCGAAGCCAACGATATCAGAGGAAAAAACCTTGAGAAAAAAGGCTATATATTACTTGATGTTGTTTCCGCCCAGGATGAGACCGAAGCAAACCGTAGGTTCTTTGATAAATATATGCTTTCAACCAATATTTAATTTTCTCGGCCTGCCCCTGCTTCGCTTTGGCTCTGCTGGTAAGAAACTTTTATAACCTGGATCACGCCTCCATTTGCAGCCGCGCTTGATAGCTTCTTTTGCTTTTCTCTTAACGTATGAAGGCGTCATATCAGCGTACATGCAAACCTCATTGAAATCTTCACTATCACTATGCAGCCATGCGATCGCCTTCGCTCTTTTTATTCTCATCTCTTTCTTTTTGTCATTACTTCCTGCATCCTGAAGTGCCTGAGTTATCACGGCTCTCCACAGATATATCTCACCAATTTCTGTTTCACTTTTTGTCTGCACGGGCATAAGCTGGTCTGCCTGGAATTTAAGGGATAAACCCTCTTTATCAAAATCTGCGTCCACTGCTTTATTTACCATAAACACCTTACTTAAACTTCTAATTGATAAATTTTAATCGCGGGTTGATGCTATTGATGAAAAATACCACCCGGAAGCCCCTTACCGGAAAAATGTTTAAAGTTTGAATTTTCGGCAAAAATATAGTAGCTCCCTTGTTCAAACATCAGGTTATATATGTCCGTAATTACAAGATTTGCCCCTTCCCCTACAGGTTTCCTACATATTGGCGGCGCGCGAACTGCACTTTTTAATTATCTTTTTACAAAAAATAAGGGCGGCAAATTTTTGCTGAGGATCGAAGATACTGACAAAAAGCGTTCAACACAGGCAGCTATAGATGCCATCATAAGCGGGCTTGAATGGCTGGGCATAAAAAATGATGGTGAAATTGTTCTGCAATCAAAAAGGGAAGATCGCCATAAGGAAGTTGCTTATGAACTCCTCAAAAAAGGTGCGGCATATAAATGTTTTTGCACCCCTGAAGAATTAGACGAACTTCGTAAAAAAGCGGAAGGCGAAGGTAAAAATTTTAAATATCCAAAAATATGGCGCGATATTCCAGAAAATGATCACCCCGCAAAACCTTTCACAATTCGTATTAAAGCTCCGCTTGAAGGTGAAATTGTTATAAATGATTTAGTACAAGGTGAAGTAAAATATCCCGCGAATGACCTTGATGATATGGTGCTTCTGCGCGCTGATGGCACCCCAACTTACATGCTTGCAGTTGTTGTTGATGATCATGATATGAATATTACCCATATAATCCGTGGTGATGACCATCTTACAAATGCCTTCCGTCAGATACTTATCTATCAGGCAATGGGCTGGAATATTCCAAAACTTGCTCATATTCCACTTATTCACGGTGCTGACGGCGCAAAACTTTCTAAAAGGCATGGCGCACTTGGCGTTGAAGAATATCGTGACATGGGTTACCTGCCTGAAGCTGTATGCAATTATATAATGGGCCTTGGATGGCACTGGGGTGACGAGGAAACGATCACTCAGGAAGAGTCCATAAAAAGATTCGCGATTGATAAAGTTGGCCGCTCACCTTCCCGTTTCGATTTTGCAAAACTTGATCATATAAACGGTGTTTATTTGCGTTCATTAAGTAAAGAAAAAATAGCAGAATTAGCAAAACCATTTCTCGCCAAGCAATATGGTGATGATGCAAAAAAATTTACTGAAAGTTTTTTAAAATTAGCTGACGCATTAAAAGAACGGGCAAATACTCTTAAACATTTAGCAGAAATTTCTGAGTTATTACTGCATAGGGTTACCTATACCGAAAAAGCAAAACAAGCTTTAGAAAAAGGTAAAGAACATATTGAGCCTTTAAAATCTAATCTGGAAAACCTAAATGATTTTACTCTGGAAAATCTCACTGAAGTTTTTGAAAAATATTCAGCAGAGAAAAATATAAAAGCAGGAATGTTCCTTCCGGCTCTTCGCGCTTCTATCTGCGGAACCATGGAAGCACCTGACCTTAAACAGGTTATGATCGCACTTGGTAAGAATGAGGTTATAACCAGAATGACAAATATTTAGTTTATGCAGGACATAACCCCATTAATTCCAAAAAATAAAAAACAGATTGAAACCTATGGTGCTGGCGGATTCCAGATCAGCGGAGAAAAATTCCCTACCTCAATATTCCTGACAACAGATAATGTTACAGAATTAAATATTCCTGCGATTGAGAATTTCACTGAAGAAGTTTTTTCAAAAATAGAAAGTGAGATAGCATCAACTGAAATATTACTCGTAGGCTTTGGAACAAAAAGCGAATTCCTCAACAGCAGCGTTGAAAAAATTATTCGCGCCAAGAAAATTTCCATAGAGTATATGAACACCGGCGCAGCGTGCAGAACTTATAATGTGCTTCTTTCCGAAGGCAGGAATGTTTCCGCGATATTAATTGCTGTGTAAAATTATTTTTGATTCTAGTTGATACAGACTCAAAAAAGCTCTAAATCATCACCATCAACAAATAAGCATTAAAATGCCTCAGGAAAAAACCGTCATACCTACACAAGCAGTTACTACACAAACAAACGAAACCATAACTGCGCCGATCCAGAATGTTGCATCAGAACAAATTACTGGAATGTCATCTGCAAATGATTTAAGCTTTATGAATCTTTTCATGCAGGCTGATTTTGTAGTTCAGGGCGTAATGCTTCTTCTGATCGTTGCTTCAATCGCATGCTGGACCATTATTTTCCAGAAATTCGCTCTCATTTCCAGCTCACGCAAAAAAATGGCATCTTTCCTGAATCTTTTCTGGGAAGGAAGAGGCGGAAAAACCATGGAAGAATTCTACTATGAAATGAAAGACAAGAATGAAAACCCTATGTCGAGGATATTCGTTGCCGGCATGTTCGAATGTTATGAGAAAAAAGGTAAAAGAAGGCCAATGAAACGTGCAGAACGCGCTCTTATGAACGCTTCCATGAGGGAGCTTAATTTCATCGAAAAGAATATTCCTTTCCTCGCAACGGTTGGTTCAGCAGGCCCATTCCTCGGATTATTCGGTACAGTATGGGGTATCATGAATGCCTTCCAGAATATCGCAGTTACCCAGAACACCAGCCTTGCAGTTGTTGCGCCAGGTATTGCAGAAGCATTATTCGCAACGGCTATCGGTTTATTTGCCGCGATACCGGCGGTAATATTCTATAACAAATTCAACGGCGAGATCTCTAAAGTTTCCCATGACATTGATGATTTTATTGATGAGCTTGTTATCTATATCGACAGGGAATTCGAATAATTTAAAAATAATTTTTTATGGCCGCAGTTTTACACCAAGCACAAAAAGGCAGGAATAATTACCGCACTCGCAGATCATCCAATCTGATGAGTGAGATAAACGTTACGCCGATGGTGGATGTAATGTTAGTATTGCTCATCATCTTTATGGTAACAGCTCCTTTAATGTCTACCGGGATAAAAGTTAACCTTCCTGAATCCAATGTTTCCCAGCTGGAAAATAAGAAGGAAGACGAACCGATTCAGGTGCTGGTTGATAAGAGTGGTAATATCTACATCCAGAAAGATAAGATCACCCTTCCTGAACTTGCAGGTAAACTTCGTGAAGTAACTAAGGAAAACACCCAAGCCCACATTTATGTTAAGGGCGATAAAGATACTTCTTACGGCTTTGTGATAAGCACTATTTCAGCCATTAACGAAGCTGGTTTTTCAAGGGTTGGATTAGTTACGCAACCACGCAAACAAGAACCGCTAAAATAATATAAACCGGATCAGTTAAATAGTGTCAGCCGCGCCTGCAAATTTTTTTACCAGAACAAATAAGATCACTAATCTTGCTAGTGATTTTTTTGAATTCCTGCGCAATAAATCCGGCCGCAGCCCTCATATAACTAAATCCATCATCCTTCATATTTTTATATTTCTTGGCTTTTCAGGCGCCATCCCTTCTTGCTCGAAACCTATCAAGCCGGTTACCACTATCACTGTTGATATAATGCCGCTTTCAGATCAGATAAAACCAAACGCTGTGCCACAGGCAAAGCAGCAGGTTGCTAAACCTGTGCCGCCAACACCACCTAAAAAGATCGAGAAGCCTAAACCGAAACCAATTGAGCCAAAGCCCGCCGCAGAAAAACCGAAACCTGTTAAGCAGGAAGCCATAGAAAAGAAAAAAGCGGAAGAAGCCCCGCAGCCTAAAAAAACCGACCTCCCTTCCATCAAGAAAGATGAGGTGAAAGAAAAACCTGAACCGAAACCGGATATAGTTAAAAAGCAGGAAGTAAATAAAGACAAGGAAGAACAGGCCGGTAAAAAATCACTACTTAAGGATCTTGAAAAGAAAGAAGAGAGCCTTGATGAACTGTTTAACACAATAGATAAAGAAAAACCAAAAGCAGAACCTGTTGTAACGCAGCCCGTCGCTCAGGCACAAACTCAGGCAGAAGATGCAGCAGCTGACGAAGCCTTTGCACGCGACCTTATGCAGAAGATACAATCCCAGATAACCCGCTGCTGGTCTATCCCTATAGGCGCAAAAGAAGTTCAAGACATGCAGGTGCGCCTATATATATCACTCGACAGCACAGGTAATGTTCTGCAAGTAAAAATAATGGATACCGGCCTTTATAATAGCGATAATATCTACCGCGTTCTTGCTGACAGCGCCGTGTGGGCAGTAAAAGAATGCTCGCCTCTGCAGGGCCTGCCGACAGACAAATATAAATTCTGGAAGGAAATAGAATTCCTCTTTAATCCTGCGATGATGGCTCAGTAGATCCGGGGAAATATTTTTTAAAATTCCTTTCTACTAAAGCTTTGGTATCCATAGCAAATAAGCCGCTGAAAAGATCAGACAAATATTTCTTATTCTTCTCAAAGAATTTAACGTAAGGAATTTTGGTTTTATAATAATTGAAGCTGCTGTAATTACTGAGCTTATGATAAAGCCTCTCATAATTCTCAGGCAATGGGATAGTTATATCCCTCGGACTTGATACTTTTTTTGCAACCAGTGAAGTTGAATTTTCCTTATCATCCAGTATCTCAAACCCGGTTTTAAAAAGTAACCATTTCAGGGTTTCGGCATTAAAATAATAGTTGGAATTAGTTATCCTCTGAGGGGATTTATCTTTGAGTTCCACATCATCTATCTCAATAAATATTAGCCCACCATTCTTGAGGGATTTATTGATCATGATCAGTGAATCAAGAGGGTTACGAACCTTATCAAGCGAGTTGTAAGCCGCAATTATATCAAAATAATATTCAGGGAAATTAGTATTGCCCAAGTCTCCGGTAATCATATGCGTTTCCAGAACTTCACGGCCAAATGTACTTAAATTCTCATCAGGGTTAAGCCCAAGGACATCAAACCCCAGCCTTTTAGCAAAATAGGCAAATACGCCATAAGAAGCGCTTATATAAAGTAATTTACCTTCCGTTTTATAATTAAGTATTTTCTTCAGTCTTTTAGCTGCCACTCTTGAATTCCTGACAACTCTTCTGTTACCGGGCTTTGGTGGTTTTTCCTGATTAATTATAGGGTCAGAATTTATAAGCCCGCACCCGGCGCATATAAGCTTCCTGACTTTTCCAGTGGCAAGCTTGATCTCACTCAGTAATTTTTTTTCCTGACTACCGCAAAGGATGCAATTTTTAAATTCCCCTTTCATATTGATGCTCCAACCTGTAAAAATATATTAACAAAATACAGTAACGTGCGCCCGCAGATATTAAATTATTTCTTCGTATCAGTTGATAAAGTTAAGGGTATTGGCCCGAAACTGCAATCATTACTAGCAAATCTGCTGATAAAAAGGGATTTTCACAGGAATATTGTTGTTAAGGATTTGATATTCCACACCCCGATCAACATTATCACGCGCATAAAAAACCCGGATATCAGCCCTAATATCAAAGATAGGAACGTTATACTTAAACTGCAAGTTGAAGAGGTTGAATCAATACCCAAATGGAATAAAAATATATACCGCATACATTGCACCCAGAATGCGAAACCAATCGATATCGTCTATTTCAATGTCGACCATCGTTATATAAAATCCCAGTTTCAGATTGGTAAGAATATTGCAGTTGCAGGGATCGCAGAAAGATATCTGGATAGATTCCAGATCATCCACCCAAAATATATCATGCCTGCAAATGATATTGATAAGATACCGGAATCAGAACCCGTTTACCCACTTACCGCAGGCATATCTTCAAAGATAATGCATAAGATAATAAATAGCTGCTTAACGCAACTGCCGGAATTTACTGAATGGCTCGACGAAAGTTTTAAAAAGCAGAATAAATGGCTGGATTTTAAAGATACGATTTCAAAGATACATAACCCAAAATCTTCCGCAGATGTTTTACTGGAAAGCCCTTACCGGCTGCGCCTTGCCTATGATGAGTTACTTGCAAGCCAGCTGGCAATGGCGCTTACCAGAAGGAATATCACTAAGCAGAAAGGCAATTCCCAAACTTCTCCCAATGAACTTGCCCGAAACTTCCTGAAAGTTCTAGGATTTAAACTCACCGAAAACCAGAAAGAAATACTGAAAGAGATATTCTCTGACATGGAAAGTGAGAATAGGATGTTCCGCCTGATACAGGGCGATGTAGGCAGCGGTAAAACCGTTCTTGCCATCCTCGCCATGATAAAATCGGTTGAATCAGGTTATCAGGCCGCCTTCATGGCGCCGACAGAAATTCTGGCAAAACAGCAATATGAATGGCTGCTAAGCGTAATAGAAAAGAATGATATATCAGCCTATCTTTCAGTAACTCTGCTCTCTGGCAGCACCAAAGAAAATATAAGAAAGCAGATACTTCCTGAAATTGAGAGCGGAAAAATAAATATAGTTATCGGCACCCACGCGCTATTTCAGGATAGGGTAATATTTAAAAAGCTCGGCCTTATAATAATAGATGAGCAGCACAGGTTCGGCGTTCGCCAGCGCATGCAGTTTTCCGATAAAGGCCAGAAAACCGATATTCTATTAATGTCCGCAACGCCGATCCCAAGAACTTTATCTATGACCTTATACGGCGATATGGAAATCTCGTTACTTAAGGAAAAACCGGCAGGCAGGCAGAAGATCGAAACAAGGATGATATCCACCAATAAAATTGAAGATGTTATATCAGGAATTACCAGAACTATAGAAGATGATAATCAGGTTTACTGGGTATGCCCGCTTGTTTCCAAGTTGGAAGAAGAATTTGCTGATGAGAAGGAAAAAATAATTTCTGTTGAAGAACGTTTTGAATATTTGCAAAAAAAATTTGGCTCAAAAGTAGGGATAGTACATGGCAAAATGAAATCGGAAGATAAGAACAAAGCTATCGCTGACTTTCTGAATAAAAAAACCAAGATTCTAGTGGCAACTACCGTAATTGAAGTTGGCGTGAATATTCCCAACGCAACAATAATGATAATAGAAAATGCTGAGAAATTCGGTCTTGCGCAACTTCACCAGCTCCGCGGACGTGTTGGCAGGGGCGCCAAAAAATCGAATTGCATTCTGCTTTATGGAAATTCTTCCGGGGAAAATTCCATCAAAAGATTAAATGTCTTAAGGGAAACAGATGATGGCTTTAAGATCGCTGAAGAAGATATGGCTTTGCGCGGTATAGGAGATTTACTAGGCACTAAACAAAGCGGTTTCCCTGAATATGACCTTGCTGAACTTCCCGCGCATAAGGAGCTACTATTTGCCGCGCGTGATGATGTTAAAATGATCCTTGAGAAAGACCCTGAGCTTAAATCAGAACGCGGACAAGCTCTTAGAACCCTTCTCTATCTCTTTGAATATGACCAGCAGATAAAATTACTGGCAGCTTAGAATTTAAGGTATATCCATTATCTTGTGCAGTTGCAGGCTTATTCTATAGCCTTTTTCCTTCGCCATATTAATGGTGTATTCCAGATTCTCCCTATTGGCGCTTTTTTCGATCTCATCAAGGGGTTGGATATATACGGGAATATCAAATTCACTCTGGCCTATTTCCGCAACCTCCGAATAATCCTTATTATTTTTTGATATCAGGAATTTAAAAGCGTTTATTCTCTGGAGCAGATCACCCCTTATTTTACCATATCCATTTCCGGTATTTTTTGGAGAACATATTATTTCAACTTCTTTTGGTATTTCCCTGAATAGAGTTCCGTTGGTTTCTATTTGGATAGCAAAATTTTCTTTGAGTAATTCTTCACATAATTTTTCTATAGATTGTCGAAACGGCTCTCCACCAGTTATAACCACAAGTTTATATGTACGTTTATTCTTAGAATTCAGTGAAAGTTTTTTTGTAGTATCAACTATCTCAGCTAAAGTTTTCTCAGTGAATGATTCAAATTCAGTATCGCAAAAATCACAGGCAAGATTGCAACCGCCAAGCCTGATAAAAATTGATGGGCTTCCAGCATTTGGCCCCTCACCCTGTATGGTCGCAAATATCTCCTGAACTTTCAGTATATTGCCATCACCTTTTTCAGGTGGTCTTTTAGGATTTTTTCCGAACATAAGAATATTGACTAACTTCTTATATTCTAATAGTTTCTGCCTGTTCGTAAACAATATATTAGTTAAAATGTCAGGTTTTGAGATTATCGAAGTATCTAAGGAAACAGTAGCCTGTGACGGCGGTAAAGGGTCGCTTGGCCATCCTAGAGTGTATCTGACCTTCCCTATAGACAGCAATATAATCATCTGCCCCTATTGCAGCAGAGAATATGTATTTAAGGTGGCTAACTGATCTTTTTCCGGCTTTTTCCTGAAAGCGGATGGTTATTTTCAACAAAACTCTTAAGTTTTGAGATGTTTGTATGGGTATAGACCTGCGTAGTTGATATATCGCTATGGCCTAGTATCTCCTGTAAAACCCTCAAATCCATTCCCTTTTCCAATATATTGGTCGCAAATGAATGCCTTAATATATGCGGTGATATCTTGCTTGGCTCAATACCTGCCCCAATAGCATATTCCTTGATTATATTTGCCGCCTGCTGGCGGGTTATATGCCCAGTTTCCGCTCTTTTAGATGGAAAAAGCCAGTTCTTATCCATCTTATTTTTTAATCCCTCACCTGCAAAAATATCCTTAACTGAAATATAATCATTGAGTATATTGATTGAAGAATCCTGCAGAGGAACAAGCCTTTCCTTAGCGCCCTTACCTTTTACTATAAGAAAGTATCTTGCTTTCCCCGCATGGTTCAGTTTCTGTATATCAGTTATTTTGAGGGAAATAGCTTCTGAGATACGAAGCCCTGAACAGGATAACACCTCAATAAATGCGAGTAACCTTTTTGCAGAGGGTTTCTTAATCTGTTTCTGCGCTTCCTCTTTGATACTTGATATCTCACCTTGAGTGAGGAATTTTGGCAGGGCTTTAGGTTTTTTAGGAAGCTCCAGCAACCTTGATGGATCTGCTTTTATTATCTTTTCCGCTACCAGATACAGGAAGAACTGTCTTGTGGAAGATATAAGACGGCTTAAGGAAGATGCCTTGAATTTTTTGGACGCTTTTACTATGAATTTTTTTAAATCTTCTGAATTGATCTCTGAAAGCTCTTTACCACTTAGATTCCCCGCCAATAAGTTAAGGTCTCTCCGGTAAGATTCAATAGTATTCTTAGAGGCATTACGCTCAAATGATAATACGCTTAAAAAATCCTCAATTAGTAGGGAGTTTATCATTTGTAATTTCTTTGCGGACTTCTTTGACTTCAGGCTTTATATCAAGCTTATAAATAACCAGAAATATGACTAAAACTGAAACCAGTAAAATAATTAATTTTTTCACTTTTTATTTTTCCTTAAAATTATACAATTGCACAATAATCCCAAGACTATAATTTTTCAAGAGATGGAATATACTTTGCCTGAAACTAATAACAAAAAAACCGACACTATAGTTTTAGTGGGGATGATGGGTGCCGGCAAAACCACTTATGGCAGAAAACTTGCAAAAAACATAGGTTATGACTTTTACGATATTGATCAGGAGATCGAGGGGGATATCGGCCATGCGGTCAGCTGGATATTTGAAAATATCGGCGAAAAAGAATTCCGTAAAATGGAAGAAACTAAGATCAGGGAAATAACCTCCCTTGATAGTAAAAAAGTTGTGGCGCTTGGCGGCGGAGCTTTCCTGAATGATAATTCCCGCCAGTTAATAAAGGAAAGGGCGTTTTCTATATGGCTTAAAGCGGATGCTGAAACTATCCTGAAAGGGTAAGCGCAAGGAAGAGCAGGCCTCTGCTTGATGG
>JANPLD010000007.1:0-33609 GCA_031426355.1 Alphaproteobacteria bacterium | reverse complement strand
CAACTAAACCAACAAAAGCTAGGAAATCAGCGCTCTATAAGAGCTCTGGCTCCGCGTGAGGGATTCGAACCCCCGACCAAGTGATTAACAGTCACCTGCTCTGCCACTGAGCTACCGCGGAATATAAGGCGTGATCTTACGCTTTTTTTAAACTGGAGCGGGTGAAGGGAATCGAACCCTCGACATCAACCTTGGCAAGGTTGCGCTCTACCCCTGAGCTACACCCGCTTAAAGCCTAAGAGTGAGGGTTATATTGGATAATCCAAATTTTTCAAGAGGAAAATAACATTTTGATATAAAAGGCTTTATACCGGGAAAGCCTCAAAAGGTCAGGCATATTTGAACAAATGACGGATAATTTCTATATTTATTGAGTCATCTTCCACATGTTTTAACATATCAACTATGGAAATAACTCCTTTCAGATTCTCATCGCGGTCAAGAACTACAAGTCTCCTGATGTCGTTCTCACTTATGTGATCCGCCGCCATATCAAGGGTTTCATCATCATAGCAGGTAACTATTTCCCGCGTCATGATATCAGAAACTACGGATTTATTAGGTTGAAAGCCTTGCGCTACGCCAAAAACTATTATGTCCCTGTCAGTGATAACGCCTGTTACTTTGCCATTTATATCAACTGCGATAAGGAAACCGCAATCATGCTGGACCATTTTCTGTGTTGCTTCGAGGAAAGTTGCATCTTCAGATACAGTATGCGGATCAGAACTCATTACATCCCGCACATATTCCATGGTCTTTGAGGAAGGATTTAACCTTTTTAATTCCTTAACTGACATAGAGCCTCCTAAATTTTTTTTGCCTTAGGTACTGCTAGAATAGCATATTAAAAGGCAAAGCTTAAGGGAATAATGAGATTGACTTATTGCAAATTCAGGATTTCCATCCGGAAAAAGTTATGATCTCAAACGTAGTATTAAGAAGATTATGCCCATCTGAAAATTTATCGCGATAAAATTCTTCACAGTTTTTGAAATAATTTCTGCCTGCATAATTTTTATTAGATTGAATCAGACAATTTGTTTCACCCATGTTGCGAAGGTCATGAAGCAGGTCATTTAAGTTTTCGTATTTAACATTTATCTCTTCTGAGAATGCAACAGGCTCACTAAAGCCTGCGCGTTGAAGAAGGCCTGCCATATCTTTTGCATCAGCGAATGGAGAAATTCGTGGCGAGTAAATATTATTTTCCTGATCGGCAGAAATAAAACTTTCGCGGAGCTCTTGCAAAGTTCTGCCTCCAAAAATATTTGCAGTGAAAAACCCGCCTTTTCTAAGAATGTTTTTTATCTGTATCAGAGAGCCGGGAAGATCATTTACCCAGTGAAGGGCGAGATTGCTTATCACCAGATCATACGAGTCAGGTAAAACATCAATTAATTCTTCATCAATAAGAAGTTTTTTATTATCTGATGTGCTGAATAATTTTTTAGAGAAACTTGTCTCGGCAAAATCTTTTATCTTAGGGTTTTTTGCTATTTCTTCTGCCAGAATTCCAGCCCTGTCACCAAGATCAAGACAGTTCTCAAAATCCTTAACAATATAAAGACCAAAATTATTTATCAGCCTTTCCGCTGATTCACGAAAAATAAAATCAGATTCACTAAAGTTTTTTGCTGCCCGGTTAAGTTGCAGAAGCTTCTTTTTTCTATCGAAGATTATCATTTTCTGCCGAATAATTTTTCAATATCGTCTAATTTCAATTTTATATAGGTAGGCCTGCCGTGATTGCATTGTCCTGAATGAGGGGTGCTTTCCATTTCCCTGAGTAAGGAATTCATTTCGTAAACATTAAGCCTTCTACCGCTTCTGACACTCATATGGCACGCGATGGTTTCCAGTATATGCTCAATTTTTTCAGATAAACTTATCTGCTGGTTATATTCAGTGTAATCATCCACTAGATCTTCAATCAGTTTTCTTAAATTTTCTTTGTAAAGTATTTCGGGGATTTCAGTAAGTGCTATGGCTTTAGTGCCGAACTTTTCCAATATTATTCCAAATGACTTAAGCTCTCCTGCTTTTTCAAAAAGTATGTCAGCTTTATCTTCGCTCAGTTCAATTATTTCGGGAATTAAAAGTTTCTGCGTCCTTATATCTTTATTCTTATAATCAATTTTCATTTTCTCATAAGTGAGTCTTTCATGAGCGGCGTGCTGGTCAACTATTACAAGCCCATCTTCAGTTTGCGCTATGATATAATTTTCATGTAACTGAGCGCGCGCAACACCAAGGGGAAACTCTTTAGCTTCTTCAGTATTAATATTCTCATTGGTCTCTTCATCAAACTTTGCAGCAGGAGAAAGCTCAAAAGGTGAGAATATTTTCTGGCTAAGATTTGCTGAAGCTTGGGAAGTATTTCTATAATTATAATTTCCTGAATAAAAATTTCTTTCTCTTTCACCCAGAGTTTTCTGCGGCTGGTTTAAACTCAGATATTGTATGTTGGAATCTTCAACGCTGAATTTATCTATAAGATCAGTTGATATTGTATTTGATGCCCTGTGGCCAGCTTCAGCCAGCGCATTTTTTATTGAGCCGACCAGCATGCCGCGTATATCACTTTCAAAACGGAAACGCACTTCCGCCTTTGCAGGGTGGACATTTACATCGACCTCATCAGAAGCAACATTGATGAACAGAACAAGAACAGCGTGTCTATCGCGTGCTAGGAAATCCATATAAGCACCACGTATCGCGCCAAGCAGAACTTTATCGCGAACGGGCCTGTTATTTACGAACAGATATTGGTCATTGCTGGTTCCGCGGTTAAATGTTGGGATTGATACCAATCCAACAATTTCTGCATTCCCGCGTTTTGCATTAACTGTAACGGAATTCTCAACAAAATCCTTACCGACAATTTCTGCCATTCTGGTTTTGTTATCATCAAAAAGATTGTGGTTATAACTGAATATAACTCTTTCATCTTCACGTAATTTGAAACCTATTTTAGTATTGGCGAGCGCAATTTTATTTACCGTATCTATTATTTTTGCCTTTTCGCTTCTATCAGTTTTTAAGAATTTTAAGCGGGCAGGGGTTGCAAAGAAAAGGTCGCGAACTTCGATGGTAGTGCCGTGGTTTATATTTGCAGGTTTGAGATATTTTGTTTCGCCACCATCAACAAAAATTTCCCAGCAATCATTAGAATTCTGTTTTTTTGAAGTTATCTTTAGACGGGAAATTGAACCTATCGAAGGTATTGCTTCACCACGGAAACCAAAGTTCCTTATATTGAACAGATCATCATCAGGAAGTTTTGAAGTAGCATGACGAAGTATAGCAAGATCAAGATCTTCCTTTGTCATCCCAAAACCATTATCTGAAATAGTTATGGAATTTTTACCGCCTTCAGAAAAACTTACATCAATCTGCGTTGCACCTGCATCAATTGAATTTTCGACAAGCTCTTTTATCACCGATGCAGGGCGCTCTATAACCTCGCCAGCAGCGATGCGGTTCACTATTATATTAGGAAGTATCCTTATTTGGGGCACGGAATTTACTTGGATAAGATTTTTACTGCTGTCTGTTTCCCTTGTTCAACTGCGGGCTGGTCAAAAGCATTGATGTTAAAATAGCTGGCTATAAGAACAACTTCAAGGATAGATTGCGCGCATAATTCACCGAGTGAAGATTCATCCATCTCATCAAACCTGATAACCCTTGTCGGGATATTATTTTTTGCAAATGTATCAACAGTTGAAAGGAATGAAGCTTCAATAACATCACCTATTTTTTTTGAAGTAAGGTAATCAGGCGCAAATTTCTCAAAAGTTTTTGATGATATTTCTACACCTTTATTCTGCCTGTTACTTGCAACTAAGGTAAATAACTTATCTTTCCTACCACCTAGAAATTGCTGTACCACTGAGTGCTGGTCGAGTGTTCCAAACGCTTTGATGGGAGTAAGTGGCTTACCATTTTTGCCTAAACTTTCTGCGTATATCTGGCAATACCAGAAGGCGAATCTTCTCAAGCGGTCTTCATAAGGGAACATTATTGATGAAGAGAGTTTATCAGAAAAAAGAATATTTAATGCCGCGCCACATATTGTGCTGTCATTGTTTTTATTGAAACTTTCCTGAAAGAAATTTTCAGATGCGGAGAGGAATTCTGAAATATTGATACCCGCAAAGGCCGCAGGAAGCAGGGCAACTGCTGTAAATATAGAGAACCTGCCACCGACATTCTCATGTTCGATTATTTCAATATCAAGGTTATCTGCAATACTTCTTATTTTATTATTCTGGTTATCAAGATGGGTGATAACAGTGAATTTTTCTGAAGGCTTAAAATTATTTTTCTCCGCTACCGAAAGAAAAAACAGGAATTGCGTTATTGTTTCAAGTGTGCCACCTGATTTGCTTATAACCAGAAAATGGCTTTTAGAAAAATCTATATTCCCGGCAATATTCTGCATTGTCAGAGGATCAATATTATCAACGAAAATAACTTTTTTTTCATCATTGAAGCAATATTCCCTGAGGCCAAGTAAAGTCTGGCCGCATAAAGTCGCGCCGCCAGTTCCGAGAACAAATAAATAATCTGCCTTTTTCCTTATCTTTTCAGCAACTTTCTGCGCCTGCTCCATAGCAGTTCTTTTATTACTGAAGTCAAATACGGGAATACTTTCATTCTTGATATTCTCTAATATATTGGAGAGTTCCGAGTGGATTTCCTTGAATTGGGCTTTGTTCAGGCCATTGGTTCCGATGGTTTCTTCAAAACAATTATCAATGTTATATTGCAGGCTCATTAAAGTACTTGGAAAAAGTTCGTTTAGAGCTATAATCTGCCCTAATTAATTGTAAAATAAAAGTAAAATATAATTTTATGTTCTTTACCCCTTTGAAATTAGCGTTGATACTTGTTATAGTTCTTATCATTTTTGGCGCTGGCAAGTTACCAAAGATAATGGGTGACCTTGGCAAAGGTGTCCGCAGCTTTAAAAAAGGCATAAGTGATGACGATTCAGAAGATAAGAAAAATAAACCAGAAGATAAGTAAGTTATGTTTGATCTATCTATCTGGGAAGTATTTTTAATCGTATGCGCTGGCGTGGTTTTCCTTAAACCTGAAGATCTGCCTAAAATAATTAAAACCGTTTCAACCATCATTAAGAAAGTAAAATCCTTTTCTGATGAGATAATGGATCTGATAAATGAAAAAGAATATTCGCCTAAACTCACAAAAATAATTGGTCAGGATGGTAAGGAATATGACGCTTATGATCTGAAAGAAGTTTTTCCTGAAGAAGAAAATAAGAACAAAGATGCAAGATGAAACTCCACAGGGCATGACCTTATCAGGGCATCTTAATGAACTGAAAAAGCGGATAGTTTATTCCTTTCTGGCACTTATTATAGGTTTTTCCATCTCATATCTTTTTAGCGAGAATATCTATGAATTTTTGCTTAGGCCACTCGCGCATGCCCTTGAAGGTGAAGACCGCAGAATGATATATACCGGCCTTGCAGAGGCTTTCCTTACATATATAAAACTCTCATTTTTTGCAGGCACTATATTGGCATTTCCTTTTATTTCATTTCAGGTTTACTCATTCATTGCTCCGGGCCTATACAAAAATGAAAAAAGTTTTTTCCTGACCTTTCTTACCATTTCCCCAATGTTATTTATTATGGGCGCAGCTTTTGTTTATTATTTCCTGTTCCCGATGGCGTGGAGCTTTTTCCTGAGTTTTGAAACCGGTGGTGATCTTCCTGTTCAGTTAGAAGCTCGTGTTAGCGAATATCTTTCGCTCGTAACTACCATGATACTTGCATTCGGCTTATCATTCCAGCTGCCGATAATTTTGATATTACTTATGAAGATAGATTTTTTAAGTGTGGAAACCCTCAAAAAAGGCAGAAGATATGCCGTAGTAATATTGCTGATAATCGCAGCTGTTTTAACCCCGCCTGATGTATTAAGCCAGGTGGCGCTCTTCACACCACTTTACTTACTCTATGAAATTTCTATTTTAGTAGGAAATAAACTCAAAAAGAATTTAGAAAATGCATGATATTAAATACATAAGAAAATCCCCTGAGGAGTTCGATAAGCACTTAGCTAAACGTAACTTAGCGCCTTTATCGGCAAAGATACTTGAGGTTGATAAGCAGAAAAGGGGTTCGCAGACTGAACTACAGAAACTTCAAGAAGAGTCAAATAAGATAGCAAAAGAGATCGGCGATCTGATGGCACAAGGCAAAAAAACCGAAGCGCAGTCACTTATTGAAAGATCAAAAACCCTTAAAGCCCAGCTTCAGGAAGCTAAAAAGAATGAAGAAAATAAAACTGAAGGTGAGGAAGAAAGTGCGGAACTTAAAAACCTGCTTGCTTCGATCCCAAATATTTTAGCTGATGAAGTTCCAGCTGGAAAAGATGAAAGTGAAAATAAGGAACTTCGCAAAGTAGGAACGCCAAAAATTAATAAAAATGCTAAACAGCACTTTGAGATAGGTGAAGAGCTAGGCTTATTAGATTTTGAAAAAACTTCCCTGATTTCAGGAGCAAGGTTTGCAACTTCATTTGGTTTGCTTGCAAAAATGGAACGTTCACTTGCCGCCTTTATGCTTGACACTGCAACAAATGATTTTGGTTATACGGAAGTTTCCCCGCCTTATCTGGTAAAAGCGCCAGCGGCTTTTGGGACAGGTAATTTACCAAAATTTGAGGCTGATCTTTTTAAAACCATTGATGGTTTTTATTTGATACCAACTGCAGAAATTCCTGTAACTAATTTAGTTCGTGAAAGAATTCTGGAAGAAGAAGTTCTGCCTCTTCGCTACGCAGCATATACTCCGTGTTTCAGGAGTGAAGCCGGTTCTGCAGGCAAAGATACACGTGGTCTTATAAGGATGCATCAATTCTCAAAAGTGGAACTTGTGTCTATTACAAAACCTGAAGATTCAAATAATGAGCATGAAAAGCTTATATCATGCGCCGAAAGCATTTTAAAATCTCTTGATCTGGCTTACCGAGTTATAGTTCTATGTTCGGGCGATACTGGGTTTGGAAGTTCAAAAACTTATGATATTGAGGTTTTCTTCCCGGCGCAGGATAAATACCGTGAGATATCAAGCTGCTCAAACTTTAAGGAGTTCCAGGCACGCAGAATGAATGCGCGCTTTAGGAGGAAAGATAATACAGTAGATTTTGTTCATACTTTGAATGGTTCATCACTTGCAGTTGGCAGAACTATCGCCGCTATTCTTGAAAATTACCAGAACGATGACGGAACTGTTACAATTCCCGAAAAGTTACGCCCATATATGGGTGGTATTTCTAAAATTGAGTTCCCAAAAAAATAGAATTAAGTATTATGTCTGTATAATAGTTTTTATACATGAAATCTTTATCAAAAATCTCTCTTTTTTCTACGGCTTTATTGCTTTCTGCATGCCAGATGCAGGATAGCGCCGAAATAGTTTATGATCTTGATGATTATATCGGGCAATCAACAGCAACAAGTGCTGCTAGCCCTACCAGTTCTACCCCTGTAAATTCCGCTAAGTCAGTTTCGGAAATGGTTGGCCCGGCTCAGCCCATACAGTCAGCAACGGTTGATGACCTTACAACTCCGGTAACAACTGCTTATCAGGCACCTGATAGTGTAGAGGTTGAAAAAATAGAGAATATCCCGTCAGCACCGCAAAGTGATGTTGCTGTCGCAGTTGATACTAATCAGGAATATAATGTTCCCGCGCCAGTTCAAGATGAAGGCGATCAGGTAATAAAGATCTCAGGCGCAACACATGTTGTAGGGAAAGGCGATACGCTTTACTCATTGTCGCGCAAATATGACATTCCGATAATGCCGATAATAATCGCGAACAACTTGCAGGTTCCTTTTGATCTTGCCAATGGCCAGATAATTAAAATCCCTGAAGGGAGCTTCCATGTGGTGAAACCTAGCGACACTCTATATTCCATCTCTCGCAAATATGGCGTTGATATGTCGGCGCTTACTAAAATAAATGGCCTTAGCGAACCATTCTCTATTTCAACTGGCCAGAAATTACAGATACCATTCCCAACTTACCATACTGAAGAAGCGGCAGCTCAACCTCAGCAGGCTCAAGCAGAACAGGGGCCAGTAAGTGCTCCCGTAACAGAAAATTTATTTGGTAATAAGCAGGATGTTTCAGAAAATACTCCAAAACCATTGGATGAAACTGAGACAAATACTAATTTAGTTAAAACTGATAGCGCTACAGGCGGTCCGGCATCATTACAAAAAGCTCATCAAAATTTATTTACGTTTAAGAATGACAAAGCTGTCTATGATAAGGATGCTCCGCAAAAAATAGCGGAAGCAATTCAACCAGCGCAAAAATCAGCTACGGAATTTTCTAGCAATACTAGCTCACCTTCTATAACCCCGGCAAAAATAGTAAAAGATAGCAGGGGTGTTTCAAAAACAGGGTTCATGTGGCCTGTGGAAGGTAACATTGTTAAGAAATTCGGCTCACAAAGCGGTAATGAATATTCTGACGGTATAAATATCGCAGCATCCGCAGGAACAAGTGTTAAGGCATCATCAGCGGGCAGGGTGGTTTACACTGGCGACAGCTTAAAAAGTTATGGTAACCTTGTTATCGTAAAACATGATAATGGCTTACTCAGTGCCTACGCGCATCTTGATAAAATGAACGTCACTAAAGACCAGAAAATTTCCCAAGGTCAGGTAATTGGAACTGTAGGCTCATCAGGAAAAGTAAGTTCACCACAATTATATTTCGCTATTCGTAAGGGTAAGGATGCAAGGGATCCAAAGATATATCTTCCGTAAAATATGAGAATTTTTCTCACAATCATCATTTTTATTCTTTTAGAATCAGCCCCTGTTCAGGCAAAGGAATATAAAGTTAAATTTAATTGTAACCAGGAATCACTTATAGCCCAAAGAGATATTATCAATAAATTAAGTCAGAAAGAAAAAAAAGAAATTGAAGACAATATAAACTCCGGATTATTTCTCTCCTTAAAAAAGTGGGAAGTCTGCATTGATCAATTTGATTTAAATAATGACGGGGAAAAAGAGATTTTTGCCTATTTTCCCATGGCTCCATATTGCGGAAACGCAGGCTGCATGACAAAAATTTTTACAAAAGAAAATAATTGGAAAGAGATATATTCTGCCATCACTTATAATGATTTCATAATAAAAAATAATTACTCAGGGAGCTTCCGGACTATAATAAGCCATGCCAAAATCTCTTGTGGAGACAATAATTGCTTTCACAAAGATAAAAACGGAAAGAAGTATTTTGATAATACAATTCTAAAAACCCTAAGATTCAATCCTGAAAAGCAAGTTTATACTCCATAACTTAATAAATAAGGTAATGGAAACCAATTATAATGCTTTTTTGGATTCTCTTGGAATAAGGGAGTTTTCAGGAAATTATCGTGCTGAAAATTTGCTGGGTTATATAGGGAAATACCAGTTTGGTGAGGCTATGCTTAGTGATTTAGGCTATTACAATCTTGAGGATGATCTGACAGGATATTTGAAAAATGATTGGCTTGGAACGTGGACAGGGAAGAATGAAGTTAACAGCAAAGAAGATTTTTTAAGAAGCCCTATTGCTCAAGAAAATGCTATAAGGGCAGAAATGAAACTTAACTGGATAAGGATCAAACATTTCAGACTTGAGAATCATATAGGCCAGATAATAGATGGCTTAAAAGTTACAGAATCAGGAATGCTTGCAGGGGCTCATTTAAAAGGAGTAGGCGGCCTTAAAAAATTTCTTGAAACGAAAGAAAATGTTCATGATGCTTTGGTACGGAGATATTGGATTATATAGGGCTTTTTAGCGGTTATCAGACACCTTTCAATCTTGATCCTGACGAAGATCCTGATAATGATGAATTTAAAAATTATTTGAGAAGGGGTGTTTATCCAAAGGTTGTTCCAAGAAAAAAACCAAGATATTATATCTGGCATTCTATAGGGGATAACAAAGTTAGGGAATCACATAGCTCTAACAATGGATTAAAATTTGAGTGGGCCAAACCACCTGAAACGGGACATCCTGGACAAGAATTTAATTGCCTTTGCTGGGCGGAATCTATTTTATATGATGAATGAGTACCGCAGAGACCGCCGGTATGTTTAAATCGTCCTGAAGCATTTATGTTCAGGTGGGTATCAGATAACAAGCCCTAAAGCCTGCCAGAGCCAATCCCCTAAAAAATATTCATCGCCCCGGAGATTAGTTTACCACAACGAGAACCGCAGCACTCAATAATCAATATATACCTTTATTAGAAAAATTCAATAACGGGAAATTGCTATTTAAATTGCTATTTAATAGCTATTTATTTGAATGGTTTAAAGACTCATTTCAAGCATTCTATCTAGTGATTTTTTAGCCTGAAGCCTGACAGATTCTTCAATAAGGATCTCATTGGATCTGTTAGCCATGCATTCATAAAGATTTTCAAGGGTATTCAGTTTCATGAACGGGCAGTTATTGCATGAGGTGCAACCTTCCTCAGTTCCCGGAACACCATAAAATAGTGCATGAGGAGAATATTTACGCATCTGGTGGATAATTCCCGGCTCAGTAAGAACTATATATTCAGCATTAGGGTTACCCTTTGAATGATCGACCGTATATTTAAGCAGTGAAGAAGTTGAACCAACATGGTCAGCATGGTTAAGTATGATCTCAGGGCATTCAGGGTGGGCGATCACATGCGCATTAGGATGCCTTGATTTAAGGCGCACAAGCTCGCGCTCATTGAACTGTTCATGAACTATGCAGGAGCCTTGCCAGAGAAGCATATCCCTGCCGGTTTTTTTAACAAGATAAGAACCAAGATGCCTGTCAGGCGCAAAGATTATTTTCTGGTCTTTAGGTATCTGGTTTATAATTTTTTCAGCGCATGAAGAGGTAACTATAATGTCGGAAAGTGCTTTGATCTCTGCCGAGCAATTGATATATGTTATTGCAATATGGTCAGGGTTTTTCTGCCTGAATATTTTGAACTGGTCTGGCGGGCAGGTCATTTCCAAACTGCAACCAGCTTTCATATCTGGTATAAGAACTTTCTTCTGCGGGCTGATTATCTTAGCAACTTCCGCCATGAATTTCACGCCGCAGAAAATAATGTAATCAGCATCAGTTGCCTGAGCCTTACGGGAAAGGTCTAACGAGTCACCAATAAAATCTGCAATATCCTGAATTTCGTCTTCCTGATAATAGTGAGCAAGCACAATTGCGTTCATCTCCTTCTTCAGGCGATTTATCTCAGAAATATAATCTATGTTCTTTTGTGTGTTCATATATGAAAAAGCCCCGATTTCTCAGGGCTTAATCTAGTTATAAATAGTTAGTTTACAACATTAACCGTTAGAAACTTCCTGATGATTATTATCAGGGTTTTCATTGTTTTGAGCCGGAGCTACAGGAGCTGTTAAAGCCTTGATAGAAAGCTTCATTTTTCCCATTTTATCAGCGCTGAGGAATTTAACTTTCACTTCATCACCGAGTTTAACTACATCTTCAACTTTCTCAACTCTGTGAGGGGCGAGTTCGCTGATATGCACCATACCCTGATTTTTGCCCATGAATTGAACGATAGCACCGAAGTCCATTATTTTCATAACTTTACCTTCGTAAACTTCACCAGGAACTGGTTCAGCAACTATCTCATTGATCATTTCGAGAGCTTTTTTAGAAGCTTCGCCTGACACAGCAGAGATTTTGATCTCACCGCTATCATCAATATCAATTTTCGCGCCGCTTACTTCAACGATATTTTTGATAACCTTACCGCCAGAACCAATAACTTCCCTGATCTTGTTAGGGTTGATCTTGATCATAGTGAATTGCGGAGCGTAAGAATTTACCTGCTTCCTTGAAGTTGAAATAGCTTCAGCCATTTTACCAAGTATGTGCATCCTGCCGCCTTGAGCTTGCGCAAGAGCCTGCTTCATGATCGCAATAGTGATACCCTGAACTTTGATATCCATTTGAAGTGAAGTTACGCCCGTTGCAGTACCTGCAACTTTGAAATCCATATCACCTAAATGATCTTCATCACCAAGTATGTCAGAAAGAACCGCGAATTTTTCGCCTTCTAAGATAAGACCCATCGCGATACCTGCAATAGGGCGAGCTATAGGAACGCCTGCATCCATAAGCGCAAGTGAAGTTCCGCAAACAGTCGCCATTGAAGATGAACCGTTAGATTCAGTTATTTCAGAAACAACACGTATAGTGTAAGGCCATTCAGTTTTAGAAGGTATAAGTGCCTTAACAGCTCTCCAAGCGAGTTTACCGTGGCCGATCTCTCTTCTGCCAGCGCCGCTCATCCTGCCAACTTCACCAACCGAGTATGGAGGGAAGTTATAATGGAGCATGAAATTAATTTTCGAATTACCAAGTAATCCGTCGATCATCTGCTCATCATCACCAGTTCCAAGAGTCGCAACAACTATTGCTTGCGTTTCACCGCGAGTAAATAATGCTGAACCGTGAGTGCGTGGGAATACGCCAACTTCTGCAACGATATTTCTGATATCAGTAACAGTACGGCCGTCGATCCTTTTACCTTTTTCGATGATATCATTTCTCACGATATCTTTTTCAAGGGTTTTGAAAACATAGTCAAATTGTGATTTGCTGAATGTTTCGCCTTCTTTCACTTCGCCTTTAACAGCTTCAACAGTTTTAGTGTAAGATTCTTTGATAAGGTTAGAGCGAACCTGCTTGTCGATCTGCGCGAATGCGTTGCGAAGGTCAGATTCTGCAAGAGATTTAATCTTTTTAGTAAGGTCAGCAAGATCAGGAGTTTTAGCTTCCCATCTTTTTTTACCGATTTCTTTTACAAGTTCATTGATAGTATCAATAACAACCTGCATTTCATCATGGGCGAATTGTATCGCGCCAAGCATTTCTTCTTCAGTTATTTCAGATGCTTCAGATTCTACCATCATTACTGATGTTTTAGTACCTGCAACAACGAGTTCCAGTTTGCTTTCTTTCTCAGTTCCAAGTTCCGGGTTAAGAGTATATTGGCCATTAGTGAAGCCAACTTTCGCAGCGGCTATAGGGCCGTCAAAAGGTATTCCGGAAATTGCAAGGGCAGCAGATGCGCCGATCAAAGCGATCACATCACTGTCATTTTTACCGTCATGCTCAAGAACAGTACAGATAACTTGCGTTTCATTACGGAAATGTTCGCTGAATAATGGTCTGATTGGTCTGTCGATAAGTCTTGAAGTAAGAACTTCTTTTTCAGAAGGCTTGCCTTCTCTTTTAAAGAATCCGCCTGGTATTTTACCTGCAGCGAAAGCTTTCTCTTGGTAGATAACTGTCAGTGGGAAGAAATCCATATCAGGTTTTGCTTCTTTCTGAGCAACTGCTGTACAAAGTATAGTAGTGCCGGCATATTTTATAAGAACCGCACCATCAGCTTGCCTAGCTATTCTGCCAGTCTCAATTGAAAGTAGCTTTCCACCCCAATTTATTGTTTTTGTAGTTATTTTAAACATTTGTTTTATTTTTTAATTGTTGAATTAGGAGAATTGGGATTAGCAGCATCGAATTTGCTGAGAATTAACTCGCCTTTAGGAGAATGCTTACGCGCTTTAAGAAGTATTAATTCTTCCTCAGTAATCCTTGCAAATTCTGGAGTATCCAATCCTAGTTTTTCCAGCATAAAAGCAATTTGCTCTTCCTTCATACCAAGCCTGAGCAGCATGCTAATAACATGATCCGTACTAATGTCTTTATCAGACATGAAGAACTATTTCCTGATACCGAGTTTTTCAATGATGGATTGATATCTGCTAACGTCTATAGCTTTAAGATATTCGAGAAGGCGTTTTCTTCTGCTAACCATAACCAGCAGACCTCTTCTAGAATGTATATCATTCGCATTTATTTTAAAGTGACCGGTAAGATTTGTAATTCTTTCAGTAAGAATTGCGCATTGAACTTCTGCAGAACCAGTATCATTTGTAGAAGTCGCGAACTTTTTAATAAGTTCCTGTTTTTTTTCAGCTGTAATCGACATCGTAATCTCCGTTTTTTGATTGTTTTTAAAACGCGGATTAGGAGTTAGGATTTGGAAGTTAAAAATTCATATGAATTTCCAAATTCCAATGCCCAATTCCTGTTACAAATTAAAAACTCTCTGTGTTTTTAGCTTGCTACCGCTTGATTCCGCAATTGCCTGAAACTTATCTTCAAAATAGATTCTATATATCCCTTGCGGGTAAGCAGTATCTATTATCAAACCATTCCGTAGGAGTTTTACGGTCTCAAAATCCACCTGTAACACAGGGATGTCGTCTAGCACTACATCAGTGGATCGCACGCGGCTTATAAGATAATCCCTGTCCATTTGCAAGCTTAAATCCAACTTTACGGCGTCAGCCTCGGTAAACATGCCATAATCTACCCTCCGTAGATATATTATATGACCAAAGGAGCTAAGCGCGCGGGCAATATCTCGCCCTAAACTCCTGATATATGTACCTTTTGAGCAGATAGCGCGAAGGGTCGCTTCTCTTAGGGGTTGGGAATTGGGAGTTAGGAGTTGGTCTTTTTGGTTTCCCAATTCCCAATGCCTAATTCCCAACTCCCAGATAGTAACTTCCCTCTCTTTTATCTCAAATTCTTCTCCTTTGCGGGCAAGGTCATAAGCGCGCTGGCCGTTTATCTTAATGGCAGAATAGGCAGGAGGGGTCTGTCTTATCTTTCCAGTAAATTCAGGAAGTATTTTTCTTAAAGCTTCCAGATCAGGAAATACATCGGTGGTTTTAGTTATTTTCCCTTCAGCATCCTCGGTATCTGTTTCAGAGCCAAACTTGATGGTGAATTCATAAGTTTTGCGTGCTTCCATAAGAAATGGAATGGTTTTAGTGGCCTCACCAAGCGCTATAGGCAGAATGCCGCTGGCAAGTGGATCTAAAGTACCCGCATGTCCCATTTTAGGTTTATTCCCTAATATCCTTTTTAAATGCCCAAGCACTTTGTTAGAGGTAACGCCTAGAGGCTTATCTATATTTAGCCATCCATTTATCATAAAGGCTAATTAGGATTCTTTCTTATATCATCAACACCTTTTGATATAACTTCTTCGCAGTGTTTGCTTAAAGATTTGCGGTCACCAAAATCATCATAATATATGGTGCTATGATATATAATTTTTACCTTTGCACTTTTTGCTGCGAGCAAATTCCATAAATGAGGGAGGAATTTCATATTGCCATACCAGGCGATCCTGTCCATATTACCTTTATTTGCAGGTTCGCCATCAATATGAGTATATACTATTGAGATCGGCTGAACGCAAATATGATCATCCGCGTTATCTTCCTCATGAGGTTCTGCAACGCTGAAAAGTGAGCTTTTGAAAGGCAGAACTTTATTGCCATCATTAGTGGTAGCTTCAGGGAATATCAGAATAGAATCTCCACTATTTATAATTTCCTTAATAGTGTTTTTCTGTTCCAGTGTTTTGGTGGAATTCCTGTGGATATAAACAGGCAGCGACATATTGACCAAAGTATTTATTACCGGCCATTTTGATATCTCTATTTTTGGGGTAAACCTGACAGATATCCTTGAGCCAATAACTATTATATCCATGTATGAAGTATGGTTTGAAACATACAGCATGGCATCTTGCGGCAGATTCTCAAAACCTTTCTCACCAACCTTTACATTAAATATTTTAAGAATTGTCTGGCAATAAAGTCGAAGTAATTTTTCGTGAAGATTTCTGTTAAAAACATAAGTGAATGCCCCGCAGAACATTGCTAACAATGTCCATGAAATGAAAAGAGTAAATTTTAATATAGCTCTTATTTGCGGCATAAGTTTGAAGTTGGGTGTTTGAAGTTGGAAGTAAAAATCTTCAAACTTCAATCTTCAAACTACCAACTACTTAACAAAGTGCTCGGAGTATCTTTTAGCGATCTTCGATGTATCCATTATAGTGCAAACATCAGTAGTTTGGCAATATTCATCTATCACAGCACCTTCACCTATCATGCATCCTGCGCGTATATAACCTTTTAGCAGGGAAGGAAGCTTCATCATGGCGTGTTTCTTATCGATTTTATCCAGCGGTAATATTTCAATCTTGGCCGAGAATTCTGGGCGTGCCACCGGGCATATTCCGTCAGGTGCTTTATGGAAATGCTGCAAGTAAGAGATGGATTCTTGGTGCTGCTTGGCATCGACGCCATTAAAACTGGCGCAGCCAAATAAATATTGCAGCCTGTGGAACGCAATAAAAATGCCTATACCTCTCCAAAGAAGCTGTATAACCTTGCCATCTCGGTAATCAGGGTGAATGCATGAGCGGCCTAATTCCAGAAGGTTGTAATTGGAATTTTTAAGCTTGGTTATATCAAACTCGCTTTCAGTATAGAATTTTTCAGGTTTTTTAGTTTCATTCCTGCGGAGTAACCTGTAAGTTCCCACAACCGCATTGGTATCTTCATCATAAACTACAAAATGCTCGCAAACCGCATCAAATTCATCAGAATCAAGTTTGCCGCTGGCAGTTTTTATTCCTTGCGGTTCTTCAAAGAAAACGAACTGGCGGAGCGCCTGCGCTTTTTTAAGCTCTTCAACATTATCAGCCAGCTTAAGCGAGAGGTTTCCTACCTTACACGAGGAAAGATCGGGTGAGACCGTGGTGTTAAGTGGCATTAAAGATAGGTTAAGTTATAGACTGCAATTAGATTATTTTCTGCCTTAAATCAATCTATAATCTTGACAAAGCTTATATATTTAACTTAAAAGGCGCATGCTGAATTTCTTTTAGATGGCTCGGTAGCTCAGTGGTAGAGCAGGAGGATCATAATCTCTTGGTCGGGGGTTCAAATCCCTCTCGAGTCACCATAATAAAAAGGCCTTATTCATAAGGTGTTTTTATTATGTGTTTGTGATAGGTGAATGGACACCTGTTCACAATTTTTCAGTAAGAAAAATTGGATTGCGTAGCAACCGATAGGGCAAATGGCAAGCAGGCCATTTATCAAATCCCTGGGTCACTATCTCTTTAATTATAATTAAATCTCGATATTGGAATATTATATATTCCAACTAAATTCTAATTCGTTCTAACTAATCTTAAAAATTATAATCATGTCTGATATTTTTGATCCGATCGTTATTGGTGACCTGAAGCTTCCTAACCGTATATTCATGGCGCCGCTTACGCGTTGTCATGCAGATAATCCGGGCAGGGTGCCAACTAAGCTTATGGCAGAATATTATACCCAGCGCGCTTCAGCGGGGCTAATATTTTCTGAGGCAACTTCGGTAACGCCTATGGGTGTTGGATATCCTAATACTCCGGGCATCTGGTCTGAAGAGCAGGTTGAAGGGTGGAAAATAATTACTAAGGCTGTACATGATGCAGGCGGTAAAATATTACTTCAGCTCTGGCATGTAGGTAGAATATCTCACCCAGATTATTTAAATGGGCAGTTGCCAGTTGCTCCAAGCGCAATTGCAGCAAAAGGTCATGTAAGCTTGTTACGACCTGAGCAGCCATATCCTGTGCCACGTGCTTTAGAATTAAAAGAGATCCCGCAAATTATTGAAGAATACCGTATAGGTGCTGAAAATGCTATGGAAGCAGGCTTTGATGCAGTTGAAATCCATGGTGCAAATGGTTATCTGCTTGATCAATTTTTACAGGATGGCAGCAATAAACGAACTGATGATTATGGCGGATCAATAGAAAATCGAGCAAGGCTAATGCTTGAAGTTACAGATAAAGTTATCTCGGTATGGGGTGCAGGCCGCGTCGGTATGCATTTAGCGCCTCGAGGTGATGCCCAATCAATGGGGGATTCAAACCCTGAGGCAACTTTTGGTTATGTTGCCCGGGAACTTGGAAAACGTAAGATCGCTTTCATTTGCTCCCGCGAGCATCTAGGTGAAAGTCGCCTTGGGCCAAAACTCAAAAAAGAATTTGGTGGCATCTATATAGCAAATGAAGGTTTTACAAAAGAAACAGCTAATGAAGTAATAAGCAATGGCGAAGCAGATGCAGTAGCTTTTGGAAAGTTATTTATTGCCAATCCTGACCTTGTGCAAAGGTTTAAACTAAATACTGAGCTTAATGCACCAAACCCGTCTACATTTTATGCTAAAGGTGAAGAAGGTTATACAGATTATCCATTTTTAAAAAATGCAGCTTAAGCTATAAAAGAATAAGGGCGAGATGAAACGCCCTCATTCATATTAATTTAGAAACGACCATTTACGTTGTTTCTATTATTAAATTTAGTTCCTCTATTATTTAGCTTAGTATTGCTATTAACGTTTCCATTAGCATCTAATCCTGTACCTGATGCTCTGCTGTTAATATTGGTATCTGAATTAATATCAGCACCTGCATTGATTCCCACGCCAGTATTAACATCGCTGTCTGTTCTGGAATTGGTTCCCGCATTTGTGCCGATAGTAGCTCTGGTATTAGTATCTACTCCAACATCAACAGCTGATGCCGAGAAGGAAGTTAATGCAGATGTTACTGCTAAAGATAAAGCTATTATTTTAAGTTTCATAAATACTCCTGTTTTGTTAATCCCTTAATTTAATAATTAATTAAATGCATATAAATTTTCTATATGATTTTCAATTTTTGAATTAAGTTATGGGGCTTATTTTTACTTCAACACGGCGGTTTTGCGCGCGTCCTGATTCTGTATCATTAGTTGCAACAGGCTCACTTTCTCCTCTACCATTTACATATAAACGATTAGAGTTAACGCCGTTATTTATTAATTTTGTAGTTACTGCCTGAGCGCGTTTTTCAGATAACGTTTTGTTATATGAATCATTACCGACATTATCTGTATGACCTAAAACTTCTACATTAGTTTCAGGATATTGGTTTAGTACATGCGCTACATCACTTAATGTGCCATTGAATTCAGAGCGGACATTGCTGCTATCAAAGCCAAATGTTATGCTGTTTGGCATATTAAGCAGGATATCATTTCCATCACGGCGAACATCAACGCCTGAACCTGCCAGTTCCTGACGCATCGCATTTTCCTGACGGTCCATATATTGCCCGATTCCACCAGCAGCTAAAGCTCCAATACCGGCACCTATTGCGCCGCGTTCAAGCCTGTCTTTCGAATCTTCACCTGTAAGTGCGCCCGCTGCGCCACCTAATATAGCGCCGATCCCAGCGCCTTTGTATGTGTTCTGATTTTGCTGGTAGCCAGCGCCTTGCTGGCATGAACTGAGTAACCCTGCGCAAATAATTGTTGTAGATAAGCTAAGTGTTGAAATTCGTTTCATAGGTATTCCTGTGTTTGATTAGAAAACCAAACTAAACAGCAGCATATAAAGATTCCATATAGAGTTTTTTATCCTGAAATTCAGGCAAAAAAATACCACGATAAATTAAAAAACTTATCGTGGCATATAATATAGTTTGATCTAGATAATCTATCTAACGAGAATTAAGCAACAAGCTTAAGATTGATCGCAGAAAGTTTGCCTTTTTCAGTAGCTAAATCATAGCTAACTCTTTGTCCTTCGTCTAAAGTAGAAAGACCAGCGCTTTGAAGTGCAGTGATGTGAACAAAAGCGTCATTTCCACCTTCTTCAGGTTGAATGAAACCAAATCCTTTTTGTGGATTAAACCATTTAACTATACCATTAGCCATAAAATTACCTTATTTTTTTAGTGTTATAGAAACTGCTTACGAAATTGTAAGTAGTAACAAATGAGCTTTAAATTTAAGAAAGGCAGAACCCTTGCCTCTATGTAAATTTCAGGGAAATGTAAGATACCATAAAGGTAATCTTAGAGATAGTGCTGTTAAGCACCCCGCTGTAATTGGCTATACTATATAGTTTGGCCTCAAGCGACAACTGCAATCAATAAAGAGTAATTATTCACTCATGCGGCCTATATACTCTAATAATACTGATAAGTCCAGCTAAAACTATTAAAATTAAAGTATTAAACTTTATATTCGGTAAATGGATAAAGCTTTTACTTTAATAAGTTTTTTTATATGGTGAGTTACAAACTCTTCATTCCCATAATGACAAATGTAAAACATAAGAATAATCAAGGATTTAGTATTATAGAACTGGCCGTGGTTATAATCATAATAGGACTTATAATAGGCGGAATATTAACGGGAGCTGACCTTATAAAGTCTGCTAAGAGACAAGAAGTAATTAAAGAGTATGGAAAATTTGATGCTGCTTTTAATAATTTTGTTATGAAATATAATGGTCTTCCTGGGGATATGGATAAAGCAACTCTCTACTGGCCTACAGCAACAAATGGTAATGGGGATGGTAGAATAAATGATACGGGTTCTTTTGCAGCAACCGGAGAAGAGCATTATGCCTGGCAGGATTTAAGTCTTTCAGGATTTTTACCGGGAAAATATAAAGGTTTGGGAGGTAATATTGATAGCATCCCAAAGTCAAAATTCGGTGGATATTATCGGGTGTTTCATCAAAGTGCATATTATGTATCTGATAATATGATCTCACTTAATGGTTTAAAAAATAATATACCTGAAGGGGTAATTTTTTCTCTTGAAGATATCAATGATATAGAAAAAATAATGGATGATGGTGAGGCTGCTACGGGTAAAGTATTAGGTTTTAATAATGTTGGTGGGGGCTGTATAACGCGCTCTGGCTCACATTATATTGATATTAAGGGAAAGGAAGTTGTCTGTAAAGTTTCTTTCCTATTAGAAAACCTTTAACTCTCATATGGGTTACAATGCCTTCAAAGATATTAAAAGAGATAGACGATAATATAAATTATGAAGGATCAAGAATTGATTTTAAAATCTTGTTCCTTAAAAGGAAAAACCTTTCAATAATAATTTATCCTGACAAGTCAGTTAAAGTAAGAGTGCCTTACCGAACTTCAATAAAATATATCAAGAATTTAATCGAAAGAAGGGCGGAATGGATTTTATCTCGCCAGAAGAAACTTGAAAATTATATACCGAAAAGATCAAGAAAATATGAGAACGGCGAGCATTATCTTTTTCTGGGAAAAAAATACTATCTTCAGGTTATTTATGATTTAGTTAATAAAGTGGAAATTTACGGGGAGAATTTAATTGTAAGGGTAACCAAGTTCAATAAGGAGAAGGTTAGCAAATTAACGAATAACTGGTTTCAGGAAACCGCAAAACAGATTTTCCTTGAAAGGCTGGAAGTATGCAAAGTTTTGGCTTCTTCTAAAGCCGGAATAAAATATAATGGAATCCCAAAGTTTCGTAAAATGAAAAGTCGCTGGGGCAGCTGCTCAAGACGTGGTGATATAACTCTTAGTTACGAACTGATAAAAACCCCACTTGAATCTGTGGATTATGTTATGGTGCATGAACTCTGTCATCTAAAAGAGTTCAATCACAGCAAAGCTTTTTATGATCTGGTCGAAAAGATAATGCCGGACTGGAAAGAGAGGAAGAATAAACTGAAAGGTATCAAAGAAGATTATTGCGAATGAAAAAAGAAACCGGCGTATGATCTTGCAACCATACGCCGGTATAAAATAATTAATTAAGCAGCTTGTCTGCCACCTGAATTGTTTGAATTAGAACCGACGCCGCCAGATCTGTTGAATCTTTTCTTGAATCCACCACCGCCGCCAGGTTTCCTTGAGCCAAAACGGTTTCTAGAGCCGTCATTCCTTCTGTTCTCAGAAGAAGGTCTGTGATCAGAGAATTCTTCTTTAGCATTAGGGTTGATCAACCTGTTTATTTCTTTCCACATTCTGAAATCGCTAGGGAGAACTAAAGATGCAGCTTCACCTTCAGCGCCGTTACGAGCTGTTCTTCCTATTCTGTGGATAAAATCCTCAGATTTTTGTGGCAGATCATAATTTATAACGTGTTTGATGTGAGGTATATCAAGACCGCGTGATGCAACATCTGTCGCAACTAAGATACGGTATCTAGAGTCACGGAAATCCTGTATAACTTTATCCCTTTGTCTCTGTCTGAGGTTACCATGGATAGAATCAGCCTTATAATTTTCTCTTGAAAGTTTATCAGCTAATTTCTCAGCACCAAATTTAGTTTTAACGAATACAACTATTGAACCTTGGCGTTTATCAAGCTGCTCAACTAAAGTTGCGAATTTATTCGCTTCCTGAACATTGATAACAGAGTGATTGATATTTTTCGCAGGCTGGTTAGCTACGTCAACTTCAATTTTAACTGGGTTATTAAGATATCTTTCAGAAAGTCTTACGATATTTTTCGGCATAGTAGCTGAAAATAACATGGTCTGGCGTTGTGCCGGGATATATTTCGCTATCTCTTCGATCTGGATAGAGAAACCCATATCAAGCATTCTATCTGTTTCATCTAAAATAAGTATTTTAACCGTATCAAGGTTTAAAGTCCTTCTTTTTAAGTGATCCGTAACCCTGCCTGGAGTACCAATTATTATTCTAGGGCGTGAGCGGAGTTGGTTAAGCTGTTTCTGCATAGAATCGCCACCGATAAGGAGGGCAGTTTTAGCTTCGCAGTTTTTAGCTGTCATTTTTTTGATAGCTTCACATATTTGTGTAGCAAGCTCACGTGTTGGCGTAAGTATAAGTGCAGAAGCAGTTACATCTCTTATGATCTTGTTGATCACGGGGATTGCGAAAGCAGCAGTTTTACCAGTACCAGTCGCAGCAGAACCTAGTATGTCTCTACCTTCAAGGGCCACGGGGATCGCTTTTTCTTGGATAGGTGTAGGTTTAGTGATACCCATGTTAGTTAGGGCCTCGGTTAATGATTTAGGCAAGCCTAATTCTAGGAAGTTTTCCATTGTTTATTATATTATGATTTTAATAAATAAGTATCGCCCTCTGTTTATGTTGAGGAGGGAAATAAATAAGAGTCTGCTAGATATTATGAGCAAATAGCTGTTAATAGCCTTACAAACTCTAAAAGATACTTTGGAAATTAAAAGCGGGAATTCCCTGAAGATACTTATCAAAAACAGGCGAAACGCCTAAAATGATGTTGAGATAAAAGCTAAACTCGTGGGCGGCTTATACGCTAAGAGTTAAAGGAATGCAAGGGGTTTTATCGTTTTCCCCTAAAAAACTCTGCAAATTCCTCAACTATCTGAGGGTTAGCAAAGAGTTTAGCTTTGTTTTCGCTGATCAGTTTTCTTACTTTTTCGTTCTCTTCTTTGTTATTGGCGAGGTTTATAGCCTTTTTGACATAATCGTCAAAACTGGCCGCTACTAAGTTATCACATGGAATACCCATTTGCTTATAGCAGGCGTAAGTTATTCTATTTATTGAAGTTTCTGCCGGCATAGTGATAATAGGTGCATCAATCGCAAAGGCGAAATAAGTGGTTGTTCCTGCCCCGAAAGGGTATGAATCAAGTATCACATCACTGATCTTCAGGTAAGAATAGAAAGTATCATTATCAGCCCATGAGTGCATTACCAACCTGTCATTTAGAGGCGTGCCAAATAATTTCTCGATTCTGTTCCTTATAAGTTTAGGAAGTTCTCCATCATCCTGCGGGATCAATATTACTGAATTTTCATCCTGCCTTAATATCTTAACAAACACTTCATCAAAATCCGGATGGAGTTTTTGCCCCTTCATTGGACAATAATAAATTGTTTTATTCTGGGGCAGATTTAATTCTGTCCGGCTTTTAAAATTCCCGGATAAATTAGGGAAATTATGGAAAGTAATTATTTTATTAAATTGAATTAATTTTTCTGAATAATAGTCCTGCGCCTTTTCCCCTTCCAGATTATCAGAGGAAATATAATAATCAATCGTGTCTATGCCCGATGTTTCAGGGTGTCCGGGTATTAAACATTGAACCGGAGCAAGCCTCATAAATGCCAGAAAATATGTCAGCCAGTACATGCCGATATCCGTATATACCAAATAATCTAATTTTTCCGCTTCAATAATATTTTTAATTTCATCAATATTCTGGTTTAATGGAATGAATTTATCCGCAGATGAAACTAATCTATTGATAGATTTATCATTTTTATGTTTATCCATTCCCTCATTAATAAAGAATATAATTATCTCAAGGTCATCTTTTTCGGCGAGCCTTTCAATAATTCCATTAAAACATTTTGCTACCGGATGAATTTCATATAAATTATTTGAAATAAAACCGACCTTTGTTTTACTTTCGGCAGGTTTTTTCTCCGCATCAGGCTTGCAATGCTCTGCTATGTAATTGATCTGTGGGAGTTTTTTCCTGAACATCAGGGCAAATTTTTCCCTGAGTTCCCTATTATTTTTATTATGGTTCGCAAGGTAAAATATAGATAAATACACCTTGGTTTTAATATCATTGATAATAAAATCCTCGGTAATTAATTTATCCAGGTTTTTATTTAAAGTATCCCTCGCCTTGTCTATTTCTTCTTGAGAGTTGTAATAAGGAAGTATCTGAGTTTTATAACAAATTTTTAATATAGGGTGTTTTGATGCCTGATATAATTTCTCCAGATATTTAGGGAATAATGTTTTATCTTTTCCATAAGTAATATCACAAAGTGTTTCCAGCTGGGGAATAAATTCCGGATCTAATGAATAAGATTCCTGATGATTTTCAAGGGCTTCTTTTAAATTTCCTTTTACTAATAAAAAATTTCCTAATGTTTTAAAATAATTACTGTCATTTTTATTTAATATAATTGCCTTTTTTATTGCGGCTATTGCATCATCAACTCTGTTTTCCGCAAAATAAAGATTTGCCAGATTTGCAAATGCATTGCAATTATCCGAATATTCTTTTGTGATAGCTTCAGTGATCCTGGTGGCAACATCCATCTTGCCAACTTGCACCATGATCATCGATATTATCTCAAGCGCACTTATATGCTTTGGGTATAGCTGGATCACCTTATTTGAAAGTTCCGCCGCCAGCTGGAAATTTTTCTGGTTATATGCCGCTAATGCATGCTCAATAATTTCGTCAATTTCCTTTGGGTATGAGATCATCTGAACCTGAATATATTTTGCTTGGCACAATAATGATTATTATTTTAGAACTTGAAATAAAATTCTTCTGGAAGTTTTGACTGACTTGCACTAGATAATCAAAGGCTTTCAAAAAGAAATAGAAATTATGCCTAAACAAACAGTTCGTGTAGCTTTAAGGGATGCAATGGCGGAAGAGATGCGCCGCGATAAAGATGTATATGTTATGGGCGAAGAAGTTGCTGAATATCAGGGTGCTTACAAAGTGACTGAAGGTCTGCTAGCCGAGTTTGGCGCAAAGAGAGTTATAGATACACCTATCACAGAACATGGTTTTGCAGGTATAGCAGTTGGTTCGGCCATGGCAGGTTTAAAACCGGTTGTTGAATTCATGACATGGAACTTTGCCATGCAGGCGATCGACCAGATAATAAATTCAGCGGCAAAAACAAATTATATGAGCGGTGGCCAGGTTAGATGCCCTATAGTATTCAGGGGGCCAAACGGCGCGGCAAGCAGAGTAGGGGCGCAGCACTCCCAATGTTATGCTTCATGGTATGCACATTGCCCGGGGCTTATAGTTATCGCTCCATGGGATGCAGCTTCATCAAAAGGCCTTCTTAAAGCGGCGATCAGAAATCCTAATCCGGTGATATTCCTAGAAAATGAAATATCTTACGGCAAGCAATACGACATCCCTGAAGATGAATCTTACAACGCAGGTGATTTTGTTTATGAGATAGGTAAAGCGGCAATTGTAAGAAAAGGTACTGATGTTACCATCACCGCATTCTCAGTTCAGGTTGATGCTGCTTTAGCAGCTGCAGAACAATTAGAAGAAGAAGGTATATCTGCCGAAGTGATTGATCTACGCACAATCCGCCCGTTAGATAAAGAAACGATTTTAAATTCAGTAAGGAAAACTTCAAGGCTGGTTACAGTTGAGGAAGGCTGGCCAACTGCCGGAATAGGCGCTGAAATTGCGGCAATTATTATGGAAGAAGCATTTGATAGTTTGGATGCCCCGGTTGAAAGGGTAGCTGGTGTAGACGTTCCGCTTCCATATGCCGGGAACCTCGAAAAATTGGCCCTCCCGCAAGTTGCAGATATTATTAAAGCGGCTAAAAGAGCTTGTTACAGGAATAAATAATTATGAATCTGATACCTAAAAAGAACGCCATATTAATGCTTGAAGATGGAACTATTTTCCACGGCTATGGCTTTGGCGCCAAAGGCGATACGGCAGGTGAAATATGTTTTAATACTGCATTAACGGGATATCAGGAATCACTGACTGATCCATCTTTTCATGACCAGATCATAGTTTTTACTTTCCCCCATATTGGTAATGTCGGCGCAAATGAAAGTGATTATGAAAGTGCGAAGATATTTGCAAAAGGCGTAATAACAGCGGCGGAAATTACTGAGCCTGCAAGTTACCGTTCTGAAAATCATTTTTCAAACTGGCTTGAGAAAAATAAGATAACGGGGGTCAGTGGTGTTGATACGCGTGCGCTTACAATTCATATCAGGAAGAACGGCGCGCAGAACTGCATAATCTCTTACGCAGAAAAAATTGAAAATATAAATATTGAAGAATTAAAGGGTAAGTTAAATAAAGTGCCTTCAATGGAGGGCAGGGAACTTGCCGCATTGGTTTCATCTGAAAAAAATTATGCGTGGAAGGAAGGTGGCTGGGATCATGCTAATAATTCATTTCGTAAAAATGGTTCGGAAAAATATAAAGTTATAGCAATAGATTACGGCATCAAAAGAAATATCCTGAGAAGTCTGGTTGATTCAGGCTGCTCGGTTCAGGTTGTTCCCGCAAAAACTACTGCGGAAGAAATATTTGGTTTGAACCCTGATGGTGTTTTCCTTTCAAATGGTCCGGGAGATCCGGCTGAGACGGGTAAATATGCAAGTGAAGTAATTAAAAAAATAGTTGCGAAAGACATTCCTGTTTTTGGAATTTGCTTAGGGCATCAATTGCTCGCAACTGCACTTGGATGTACAACAGTCAAACTCCACCAAGGGCATCGCGGTGCAAATCACCCTGTTAAAAATATTGATACCGGCAAAGTTGAAATAACCAGCCAAAACCACGGTTTTGTTGTAACTCGTGAAAATCTTCCAAAAGGCGTTAAGGAAACGCACCTCTCTTTATTTGATAATACTAATGAAGGTATTGAGCTTATCGGTAAAGATGTATTCTCTGTTCAGCATCATCCTGAAGCTTCCCCAGGACCAAAAGATGCTTCATACATGTTCACCAAATTCATCGAAGTTCTGGAAAGAAGAAAAAGAAAAGTGGCTTAATTTTTCATAAGCCACATAAATTTAATCAGCTTTATTCTTAAGCCGCTTTAGCTAATTGATTTTCTAAGCTTGCAAATGCCCAGTCAAGCCATTCAGTAAGAGTTTTAATATCAGTAGTCTCAACCGTTGCGCCGCACCAGATGCGGATTCCTGCAGGGGCATCACGATACGCGCCGATATCATAAGCAACTTTCTCATCTTCCAGTATCTTAACAAGCTTTTTAGCAATTTCAGCCTGCTCATCTTTTGATTTTTCTTTGTACCAAGGAGCATTTATCTCAAAGCATACTGAAGTGTTTGAGCGTATCGCCTTATCTTTTGTGAGGAAGCTGATCCAGCTTGATTTTGCAACCCACTCTTCTAGTGTTTTTAAGTTATCATTACTGCGTTTAATTAAAGCAGAAAGACCACCCAAAGATTTTGCCCATTTAAGAGCATCTATACAATCTTCAACAGCGAGCATTGAGGGAGTGTTGATAGTTTCACCTTCAAAGATGCCGGAGATCAATTTGCCGCCGGATGTCATGCGGAAAATTTTTGGTAATGGCCAAGCTGGTTTATATGATTCAAGTCTTGCAACTGCCCTTGGGGAAAGGATTATAACGCCATGAGCAGCTTCCCCGCCCATAACTTTCTGCCATGAATAAGTTACCACATCGAGTTTTTCCCAAGGCAGATCCATTGCAAATACCGCAGAAGTAGCATCACATATTGTTAAACCTTTTCTGTCAGCTTTAATCCAGTCCCCATTTGGTGCTTTAGCGCCTGATGTAGTGCCGTTCCAGGTAAATATAACATCTCTGTCTGTATCAATTTTAGATAGATCCGGTATCTCGCCATAAGGGGCGGTAAATGTTCTGCAATCTGATAATTTTAATTGCTTAACTGCGTCCGTTATCCAGCCTTCACCGAAACTTTCCCATGCCGCAATATCAACTCCGCGTTCGCCAAGAAGGCTCCACATAGCCATTTCAACAGCCCCAGTGTCAGATGCAGGAACTATGCCAAGTAAGTAATCTGATGGTATGCTTAAGATCTCTTTGCTCAGGTCAATCGCTTCTTTAAGCTTGTTTTTGCCTATTTTTGAACGGTGTGACCTACCCGCTGGAAAATCTTTAAGGTTCTCTAATTTCCATCCCGGGCGTTTTGCCGTTGGGCCAGAGGAAAAACAAGGGTTTTCTGTCTTTTTGTTCGGTTTTTGCATTTTCTAACAAGATTTAGTTAATATTTAATTTATGATCCGCAAGCATTCCACATAGATAATTTATGCTGTTTTATAGAGTTAATAGTCCTAGTCAAGGAAACAAAATTAGTTTGACATGAGGCAAAAAAATCATATAGTTGCAAACTAACTACAGTATCGTTAACTATTTATTAACCATTTTGGGTTATAATGATTCAGATGTGAACTGTAAAAATTAACTAAAAGTTAAGATTTAACTTTACTAAAATTTTATTTTAATTTATAATCGAACTCTATTTAATCGGGGGCTTCCATGGGTAACCAATCTACGACACCATCAACTCTAAAAACTACATCAGTTTTGAAAACTGAAAGCACGAATGCGAATGTTGCTGGTAGTGCACCGGTAGCAACTTCGCATAATCCTGATCCAAATTATGTTTCTGATACTATAAAGGATGGAGCTGGAAATACGGTGACCCCGCCTGTAACTGTTGTGCCGTCTGGCCCGGTAGCTGGTAATAATGTAACTCCAAATGTCCCTGATCGTGTAAGTGATGCTCCTGAGCAAAGTGGTTCCGACACTCCAAATGTTTCTCCTAATAATACGTATGTGGTTCTTGGAGATAATCTTCCTACAACTCTGGTTATCAGTGGAAGTGTTGTGGATCTTACCGAAGTGGAATCAATTATTTTTGGTGATAACGGTTTACCTATAGCCATTGATTCTGGTGATTATACGTATAATTCAGTTAATGATACATATACAATTAATTTAAGTAAATTAACCCCCCCTCCTTATGGAAGGGTTGCTTTTGTGGGTGAGCAGGATGGAAAAGACTGGAAAGTTGATGTTGTAGCGAAAGGCAAAATTTCAGTGGAAACTGAAGAGCTTCAGGAAGATGAAGGGTTTATGACTGCATCTGATGATAATCAGACGCAGGATAACGTAGAAGCTTTTCCTGCGGAAAATATTAAAGACAGGGGTGTAAATTTCTCTAATGGCCTGCACGGCTTTACATTAAATAGTACTGGAATTGCAGATTTTGTTTATCCAACAACTGTAATGTTTACAAGGCGTGATTCTGACGGTAATGCGCTTGAGAGTTTTGAGGTATCAATAACCGATCTTGATACTGCTTATCTTGGTGCTACTGGTTCTTTTGCTTTTACTAATCAATCATGGTTGGACATACAAAATAAGCTTAATTCAGGAGAGTATGGCACTTTAACGCTCATGGTAACTCCTAAAATATATATATTAGGTGGTGGCTTGGTTAATGCATTCACTGACGCAGAGCACCCGAACGGGCAAGTTGCAATTGATATCAAAATTGATGGTCGTAGCAACCTCATGTTTGATGTGAGGGACAGAATATATACAGAGGATGATTTTGCCTATAATAGTGAATATGGCAACGGCTATGGGGATGACCAGCCGGATAATATAGATAATACTTTGGAAGCTCATTATCTATGGGACACTGAAAATAACCTTGCTGTTATTGACCCGTTTAATAACGACAGGATTTTTGACAGGGATGGTTCCGACAAAGGAAGTGATGTAGTTGGCACTGCTGGCAGACTCACTCAGCTTTTTGATATCAGGAATGGAGCAGGGCAAGTGCTTGGTACTAATTCTACTAATATAGAATCTACAACTAACAGTTTCCTTGTTACTAATCATATCAGGATAAGCATCACTGAAGGAATTTATAATATTAATCCGGAAGAAGTTCAAGGTATTCTTAACGTTGTAAATGGCCAGGAAGTTAGAACTCCAGTTGCAAGCCCGGAAGTTGAAATAACCAGAATTGGCAATGAAATCCTTACCGATGCTGAAGGCAATCATTATATTGATTATAAATATACATTTAATGATTTTGGTGAAACTAACCACGGAACTGTTGATCTTACGGATAAATTCGTAATACTCCGTCATTTTGTACAGTTAGATGGCTCAACTTACATTGGTGCGCAGCGCTTCGAAATACTTTCCGGTAACCAGAATGCATTAACGGCATCTGATCCTCATGCATTCAATATAACCAGTCTTCAAGATCAGGATTATATTAAAATATTTATACCTACTAATACGCAGCAATATGATTCTGCAGGAAACCCAATCGCGGGAGCCTTCATTAACGGCGTAACAGAATTCGGTATTCTCGGTCGTGATGACACTTATGATCCTAATCAAGACCCTCAGGATCCGGTTGATCCAGTTGAGGTAACTATTAGTCTTGTTGCAGTTGATAGAAGTGAAGATGAAGACAATGATCCTAATGTAACTGGTGTAATTGCCGATAATATAAAAGGCCTTAATGGTGAGGTTTCACAAGACGATGATGAATCTATAATTGAGGTTTATGATCAGTTGGTGTTTAGCCTTGGCACTGCCCAGGTAAATAATGGCATCGCAGGCAGCACTACGGAATATGTAATTAAAGTTGGAAACGGACAAACTCATACATATACTTATGTTGATAATGCTGGTGTTCCACACACTAGAAGTATCGTATTTGATATTGCAGGTGCAAATGGCGCCTATACATATCATCTTGTTAAGGTTGATGGTCAGGCCGTAACAACCCCTGTTCTTGATATTCAGTTTGATAAAACTACTAATCAGGTAACACTTAGCGAAGCTCAGTATGAAAGCCTTGATATGGGTGAGGGCTATGCCTTATTCATTCCTGTAAAAGCTATATATCATGATTCGAATGTTACTAAAGAAACTGATTACGTAACTTCACGCATAGATATAATTGGTACAGATGAGGAGCCGGTAGAGCCTGAATATTCTGTAACAGTTGGTAATGTTATTCTTTCTGATGATGAGGACGGTGATGAATTCTTCACAGCTGAACCATCCTACAATTATAATGATGAACAGGAGGCTGTTGATGAAGATCCTGTAGATACCACTACGCTGGCATTCACATTAAATAATCCGGGTGTCATTACAACTAATCTTTCAGATGGTGCTCCAAGAATATTTAATATCGTGCCTACCACTAATTATACTCCTGTGCCTAATGGCAATGGTGGCGTAATCCCAGGCTTTTTCTATACTATTTCTACAGCAAACGGAAGCAATGGACTTTATTATATCTATACTAAATATCAATTGGATTCTCAGGGTAACTACCAGGTAGTATCTCCAGTATCTAATGATGGTGGTGCTCCGGTAACTGTAAATATACCTGATGACCATATCCGCTTTACTCTTGATGTAACAACGGGTCATGTAATTTTTGACGAAGAGATGATGCAGGTGTTAACTCCTGAGATGCATCTTGCGGTACATTTTACTTATAATTTGACAATTGTAGCTCCATCTGGCGCGCATATAACTAGTAATACTGCTGCAGCAACAGTAGCAATACTTGGCGCTGACGATGTTCCTGATAATTATAACCCTACCGCTACTGGTGGCCAGCTTATTGATGATGAAGACGGGATCACTAATGCTCTAGGTTTATCTAATGACCAGAACGATGCTGATACATCAGTAAATGGAATACTTAAATTTACTCTTCCTGCTACTGATACCGATGGCACAATTGTAAGTTCTAGCATTATCCCTGGAAGTATTACTATAGGTGGCTCTCCTGTTAACTTCGTATCTAACGTGAACAATGGTACTAATAATGTTATAACGGTATCACAAAACGGCCATGAATATACTATCATAGACAATCATGATGGCACATTTAGTGTTGAGGAATTGGATTTCCAATATCTCGTACGTGGTGAAAATGCAGTAATCAGTATGCAATATACTGTAACTGATAATAATGGCGCTACTTCTGTTCTTCCTGGTACTGTTGAAGTTACTATTCTTGGCAATAATCCTGATGCTGTAAATGATGATTTCACTGCGGTTGCTGGTGTTGCAACCCCAAGTATACTTGCAAATGACATTAGTGAGGATGCTGACCCGCTTGAAATTATAAGTATTACGAATATTCAGTTTAATGGCAGCACTTCTATAAATGGACAGATCATATCTGCAATGAACGTAAATAGCGGCGGAGCAGTTGGTCCAACTATAATTTTCTATAATATTCCGGCAACTGCTACTACACCAGCTGGTATGATCACTATTGCAACGATCAATGCTGATGGTACGGTAGTTACTAATCTTCCTGGAACGCTTGAATTTGATTATACGATTGATGGTTTCCCCGCTACAAACGGTGTACAAAACAATCTTGGTGAACAGGATACTGCGCATGTGCGTATTACAAGTAGCCCTAATCCAGATTATCCAGTTGCTCTCGGCGGTAATTTCCTTGAGGATGAAGATGGTAATGAAGGTACTTTCTATAATGGTGCATCAAGTGATGGTGACATTACTCCAAATGATCAGGATGATTTAACTTTCAGCCTGCCAGCTTCAGGAACTAGTATAAATTACCTTCCTTTATCTGGAGCTGTTGATGGTATAGTAAATGGTGTTACACATACATTTACTGTAATAGATAATCATAATGGTACGTTCAGCTTACTTCCTGATGAATTCCAATTCCTTCTGCCTACAGATAATGTTACTTTAAGTATACCTTACTCAGTTAACCAGATTCATGGTCCTTCTTCAAGCAATACTGTAAATGTAACGATTCACGGTCAGGCACCTACAGGTTTAGCAGATGCTATTACTTATACGCAGGGAACTACTCCTCCTGCTATTAATATTATTGATAATGACGGTACTGCCGGTAATGATCAGGATGGCAGCGGCCGCCTTGATGTAGTTGGTATATCTGATGCATGGTTTGGTTATACAAGGCTTACTATTAATACATTGCCAGATGGTAACTTCCAATTGGTTAACCCTAATAATAATTCTGTAATTGCAACAATTACAACCGATGGTGATGTAACCCTTGCGAGTAATTTACCTGCTGGTAATCTGGTGTTTAACTATACTGGTGATGGCTACCCTAATGATGCTATTGCTCCTAATGACTCTAACCTAGGTGAGCAATATACGGTTGGTTCTAATGGTGGTAATACTACTACGCCTCCAGGCAGTCCTGTTAACCCTAACGATCCTAATGGCCCAACTAACCCAGGCACGCCAGGCGTTATAATTACAATCACACCGCCG
>JANPLD010000006.1:0-1500 GCA_031426355.1 Alphaproteobacteria bacterium | reverse complement strand
CAGATCATTCTCTTGTGCCACCACGAACTCAATGATCTGCAGAGGAAGATCCAAGAGCCGCAGGTATTGGCAGATTCTCGTGCGGTTTACACCGCGTCGCACCAATCTTGACCTCTGGCGAACGCCTGCCCGGGGGCGACTTTATGACGAGCAGACAGTATATGGACAACGACGGGAACACCGGGCAGCCATTTTCCGCGTTGCGCGCGGACGTGCACGAAAAAAGCTGCGGGAGTCTGGCTCGATCAATTTGGTCTCACGCCCCGCTGCATTGTATCCGAATGATCTTAGCAGCATCGGACCGCGCAGGATCGAAATCGGGAGCTGTCCCGAATGGCACTAAGATAAGCCCTTTTGGTATCTGTTCCGGTGGTTAATTTCTTTAAATTCATGTCTATGTTGTCTAAGTAACTGGTATTGTTTCGGTCGTTTTTTGCGTGCGCGAGGTTCGGTGCGGTTGGGCCTGTAGGGGATGACTGCGCAGGCCAGGTAATGCAACAGCAGATCGAGCAGGGCAAGGTGACGGCCTTGGTGTTCGGCTTCCACCATGGCTGCCGTCCATTGGCGTACGGTGGCCAGGGAGGTTTTGAAGCTGAGTGATGTGGGGCTTACTTCTGCTCGGCACGCTGCCTCAAACATGAGAGCGCGCACCAGGTTGTAGGCGACCAGGTGCATGAGCAGTTCTTTCTCTACCATCTCCGGCGTTTTGCAGCGCAGCGGCTCTAAGCCGGCGGAGAGCTTCATGTCGCGGAAGAAAAGCTCGGCCATCCAACGCTCGCGGTACAAGGCGGCAAAGTCGCGTGCGGGGTAGCGCTTTCGATCGAGAAGGGTTGTCGCCACGGTCACCTTGCTCGTGCGAAAGCCCGGCACGCTGACCGAGAAGCTTACGTGGCGCACGGCCAGGCGCTCTGGAAGGGCCCGGTACTCCTCGTCCGTGAGCCAGTCGGGCCGTGATTTGATGGGGGTGCGAATCCAGTCGCACAGCACGTCGCCCCGGCCCAGCCGTGCGACTTCCACCACCCCCACACTGCGGCGCGGATGCAGGCGCATCACCGCATCGACCCCTGCGTTTCTAAGCAATGCGAAGTCCGCGTAGCCACAGAAGCCGCGGTCCGCCAGTAGCACGTCTCCAGTGCACAGCGAGGGCCACAGCTCGCGCGCCAAGGTGCGCTCATGCACCGACAGCGCCGCGTGCGCTTCATCGAGCAACGCCCCCGTGTGCAGAGAAAACAAGGCGCACAGGCGCATTACCGGAAAGCCGCAGCCAGGTGCCTGGCTTGTGGGTTGCGGCCAGGCTGCCTGGTTCTCCGGCGTGTCGGCCATCTGCACGCTGGTGCCGTCGAGTACCAGGACCCTGTGGCCGGGCCACAGGCCGCCCACCTCGCAGCTTTCGCGCTGCGCCCGGGCGCGAAGCGAGCCCTCCACGGTCTCGATCAATTCGCGCGGCAGCCGAAGGCGCGCCTGGCAGTATGCACTCGTGTTTGGGCTGGCCTTGCCTTG
>JANPLD010000005.1:0-16903 GCA_031426355.1 Alphaproteobacteria bacterium | reverse complement strand
TGAAGCATCTGACAGACTGAATCGTACTATTGCAGATATGAAAAAAGCTAAAAAAGAGGTAAAGCAGAAGCTTGATAAAGCAAGGAAAGTTGCAGCAACTACTTCTCTTTATATCTTTTTATCTCTGATAATAAGTGCATTCATCGCTAGTGCAGCAGCTGCTTTAGGCGGTAGACACAGAGATGAGGATTTTAACAAGATCACTACTTCTTACTAAGCTAAGAAAGCGGGCAAACCAAATAGTTTGCCCGCTCCTATATATAGCCAATGTATATTTTATAAAAATTCTTTATAAATAAGTTGCAAATAATTTTATCTTAATGAATTATTTGAAAGTTCTATCATTTTTTCTACTCTTAGTTGTGCTTCAGCAAGCATTTCAGGTATAAGAGCGGTCTCAGGCATGGTATGCCAATATTTTACTGGCATCTCGCTTTTCATCATCTTTATTTTTATGCGTGCCGGATTAAAAATATTACGGTAAAAGGTTTTCCATAGCTCTTCCATATCATCATTTTTCGGCGCCGCTTCTCTTGGCAAACCTTCAGAAAATTTTAATTCAACTCCATTCCAGTAAGCACATTCATCTGGCGTTAAAATAGCCCAATTCATAGCTGTAAAACGCCTTTGAAAAAAAGGTGCTGTTTTCTTTAAAACAAAGTGTGATGGCTCATGCCAGGCTATATAGGAATTTTCTTCACTGGACACAGAACGAAATCTTACGAAGGCTTTCATCTTATGCGTATCACGCTTTACAGCTTTCTCCATCATATAAAGTTTATGGACATCTTTATCCGTAAATATTTTTATAAGATTCCTTTCTTCAAAAATTATTCTCCATAATACTCTATATAATAATCCCCATTTTTCCTGGCTCCTGTAATAAGCAACATTTTCTGCAAGGTTCAAAAACTCCTTTGGTACACTAAAAATTTTAGATGATTCTTCTATAATATTAACCGCTTGTGTTTCAAAAAGATTATTTTGTGCCTCTTCAGACCATATAATTTTTTCTGGATTCATCTTATCTGCAATTAAGTTCCGCGTAGCATTACGCCATGAAGAAAAATCTCTTACTGAAATTTTTATCATAACATTAGCTCCATTTGCTCGGTATGGGATTTTATGAAAGGCATAAGATCAAGCTTGTCAATAAGATTAACCGGTGCATGATCTGCCGTTATAACAAATGGTTTTGCCCTATTAATTGCTACCCGCATTTTTTGAAGATCCTCAAGCCTGATATTTTTATATCTACGAATAGATAATATCTTACTCACATTTCTGACTCCTATACCAGGTATACGCAGCAAAGCCTCTTTGCTTGCCTTATTAATATTTACCGGAAAAAAATCGCGGTTATTAAGTGCCCATGATGTTTTAGGATCAACATCCAGCCTTAATTCCGGCATTGATAATGGTGTTATTTCCTCAACATTATAACCATAAAATCTGAGCATCCAGTCAGCCTGATATAATCTATGCTCACGCATTAAAGATGGTTTCTGCAATGGAAGATTTTTGTGCGCATCCGGTATAGGGCTAAATGCGGAATAATAAACCCGGCGCATTTTATATTTTTCATAAAGACTTGAAGAGGTTTCAAGTATTGTCCTATCATTGCTAGATGTAGCGCCAATTATCATCTGCGTACTTTGTCCCGCTGGCGTAAATGGCGGTGGTTTTAATTTTGCCTTTTGAGCAGATTTCGTTTCCTTGATTTTATAATCTAATGATTCCATACTCTTTTCAAGAGATACACGATCTTTTTCCGGCGCGAGCTTTTTTAAGTCATCCCCAGTGGGAAGTTCAATATTTACACTTAACCTGTCAGAATATGCTCCGGCCTCAAGAACCAGATCATCTTTAGCCCCAGGTATTGTTTTCAAATGGATATAGCCATTAAAACCATTATCTTTTCGAAGTTTTTTTGCAACCAGTATCAATTGCTCCATAGTATAATCAGAATCCCGTATAATACCGGAACTTAAAAAAAGCCCCTCAATATAATTACGTTTATAGAATTCCAGCGTCAGATAAACCACTTCATCAACAGTGAATCTTGCACGCTGCACATTACTGGAGATACGATTGATACAGTAATGACAATCAAACATGCAGTAATTAGTAAGCAATATCTTTAGCAGAGAGATACACCTACCATCAGGCGTATAACTATGGCATATGCCCATACCCTCGGTACTACCCCTATACCTTTCCCACCACGCTTTACTTTTGAGCCACTGCTTGCACAGGAAGCGTCATATTTAGCGGCATCAGCCAATATTGCGAGTTTACCTTTAATATCTAGATACATTTCACCATTATTACAAAAAAAGAACAAAAGTCAATGTTCTTATTTTTGTTCTAGACACTTTAGATACTACATAGAAACTTATAAATTGACATGTGTGATATTAGTAGCACGAATTCACTGTGCTCCAACCCTTCTCAAGTGCAGCCGCAAAGGAAGGGTTTCCTCGACGAACCGGGCTAGCGCGGAACCGTTACCATATCTATCATACAATCAGGAGCATTTTTATCTTTTATACAATTTCTTCCTGCCAAGACCCAAACCAACACCTCATTATTAATATGATCTGCCACAGTGAACACTCGATTTAATCAACATATTTATTTAGTAAGTTTCTGACTTTTCTAACAACTGATTTTAGCAGCATTTTACTTTTATTAACAAATTCATTAGCTGGATTTTTAGTAATACCACCTATTGTTTTTATGTGATCATTGTAAATATTTCCGGAACCCGACATATTACTATAAATATTTTTTATTCCAGTATTATAAATAATCAGGCCTGGCGCAAGTAAAATCAAAGAGAACAATGCAAATATAAAAAATGCAGTCATTATAAAAACTCCTGAAACTAACATCAGCGCCATTCCAGATCTAAGTAAAAAATTGGTCATATATTACTTTACGTTGATAACACTTCAATACAAGTGTAGTTATCTTATATTAAAAATAATTAAATCAATATTAATACACAAATTTAACTGGTATAAAAAATGAGTTCAGGTTTACTTGCTTTGTTGGATGATGTTGCCGCACTTGTAAAATAAAAGCAAGCGCTGCGACACTTGACGATATACCGACACAGGTTGCAAAAACCAGCTGTAAAGTCTCAGGTATCATCATTGATGATGCTGCTGTTACCCCTAAATATGTGCTAGGCCTTGACCCTTCACGGGAACTTTCCATCATTTATAATATAGCAAAAAAATCCCTCTTTAATAAGATAGTATTCCTAGGACCAGCAATGCTTCTGCTTGGTTTTCTTGCTCCATGGCTGATACAGTCTTTATTAATGCTCGGTGGTGCCTACCTATGCTTTGAAGGCTATGAAAAAATACATTCAATATTTAAAAGGCATCATAATGTTAATAAAAGTGCTGATATAGAAAAGATCACACCGGAAGAACTGGAAAAAATAAGGATAAAAAATGCAGTCCGTACTGATCTGATATTATCAGCAGAGATTATCGCCATCACTTATGCTACCGTAGCTGGAAAAGATTTGACTACACAGGTTATAGTTATCCTATGCGTCGCAATCTTTATTACCGCTGCTGTTTACGGATTTGTAGGATTGATCGTTAAAGCTGATGATATTGGCTTGCATATAGCCAAAGATAAATATCACCATCTTATCCAAAAGACTGGACGCGGGATTGTAATATTCATGCCCCATTTTTTAAAGATACTTAGCTATGTGGGTACAGCTGCTATGTTATGGGTAGGTGCAGAAATTATTGCTCACGGCATACCCTTCCTGCATCATCAGTTAGAGAATTTACAACACTTCCTGCCTGAAATACCAATACTTATCTGGGGTATAAAAGCTTTGTTATGCGCTATAGGTGGAATAATATTAGGCGCGGCCATAGAAATTGCTGTACGGTTTATTCGCAAAAATTAAGCATTATTTATTAGGAAAGTTCATCAATATATGCTCCTAGACCTTTTACGATTTCATCTACACCATTTGCATTCGGGTGAATTCCATCGGGCTGCATAAATTCTTTTTTATTATATATATTTTCTAAAAAAAAGGGATAAAGCTCAACATCATATTTATCTGCAAGCTCAGGATATATTTCATTAAACCTGCCGCTATAATCCGTACCAAGATTAAACGGAGATTTCACAGCAGACAATATCACGGGAATATTTGCTTTTTTTGCTGTTGAAAGCATCGCATCAAGATTTTTCCTTACTATATCAGGTGATATCCCACGTAGCATATCATTACCACCTAAAGCCAGTATCACCATATCCGGCTTATGTTGCTTCAATGTCCATGCCAGACGGCTATTACCTCCACTTGTAGTATCCCCCGATACACCACCATTAATTACCTTTATATCCCTATCCTGTTTACGAAAATATTCTTCCAACTTTACCGGCAAGGAATTCTCGGCTATAACACCGTATCCGGCAACTATACTATCCCCAAATAATAAAATTGATTTGATCTGCTTGCTTTCAGCAGATGAATTCATTGCCCAACCAAACAAAATAAAAACTATAAAAATGCGTAAAGATAATACCATAATTAAACTTGATAATGTTTCGTTGACTTTACCCGGCCCTGATAAAAATTCCATACATATTCTGCACAACATCACCGCAGAAGTGAAGAAAGGTGATACCGTTAGTATTGTAGGACCTTCGGGTTCCGGTAAAACTTCACTTATGATGCTGATAGCCGGAGTTGAAAAAGCAACTCATGGCAGAATAATCATAGAGGGTGAAGATATAACCAACCTTAATGAAGATCAGCTAGCCGCGTTTCGCCGTAAACATATAGGTATAGTATTTCAGAATTTCCACCTTATTCCAACCATGACAGCATATGAGAATGTTTCTATGCCGCTTGAGCTTTCTGGAATTGCCGAAACCAAGGATAGGGTTATTGAGATATTAAATAATGTAGGCCTCAGCAAAAGGATAGATCATTATCCTAACCAGCTCTCTGGTGGTGAACAGCAGCGTGTTGCCCTTGCACGCGCCTTTGTTACACAACCTTCACTATTATTTGCAGATGAGCCAACAGGAAACCTTGATAGCGAGAATGGTAAGCACATAATTGAATTATTATTCAATATGCATGAAAAATACGGAACCACACTGATCTTGATAACACATGATTCTGGCCTTGCGAAAAAGACCTCAAGAAAATTCTTGATCGAAGACGGGCGCCTGCATGAAGAAAACTAGTTTTTTATCATTTAAGCTAGCCTTGCATGAATTAAAGCATGGAATAAGGCATTTCAGGGTTTTTGCAGCCTGCCTGGTACTCGGGGTGACGATAATGGCAACCATCAATACTTTCGGCGCGATCATCAAAGGATCATTAAGAAGCGAAGCGCAAAGCCTGCTTGGCGGAGATATAGAAATACGCTTGCGGGGAATGAAAGCAACTGAAGAACAGCAGAAATTGCTGGAAAGCTTAGGCAAAGTCTCATCCATAAGTACTCTACGCTCGATGCTACATTATAATGACCAGCATACTTTAGTCGAACTAAAAGCAATAGATGATAATTATCCGCTTATAGGAAATCTTGTACTTAATGAGTCAGTATCACGCGCAGAAGCCTTAAAAGAAAATGGAATTATAGTTGACCCGATATTACTATCCCAGTTAAGCCTGAAACTAGGCGATATAATACAATTAGGTGAGATAGACTTTACAATACGCGCCACACTAAAAACAGAACCTGACCGCGTAGTGCAGATATTTAATTTTGGCCCTAGAGTAATACTTAGCCATAGTTCATTAGAGAAAACAAAACTGGTAAATCCATTCAGTCTGGCAGAACATTCTTACAGAATATTAGTCCAAAAAAATGTTACCGTTAATGAAGAATATGAGGAAAAAGTAAAAACCACTTTGGAAACGCGTTTTCCCGAGATGGGCTGGCGGGTTCGTGCTGGTAATGATGGCAACCAGAGTATAAAACGCTTTCTTGATCAATTGATCGCATTTATAACCCTTTCAGGATTGGCTACTTTTTTAATATCAGGAATTGGTATCGGAAGTAGTGTACGCTCATACCTTGAAAAAAAATCGCAGACCATTGCAGTATTAAAGATCCACGGGGCTTCCAGAAGAACTATTCTGGAAATATATGTTATTCTGTTAGCCCTGATTACATTACTCGGCGGTATATCAGCCGTAGGAATTTCAATGATAATAACCTCATCCCTGATGCCCTTCCTGATACCAATACTGCCTGCACTCGAAGGTAAAAGCCCAATAAATATTCCTGCTACGTTACTTGCTTTATGGTATGGCGTTCTTATCACTTACCTGTTTTCATTACCTTCATTACTCAGCGCAGTAAATATCCGACCTGCTGATCTTTTCCGCAGTAAAACAAATATTTTATATTTCCGTAAAGATAGTCCGGTAATAGTAGCAACCTGCATATTGATCTTCCTGTTATTAACAACCCTGCTTTATAATTCGAATGATCTGTTATTTATTTCTGCTGCTATATTTGTAATCTCATTCGCTTTTTTGTTATTCGGAATGTGCGCGCTTTCAGTGCGTTATATAACAAAGAACATTAAAGTAAGATTACCGTGGCTTCGCCTTGCTTTAAGAAATATGAACCGCCCAGGATCAACAACCGGTACCGTTATATTTGCAATAGGCATAAGCCTTACAGTGCTTATCACTCTTATACTTACAGAAGCTAATTTTCAGGCTCGCATCAATGAAACTGTAAATGAAAAAGCTCCTTCACTTTTTATGATAGATATACTTCCTGAGCAGAAAAAAGAGCTTGAAGAATTACTGCTCGAATATGCCTCGAAGGAACAGATAATGCTCTACCCCATGATCCGGGGACGTATCACTGCTATTGCTGGCAAGCCTGTAATCGAATCCGAAATCGACGAAGATATAGTCTGGGCAGTTAAAAGTGACAGAGGTATAAGTTACAGCGCAAAAAAACCTAAAAATGCCAATATTGTAAAAGGCAAATGGTGGACTGAAAATTATAGTGGAGAACCTTTGATCTCAGTAGATCAACGTTTTCTGGATGGTATGGATATTGATATCGGTGATACTCTTACAGTTCAGATATTGGGGCAGGAAATAACTGCAAAAATAGCGAACGCGCGGGAGATTGATTATACTACTTTCCAGATAAATTTTGCAATGATGCTTTCTCCCGGACTGATAGAAACTTTCCCTAACACCAGTCTTTCCACAGTTTACTTAGATGGTAATTTAGTAAAAGAAGCTGAGTTGATACAAAAAATTGCAAAAAAGTTTCCTGGAGTAACTGTCATTAGAACGAAGGAAATTGTAGAAACAGTTCAAGAAATATTAAAAAATATTGCCAAATCTCTTCGAATAACAGTAGCAGTGAGTCTTTTAGCGGGTATATTAGTTCTAACCAGTGCATTAAACTCTACCATTGAACAAAGGCTTTATGATACAGCCATATTAAAGATCCTTGGCGCAAGGCAACGAGACATATTAAAAACCTACATTTCCGAATGGGTTTTGCTGGCACTTATAACTTCAGCAATTGCTGCAATATTAGGAACATTCGGGGCATGGCTCATAAACTTAAAGTTTCGCGCGCAAGGCTTTTACCTGATGCCGGAAGTTACCTTATCTACGATTTGCATATGTATAATAATAATCTGCCTGATAGGCTATCTTGGCAATAGAAGATTATTCAACCTTCGCCCTTCCGGCATGTTAAGAAATGAGTGATAATAACTTAGATTTATATTCTATTAAGATTTATTTATCTTCATTAATAATGGATAGCAAACAACACCTAATAACATCGCGCCAAAACCTACATAATACACGATCGCATCAAATTGCGTAATCAAAGCAAGGGAAATCAATATCCCGATAAACGGAAGAACCGGAAATTTTCCTATTGAGAAAGGGGTCTTAAACGGCCTGTTGATCCGCGGTTTTTTGTAACGCAGTATTATAACGGATATCTGGATCGCAATGAACACAGTAAGAACCCAGAATGAAGAAATACTGGCAACTATCTTAACCTTGCCTAATGGTAAAAGCAGTATTGCAGCAATGAAAAGAGCTAGTGCCGCTACCCAAGGTGTTTTTCTTTTTGGGAGTATCTTTGATAATAGCTTAGGCATATCCCCATCACGTGCCATTCCAAAAAGCATACGGCTGATGCTTATAAGTGAAATAAGCGCCGTGCTGGCAGTGGCAAAAAGCGCGGCAATACCTATCATCTTTCCGGTACTAGAGCCAACAGTATTAGCAACAGCTACAAGTGGCGAATCACTTTTCGCAAGTTCTTCTGCAGGCAGAATAGCAATAACTGACATCGCGACCAGTATATAAATAATCGAAGTAATAATTACACTTATTATCAATGCTCTCGGAATATTTCTTGTAGGATCTTTAGCTTCCTCAGTAAGATTGGCAATATCCTCAAAACCTATATAAATAAAAAATACCAATGCTGTAGCTGCATATATTCCGGGCGACCCAAAAGATGATCCGACATCAGCAAATGGCCTGGCAACATCACCATTACTGAACCCAAACCATATGATCGCAAGCAGCCCGCTAACTTCAATACAGATCAGAAAAATACTTACCCAGGTTGACTGCCTGATCCCTGCTATATTAATAACCGTACATAAAGCAAGCAATGCAAAAGCAATAAGGGAAACAGGAACATCAATAAATACATTGAGGTACCCCCCAAAAGCAAGGGATACAGTGGCGCAGGTAGCTGCTGTATTAAGAGCGATCAGAAACCCCGCCATAAAGGCAAATATTCTCCATTGCGGCATTGCCGCTTTAAGAAATTGATATTCAGCCCCGGCTTTTGGAAATGTTGAAGTTAATTCTGCATAGGATAATGCAGTTATCATGGCAGCAATTGCCGCAAAAACAAAACTTATCCATAGATTATTTCCCGCTTCGCCTGCAACAACCCCGATCACAGAATATATCCCCGCACCAACTATGGTTCCAACTCCATAGAAGATAAGCTGGGGAAGGCTTAATGATCTCTGCAGTTTACTGGCCATTGAATTTAAATTTATTGAAAGATTATTCTTCTAGCCATTTTTCCAAGGCTTTACTAACCTCTTCCGGCTGCTCTAACGCTGACATATGCCCGCTGCTATTTATTACCACTAATTTTGCGCCTTCTATTCCATCAACTATCTCATTCGAGTGTTCAATGGGAATCAGCTTATCGTCATCACCGCTGATAACCAAAGTTGGAATATGGATATTTTTAAGATCATTCAGGGAATCCTTACGCCCCATTATTGCAGTCTGCTGATTGATGTAAGCTTCTACCCCAGCATCATTATGTGCCGCAGTTATTATTTCCTGTAATCTTTTATCATCTTTATGTGAAGGATGAACAAAGGCAGAAAGCGCTCCTTCAATTATTTCAGGAAATTTCCCCTGTTTCGCTTTTTTTATTTTTTCAACTCGTTTAATTTTTGCTTCTTCATTGTCGGCTCGGGCAGAAGTATTCAGCAAAGCTAATTTCAACACACGATCAGGCGCCTGCCGCATTATTTCAAAAGCAATATAACCCCCCAGTGAATGCCCCATAAGAACAAATTGCTGCGGTGAATAATCTAATATGTTTTTTGCAAACGCTTCAATTGAATTGCCATACATCTGGTTTGCTATAATTACCGGACCACACTTCCACAGCGCAGGAAAAATACCTGAATAACTGCGAGGCGATGTACCAAGACCTGGAATAAATATAATGGGCAAATTATTTTTCATTTACGATGAGTATTAGCTCAGTAATAAAAATCCCATTATGAAATAATTTTATTCAATTTAGTCCACATAGAAATTAGACTTGCATATAAGCAAATGCATAATGGGATTAAACCTATCTAAATTTTTGTGACAAATGATACCAGCGCAGCATGCAATAAAGCGTCAAAAATAATTACAATTCCAGTAAAAATACAAATATCTCTTTATTAAATCTTAAACTGCTACTTAACGTCAAGCAGCTCTACATCAAATATCAACATACCAGCCGGCGCGCCAGGTTGACCCTTATAGGCTAAGTTTTCCGGGATCCACAAACGGCGTTTTTCACCAACTACCATCAACTGCACACCTTCTGTCCAACCCGCAATAACCTGATCCAGACCAAATGTTATAGGTTCACCTCTGGCAACAGAACTGTCGAACATCTGACCATCAGTTGTCCAACCTGTATAATGTACTTTTACTTGGCTGGCTGAATTAGGGTGTTTAGTTCCGGTTCCTTTTGTTAGCACTTTCGTTGCAAGACCTGACTGGGTCACAGCGGCATCAGCAGGAGCAGCAGCCACATCAGTTGGCGCTGGAATATTGCCCTGTGCGAAAGCTTGTGCAAAGCCAAATGTAGTTAATAACATAGTAATAATAGTTAAGAAACGTCGCATAAAATGAACTCCTGATATTATTATAATTTTGACTAGAGATATATTAATTTAATAATAATTACTATTATTTTTCTTAGTCTTTCAGTTTTGGAAGAATAATTTAGAATGGTGGTGGATATAACTTATTGAGCTACTAGCCATCAGTAGAAATACCCTGCTATCAGGGAAATTTACAAGAAAATTATTAAAATAACAGTAAAATTATAGATAAACTAATGATCAAACATCGGCATATCACTCACTTTTCAAGGCAAATTCCCTAAAATAGATAACAGGTAATTATCAGGGAAAGAATTTCTTATAACAGTGAACTTTAAACTATTATCAGATAGACTTTAGAGATTAATAATATTTAATATATCCACAATAAAACTAAGGAAAATTTATGGTAAAAGAATTTACTACGCAAGGTAGAGGAAAAGTTTATGAAAATTTTGTTGATACTATAGGTGATACACCGCTGGTAAGACTAATAAGATTACGAAGGAAAATAATGCTATTGCAGATGTTTATGCAAAACTAGAATTCTTTAATCCCCTTTCTTCTGTCAAAGACAGGCTCGCTTACTCAATGATAGACCAAGCAGAAAAATCTGGAAAGATCACTTCCAAAACATATTTAGTTGAACCACTTCTGGTAACACAGGCATTGCCCTTGCCTTTATTGCTGCAGCAAAAGGCTACAGATTGATATTAATTATGCCAGAATCAATGAGTCTGGAAAGAAGGAAAATGCTGAAAATACTTGGGGCAGAACTGATACTTACTGAAGCCGCACTAGGCATGAAAGGTGCAATAGCAAAAGCTAAGGAAATTGTCGATAACGACCCTGATGCTCTTATGCTACAACAATTTGAAAACCCTGCAAACCCACTTATACATAGAAACACTACTGCAAACGAGATATGGAATGATACCAAGGGCGCGGTTGATATATTCATAACTGGTGCGACAGACAGCCCAGTGCTTTCCGGCGGAAAGCCAGGCTCTCACAAAATTCAAGGAATAGGAGCAGAATTTGTTCCTTCCATACTCAAAACAGAATTGATAGATGAAGTTATAAAAGTCAGCAACGAAGATGCTTTTAAACTTGCGAGAGATGTAGCAAGAATAGAAGGTATTCCAGTCGGGATATCATCAGGTGCAACACTTGCTGCCGCGCTAGAAGTTGCAAAAAGGGCAGAAAATAAAGGCAAAAAAATTGTGGTTATATTTGCTTCTTCAGCAGAAAGATATATCTCTAAAGCCTTATTTGATTTTTAATTATGTCAGAAAAAACTAAGCACACACAAGGGTTTGATACCAGAGCAATTCATGCAGGGTTTTTGGAAGATAAGTCAAACGCCCTCATAACTCCCATATATGCGAATTCTACTTTTGCATATGAAGGTTTTGAATCTCAGGGGCAATACAGTTACGCAAGATTTGGTAATCCTACTAGAACTTCGTTTGAAAAAGCTCTGGCAAGCCTGGAAAATGGCAGTGATGCCTTTGCGTTTTCATCAGGTATGGCTGCGATAAGCGCTGTATTTAACCTGCTACCGCAGGGAAGTCATATAATTATCTCTGATGATCAATACGGCGGAACATACAACCTTATTGAAAATATGCTGAAAGTTACTTCTAAACACGAAGTAACTTATATGGATTTCAGCCCGATAGATAAATTATTTGGAAAAATAAAACCCAATACAAAAATGATATGGGTGGAAACACCAAGCAACCCATTGTTAAAAATTGCTAACCTCAGGGAAATTGCAATTGCGGCTAACGACCATAACATTTTATGCGTTGCAGATAATACTTTTGCCTCACCATATATTCAGAAACCTCTTGATCACGGCTTTGATATCAGCCTTCACTCAACCACTAAATATATCAACGGACATTCTGATATTATTGGTGGCGCGGTTGTAGTGAATAATAATGATCTTGCGGAAAAAATAAGGCAGATACAACTTAACACAGGCGGGGTGCCAAGCCCGTTCGATGTTTTTCTTACCCATAGAGGATTAAAAACTCTAGGAATAAGAATGAAAAAACATAGCGAAAATGCCATGAAGGTCGCCGAATTTCTACACAAACACCCAAAAGTTGAAAAAGTTTTTTATCCTGGACTAAAATCCCATCCACAACATCAACTCGCAAAAGAGCAGATGAAAGAATTTGGCGGAATGATCTCCATATTGCTGAAAGATGACAGAGAAGTGGTAAAATCTTTCCTTGAAAAACTGCAATTATTTGAGCTTGCCGTAAGTTTAGGTGGAGTTGAAAGCCTGATACAACACCCCGCAACTATGACACACAAATCCATTCCCCTCAGGAAAAGGAATATTATGGGCATTACCGAAGGACTTATCAGATTATCTATCGGCATTGAAGATGCCGATGATCTAATTTATGACCTTAAGCAGGCGTTGGATAAATGATTTGCTATGCCCTTAGAGCCTTAAATTCAGGTGTTCTTGCGAGTTCGGCATTAAATAGTTTCACTACCAAAGTGTAAGGGTCTTGATTTTTTCCAGGTAGTTTTCTCTTAGCATTTTTTAGATCATTATTGATCTCTTCTTTTGTTTTAGGATTAACATTCAAATTTAAATCAATTCCATTTGCTTTGTAAATCTCTTTAATTGCACCTTTAAAAGATTCAACCAGCAACTTGGTTTGTTTAGGAGTTAAAACGCAAGAAACTCTGGCTTTTATTCCAGATGGAGATTTTGCTACATCTTCAGGTATTCTAAATAATTCTTCATTGCATACCGCTACAGGCGCATACCCTTTATCTACAGAGGAAGACTTATGCAAATACATCATAAATTTTCTAAAATCGTTACCATCTTTAAATTCAGTAAAACCAAGTTGTTCCTTCATATGTTCAGGAACTTTCTTACCTTTTAAGACATCGGTAAAATCCGGATATAAATACATTGAAGCTTTAGTATTTTTAAATTTTATTTAATTCTCCCCAGCAGTTTCCAAAGCTTTATTTATTTCTCCCAGACCACTGCAAACTATATTTCTTCTATTATTATAATAAGCCGCATTTTTGTTGGGATGCCTTTTACCTTCAACGTTAGCCTGTTTTTCTACCAGCATTTCATCATGTAAAACTTTCGTATAAGCTTCAGCTGCATGTTGGTTTGCACCTGCTTCAAGAGCGGATACCGCATCAAGAATTAATGTACTGAACTCCTCTGAAACCCAGGAAATTGAGCCTATCCTTTCCTTTGCCATTGTAGCCAGGGATTTTGCGCCAGAAGATGCGGTTATAGTATGCCCTAACATTTCTGGTGATAAATATGGAATTATGCTATTAAACCCGCCTACGCATGTTTCTTTGTAGATTGAATCTTCGTATAAAATCAGCCCAGGAAATTCTTTTTTAAACTCATTAAACACTTTGGCTTCCTGCTCAGCTTGTTTGGCGCTATCAGCATGCCCGGTTGGATTATTTGGCACAGTGCGAATTAACAGAAAAGTATTATAGCTGCCATCTTGATTGGGTTTATCTAACCCTTTTTCCTTTAGTTGTTTTCTTAAATCTTCAGCATTGAGTGAACCATCTTCTTTATATGTAAATGAAAGCGGTTTTCTACCACATAATTTTGCCTGGTTGCGATATCCTGGATAACCAGGATCAGGTATTAAAATATATCCGCCTTCTTTTACCAAGGCGAGCGTTAAGGCCGCCGTTGCAGCAGTTGCACCCCCGGTTAGAGCTGTTTTATCAGCTTTGAATACTGCCCTATCATCTATACCAGAAAAAAAGTTTACAACTTCTGACATTCTCTGCCTTTGTTCATCAGTACCATGATGCGTTCCATAACCTGGAGCAGCAGTTAATATACTTACAATCATCTCATAAAGAGTTTTTTCATTATATGGAATTGTAGGATTTCCCCAATTTGCCGGCAACAAATATTCCAAACCTTCTTCTTTCGCAATTTCTTGAGACTCTGCATTTACAGCCCTTATTGCATTTGCACCCACCTTTTCAGGAAGATTAAGTTTTATTTTCTCTGCCATAATTTCTCCTTTACTAAATTTGAGTTTGATGTTGATTTATTTTAGCTCCTTTAGCTTCCGCATTATATATCTCAGGGTCTGGATAACGAATAGGCATATACCTTTGGTCTCCTTCAGCGACAACTTTCAATGTTGTCGGATATGCATGCTTAAATGCACCAATATAATTCTCTGCTGTAAGAGGTAGATTATTTGCATCAGGTATTCGGCTTACTTTTCCATTAATTTCACGGTTTAAAGAATAAGTATGAATTAATATGGTTGGCTTATTATGGTCAGTATTAATTACTGTATGAAAATCTGCAAAATTATTAGGATCGTTTACTATCCCTGCAGCAACTTCTTTACCACGCGCTATCGCATTTTCATATTTTTGGAAAAGTTCATTACGACCATAATATTTACCAGCAAACTGATTAAATTCATAAAGGAAACTAGATCCATAATTTTCCCCGATAAGCTTTTCAGCTCTACCTTGAAATAATTTTTCATCCTCACCTGCTTCTTTTTTTAAGCCATGATGTTTTATCAAATAACTTTTTATATCTTCAGAATTTCTTTTAAAATATTCTTTATCATATGTTACACCACCAGAATGTTCGTCTAATGAAATATTTGTACTGATTTCACTTGGCCTTACATATGTTGTTTCTCCCGGCTGGCTATGATTGATACTTACCGGATTTATTATTGTTGAATCACGAAGCAAATAAACCGCCACATCAACTATTGCATCATAAGATTGAAGGGAAACATTAAGCGCTACTTGCTCAAAGAAGCTTTTCTCAGTTGCTAATGCACTTTGCGTATCAATATCACGGTAATGACCTTCCGCTTTACCACCGGTAAAATGCGCTGAGGAACAAGGGCCTGTATGGCTATGAATAGGGATTTCAAACCTTGGCGGAATTAAAAAGCCATAATAGACAACTCCCGATTGCTCATCTGTTCCTAAATGAATTTTTTTAAACTTTTGAACACTTTCAAAATCACTCTCATTAAATCCTGCCTCTATCAAAAATGGTTTAACCTTATCAATACCTTGATCTGCTATGATCGTGGAAATTAACTGTGTTTTTTCTTCCTGCTTGAGATTATACCCATTTTCTTGATCTTGCATATTTTGCTCATTTGCATTTATTACCTTTTCTAAAAGCCCTGCCTGCTCAAGTCTCTTATGAATAAAATCTATAAATTTACTAACCATACTCACCTTGTTATTTGTTTTTTAGCCCTATATCCATCCCGAATGGAATAATAGCGGTTTAATACTATACTTAATAAGTGTAGTATCTATAAGTGGCTGATATGTCAAGTTTCTTCTTTGAAATTATTGAATAATTTCAAAGTATACATCGCGTTTCGCGTATGGTTGTGCTATTTAATATTATATTATGTGTTTTAGTAGAGAAAAGTAGGAAAAGTTATTGTTATACTATTTATTCAACTTTTTAGACTCTAGATTTTTAATTCTTTGATCAAAAATCTTGTGAATATTTTTTACTCTTTCGCTTGATGTTCTGGTAAAAACAAAAGGCAGTATACCATGAATTAATAGAATTATTGATGTAACAAAAATTGACCAGAACATAGTAAATGTAAAACGAAGATGCTGGAAATAATTTTCATCTGCTTCTTCAAGGTGATGCTTCAGATATTTATAAAATTTTACTACGTTCATTTATATCCTAAAAAAGGTTAAATTATTTTTTTACAAGATTTATCTATCTCCAAACCAGATTATTGTCACTATACATCCTTTTAAATATGAATTTAACCAGATAAAAAGTAGCCTAAATATCACGGGTCTTCCTAATAATTCCAATATATCAAAGGTTATCCTTATAAAGCATCTATTATAACGGAGGAAAGTTAATCGCTCTATCACCTACCTATTGTGACCACAATTGAAGAGGCTAAATCTAATAGCGATTACTAATAGTAATTTATAACCTTAATAAAAATGGAGTTTCTATGAATACTACAAACCAAGCTAATGTAATGCCAATGATGTTACCAATGCAAGGCGGTATGATGACGGGAATGAACAATATATCAGCAAAAGTACCAGCAATCACTTAAGGTCGGCAGGAAAATCTAGTCGATGTAAATCCGGAATTCCGAGCTAAAAATTTGCTAAACTGAGATCGTGATGTAAATGATAATGCCGTAAGTGTCGCTAAACTACGCCATAGTGGCTTAAGATTTAAATGATACTAGATTGTATGGTGGTGGACTCTAACAATTGAGCTACTAGCCATCAGTAGAAATACCCTGCTAACAGAGAAAAATACAGGGAATTTTTTAAAATATCAGGGAATTTAAGGTTTTAAGATAAAACTAAGGCGTTATCTAGCCCAGAAACGTTGGTATCACAGGCATATTCCCTAAAATATATAACAGGGAATCAGTAATAACCTAACAGG
>JANPLD010000004.1:0-4185 GCA_031426355.1 Alphaproteobacteria bacterium | reverse complement strand
TGCGGTTATTGAAACAGCGATCAATACTGACCTTCCCGGTAAATTAAGAGGTATAATTGCGCGAGATGTTTATGCGGAAGCTGGCAGGAAAATCCTTATACCGAAAGGTTCAAGGTTAATTGGGACATATGATACGCAGGTTAAATTCGGGCAAGCAAGGGTATTCATAATCTGGACACGTGTTATCAGGCCTGATGGTATAGATGCAATGCTTGATAGCCGTGAAGATATGATCGCAGTTGACCTATTAGGCAGAACAGGTGTGGTTGGTGATATTGATAACAGGTTCGCAGAGATATTCGGCAGCTCAATATTACTGAGTACTATTACAATTGCATTCTCATATGCAGCTGATGCACTTACTAATGCTGGCCAAGTTACAAGCACCGTTACGCAAGATGGTAACGTGGTTGAATCGGGCTCTAACCTTGCGCTTGGTACAAGGCAGGCTGTATCAGAACTTGGTTCTAAAGTGCAAAGTATAGCAAGGGATATGATAAATGTTAATCCGCGCATCACTATTGACCAGGGAACAAGGATCAAAGTTTTTGTAAACAAAGATATTTATTTCCCGCCTGATATTGGTGAGGAAGAAGATAAACTTATAATGTTAAAGTAGAGAATTATAATGAGCGTCGCAGCATTAAATACATATCTTGAACCTATCTATGAGATTCTCAAGGAAGAGGATATAAACGAGGTTTCAATCAATGAGCCTTTAGGTTGCTGGGTAGAAAAAAGGGGAAACCATTTTTATAAGGAACTTCCAACTTTTAATATGAACCATCTGCTTAGTATGGGCAGGCTTATTGCGCAATCTACCAATCAGCTTATTAGTAGTGAGACCCCTATCCTCTCCGCTACTTTGCCTAATGGTTTTCGTGTGCAGGTAGTTTTTCCGCCGGCGGTTGACCAGCATTCAGTTGCATTCTCAATCCGTAAGCCTAGCGTTCTTAATATGTCGCTGGATGAGTATGAGAAAATGGGAGCTTTCAAAGAAGCATCAACTGAAAAAACAGTAAACCAAACTGATGTCATGCTTGATGAATATTATCAGAAAAAAGATATCAAGAATTTTCTTATCAATGCTGTAACGGCTAGAAAGAATATTATCATAAGTGGTGGTACATCAACCGGTAAAACCACATTTGCGAATGCTTTATATAAATACATACCTCACGAAGAAAGGCTTATAACAGTTGAGGATGCAAGGGAGATAAAGCTTGAGCAGCCTAATAAATTATATCTGATATCCTCCAAAGGTGGGCAAGGTTTAGCGAAAGTTACTACGCAAGACCTTATTGAAGCGTGTTTGCGTTTAGCTCCAAGCAGGCTTATAGTTGGTGAGTTACGCGGCGCGGAAGCATTCAGTTATTTGCGTGCGGTAAATACAGGTCACCCGGGTTCGATAGCAACGCTTCACGCGGATACGCCGAAACTAGCGATTGAACAGTTATGCTTGATGGTTCTTCAATCTGGCGTTTCTATGAGCAGAACCGAGATCAAAAATTATATCAAACAGGTAGTTGAAATTGTAGTTCAACTTAAACGCGGCACTGGTGGCCGCAGATATGTTTCAGAGATAATGTACGAACCAAACGTAGAACTTTAAACTACGACTTATTTATCATAATTTCCACGATCGGGTTTTTATTAAGCTCTTTAGCGAAAAGATCTTTTACGTGGCGGCGGATTTTTTTGACGAGTTTATCTTCATCATTTTTAGAAGCGCTATCAATGATATCAATTATCTCATCTTCAAGATAAGTTATAAAGCCTGAATTCTCACTTTCATCAACTATGCCAGGGGTTCTAATAACAGGATCCGAGATCAGTTTGCCTGATTGATCAATTGTGAATGAAACGATAACTATACCATTATCGCGGAGTTTACGGCGTACTGCCATAACTGCGCCGTCCTTTGGCTGTAGCATATAACCATCAACGCCAAGATAACCGAATTTAACATGTTTAAGTGATTCTGGCTCACCAGAAAGTCTGACCATCTCACCATTCTGTATCTCTATTACTTTAGGAACACCTATTCTTTTTGCCAGTTTACTATGTTCATGAATGTGAACAGCTTCACCGTGAACTGGAATAGCGATCTGCGGTTTTACAAGTTCATACATTTTAGTAAGTTCAAGCGATGATGGGTGACCTGAAACGTGAACACGATGATCTTTTTCAGTAAACACTTCACAACGCAGACGTACGAATTTATTCAACAATCCAAATATTTTTTTCTCATTTCCGGGAATAATTTTTGAAGAAAATATTACCGTATCTTTAGGAGTGAGTTTTAAATACTGGTGTTCGTTATTAACGATTTTCATTAATGCAGCACGTGGTTCACCCTGACAGCCTGTACAGATTACCAGAACCCTATCTCGTGGATATTTTTTAACGTCACCATCTTCAATGAACGGTTCAATATCTTTTAAATAACCGGTGGCTTTTGCAAATCCTGTTATTTTATGGAGGCTTAATCCAGCAAGGGCAACCTTACGTTTATTGGCCATTGCGGCTTTACATATGGTTTCAATACGGGCGACGTTACTTGCAAAGGTAGTAACATAAACCGTACCTTTCTGCTCGCTGATCAATTTTGTTAAAGACTCTTCAAGGTCACCTTCAGAGCCTGAGAACCTGTCGTTAAATACGTTGGTGGAATCACATACCATGGCAAGAACGCCTTCTTTGCCGATAGCTTCTAGTTTAGCGAAATCTGTAGTTGGGAGAACAACCGGGTTTGGATCAAGCTTCCAATCACCAGTGTGGAAAATATTACCCACCGGGGTTCTCACCATAATACCATTCATTTCAGGAATGGAGTGAGTTATCTGTATCATTTCCAGATCAAAATCACCGATCTTGAACCTGCTGCCGGGATTCACGATCTTTATATTTGTGCCGGATTGGGCGCCGACCTGATCCATCTTATTCTGCACTATCTGAGCAGTAAAAGGTGTGGCATAAATAGGAAGCTGCAATTGGTCGTATAACCAGCCAACTGCACCTAAATGGTCTTCATGGCCGTGAGTGAGAACTATACCTAAAAAATCTTCCTTATTTTCAAGGACGAATGAAATATCAGGAGCAAGCATGTCAACGCCGGGAAATTCATCACCGGCAAAGCCAGCACCAAGATCGATAATTATCCATTTGCCGTTATAGTGATAGAGATTAACGTTCATCCCTATTTCGTTAGAACCGCCCAGCGGTAAAAATATGAGGTCTTCTTTATTGACTTTTTTCTGTGACATTTTCTGGAATTAAATAATAATAGTTAAAATTTGCATATGCTGATTAGAATATCTTATCATAAATAATCTTCAGGCCTTTCAAAGTTAATTCATCATCTACATGGTCTATTTTCGGTGATTTGTAGAATTTTGCAAGCCCGCCCGTTGCAATTACTGTAGATTTCAGCTTATTTTCACGCTTTATCTCATCAACAAGTCTTTCTACCATGCCAAGGTAGCCATAATAGATGCCAGATTGCATGGCCTGCTTAGTTGATTTGCCAATAGCTTTGGATGGTTTTTCTATAGATATTTTAGGTAATTTGGAAGCAGCCTGTTGGAGAGCGGAAATTGAAAGGTTTATCCCAGGAGCTATGGCGCCGCCCTGATAGTTACCTTTGCCATCAATAACATCAAAAGTAGTTGCTGTTCCAAAATCAATTATGATCGCAGGATTCTTGTATAGTTTATAAGCCGCAACTGAATTTACCAATCTATCTGCGCCGACTTCCTCTGGAGAATCAAGATTTATTTTTATTCCAAGTTTGTCTTTGATATCGGAAATATTTATTGGCTTTAATCCAAGATGCTTTTTGCAGAAGTTCTCAATTTCATATTTTGTTTGCGGAACAACTGAAGCAATAATTATGGCAGTTACAGGTGAATTACTTATTGCCAGATAATTAGGCTGGAAAAGAGCAAAATATTCATCTGCCGTGCGGTTGTGGCGGGTTTCCACCCTGAATGAACCCAGCAACTTATAGTCAGATCTTTTTTCATTAAAAAAACCAAAAACTATATTAGTGTTACCTATGTCAATTGTAAGAAGCATTAAGAATAATTATTCCATCACTACAAGTTTAGCATCGTTATTTATTAGTAGCATTTTACCGCTAGCAACTATAGGTGCGATATAAACATCTTTTGGGATGTCATATTC
>JANPLD010000003.1:0-1894 GCA_031426355.1 Alphaproteobacteria bacterium | reverse complement strand
TTACTATTTCCTCAAGCAGTCTGGCTGCCTAGTTTATCTAGTATCTTGCTGTGTATTTTAGTGGTCATGCTAGCGTTTGTATTGCGCTTTGTGACCCAATACACATTTGCCATGTTTGCCTTTTGGGTAGAACGCGCCAATGCTATTGAATCGTTCTGGTATCTGTTTTACCTGTTCCTATCAGGATTAATTGCCCCAGTTCAAATTTTTCCACCCGCATTGCAAAAAATTGTAATGTGGACTCCGTTCCCTTATCTCATTGATTTTCCAGCTAGTATTTTGGTAGGGTTGCCCGTTAACGTAGGGCAGGGGTTGGCGATCATGGTGGGGTGGATTATCTTGTTTTTTGGGTTGAATCGATATTTGTGGCGACTGGGGCTGAAGCGTTATTCGGGAATGGGGGCTTGAGGGATGGCTCAGGATTTAGTTCTGCTCTAAATCGACTCCGAACCAATTGGACTGGAAAATGGGTCGAGAACCAATATAAATCTTGCACGACCTGACTTGCTTCGACTCCCTCAAAATGAACAAACGCCAAATTATTTAACCCCACGACTTCTCGTCCATCCTGAAACCATAGACTTTTCCAAAACATTAGCAAGCGCCACCATTTTGCTAGCCTTACCCGTTTCCAAGGAGGCATCAGCCAGGAGGTATCTTCCTTGAAATAGGTTGTATGTGCCGCTTCCCGATGCACCCATTCTAAAGTGCAGTACCAATCGGGGGGCTGGGTTGGCGATCGCCACTCCTTACTCTTTCCCTCGCATTCCAGCATATCAATTGGCTCATTCCAACCAATCCAATGGCGCATTTTTTCAGGCAGTAACCAGTGCTTTAACCGAGTATGCAGAACTTCAGTCACTACTTCCTCGTTTTTGATTGCGCTCGATGTTAACTGCACTAACACGGATTCTGACTGAGGTTTAATTGAAGAATGCACCAAGCGAATTGCTGAACCATAGTGAATATCTCCCGATAAAACCACAACTCGTTCCCGGTATTGAAACAACGTTAGCAGCAGTTGTGCCAATGCTTCCATGTTGATGTTCCAAGCGTCTCCCACATCCGTTGCAAATACTTTGTTGCGCCGCAGATGCCAGTGATGAATCCAATCGATCACTTTTAGCCCAAATAAGTTTGTTGGTGCAATCACAAAAGTAGCTTTATGAGAAGACTCGCTAATCTCCTGCAACGGTAAAGCAATCTGCTTTTGAAAAGCTTGGGGAGAAAGCAACATAGGGGGCGCTGTCGCTTTTGCGTTTGCCGGGTAGCCGCGCCAGGTGCGAGTATCCAGCACAATTACTTCATGGCAGTGGCTATGAACAGTAAAGTTCCAGGTAAGAGCTTCCGGGTGCCGATCGAGCACCAAAACCTCGCCATCTGGGACGAAGCACGGCATTCCGGTTTGAGGATCGCTATGTGGCAAACCGATGTATCGGGCGATCGCAGCTTTTGCATTTTCATCTTTGCCCTGAGATGCTGACCTAGTAGCGGCAGCAGCTAAGAGCTTTCCACCCGATTGCCCCGGCTCAAATTGCTCTGGTGTATTGCCCCAAGCCTGAAAAACAGCGTAGGCTAGCAGCGCGTTTTGCACCGTGTTTCGTCCCAGCGATCGCCCTAGTACGCGCAAACACCAAGCCTGATTTAAGTTCCAATCATCACTCACGTCATGATCATCGAAAATGGTGTACATAGGAATGTTCGCCAGGGATCGCCGCACCTTCCAAAGAGTGTGGATGAACTGCCGCATTTGCCGAACTTCTTGCTTCCACCGCCGTCGAGTTTCGGGTTTCGCTTCTGACTCTGAAGGTAAAGCGTGAGTCCAACAAACAGGCGACCACGCCAAAAGATAAGAGGCGTAGTACTCCCCCAATCCCAATAAATGACTGGTGAC
>JANPLD010000002.1:0-1789 GCA_031426355.1 Alphaproteobacteria bacterium | reverse complement strand
ATCACGCCGCCGAAATCGAGTTGCCGAATGGACTTGAAAACGCGATCGATGTCGCGTGTAAATACAGACGCATGCAATCCGTAGCTGGTTGCGCCGGCTTGGCTAAGGGCATCGTCGAAGTCACTGCAAGCAATCAGACTTGCGAGCGGCGCAAAAACCTCCTGGTTCTTATACTACCAACTGTCATTTACCACCAACTGTCATTCTAGTGAGTGGTCGCTGACAAGCACCGGTTTCTGACGAAACCAGCTACATTTCCTCGTCCAAAATGCTTCACAGCGTTGGTGACTGACTTACTCAACACTAAAGCTCCAGTCGCGGCGCCGGGAATGGTCTCGGGCACGACCGCTAACGAACCGGTGTCCGTCGATGAACCATCGTAGCGGCCGATCAATGGCTTGAGAGATACCAATACGAGCACTCATTCGAGCTTCCCAGGGCTGGGTCGTAACTACTGAAGGTTCCGATTCAAACCAAATGCTCGAACTCGTAAGTAGGTCGGTGCCGTCTAAGCTGCGATCGACGGCCAAAGCTTGGCACATCCGAGCTGGACCAGTGGTCAAGCGTGTCAGCGGTTCGTTTCGATTCAAGAGTCCACGATTCTCTCGCATCGAGTCGATTCCTTCAATCGGCTGCACGGCTCGAACCAATACGGCGGCCCCTTGACTTTTAGCTTCGGTGACAACGTTTAAGCAATACTTTGCATGAATCGAGTAGACGTACAGCGTTCCAGCGGGCTCGAACATAGATGCGTTTTTCCGTCCCTGACCGCGAAAGGAGTGACTGGCCGGGTCATCAGCGGCCAAATAAGCTTCTGTTTCAACGACGATCCCCGCTAATATCTGGCCACTGACGAGCTGCCGCACAATGACTTTGCCTAACAAATTTCGAGCCACCTCGACGGTTGTTTGCAAGTAGAAATCGTGTTCCAGTTTGTGGTTGGTTCGCATGAATCGAAGTCGACTGTGGGAGGGCAAGAAAATCAACTTGCGGTGTGTTGGCGTCTGGCTATCATTCACGTCCACCCAAACTTAGACATTTTAGCCAAGATACTTGCTGTGACGACAGGGAGTCTTGCCTAGGCCGCTTCTAGTGAGTTAGCAACACCGTTCTGCATGTTTCTTGCGTAGGTTTTATGTATAATCCCTGGCTAACTGGAGCTTCTTCGTTGCTAATCAATGACTGAGTAGGGATGCGGTATGAAACTCTTCAAAAAGCCTGTTTAGTCAGCCCCAGACAATACCATGTACGCCGTCAAATCGCCAAAGTGTCATGTCTTCATTAGCCATTCGTCGCAGGATCGAACGTGGGCCGATGCGGCGTGGGGAGTTTTAGAAGAGCGAAACATGCGATGCTGGATTGCGCCGCGAGATATTGCAGCCGGCACCGAATGGGGAGCGTCCATAATCGACGGGATCGATCGCTCTAAAGTAATGGTCCTGATCTTTTCTTCTAACGCAAACGAGTCACCGCAAGTTCGCCGCGAAGTCGAGCGTGCTATTGGAAAGTCGATTCCGATTCTGCCTCTGCGAATCGAAGACATCCGCCCTCAAGGCTCAATGGAATTTGCGCTGAGCAATACGCATTGGCCGGCTGAGAAACTAACTGTTCGTCCATTCGTTTTGTTTTCAACAATCTATTAAAGACAATTTTGTACGCGGTCAATTTAGGAAAGGCACGCAATGAGTCATTCGAGTCACGCTTCATCAGAGACAAGTCCAAGGTGGCTGCGGTGGATATTGGCGGTGCTGGTGGTAGCAACAGTTGGCTTGGGCGGCTGGGGAAATTG
>JANPLD010000001.1:0-2678 GCA_031426355.1 Alphaproteobacteria bacterium | reverse complement strand
CGCGAAGGCAAGACGAACATACATACCACTGCTGTAACGTTTTACCGGTGTATCGAGAAATTGTTCAACGGCAGCGAAATCGACTATCGCGTCAAATTGTCTGACAATATCCCTCCGGCGCATTCCAAGAATCGCACCGTTTAAAAAAATGTTTTCACGGCCCGTCAATTCCGGATGAAAGCCAGTTCCAACCTCCAAGAGGCTTCCAACTTTTCCATACAAATCGATCTCACCGCTGGTGGGTTCGGTTATGCTGCTTAAAATTTTAAGCAGCGTACTCTTACCCGCGCCATTGCGTCCGATAATCCCCACTACCTCGCCATGTTGAACGTCAAAGCTTATGTCACGCAATGCCCAAAAAGTGTCCGTCTTTACCCGCTGGATCGGGTTTCGTATTCGGTTAAGCAGCATCTCGCCCATCGTCGTGGGCCTGGTGCGATTGTGCCCAATTTGATAGGCTTTAGACAACTGCCGAACCGACAGCGCTGTATTGTTGGATCCCATTACGATTGTATTTTCCTAAACTCTACCCCCAAAGACTCCCGCTGAGGACCGCCCGCTTTTACCCTAGTGAACACGGCGACGAGACGAACCGCTCGAAAGCGCAAGCCCAAGAATCGCAAGGGCTGTGAATAACGTCGTTGGCTCCGGTACTGCGGACAATGTTTGGTTGGGAAGCACTTCGTAAACACCGGATCCGTTCAGCTGCACAAATCGAGCTGAATGGAGCGTTCCGTCAATGTCAAAGCGGATGGCGTCGGTGCTTGTCACCCCAGGAACGCTGCTAAACAAAAGGCGATCAGTATCCGAAGCAAATCCCTGACTGACCAAGCCGTTCCAATTGACGATCGTTGCGTATCCGCTGTTTGGAAGAACCAACGACGCAAATGTCGTGGTAAAATTGCCCAGCTCCGACCCGAAATCCAAAATACTTCCGTCCGAAAGCGTCAAGGCTCCCATGGTTTCAGAAGTTGTGGAGGCGGTATCGCCGAATTTCAGGATACCAGCACCGGCGATCGAAACCGATGCAGCGTCATTTACCCGGTTCAAGTCGGGGCCGCTCAACAACAAGGTTCCTCCGGAGTTAATCACGACAGCGTTCGTTCCTCCGAGCGCTCCATTCGCGGCCGCATCCAGCCTTCCATCTGTTACCGTTGTCGCCCCGGAAAATGTGTTATTACCGGACAGCTTGACGAGGCCCGATCCCGTCTTGTTGATCCCATAGCCGGATCCGGAAATCGTAGCCGATATATCCAACGTAGTGTCTCCGTTGGCTACGTTAAAGTTCCCAGTTCGGGTGAGAGTCAGATTCAGATCTGAACCAGCACTCGTCCCAGCAAGCGTCAAGTTGCCGGCATTCGGTCCCATGTAGATCAAGTCTTCGCGCGATCCTCCCTCGGAATGCGCCACGGAGTTCGAACTCGTCCCCAATGTTAAGTTACTTGGCGAACCGCCATTGTTTTGAATCGTGTAACTGTTCGCAGCGGTTAGATTCAATGAACCCATGGTAAGACTCCCGTTGTTGATCGTTAGATTTGAGCTACCGCCTGTCGAAAGTGCGACGTCATCAGAATTAAGGGTTGGCAATCGATGTATCAAGGGGTTTTCAGAAAGCTCATAATTTACACTATTTAACAAATCAGTTCCTTGGGTTAAATTGTTTCTATTGCCAAGTGCACTGCCATTAATCGCAAAGACCGCGGTATACGGGATAGTCTCATATGGTGGCGTATAGGTTCCAACCATCTCAAACTTCATGGACTCAATCAGTTTGGAATCAAAGCCATACGAGGTCAGGTTGATATCCGTTTCATAGATAACCCATTTGTGCTGCTCCAAATACAAATAGTCGGGACCGCTGGAAAGTGACGAACCACGTACTCGGTCCATTCTAGCGGTTGCGGAGTCCGGAGAGAGCGGGGGAAGTGGGTCGGGAACTGGATAACCAATCTCTTGGCGCCATGATTTTGAGTTATAGGTAAAAGTTACAGCAACAGGATCACCTTGAAACTTCAGCGTTACTTGAATTGGATGAAGAGTTCCCTGATCTACATTGGTACTCGTGTTTAGAATCGCGAGGGAACTGAAACGCTGCGGCGTTGCTAACTGAAGCGTGACAGAATCTCCCACTTGTTTCATTAACGCAGCATTTTGCGCAGTATAACTTTGCAATAAGAATGACGTATGACCTCCAGTCACCGAGTTAGTCGCAAGACTATTAACAACCCGATCTGAAGGAAGGCCAAACGGGAGAGGGTAAGGATTCACATTTTCATCGTGCCCAGTGCCGGGGTTATGTTTGTATGTGGGATCAACCTCCAAGCCCGTCTCACCAAAATTGTATCCAGATGGATCCAGAAACGAAGTCACTGAGGAAGATGATGTATTCTCGTATATTACGTCGAAATTCCAACCCGTAAGGCTGAGCGGGGTTTGGCCGAACACAGTCCCGGAAAGTATTATAAGAGCCAATTGCAACGACAAGCGCACGGCATTAGGCGAGAAAATCGAAGCCTTGGAGGCATTGAAGCTTTTCATTCTGAGTAAAATCTCTCGAACAGCTAGGTTTTTAAGCGAAGCAGGGGCGAAGTCAACCCTAGATGACATCAGCGAAATGTCGCTCCATTTTTCGGAAGGAAAGGGCTCCTCCGACAAACGCGACGATCGCAAACCCCGCG